>CAYHEC010000008.1:0-9027 GCA_964355675.1 uncultured Caldithrix sp.
AATTGGCGTCTCAAGCGAATAAATCAACGAACTCTGAAAGTCCGCCCTCCAAGAATTTAATCTCTCCGGCACTTTTTTCCCCTTCCGAATTCTTCACAAACGTTATCAAATAAATAAATTACGCAAATTTCAGACTGGCACAACTCTTGCTTGAATTCCGGCAGAAGCGAATCCAAAAGGGCAAGAAATGCTAAAAGAATTACTATTCGACCAAACCAAGATCCCCATGTTGGTTCGGGGACTGGACGCCTACGCAATGCGACACCGCGCGATTGCTGATAATGTAGCCAACGCCGAAACAGTGAATTACGACCGGCGCATCGTTGAATTTGAAGATAAATTACGCACCGCAATCAGCGCTGGCGGATTGACAAGAACCAACGCCAAACATCTTGGCAGTGGCGGGATCGATATGGAGTCACTCAACCCTAAGATGCGAATTGATACCGTACCCAGCGATATCAATGACCTGAATAACGTGGACATCGATCGCGAGATGGCAGAAATGGCAGAGAATCATCTTCAATTTAGTTTTGCATCAAAATTAGCGCGACAGTATTTTGAAGGTCTTCAATCTGCAATCAAAGGAATTTAATGATGGATAAAATCAGCGGGCTATTTTCTTCGATTAGAATCAGCTCTACCGGACTTGGAGCCCAACGCCGCCGAATGAACATCATCGCGGAAAATCTTGCCAATACTAATACGACCAAGACCGAAGAAGGCGGACCCTACAAGCGAAAGATTGTCCGTTTTTTTGAAGCAATGAAGAGTTCCACAGCTTTTAATCCCGTCGGTGACAATGAATTAAGTCTAACTGCTACCCGAAAGGGACACATCAGCTCAGAATTTGAAGCTTCTTTTACCCGCAAGTATTCCGGTGTAAGAATGGATTCGGTAAGGGACAAAGCCGATCCAGAGAACGTTTACGATCCCAATCATCCGGATGCAGATGAATTCGGATATGTGGCGATGCCAAAAATCGACGTGATCGTAGAAATGGTGGATATGATTTCAGCTTCACGATCTTACGAAGCGAACATACAGGCGATCAGCGCGGCTAAGGACATGGCTCGGAAAGCGCTGGAGATCTGACGTTGGCGAATCCGATTAATCCGGTCAACGACAACCCGAACGCGCTGGCGTTAAGAAGGCTCCAACTTGAAGCGCGTGTGGGTGAGGCAATTGCCAGGGCTCAAAAGCAGTATATTCAAGTTCAGAAGCAACCTGCGGAAGCTCCGACGAAGAACGGACCGACTCATCTCGGCACCAGGATCGACCTAAGAGCCTGATTAATTAATATTCATGCGGACGAGGACGTCCGCATTATGAAGTCAACCGAGACGGTTGACCTACGCGAATGCCAATAACAAACACGAAATACCTCTCATGACAGACGAAATTAGACGGATAGGCAGTGGTTTTCCGCCACTGGGTCCACAGGGAATTCAGTCGCCAGCCACTCAACAGGAGCCTGGCAAGGCATCTTTTTCGGAAGTGCTTGGCGGCCTTGTTTCTGAGGTAAATCAGATGCAACAAGCGGCGGGTCAATCGACGGACAAGCTTCTGGCTGGTGAACTCGAAGACGTGCATCAAGTCGTTGTCGCAATGGAAGAAGCCGCAACGAGTTTCAAGCTTCTGATGGAAGTTCGAAATAAGATGGTCGATGCATACCGGGAAGTAATGAAAATGCAGGTTTGATCTACTTTTAGTGGCTGGTGGCCATCAATCAAGAAAACGCGTTTGGCAGGGTGTGCGCGCCTTGCAATAAAAAAGAGAGTTCGTTTGGCATCGCCGGGTGTGAACACCGTGCGATAAAAGTCAGGTATCGACAATGCCCCCTTTTCTAAACCAAATATCCGCATTTATAAAGTCATTTTTGAACCGATTCCCGCCAGAGAAGCGGGTTTCGGTGATATTGAGTTTTGCCCTGATGGCCGCGGCGGCGATTGCTCTTGTTACATGGGCTTTGCGTCCTCAGTATAAGCCTATTTTTACTGATCTTTCGCTTGAGGACTCAGGCGAGATCGTCCAAGTGCTTCAGAAGGAACACATACCCTATAAGTTGGATCAGGAAGGCCGTCGAATACTCGTTCATTCGGAAAAACTCTACGAAACTCGGCTCAAGCTTGCCGCGGCGCAGTTACCCCGCGAACATGGCACCGGATGGGAATTGTTTGATCAAAATAGCCTTGGGGTTACGGACTTTGTTCAGAAGTTGAATTATCGGCGCGCTCTCGAGGGTGAACTTTCACGCACAATACTTCAGATCGATCCTGTCGAGGGTGTTCGGGTCCATATAACGATTCCCGACGAGAGTCTATTCAAAGAGAATAAGAAACAAGCCAACGCCTCAGTCACGTTAAGACTGAAGCGCGGCCAAAAACTTTCCCCAGCCCAAGTTGAAGGGATAGCCTACCTCATTTCCTCAGCAGTCGAAGGACTTTCACCGGAAAGCGTTACGGTAATCGATTCGCGCGGGTTCATCCTGACGGAGAAGGTTGAGAATGATCCGATGATGCGTTTGACCGGGAATCAGATTGAACTGCAACAGAAAATCGAGTCGAGCCTGATACAAAAAGGGCAAGCGCTTCTTGACAGGCGATTTGGGCCCGGCAGATCCGCATTGCAAGTCACTGCTTTACTCGATTTCAAGCAACATGAACTCCAGAGCGAGACCTATGACGCCGACAACCCGGCTATTCGTTCAGAAGAGGTTACCTCGACATCATCGAGCGCCGCAGATACCTCCGCAAGTCAGACGGAAAACAGCGTCACGAATTATGAGCTGAATTTGACTAAAGAGCATACGGTTGACGCAGTTGGCAACATCAAGCGTCTTTCTATCGCAGTGATGGTAGATGGCAAGTACGAGACGGTCGAAAACGGCACGGGTGGACAAAAGACCAGGGAATTCAAGCCTCTACCTCAAGGGGAGCTTGACGAGATCAGTCGGACGATTCAGGCGGCGCTGGGATATAGCGTCGAGCGAAATGACGAGATCAGCGTGATCTCCGCTCCCTTCTCGGGCGGCGAATATCTCGATGAATCTGAGATGGTAACGATCAATAAATGGGAAGATTACTTTAAGAAGAGTCAGAAGTTCATTATACTTGCGGCGATAATATTGATGTTACTGATGGTGAAGAACTTCTTGCGCCGGGCAACCGCACAGGCGATGGCGATGGTACCATCAACTCAGAATCAACTTAATCCTGCTTTTGCCGCGGTAGCGATGCCGATGCCGAGTATCGAAGAGGAAACAGATCCTGATGCAAAACAGCGTCGGGAACGAATGGATCAGATTACTTCGTTCGTCGAAGAGAAACCTGACGTAGCGGCGAAGCTGGTTCGTTCGTGGTTGATAGAAGAATAAGAGCAGGTGACTTGTGACTGGAAATCTCTGACCAGTCACCCAGTCACATATTGGGGCTGTTGCCCAAATACCAAGGGCGGGTAGCCCGCACAGCTTCGCTGGGCGGGAGCTACTTGAATCGCACCCGCCGAGCACAGCTCGCCGGGCTACACGCTTCAAATTTACATGATTTGACATCTCGGCAACAGCCCATATTAGTAACATCTTAACTTAAGTACTCCCCAGTGCCAACACCTCAAACTTCCGGACGCTCTGGTCGTTCCACTGACATGGTTGTCGGAAACAGTCTCCGCAAGGCGGCGATTTTCATGATCGCGATCGGCGCTCAAGCTTCTGCCAGCGTTCTGAAACACTTGGGCGATGACGAGATCGAAAAGCTCCTCGGTGAGATCGCTCGCGTGAGAAATTATCAACCTACAGAACTTGAAACGATCAACGGCGAATTTCATCAGATGGTATTAGCCGAGCAGTATTTATCGACTGGCGGTATTAACTACGCAACGGAGATCCTTAATAAAGCCTTGGGTGAGCAGAAAGCGCTCGAAATTATCCGTCGCGTTCAAGCCGCCTTGCAAGTAAAAGGGTTTAACGTATTGCAAAATGTTGACCTCAATCAACTTACATCATTTCTTCAGAAAGAACATCCTCAGACAATAGCGCTGGTGCTGACACTGTTGATGCCTTCGCAAGCGGCTACCATCATAACAGAACTACCACCAAAAGTACAGGTGGATGTTGTTCACCGGGTTGCCCGCATGGAGCGCGTTTCGCCAGACACTCTTCAAGCCATCGAAAAGGTCCTTGAGAGTCATATTGACTTTTCACAGTCAACCGCAAAATTCGGTGGTATAAAGAGCGCCGCTGAGATGCTTAATATGGTGGGACAACGATTTGAAAAACACATTCTTACCGGTCTTTCCAAAGAGAATCCCAATCTTGCGGTAGAAATCAAGAACCTGATGTTTGTATTCGAAGACTTAATCGCGCTCGATGACCGGTCAATCCAGCGAGTGTTGAAGGAAGTCGATAATCGTGATCTTGCGATGGCGCTTAAGGCGACCAGCGAGGAATTGAAGAAAAAGATACTGGCGAATATGTCCAAACGAGCTTCGGAAATGATCCAGGAAGAACTGGAGTATATGGGGCCGGTCAGGCTTCGCGAGGTAGAAGAAACGCAACAGAAGATCATCGATGTCATTCGGCGTCTCGAGGATGAAGGTGAGATCGTGCTTTCGAGTCACTCATTCAACGACCAGTTGGTATGATGACCATCGTCCGTTCTCGAAGAATTTCCAAAGGTGGATATAGTCCCGGAGATCAGACGTTAGTTTCCGGACCAGTGTTTATCCGCGACGAGGATTTGCTTCCGACATTTATCGGACCGACGGCGGAAGAAGTCGAATTCGATGTTCAATCACGTATCGAATCGGCACGTCAGGAAGGGTATCTGGATGGATTCCGAAAGGGCGTTGTTGAGGGACAGCGTTCGATTGAGGGTGAGGCAGGACTTTTAAGGGGGTATCTCGAACAGCTTGATGAGGGGATTGGGGCTGTTTGGGCGAAGGTCGAAGTCCATGTCGCTACCCTTGCGATGGAAATCGCCAGAAAAGTAGTGGGCGAAGTTGTTTCGGCACACGACTCACTCGCCATCGATCTTGCCAGACGAGGGATAGCGTTAGCTCATGAGCAGACCAAGGTAAGTCTCTTGGTTAATCCTGGTGACGCAGAAGCTCTACGCGCCGCCTCTGCAGATTTGCTTCGCACAGCAGAGGGAGTTCGATACATCGAAGTCATCGAGCGCGGGAGCATTGCCAAGGGGGGAATAATTGTTGAGTGTGAGGTTGGTCTATTCGATTTGCGTCCGGAGGTTCAGCTCGAACTGATCGAGAAGAAGCTTGAAATTGCCGCGATAGAGACCACTAATGATTAGACTGTCGAAGAATGCAAATAATGCCCGGAACTCTCATCCCGACGAAAGTCGGGATCCAAATAACTTAATGATAATTATGGAATTTATGGATACCGGCTTTCGCTGGTATGAGAGCAATATAGGCAATTTAAACATCTCGGACAAGTTGTGACGCTTAGGACACCCGACCCCGCCGTGTGGTTCAACCGTATGAGCAATACCGTTACATCTGCTCAGACGGTTCGCCGCAGTGGCCGTGTTCAACAGGTGATTGGCCTCGTGATCGAGTCGGTTGGTCCCGAAGTCTCTGTTGGGGACCGTTGCACCATTACCAGCCGACGGAATGGAGGAATTCCTGCTGAGGTGGTTGGATTTAAGGGTAACAGGGTTCTTCTGATGCCGCTTGGAGACATGGACGGGATTGCTCCGGGATCAATGGTTACGGCTGACGGGGAGCCTTACACAGTAGCAGTAGGTGAGTTACTTCTTGGTCGAGTTCTCGATGGATTGGGGGAGCCTCTTGACGATAAAGGACCATTACCTCCTCTTGTCAGGCGGCCGATCCTGAATAAACCTCCCCATCCTCTTTCGCGTCGTCGGATTACTGAGCCTCTGATGACCGGAATCAGATGCATCGACTCGCTGATTACCTGCGGCAAGGGACAGCGTTTCGGTATATTTGCCGGATCGGGCGTGGGGAAATCGGTGTTGATGGGAATGATAGCCCGATATACATCGGCAGACGTCAATGTTATTGCATTGATCGGGGAACGTGGGCGCGAGGTACGAGACTTCATCGAAAAGGATCTTGGAACTGAAGGTTTGAAACGATCTGTCGTAATCGCTGTAACTTCCGACCAGCCGGCACTAATGCGGATAAAGGGGAGCTTTGCCGCGACAACAATCGCGGAATACTTCCGCGACCAAGGCATGAATGTGATGTTGATGATGGACTCGGTAACGCGTCTGGCGATGGCTCAGCGAGAGGTCGGCTTGGCGATTGGCGAGCCTCCAACATCGCGGGGTTATACTCCATCGCTTTTCGCCATGCTACCGAAATTACTCGAACGTGCAGGAGCCGCGGAAAAGGGATCAATAACCGGACTTTACACAGTGCTGGTCGAAGGCGACGACATGAACGAGCCGGTTGCTGATACCGTCCGGTCAATCCTTGACGGACATATCGTACTCTCGCGAAAAATAGCCGCGTCAGGTCATTATCCAGCGATCGACGCTCTCGCCAGCATCAGTCGTGTTATGGGCGATGTAACAACCACCTCGCACCGAAAGGCGGCGACGATCCTTAAAAGACTTCTTGCCGCCTACCGCGAAGCCGAAGACTTGATCAATATCGGAGCCTACGAGGAAGGGTCGAACCCGGACGTGGATGAGGCGATCAGATTACGCGAGGCGATTAAGGCTTTTCTGACCCAGAATATCGAAGATTCAAATTCTCTTGAAGTTACGATTTCAAAATTGGAAGATCTTGTGAAGACAGGAGAAAAACAGTGAAGATATTCTCTTTTCGCCTGCAAAAAGTCCTTGATGTGAATGAAATCCGTGAGGAGAGCGCTCAGAGGCATTTTTCCGACGCCGAACGGGCACGAGGGTTGCAGAGAGATAAATTGGATGCGGCAGAGTCTGCCGTATTTGACCAACGGTCTCAGTTGAAGCGTTCTCTTTCACAGGGGATTAACGCCGGGGACGCATTGATCAACCACCGATTTGGGCAGAGACTTCAACGACAAGTTGGCGAAGAAGTACGGAAACTCCAACATGCCATCGAGGTGGTATCGGATCGACGAAAAGAGCTCACTGAGGCAGCTCGGCGCAAGAAAATGCTTGAAATACTAAAAGATAAAGAGCTTGAGAAGTACCGTCTTGAGTCCACGCTTATCGAGTCGAACGAGCAGGATGAAATTGCAGGCCGTCGATTCGTTACAGCAGGAAATTTGAAAGAAATCGATGTCTGACGAACCTGAAATTACTTCAGAAGAACTTGCCGTTGCCTTGGGCAAAAAAAAGCGATCGTCCAAGCCAATCATCATCGGCTCGCTCGGATTAACAGCGATTGTGATTCTCTTCTATGTGGGTAAATCCTTAATCTCAAACAAGACCGAGACTAAGGAAGATAGCGCCGCAAGAACAGTGAACGAGTTGCCGCCGCTTGATCTTTCGGACACTGCCGGATTAGCCGATCTTTTGTTCGATACTCTTGAATTGGCTGGAGATGGGATCACTGAACCAAATGACACGCTCGAACTTCCTATTCAGCAATTAACCAGCGCCCAGGTGGACACTTCTGAGTTTGTTGAAATACCGGGAATAGATTATCTTGATAAATCTGAATTGTTAAATGGAACTATTTCAAGTGATGAATTTCAGTTTGATACTTCGGTGGAATTTGAGCTTGCCATTGCCGCTTCGATGCGACCGGAGACGGGATTTCCCTCGTTACAATTGTGGAAAACAGAGTCGGATACTGTTAAGCCGAATTCAATAGACACTTCCGCGATTCTCGCGGCTTTTGGGCCTCAGATTTCGCAAGCTTCTCGAGCCGAAATAGATTCGCTTACCGCAATTGCCAACGAAAAGGAACGGGCGTTGCAAATGCTCGCTTCAGATAATGAAGCGCTCTCAACCAAACTGACGCGATATAAACCGAAGATAGACTCGACTCGTGCCGTTCAAATCAAACGTTTGGTGAAAATCATTGAGACGATGAGCCCCGTTGCGGCGGCAAATATGCTATCGACTCAATCGACCGATGAAATTACCGAGATATTGTTTAGACTCAAGCCAAAGAAGGCGTCCAAAATTCTACAGCAACTACCTCCCGGTATCGCATCCGATATCGCTGTCAGAATCGTACGCCAATGAAAGGAATGTTGAAACCGAATTTGCTGAATGGATTAGCCAATATCCTGAAGCTAAAGCCCGCCATCGAAGGTGGGCGTTCGGCGCTCTCTGCACCAGAACGTGAACTATTCGCACGGTTACTGAAATCAATCAGCTCAAATTCGAGTTCGCCTGAAGTTCAGCCATCCTTAAAATTGCCAGCCACTTTGCAAGTTGGGAAATCTCCAACATCCAGTAGTGTGAAGGTAGCACCAATCAAGCAAGAGGTTGGCGGGGCAGGTTTAAAAACACTCAACCATTCGCATAAATACAACTCCCAAGAGGAAGTCGCTCCGAAAGCAAATGATGTTCTTAGCGGCGGGGTAGGTCAACGGGTGGATTTGATCCCGATTGCACAGACTCATGTACCATTCGAGACTCCGACTCTAAAATCGTCGGGTACTTCGACATCGGCGAAAACCGCCTCGAGAAGCGAATATGTTTCGAAGCCTACTCTTCAGGAGTCAAGTACCGACCTTCCAGCCCTTAGCCTTGCGAAGGGTCCTTTAGTTTCTGGCATTACGGTCGCAGAACCTTTAAGCAGTATCTCTACCAGATCACCTTCCGCTCGGCGGATTGATAATCTCCCTGCGCAGTTTGAGAAAGTGGGCGCTCCGAGCACCAATCAGCCGGCTCAAAATGGAATGGCGACGACCGTGGAGACGCTACCATCATCGACCATTCCTAAGATTTCATCGCATAAAAATATTGATTCAACTACCCCGCAGGGTGTGGACACCCTGCGGCAGAGACAGACCACCCCGCAGGGAGCGGAAACCCTGCAGAAGGGACAGACCACCCCGCAGGGAGCGGAAACCCTGCAGAAGGGACAGACCACACCACA
>CAYHEC010000008.1:9127-135514 GCA_964355675.1 uncultured Caldithrix sp.
GACAGACCACCCCGCAGGGAGCGGAAACCCTGCAGAAGGGACAGACCACACCACAGGGTGTGGACACCCTGCGGCAGAGACAGACCACACCGCAGGGTGTGGACACCCTGCGGCAGAGACAGACCACCCCGCAGGGAGCGGAAACCCTGCAGAAGGGACAGACCACACCACAGGGTGTGGACACCCTGCGGCAGGAAAGACCAGTTTTCCAACCGAAACTAAAGTCAGACGGTGGTAATGCTGGAAAAACAGGGGCTCAGGCGAGCGATAGCCAACCCATAAATGACCGCCCGGTGATTCCAACGACGGCGCGATCTGCTGTCAATCAGGTATTGCTCTCGAACAACAAGCCGGTAAACAGTGTATTTTCAACTTTACAGCAGGGTGTGGACACCCTGCGGCAAGGACAGAGGACACCGCAGGAAGTGGACACTCTGCGGCAACCAAACTCAACACTGCCGCAACCAGTAATAAACAACAGCTCAACCATAATCGACCCTCCGGCAATTCCATCGACTCCGCGATCCGTTGTCAGCCTTGAACTACCTTCGATAAACAAGCCGGTAAACAGTGTTTTATCAACTTTACCGCAGGGTGTGGACACCCTGCGGCAAGGACAGAGGACACCGCAGGGTGTGGACACCCTGCGGCAAGGACAGAGGACACCGCAGGGTGTGGACACCCTGCGGCAACCAAATGAGTCTAAATCGTTAAACATCGAAAAACAGACTCACTCCGTTTTATTTGATGATGGGATTGTACGAAAGCCCTCCCCAGCGCCAGCAACCGTCAATCAGGCAACCCCAAGTTCCGAAGAACGCCACGACAAGCGCCCCGCTGGATTAACTTACAGGACATCAGAGCCGCTATTAACCGTTATATCAAATAGTGGACCTGAAGGGCAGACACTCCTTTCCCCCCAAAGCCAAATCAGCCTTGTCCCAAGGGCGGACAAGAGTGTCTGCCCTCCAGGTGAACTTCGCTATAATTTGCCCCATGTTCCATCTCACCAATTTGCAATTGCTGGTACTGAGACCAAATCCAATCAACCGAAGGAAGTTGTTGCTCAAAATAAGCCGGCTCTTGGTGCGATCGATAGCGAAGCGAATCATTCGATTGGAAAGCCTCTTTTACCGGCAGATCAATTCATCAGAAATGTCGAGCCTCCTACGCAAAACGGTCCTAAGGATGGTTTCACTCGCAAACCGAATGGATTTACAGGCGAATCCCGTGTCGTGACCAACCGGAAAAACGAACTGAACAGAGTCAATGAGCGAACTAATAAAGATCAGCTGAAAAAGTTTGGTGGAGTTCAGGTGGAAGTCAACGTCCACCGATCATTGGTGGCTGAAAACCTGACGCACCAGAGTGAGCGTCCAGCGGTAACGGTTGGAGTTCCGTCCATACCATTGAACCTAAATAACCCTTTTACTGCTCACGTTACTCATCGAGTGGAGCTTGAGGATAGCTCGACAACATTGGGAACTAGGAACTTTGATGGTGCTTCAGACCGAGTATCGACGATGCTCGGCCAAACTAATCAATCGGATCCAACCAAGATAAACGCACTACCGTTGACTTCGGTTATTCAACCTGAACGTCGTATATTTGAAGAGGCTCGCTTCAATATTCCTCAAGGGGAGTCTGTCCTGCCACTTGCGCCTAAACTTGACAGCCAGACTGACCTCACTATGATGCGGGAGACTTTCTTCAGGAAGCTGATTCCAACTCCCGATAAATCGTCTTGGAGAGGAACCCTCGCCAATTCCGAATCGAAGGTTATACCTCCAACTTTATCGAGTGTACCGTCTGCCGAAAATTTCGTCAGGCATCAGAGAACCGACCTGCCAAGACTGAATAGCGTCGAACCCAAAAAAGAGTCGATAATTTCCAAAAACGACAATCAGTCACCGACTCTGGATGCTACGAAAGCGCCTGTCAAGGAGATAGCAAAAAGCAAGGAATCACCTCCCAGCGCATCATCAACCATTACCCAAGGTCCTAAAGCTGACAATCAGAATGAAATGGGTAAGGTGATTGCCTCAGATACCGGCGATGCATTCAAAACTCAACAAAACCAAGCGACTCCGAAGTCACCTGAAGCCAATCCTCATGCCGCGCAGACAGTACGCCATACATTCGATGCACAAGACCTGTTAACGTCTATAAAAAACCATGGAGGCGTTAATGGGGTCCAGAAAGTTGAGCTGACACTGCGCCCAGAAGCGCTTGGCAAAGCGACGGCGCTGATCGAAAAAGTTGGCGATTTGCTGAAACTCCAGTTCAAGGTCGAAAGCACCGAATCGCAGTTGGCAATCGAAGGCGAGACTTCCAAGTTGAAAGAAACGCTGGCGGCGGCTGGTTACCATAACGTTTCTATCGAGTTTAGCGTCTCGACGCCTTCCAGAAATGAAACGAATGCACAGGCCGACCTGCGTGAGCGGCGCGACGAAAACTATGAAGACAATCAACAATCTAAAGAAGAAAAGCGCGAAGAGACTCGCCGCGATCGAATGCTTGCTTATGGTTACAACAGCTTTGAAATGGTAGCTTAGAGTCATTGAAACGGGCGGGTCGCCCGTTCTTGATTGCCGCAGGATGTCCCCATCCTGCGGCGTATTTGGCAGTAACGCGACCGGGTGTGGACACCCCGTCGCAACAGGGCGATGACAAGCATCGCCCGTACAGGCGAACCTTGTGTTCGCCCATCGACACTGCCCCCAACCGGCATATTTTACCTCATAGTTTAAGCAAACCCGAACCTTTCCTTTAAATAATCTTCAAGAATTACTTGGCACCGAAGTTGCCTTATCTGATTTGAACAGCCCAAAATGGGCAAATTTGAACCAGAGGAGTCAATATGAACAGTGTCGGAGCAATCAACCAGCTCCCTGTCTTTGGCAATGCAGGCGCAAAAATGAACGCGCCCGTGGATGACAAGCAGGATTTTCTGAACTTGTTGGTTGCCCAAATGAAATACCAGGATCCGATGAATCCGCTTGAAGGATCAGAATTCGCATCCCAATTAGCGCAATTCTCGAGTGTCGAAGAACTGCGCAACATTGGCAACAAGATGGATTCACAGACTGAGACCAATTTGATGTTGGCGCAGTCGGTCAACAACACCATGGCAACTACCCTGATCGGCAAGTCGGTGCGGGCGGCGGACAATACTGCAGTTTACAATGGAACAGACGCCGTCACCATCAATTACAATCTTTCCGGATTGGCTTCACCCGTGAAGATCTCAATAGTAAGTGAAGACGGCGTAACTGTGCGCACTCTTTCCATCCCGAACGCCCCTATGGGTGATAACAAGACGGAGTGGGACGGCAGGGACGGACAGGGCAACCGCGTTCCGCCGGGGAACTACTACGTCGAAATCGAAGCCAAAACTCGCGGTGGCGCAACAGTTCAAGCCATGCCGCTAGCAATAGGCAGGATTGGCGGAGTGCGGTTTGAAAATGGCAACCCGGTCTTGCTTCTTAATGGCAGAACTATTCCATTCAGTTCGGTTCTTGAGATTCTCGAGGGAACGGGCGAAAACGGAACAGGGTTGTTGGGACGTTTGATGGAATTGGGGAATTAATATGGCGCTTATCGATAGAATACGCGCCGATCGGGTCGGACCGCCGCAGTTGCCGGTTCAGAGCCGGACCCAAACTCCCATACGCAAGGAAGAGATTCGAACGCCATTCGCTGATCTGCTCAAAAAAGCATGCGTCGATGCTGGCGTAAATGTCGAGTTTTCAGGCCATGCGGCGGCACGGGCAGAAAGCCGGTCGATTAATCTCAACCAGCAACAACTATCTCGGATCGATAACGCACTTGAGGCGGTATCAGCCAAAGGTGGGAAGCGAGCGCTGGTGATGCTCGATGACCTCGCCCTGATCGTGGGCGTTGAGAAGCGGACGATCATCACATTGGTTGATGGCAATAATCTGCGTGATAATGTATTTACATCAATCGACGCGGCAGTAATTGCCTGAAGGGATGGCGGGGCTCCGTACCCATCCATAATGAATCTTTTCGGACGGATACGGAGATCCGTCCTCCTGATAATCGGACGGAAATTGAGATCCGTCCTCCTGATAATCGGGAAACAACAAACACTTTGAACAAAACAGTCAATCGACAATCACCGATTGACAATTAATCATCAGACGACGGTAAGCGGGTTGGACCTCACAAGGAGACCTTCCGCTGTAAACTAATAAAACAGCGGCGTCGTCAAAAAGAAACACAAAAAAAGGACAATACTCCTATGATGCGGTCACTTTATGCCGGGATTTCTGGTCTGCGAAATTTCCAGACCAAGATGGACATCATTGGCAACAACATTGCTAATGTCAATACAGTCGCTTTCAAGAGCGGCAGAATCACCTTTGCTGAGACCATGGCTCAAACATTGGCAGGCGAAATAGCCCCCTCTGGCAGTCTCGGTGGCGTCAACCCGATTCAGGTAGGACTCGGAATGCGCGTACTCGGGGTCGATACCAATTTCAGCCAAGGCTCGATGGAAGCAACAGGAATCACAACCGACCTCGCGCTTCAAGGCGACGGTTTCTTTCTCGTCACTGATGGCGATCGGGATTACTACACTCGCGCTGGCGCCTTCCAGCTTGACGCTGACGGAAGTTTGGTAAATGCCGGAAACGGTTACAAGGTACTCGGATATATGCCACTCGATGAAGGCAGTGCCGTCCTTGACAAATCAGCTCCTCAGTCGATCCAGATCCCACTGGGACGACGTTCACCGGCAAATCCGACCAATGAGATCACCCTTGCCGGTAACCTCGATATGCACATGACGAATTCAACCGCGGCGTTAGTGAGCGCTGGAACGACAGGAATTCGTAACCTGAACGGAATTGCGTTCGATGGCGTCGGTGGTGATCACCGAGTTGTTATGACAGGGCAGAACGCCACTCGTAGTGTCGCCTCCGGATCGCACCAGGGCCAGCCTCTAAATTTGACCGATAACATCGGAACGCTCGGTATCAATGCGACCGAAGGGCTGGAGATTACAGTCGATGGACAACGAACAGTCACCATTACTGGATTGTCAACGGATTCAACCGTCAGCGAATTAATTCAAGCCATCAACTCACAGGTTGCCGGACTGAACGCTGAACTGGATGAGAATGGTGCAATCAAGATCACCAGGGATTTCTACGGCGACGGTGGGCGTTATAACGTGGTCCTTCATGATGGAAACAACAGTAACATAGTTGCAACTCTCTTTGATCAGACGGGCACATTCACTGTCAATAACGGTACCGCCTCGACCCTGGTCGCGGTCGATAACTTTATGCCAAAAGGTCAGACAACTCCAATTATTAAGGCTTTAAATCTGACCATGGATGACCGCACCGGATTGGTTAATGGTATCTCTGACCTCGGCGGAGGCGGAATATTCATTACTGCCCCGAACGGACTTGCCGCTGGTGAAACATTGATAACTACTGAATCGACTGACCACTCAAGTTCGATATTCGTTTACGACTCACTTGGCAATACCCACAATATGACGATCAGGATGACTCGCAGTGAAGAACCGGGCGTATGGCGTTGGAAGGCTGAAGTCGAGAGTCCGGCAGTCGTCGTCGAAGGCGGCAACGGTACGATCGCGTTCCGTGACGATGGATCACTTGAGTCGTTCTCTTATGAGCGAAATCTTAATGAAGTTGTATTCAATCCAGGGAACGGCGCTCAAAATGTAGGCTTCTCATTCAATGTTGGCGCTTTCGGTGGTTTCGATGGGCTTACGTCAACCGCGTCGGCAACTTCGATGATGGCTACCGGTCAGGACGGCTATGGGATGGGAACACTTCAGGGCATCTTCATCGACACGAACGGCCAGATATTCGGAAGCTTCTCCAATGGTGAGACTGAAATTCTCAGCCAGATGTTGCTTGCCAACTTCACTAACCCACAGGGGTTGGAACGAGTTGGTGAAAATCTCTACGCAAACACAGCCAACTCAGGCTCACCGCGAATCACCGATGCTAATCAAGCGGGTGCGAAGATCAATTCGGGATTTTTGGAGATGTCTAACGTGGACCTTTCACGTGAATTCACGGATATGATTGTCGTACAGAGAGCATTTCAGGCGGCGGCGAGAGTGATATCGACTTCCGACCAGTTGCTCCAGGAAATCACCCAGCTCAAGAGGTAGTCTTGAGCCGGTCAACTGATAAGCGTTGACCAATAACAATATGTCGCAGAGTGAGGACACCCTGCGACAAGAATAGGGTAAGGTAGGGTGTCAACTCCAGAGGGTTGACACCTTACCAAAGAAAACATTGGTGTCACGTGACACCAGAGAACTGCCGGCCCGTGGTGGTCGGAAGTAGAAAATTTGGAGGAGTTGCTATGATCCCTGTAACCCGACTCGACGGACAACAAGTCGTCATTAATGGCGATCAAGTCGAACGGATTGAATCGAGTCCCGATACTATTATCAGCCTTATGAGCGGCCGAAAGATATTAGTACGCGAATCGGTCACTGATCTAATCCGTTTGATCTCTGAAAACCGTCAATCAACCATCCGAAATGAGTCACGGATGTATGCCGCGCCATTGTTCTCTGGCGAAGCCGCATAAGATATAGAGCGGAATGGATTTAACTACCATATTGGGTGTCATTACCGGCGTTGGTTTGGTAATTGGCGCAATCGCTTCCGGCAAAGGCGGTATGTTCTTTATCGATCTACCGGCGGCGATGATTGTTGTCGGTGGGACACTTGGTGCAACGCTGATCAATTTTCGCATGAACGATATGCTCTCGGTGTTTCAAGTACTGCGCAAAGTGTTCACATCGACTCAAGTTTCCAATACCGATATGATTGCCAATTTGGTCAGATTGGCGGAGAAAGCGCGACGGGAAGGCGTGCTGTCACTCGAAAAAGAGCTTCCCGATCTTCACGACGATTTCGTTCGAAAAGGTATTCAGTATGCAGTCGATGGCGCTGAGCCAGAAACGATACGGGTGATCCTCGAATCAGAATTGGTTAGTCTTGAAGAACGGCACAAATTGGGACAGGGGATATTCATCTCGATGGCTCAGACCGCGCCAGCATTTGGCATGATTGGAACATTGATCGGGTTGATACAAATGCTGAGGTCACTTCAAGATCCCTCGATGTTGGGTCCCGGAATGGCGACCGCCTTGGTGACAACGTTCTACGGAGCTATGCTTGCCTATCTATTCTTCACTCCGGTCGCAGGCAAACTTGCCAATCGATCCAAAGAGGAGCTACTCCAGAAGGAATTGATAATGGAGGGGATCCTTGCTATTCAATCTGGAGACAACCCGCGGATCGTAAGGGAAAAACTGATGAGCTTTATTGCGCCGGCGAACCGCCGCCAACTCGCTCGGAAGGAGTGGCATGAGAAGCCGACATCGAAGTGAGGAGCAAAAGCGACCCGGAGCGCCGCTTTGGTTTGTAACATTTAGCGATTTGGTGACGCTGTTGTTAGGTTTCTTTATTGCAATTGTCTCATTTTCCAATATTGAGATCGAACGATACCGAGAAGCGATGGATAGTTTTCGAGGGGCGTTAAACTCTCCGTTCTCAGGCGCCACAATTTCATCCGGATCTGTGCTTCCGGCCCTGAGCGAGAGCATGTACGAAGCTCAGGAAGTAATCGAGACTGCGGCCGAAATAAACAAACTCATTAAGACTCTCCCTTCAAAAGCGGGAATTGCGTTAGAGACACAACCCGAAGGGGTGAAGATCACGCTCTCAAACCCAGTCATCTTCGACGAGGGAAGCAACGAGATGAAGAGCGCGGCGGTCAGTTTACTGGGAAGTATTGCCAGTATTATCATCAAGCATGATCCCATCGAAATATTGATCGAAGGCCACACCGATGATACACCAATCCATTCGGTTCGGTTTCCTTCCAACTGGGAGTTATCGGCGGCACGAGCCATATCGGTTTTGGAATTGTTCCAAAAACAAGGCATACCTCCGCAGAAATTAGTAGCGATTGGTTACGGCGAATATCGTCCTCGTAAAGCGGTAAGTAAAAGTGCCTCGAGCGCCGAGAAAGGCGTCAATCGCCGCGTTGAGATCATGTTACAATTACATAACAAAGGTTCAAGAACCGCGAGTATTCCCGGCGAAACTCTTCACAACGAAGAGACAAGCCGATTCGGAGATGAATAAGGCATGAATGAATCATCACCCAAAATCGAACGAGTTCCAGTGTTGGACCCTGCTGTCAAGAAGCAAAAAGGAGGAGGCGGTACGTTAAAGTGGATCATCATCGGCGTGGTGGTAGCCGCCGCGGCAGGGTTTGGCGTTTGGAAATTCGCACCCGGATCAAATAAGGCACATGAGATCGTTGAACCCGAAGGGCTGGAAAAAAAATCTGAAGAACCTCCGAAATTCGGAGAGGTTTTTCAGCTTACCGATATTGTAATCAATCCAGCCGGTAGTCGACGCGTCTTCATGGTGGTAGTCACTCTGGAGCTGGCAAATCCGGAGATGAAGAAAGAGATTGAGAAACGTCAGGCGTTGCTTCGTGACAACCTGATCACGCTTTTTGCGTCGCAACCACTCGAAGTGCTGATCGACATCAAATACCGTCAGGCATTCAGGGGACGAGTGAAAAAGATAATGGATCATCATCTTGGCGAAGGGACCGTATCGCGAGTATTCTTCGAAAAATGGGTCTTTCAATAAACGTGAGTCTTAAACTCTTGGAGGGCGGGATTAATCCCGCCCTCAAGGGCGGACTGAAGTCCGCCCTCCAAGAACGGTACAACTCTTAAAGGAGGCAGTGTATGAATAAAATCCTGTCCCAGGAAGAAATCGACGCTCTCCTTACCACCGTATCGAAGGGCGGCTCAGCCGAGAGTACAATCGGTGATCGAAGGGCGGTTCATCTCTATGATTTCAAGCATCCAGAGAGGATATCGAAAGAACAGATTCGTACATTGCGAACGGTTCACGATAATTTTGCGCGGCTTTTTGCTACAAACCTCTCGACCTCGTTACGGACTTTAGTCGATGTGAACCTTCTTTCAATCGATCAGGTGACCTTCAGCGAATATACGATGTCACTCTCAGTGCCGAGCGCATTATATACGTTAAGGTTGCAGGCGCTTGAAGGAAAAGGGATACTTGAAATAGCGCCACAGTTTCTTCTGTACGTGGTAGATCGGATGCTTGGTGGATTCGGTGAAACAAATTCCGAAGCCCGCGAGATCACGATTATCGAGCAGAATGTTGTTTCGAAAATGATGCAGACCATCATTTCGTTATTGAATGAAGTCTGGAGCCAAGTACACTCATTGGACGCGACGCTTGAAGGCTTCGAATCTGACCCGCAATTCATTCAAATTGCACGAGCATCAGAATCATTAGCGATCATATTTTTCGAAATCCGAGTGCGTGGAACCGCTTATACGATGAATTTCGGTATCCCCTATTTTGTACTTGAACCAATTCTAAATAAACTTTCCGCCCAATCGATCATCGCTCTTGCCGGTCGGAGGGATAAAGAAAATGCTCCTACCTCAGTACGCGAGAGAATTCTCTCGACGAAGTTACCACTTAAGGTATTACTCGCCGAAACAGTGATGAGCGTTCGAGACTTTATCGATTTGCAGCCGGATGATCTTGTTCAGCTTGACAACCGAACCACTCAGCCACTGCCGATTATTGTTGGAGAACGGCTGAAGTTCTTCGGGTCAGGAGGACAGGTTGGGCGGCACCGCGCAGTACGAGTAATCAGACCGATCAGTCCGGAAGAGGAGATCATATATGAATAAACCAGGAAAAGCCGCGAGTCGGCAAAGTCTTGCCGTTTGGATGGCTGGAGTCAGAGGCCGCATTGAATCGACTCTTAGCGCGATGCTCGAGAAGAGTGTAACACTATCACTCGAACTTCCGCGCAATTTAAAGAGCCGGGACTACGATGCCATACTACAGGAAGGACCTGTAGTGATAAGCCTACCGTTCGGCCCGGATTTTGGGTGGCATTTGTTGTTACCACAATCGCTTGCCGGGGCAATGGCTGACATTGCTTCGATGGGCGATGGATCGGCGGCTTTCAACTCCGAAACCCATACGAGCACTCTTCAAGAGATATTCGGACAGGTCGAGGCAGATATAGAGCCGGAAGTTTCCGAGGTAGTTGGAGCAACTATTGAAATTTCGCCTGTCGAAGTATCAGTTTCAGCCGATTCTCATATCGCTTCCGCCGGTGGTAATCCAGGAATAGTCGGTCAAATCGAGATCGAAGGACTCAATAAATGTCCATTAATCATTTTGTTCGATTTGGGTTTCACTATGCAATTCTCAACGGCAGAAAATGAGGACGAAGTTAGCGGACCGGCAGTTAGAAAGCAACAGACAGGCAGTCCCGCATCTGCACCTGCACCTGAAAGATCTTCGCAATCCTCCCAGCACCAAGGTCCGGTTGCTCGTCCTGCCGCATTCGAGGATTTTGGTCATGTTCAAACCCATAAGACCGAAAAAAGCGGGCAAAATATAGACTCGCTCCTTGATATCAGCTTGCCGATCATAATCGAGCTTGGGCGAGCCAAGATGCTGATTCGAGAGGTTCTTGATCTTGGTCCAGGATCGGTAATCGAACTCGACAAGCTCTCGGGTGAGCCTGTCGATTTATATGTTAACGATAAAAAGTTTGCACGCGGCGAAGTGGTCGTCATTGAGGAGAATTTTGGGGTACGGATTACCGAATTGATAAAGGTTGAAGATCGATTGAAGGCTTTGAAGTGAGATTCCTTTTTATGTCAGGTTTGATAGGTGATCTTGGAGGGCGGACTTTCAGTCCGCTCTTGGACAAGCGAGGACGCTTATCCTACGCGAGCGAGAGCGGACTGAAAGTCCGCCCTCCAAGAAGGCCACTGAAAGTCCGCTGTTCAAGAAGGCCGTCCTAATATGCCTCCCGTAATAGAAATTATTCTTGCAACCAGCACTTTTGCACAATTAGCATCACCAGACTCTCTGGCAAAATCGTGGTCGGGGGAGCCGGGTTTGTGGCCGTTGATGAAGGTTCTGCTGTTGCTGGTATTAGTACTTGGATTGGTGTGGATATCTCTTTCAGCGCTTAGGAAGGTTACCGGTAAAGGCGGCGGATCGTTGAAAGGGGTTGAGATAATAGGTGGTTTACCGCTTGGTCCACGACGGTCATTGATTTTTGTCAAGATTGCTGGCAAAGTACATATAATCGGAGCGACCGACCATCATCTCACTTCGATAGGGCAAATCGACGATCCGGCAGAGGTCTCCGAACTGGTATCGAACGGCCCTTCTGACAATATGACTCAATTCAAGGACATATTGGGAAAATTTACCCGGCAAAACGTCACAAAGAGCAGACGAGGAGACGGGAACGATGCTTAAACTGATTATGACTTGCGCATCGGGGATGCTAATACCCGTATTTGGTTACGCTCAAACAGCGATACCCAAAATAACTCTCGGTATTGGGCAAGCGAGTTCTACGGGCGACATAACGGTTACGTTGCAAGTGATGTTACTTCTTACAGTTCTGTCGCTTGCGCCTTCGATTCTCATTATGATGACCTCGTTCACACGAATCATCGTAATTTTACATTTTTTGCGTCAGGCAATAGGCACGCAGTCGATGCCTCCAAACCAACTTGTGGTCGGATTAGCTCTTTTTCTTACGATGTTTGTGATGCAGAGTACGGTAGATCAGATCTACGAGACGGCTTGGAAGCCATACAAGGCTGGCACGATCAACATTCAAGAAGCATATAAGACGTCCCAAAAGCCAATTACCGAGTTTATGCTGAAACAAACTCGTGAAAAAGACCTGGCGCTATTTGTCAAATTATCCGGAAGACCACAACCGGATAGTCCAGTCGATCTGCCACTTTCTGTGGTAGTTCCCGGGTTCGCTATCAGCGAACTACGGACGGCGTTCCAGATCGGTTTTTTGATTTACATGCCTTTTCTGGTGATCGACATGGTTGTGGCGTCGGTGCTGATGTCGATGGGAATGATGATGCTTCCTCCAGCGATGGTGTCTCTGCCATTTAAAATTCTACTGTTTGTGCTTGTCGATGGCTGGTATTTGACTGTCGAAGCCATTGTGAAAGGATTTAAATAGATGACTCCGGAATTTGCAACTTGGATTTGCAAAGAAACTATTTATACCGCGTTGATGGTTGCGGCTCCGATGCTGTTGGCAGGCCTGGTAATAGGGATTGCAATCAGCCTTTTTCAGGCAGTAACCCAGATTCATGAGATGACTCTGACTTTTATCCCAAAGATTTTGGCGGTGGCAACAGTGATGCTCTTCACGATGCCCTGGATGATACGCGTAGTTCTTGGTTTCACAAGACATATTTTTTCGTTGATATCTTCGCCGGTGATGTAAATTGTTTGGATATGAATGGAATATAATCGAAGGAGCGATACTCTCCTTTATCCGGATAGGAACGGCACTTGCTCTGATGCCGTTTTTCGGTTACACGGCAGTTCCTTTACAAATAAAAGCCGCACTAAGTTTTATCCTTGCGATAGCACTTGCTCCCACCGCCGCAATGGCGCTTCCGACAACGATAACCGGTGTACTTCCAATTATGGGAGTCGCAATCAGTGAGGCGGCCGTCGGCTTGACAATCGGAGCGGCTACAGTGCTAATTTTGGTGGGAGCCGAGTTCGCTGGGACATTGATCGGGTTGCAGATGGGATTTTCTTCGGTGACGTTGTTCGATCCTCAAGCGGGTGAAGAAGTTTCGATCATCGGTCGATTGGAGTATCTGATGGCGTTGATGATTTTTATAACGCTTGATGGTCACCATATGCTTTTGACAGCGCTTGGCGGATCTTTTTCTACCATTCCAATTGGAGGCGGCACATTCGGCGGGGATGCGCCGTTATTTTTTGGGAGACTGACCGCCGAAGTATTTGTAGTAGGGGTAAAACTTGCCGCTCCGGTCTTGGCAATACTTCTTCTGACGGAGATTGGACTGGGATTCGTTTCGCGAGCCATGCCGCAGATGAATGTTTTTGCTGATTCTTTTCCATTAAAGATTGGGATCGGACTTATCGCCATGGCAGTCACCTGGCCTCTATTTGTATTTGTATTATCAAAGAGTTTCGATAAATTTGGCGGTTCTCTTATTCAATTTATTGGAATGATGGGTAAGTAAGGGAATCGACCCGGCTGAATTTCTTGCACGGTATTTGCGTTATTTTCTATCGGTACCGGCGACGTTAGTCGCGGCTCAAAGGGCGAATAAATTCGCCCTTACTCATAATGCCCCTGTATCTCAACAATCAAACGAGACTCCTGACCACCAATGTCAGACTCCTTTCAGGACAAAACAGAAAAACCAACCGGGAAGCGGATCTCGGAGGCTCGAGACAAAGGCAATGTCTCGAAGTCTCAGGATCTTTGCGCGGCGGCGTCGATGCTTGCCGGTACGGTTGGGCTGATGATCTTCGGTCCTGATATGGTTGACCTCCTCAAAAGCGCGTTTGTCACAATTATCACTCACCTTTCAGACATTCAACTGACTCCAGATACGATTCCCGAGCTTCTTCTGGTATCGTTGTATTTCTCGTTGAGCGTTCTGGGGCCATTTCTCTTAACGTTAATGATCGTGGGAGTAGCGTCTCATGTTCTTCAGACTGGCTTTATGTTTGCGGGAAAGGCTCTCGAACCGAAACTCTCCAACCTCAACCCACTTAATGGGATAAAGAAGATGTTTTCTTCTCGAGGGTTGATAGAATTAGTCAAAGGAGCGGTCAAAATATTAATTGTTGGGTGGGTCGGTTATTTAACGGTCAAGGGAAGCATTCCAAGCTTGATTCCATTGATGGATGAGGAAATAGGTCAGTTGATTGCGGCTATCGGTCATTTTGCGTTGAAGTTATCGTTAAGGTTGACGCTTGCCTTCACAATTCTGGCGATACTCGACTTTGCCTTCCAGAAATGGAAATACATGGAAGATTTGAAAATGACGAAACAGGAGATAAAGGAGGAGATGAGGCAGAGTGAGGGCGATCCACTGATAAAAGGCAAGATACGCCAGCTTCAAATGCAGACCAGCCTCAACCGAATGATAAAAAGGATTCCCGAAGCCGACGTGATACTGGCCAACCCGATCCACCTTGCAGTAGCGTTAAAATACGACCCTGCTACGATGATGGCTCCGCAGGTGATCGCCAAAGGCAAGCGGAAGGTCGCCGAGCGGATCAAGCAGATCGCCCGCGACCACAACATCCCGGTTATCGAGGAGCCGGAGTTGGCGCGAGCCATATTCAAGGCGACTGAGATCGGGCAGGAAGTGCCTTACGATCTTTTTCAAGCGGTGGCGGAAATTATGGCGATGGTGTATAGGATTAAGAAGGCGGCATGATTGGAAGGATGAAGGATGAAATTATAAGGTGGCTGATGTCTATTGCTGTCGAACCTACAGCGCAAAAATTAGCATGATCGCTATAAACAACTATAAACTTGCTCAGTAGATTTCGAGTCACTATATTGTGGGTGTTAATTACCTTACCCAAACAGTTAAATTAAAGGATAGAATTGATAAATTCCAGAATACATGACCTATTCGAAGAACCGCAATCTGAGATTGAGTTAATACAAGAAAATGGAAGCAAAGTGAAAAGAACTCAAGGGGGAATCTCGACTTCAAATCTGATTTTTTCGGCACATTTAGCGGGCAATGCAGACGTGTTTCCAAAGATACTCCAGTTACACGTACCGGAGGGGGCAACGATTGCAGACGTTACCTTTGGTTTAGGAGTATTTTGGCGTAATGTGCCTGAAAATAAGTATAGGGTTTATGGCACTGATTTGAAGACGGGAGTAGATTTTCGAAATCTACCTTACGAAAATCAGAGTATCGACTGTATTGTTTTAGATCCGCCATATATGGAAGGGTTGCTTCGTAAAAGTTCTGAAGCATTAGCAGGTCAGGGTGTATATGTTAGCTTCAGGAATGCATACTCAAATGGCAAAGGTTCAGATAACCAACCCAAATGGCACGATGCTGTATTAGATCTATATTATCAGGCGGGCGAGGAAGTTAACCGAGTACTAAAAAAAGGAGGTGTCTTTATCGTTAAATGCCAAGATGAAGTTTCGGCAAATGTTCAGCGATTGACACATGTTGAACTGATAAAACACTTTGAAAATATAGGATTTTACACAAAAGATTTATTCGTGATCGTCCGCTCAAACCGTGCATCTGTAAGCAGAATTTTTAAGCAAATACACGCACGTAAGAATCACTCCTATTTTCTGGTTTTTATCAAGAAATAGCAGTATTTTGTCTATTTTCCCGACGATCTCGAACAATAGCCTTAATAAGAGGGAATGGATCGTTCACGAAAGGCGCGACTATTGGGTAAGTTATTGTTTGGTTTCCCTTGAGTAGGAGCGATCTAATTGCTTCTGGGTATTTCTTAAAATTGGTTATTTCTAAATCGGTCGATCTCGCAAATGCAAACTCCCACCTCTGGCAAAATCCAAACAGATTGACGGCTACAATCTCAAAGTCTGTGACTTTGATGCAAGTCGTTGCCAACCTCTCTCCGCTTGGCAGTATTATTGACCGCTTATCGCTTGCATCACATTGAAATATAGCAACTTGCCCATCTTTCGATTCTTTAATTGAGTTCATTTGCAGTGATTTTACTTCGACCTTAATCTCAAACCCTTCATAATCAATAACAAGATCACATTTCTGACCGCGATCATGATCATCAGGTTTATAAGAACCTCTGACTTTTGGAGGTGAGAACCACAGATTTCTAACTTTAAATTCTGAAAGATAGCCGAATATCATTCCTCTCAAACTTGGATTTGTATCGATCAATTCGGTAAGTTCATCGATTGTGATATCCCATCGATCAATAATGCTATTCATTTACACTCCGGAACAATTCGGAAAGAGGTATATCGAGAGCACCGGCGACTTTCCTGAGATTTGAAATACTTATGTTTCGATTCCCTCTCTCAATTTCACTAATGTATGTTCGGTGCAATCCTGATTTGAAGGCAAACCCTTCTTGAGAAAGTCCTGCTTCTTCTCTTCGATGCTTGATTTCGGCACCCAGAGCTACTAAGAAGGGAATATTTGTTTCTTTATTCATATAGACAAGATCGATAAACTGACGAATCGGCGTCAACAGAATCCGCGTAACATCAGGACTTCTAAGAAAAATAAGTCTTCAACTTCCCCCAAGACACAAACGGAGTGGCATACATTTGTCTGTCTGACGCCCAAATTCACCTTTCTTCAATCAATACCGCAACTTTCCTTCATTTTACTCTCCATACGCTTGCCTCTCACAATTCTGCTTGTTATCTTTCTCTGGCATAACGGTTGCATTATAGCCCTCCGGGTGGGGAATCTTTGGGAAAATCCGGCACATATTGCCTTTTCCTTCCATTATTAAACCCGGACGGAGATTTTGAGCGACGATTTATACCCGGCAAATCCGTTTCTGGACAAGCTGACCAGCCGGGCAGACGTCTTTGTCAGTGTTGCCGTTATCGGCATTCTGGTTCTGATGATCTTCCCTGTACCGTCGATGTTACTCGATGTGTTACTGGCGCTTAACATCGCAATTTCGCTGGTCGTTTTGCTGATGGCGCTCTACACCGTCGAACCGCTTCAATTTTCGGTTTTTCCGGGAATGCTCCTTGTTCTGACGCTATTCCGTTTAAGCCTTAATGTTGCCTCGACACGGTTGATTCTGGCTGATGGTTATGCCGGTGAGGTTATTCAGTCTTTTGGTGGTTTTGTCGTCCGGGGCAACTATGTTGTCGGTCTGATTATTTTCATTATCCTTGTGGTTATCAACTTCGTCGTTATCACTAAAGGATCGGGGCGTATCGCCGAAGTCGCGGCACGGTTTACACTCGACGCTATGCCGGGCAAACAGATGGCTATCGACGCCGATATGAACAACGGCGTCATCGACGAAAAAGAGGCGCGCAGACGTCGTGAAAAGATTTCACGCGAGGCGGACTTCTATGGGGCGATGGATGGCGCGGCAAAGTTTGTGCGTGGAGACGCCGTTGCCGGGATATTGATAACGATTGTCAATATCATCGGCGGTTTGATCATCGGCGTCGTCCAACGTGGGATGCCGCTCATGGAATCGCTTCAAGCCTACACCCTGCTCACCATCGGTGATGGACTGGTAACTCAGATTCCGGCGTTGATTGTTTCGACCGGCGCTGGTATGTTGGTCTCAAGAGCGGCTTCGGAGTCTCATCTCGGAAAAGATCTGACGACTCAGCTCCTTTTCAACCCCAAGGCAATCGCGATTGCTTCGGGTGTGTTATTGTTCTTTGCGCTGATGCCGGGGCTTCCGACAATACCGTTCCTCCTTCTTGCTGGGTCAACCGGCTATCTCGCCGTGATGACCAAGCGTGGCGCTAAGGAAGGCGTGCGACTTGCTTCAGTGTCGGCGAAGGTGGTCACCAAACCTGAAGAGAAGATCACTGACTATCTCCACGTCGATCCGTTGGAGTTAGAGATTGGATATTCATTGATTCCACTTGTCGATAAGGATCAGAATGGTGATTTAATCAATCGCATCGCCGTCATACGCAAACAACAAGCGTTGGAGATGGGAATAATTATCCCTCCGGTACGCATCCGCGACAATCTTCAGTTAAAGCCCAACGATTATATTGTCAAGGTGCGCGGAAACGAGGTGGCTCGCGGCGATTTAAGACTCGGCAGTTACTTAGCGCTTAATCCCGGTACGGCAACGGGCAAGATAAAGGGAATAGCAACACGCGAACCGACCTATGGTCTGCCTGCGCTGTGGATTTCCGATAATGACCGCGATATGGCTGAAAATTATGGTTATACGGTTGTCGAACCAGCGGCGGTTCTAGCGACCCATCTGGTCGAGATTATCAACCGGAATGCCTATAAGATTCTCGCCCGTGAAGACGCTAAGAAGTTACTCGATAACCTCAAGACGACATCACCATCAGTGGTCGATGACCTGATTTCGGGCGTTCTCTCCCTTGGGACGGTCCACAAGATATTGCAGAAGCTCTTAAAAGAGGGAATACCGATTCGCGATTTGGCGGTAATCCTCGAGACGCTCGGAGATTGGGCACAGCACACGAAAGACCCCGACTTGTTGACCGAATATGTCCGCTATACTTTAGCGCCGACCATTAACGAACGATTCGCCGAAGATGATGGGAAAATTTACGCAATAACGCTTGATCCCCAATTGGAAGCGGCTATCTCCGATGAGGTTCAGCGATCTCAAAGTCGTGGACTTGGAGGTTTGGCGCTAGCGCCCAAACTCATAAACGCGATCTATCGTCAAATGATAAAGGCCACCGATCAGTGCACCCAATCTGGCAGGAGGCCGATAGTGGTCTGTTCTCCGACAGTAAGAGCCTCCTTTCATCGTTTACTCGAGCCTGTAATGCCAAACGTAACCGTATTATCTTATGGTGAATTGTTGGTAAATACTCAGATCGAATCAATCGGTTCGGTAGGGATGGAAGGATGATGGTCGATGGTCAATGGTCAACGATTTGTTCAGGCGGACGTCTTCGTCCGCTTTATTCGCGTAGGATAAGCGTCCCGCTTGTCAAGAGCGGACTTCAAGAGTTTGTTGAAGTATTCGATAGAATGCCGAGAATGTCCAGGCGGACGCCCTCGTCCGCCGAGCATTCAAGCACAAAACAAGCGCGGACGAGGGCGTCCGCGTGGACAAGTCGATACAAATTGAGAATATTTCAACGAACTCTAAAAGTCCGCCCTCCAAGAGAGCGTCACTATATTCGTCCCCTATAATAGCAGACTTCTTTGAACGTCCGTAAATTCATCGCTCCGACTATCGTCGAGGCGCTTGCCGAGATAAAAAAAGAGTTGGGTGACGATGCGGTCATCCTTCGCACCAAGACCGTCCGTAAGTCAGGGGTACTATCTTTCCTTGCCAAGGACTGCGTCGAAGTTATGGCGGCGTCCCCAGATCGGAATCCTCCGGAAAGTTCAGCGGTAACTGAACAGGTCGCCGAGATTCGGCGCCGTTTAAAGGATAGACCGTCAGATTCTGGAGTTGGCGAGTTAAAGGATGAGTTAAGCGAGCTGAAGGGTCATTTGCGAGAGATTGCCGAGCATGTAAAATATGAACGCATGCCAACTCTTCCGCGTTTACTTGCTGATAAATATAGAATATTGATCAATTCTGGTGTAGATGCTCATACGGTTGCGGAGATTACCGAGCAAATCAACCTCGCTCACAACAGCGTTGAGTTAGAAAATGAAGAGCTTATCCAGAAAGAACTGATCGGCCACCTTTCCCGAAGAATGAAGGTTCATCTGCCAGAGACCAAAAAGGGAGGCAGGGCCAAGGTAATCGCGCTGATCGGACCGACCGGAGTCGGAAAAACGACTACGCTGGCAAAACTCGCCACAAGTTACAGGTTTTGGGGCGGATTAGACATAGCAATTGTTTCGGCAGACACGTATCGCGTCGCGGCTTTGGAACAGATAAAAACATTTGCGGCGATTGCTGGATTGCCGATGGAACCAGTATATCAACCAGCGGCAATGCCGACGGCGCTGGGCAGGCATTACCACCGAGATGCTCTTTTTGTGGATACACCAGGCAGGTCTCAGTCAGACAGCCAAAAACTGGAAGAATTGTCGGCGTTTCTGGACGCCGCCGAGACTGACGAGAGGCTACTTTGTCTCTCGGTGAATACTCGAATCGAAGATCAATTTGATATAATTGAACGATATAGCAGGCTTAATCCGACCGGTGTAATTTTCACTAAGTTGGATGACAGTCGTCACCCCGGAGGATTACTGACCGTCGCAGAACGTTCCCAAATCCCGCTCACTTACCTGACCTGCGGGCAAAATGTGCCAGACGACTTGGTTGCGGCCGATCCGTTCAGGCTCGCAAAACTTTTTCTAAGTCCAAGTGTATTTGGTCAGCAGTTGCTTGAGCGATTTGAATCTTGGATCGCATCGGATGAAATACGAGCACGTGGAGACCGTGATGGTAGATGATCAAATAAAGAATCTACGGATACAACGTGAAACTGAGCGTCGAGTCGGGCTGTTACGCCCTCTTGACGAGCCGAGAGGCGGACTTCGAATTACGATTACGAGTGGAAAGGGCGGGGTCGGCAAATCTAATTTTGCGCTCAATACGGCTATTGCCATGGCTGGCTTTGGCAAAAAGGTTCTTCTTGTCGATGCCGATACCAACCTTGCTAATCTCGATTTGCTACTGGGCATTACACCGAAGTACAATCTTGCCGATGTTGTGACGGGTAACAAAACGATGAAAGAAATTGTTGTTCCGGGTCCAGGCGGAATAGACATTCTTCCCGGCGCTTCAGGTGATATATTTATGCTTGGTCTCGATGAGCAGGTTGAGTACAGACTACTCGACAGCTTTGCGGAATTGGAAGAGAACCACGACGTCATAATAATCGATACGGGCGCTGGTCTTTCGCGTCAGATCATTTCCTACGCAGTTTCATCGGACGATGTAGTAATCGTTACGAGTCAGGAGCCGACTTCGCGTGCTGACGCTTACGCGATGATAAAAATCATTTCGCAGCACCGTCCTACTTTGCCGATACACCTTCTTGTGAATATGGTTCGCTCTGCCGATGAGGCGATGGATGTCTATGATGGATTAAATCTGGTAGTCCAAACATTTTTGAAATTTTCTGTCAAATACCTTGGATATATTCCCTTTGACCCCAATGTGATGGCGTCGGTAGCAACCCAGAAACCATTAATGATCGAACATCCACGCTCGTCAGCTTCCGTTGCGATCCGTATGACATCCCATAAGCTCTTAAGGGGAATAAATGCGCCGGTGGTGGAGGAGAAGCCTTCATTACTATCTCGCATGTTCCAGTCAAAGGAGTAAGATGAAAGCTAAAGACAAAAAGGATGGTTTTCTCGGACTTAGCAGGCAGGCGTCGATGATACTCGCCTGTGGGACGTCTATCTGGTGTCTAATTTCCGGGGTTTCGTTACTGGAATCACTGTTCCGGTCAGCGGTAGTTTATTTGACCATGGTGATTATCTCGTACGTGATCTCAAACATGATTGCCCGAATTATTAACGAATCGGAGACCTTGGAGTTTATCGAAACACCATCCGACGCAAAAAATGATAATCCGCGATGATCACCCTATCTTTACCAGAATCAGAAATACAACTTGTCTGGGAAAGATATGCGGAACTCAGAGAAGAGCAACTACGTGAAAAATTGCTACTTCACTATCTTCCTCTGGTAAAAGTTGTCGCTGGCAGAATGAAGGTTGGAATGCCCGGCTCAGTAGAGTATGATGATCTCGTCAGCACCGGTTTAATAGGACTCATCAATTCCATTGAGAATTTTGCTCCGGAGCGTGGCTTTAAATTTGAGACATACGCCGTTCCGCGTATTCGGGGCGCCATACTGGATGGCTTACGAGACGTCGATTGGGCGCCAAGATCTGTTCGCCAAAAAGGCAGGCGACTCGAGCAAGCCATTGAGAAACTGACCGTTGGATTGGGAAGACTACCTCACGATCAGGAGATAGCCGCCGAGCTTGGTTTGGAAGGAGATGATTATAACCATTTCATGGAGCAAGCAGGCGCCGCACCGGTAATATCTTTGGATGTGCGAGCCTCTGATCGGGACGAAGAAGATGGCGGAGCGCTTCACGAAGTAGTTGCTGACCCATCCAGCATTAATCCTCTGACTGAACTTGAACAGAAAGACGCAAGGGAAATAGCAAAACGGCTGATTGCGCAACTCAGTGAGCAGGAAAGAGCAGTTGTGGCATTATATTATTACGAGGAATTGACCTTCAAAGAGATTGGGCAAGTGCTGAGTGTCAGCGAGTCGCGGATATGCCAAATTCATACGAGAATTTTAGCGACGCTTCGTTCAAGAATGAAGCGCGCGACGGATTAGTTTTTCAGATAATCCAGAATGGCGCTTGGATGGCGGAATTAATTCCGCCATCCATGAGTCATTAACGGCGCTTGGATTGCGGGATTAATCCCGCCCTCCATGAGTCATTGTCACATGGTGAGGACACCCTACGGCAGTCCACCCTCAAAGCGATTTTGATTAGTTATTTCATGTCCTAAAGTGAGGTCCCTATGGACCGCATTATTACTCCCAAACCGATCCAGCAACCGGGTTTGATTACTCCTCGGGCTCCTCATTTCAGCGAAGAGGAGCGGAAACGCCATCAAGAGGAGCGCCGACATCATGAAGAGGAAGAAAAGCCGGAAGACTCTGCCCACTATGACGTTTCACTGCCCGATGAAGACAATCCCATCGGCACAAAGATAGATATACAAATTTAATTCCATGTAGGAGGTCATTTGGAAGGCGCTGACCATCTGGAGCGCATGCGACACATCGCTCAACGGGTCAACAGCATCCCAACACTACCGGTTGTAATGACTAAGGTCATCGAAATGGTCGATGATCCGAAAACAACCGCTGGACAGCTCGCTGATTTTATCAGCCGTGATCAGGCTCTTTCAATGAAGATTCTGAAACTTGCGAACTCGGCATTTTACGGATTTCCACAAAAGATCGGAACGATTAATCTTGCCATCGTTGTGCTGGGGTTCGAATCAGTGAAAGATCTTGGGCTTTCGGCGGCGGTCGTGGAGACATTTCATACTGATCAATTAGGGCACGATATCGACATCAATAAATTCTGGGTTCATTCGATAGCTGTTGCCGCGGGGTGTAAGATTCTTGCCCGCGACACGAATACCAGCATTTCAGGTGAGATATTTATAGCCGGTTTATTGCATGATATTGGGAAACTCGTGTTGCTACGCTATCTCGCGGAGGAATTTCGAGAAGCCAACGCAGTTGCAAAGAAAAAGAAGCAAGAGTTGTATAAGGCTGAACTTGACGTCCTTGGATTCTGCCATGCTGATCTTGGCGGTTGGTTAGCCGAGCAATGGAGCCTCCCATTCCATCAATCGAACGCGATCTATTATCATCATTATCCGTGGCTTTCTTTCCGCGAACCTAATCTGGCGATGCTTGTGAATTTTGCCAATGTGTTGGCTCATAAGGCTGGTCATGATACCGATCTTGGGAGTGGGACTCCTCCTGAACTCCATCCAAAAGTAATTTCTTACTTGAATTTGAAGTGTTCTGAGAACGATGAGGTCGATTGGCGATACTATCTCGACGCACTCATCGAAGAGATGCACCGGGCTTCGGGTTTTTTATCACTGTTAAAGTCGTAATGAATCGATTTATTCAAAACCAGATAAAGTATAAGCTATTGTTTTTAGTGACAATAGTGCTTTTGCCTAAGATGACGCTTTCGACGACTATTGTTAAGGTCGATCGCGCTATCCATGACGGTTTTGAATTGCTGATTATTCACTGCGACTCGCTTCCGGAATTTGCTCTTGAATATGACCGTGTCGAGGGTATAGCAGAACTTCGTCTGAAACACGGTAATATCGCTCGTAGAGCGGCGCAGACGTTGACAAAATTAGCCGTTGGACCGACAATTCGTGGGGCAACGGTAGATATGGCTCGCGGAAAGATTCGGTTTCGAACTCCCAAAGCTGTCACTATACGCGATTATTTGATTTCTGGTCCAGCCGCTCTGATCCTTGATTTCGGCAAGGCCGAGATAGAGAACGTCCCTCTCCCCTTCGAACTTGATCGTGATGCATATCTTAAATTGGGAAGTCGTGCCGAGCGTGGTGGGCGGTGGGAATTAGCGCTTAAATATGTCGAGCATGTCCGAGGCTGGGAAGGCAGTGACGTTGCCTTGACGCATCGCGCAGGGGTTATCGAACAGCGTCTTGGGAGGTGGGATCAAGCACTCGAAACACTCGCTGAAAGCGCGAGATTTGCTGAATTTGCCGCAGACGCACATGCTCGAAGAACGATGATTTATCTCGCTAAGGGTGATACAGCGGCGATGGGAACTGAATGGGCAGGCTATTTTCATGCAGATCAAAAGAAAATCAAGCCACTGCCGGAAGTCACCGAAACTATCGTCGATACAGTTCCACTTGAGACCAAAGAATTGTCGACACCCGCTGAAAAGCCGGTACAGAAGCCCGCGTTTAAATTGCCGCAAATTCTTAGTGCCGGGGGCGGAAACTCAATCGATTATCTATATTACGGCTGGGGATTTCTGGCAGTCGGCTTCCTCTCTCTGATCGGCTTGCTCCTTAGCGCCAGAAGAAGTTCTTCGCACAAAGGAAATTACGGCACAATCGACATCACTGTCCCCCTGACGACTTCCGAAGAAAGTAACGCAACACCTGCAGAACCGTTGCGAACGCTTGCCGAGAGGCAACCTCGAGTCGATTCTCAGGCACAAGTCACCTACCCTGATCTGCGTTTTCAGCCCCGGCAACCGCACTTAGGAGAGTACTCACCTTCCCAGCCAGGCGCTCCAGAAATAACGTTTTCTGCTCCCTCTCAATCGAGACAGTCACCATCAAAACCTGATCGAGTTCCTGTTGATGAGATCGTCTCGATGGCAGAGAGCGGTAGATCAGAGAGAGAAATTGCTCACCAATTGATGGTAGGGCGAGATGAAGTAGCGATGGTTTTGAATCTCTCCAGATTAGCCAGAAGAAGCTCCCCCCCACCGCAATGAAGTCGCTCGCATACCTGCGAAAGAGTCTGTCCGAGAATACGAGAAAGTGTGTCGCAGGGTGTCCTCACCCTGCGATAAATAGTTGTAAATTAGTATCTTTGCCGCAGGGTGTCCTCACCCTGCGATAAATAGTTGTAAATTAGCATCTTTGCCGCAGGGTGAAGACACCCCGCGGCAAGAAATCCACATTCTCAGACAGACTTTTTAGCTGGTATGAGATGTGTGCGTTACGCGTAGTTTGTCAAGCAAATACTATGTTACCACTTCTTCAAGCGCCACATGAGAAAGACACCTAAAGCCGAAACGACTGCCATTCCAATTATCAACCAGAAACTGAACGGATGATGTTGCAATGGAATCGAAACGTTCATTGAGAAGGCGCTTACCACGAACGTCGGAACCATAATTCCGATAGTGATGATATTCAACGTTTTCATCAGCACGTTCAGGTTATTGCTGACAATAGAAGCTCTTGCGTCCATCAGGCTCGCCAAAATATTCGAATATATCTCAGCCTGCTTGAAACACTGCTGATTTTCAATTTGAATGTCGTCGACAAGTTCTTTTTCTACCACGGAAAAGCCAATTCGCTCGGCATAATTCCGAAGACGGTTGATCACCAGTTCGTTTGAATTAATAAAGTTCAGATAATAGACCAGGCTTTTTTGAAGCGAAAACAGGTTCAGTAAATAGCGGTTTTCCATCGAAAAGGTTAGCTTTTCCTGTAATTCTTCAGATATTTGGCTGATAATTTTGACATGTTCGATGAAGCTGAATATGGAGCGGTAAATCAATCTAAGTGCGAGAAAAGCCAGCGATGGAACACGTTGCATCTTCAATCCATCGAACGAAAAAGACTCATCCGCGGTCACGATAACCAGCCGGTCTTTGAATAGATAGATACCAATGGATGCTACTCGGAAGAGAAAAGGCTCGTTTGGCGAATGCGGCATTGGCGTCTTGATGATCAAAGCGGTGTGTTCCGGCTCGAATTCAAGGCGGGACAGCTCATCAGGGTCAAGCGCTGAAGCAAGCGTATGTTCATCGAGTTTGAGTTCCTGAACGAGGAATTTTCGTTCGACGTCATTGGGAGTGATATAGAGTGAGATCGACGCATTGGCTTCATTCGAGCGCGTCAGTATCCCGTTTTCGATATTGAATTTTTGTTCCATTTTTCATCCTTAGGATTTTCCGGCAGGGGCGATTTACCACGTCCCATTAAAGTAATTCGTGCTTAGGTGGACGGATATAAAGCCCAGTCCTGCGACCTATCGTTCCAACAATAATCATCTTTAATATACATCAAATAGGCTGATTTAACCATCATCTTGTGGTTAAATAACTCATGGTAGCATAGCTAAAGTGACTGCGACAGATGTTGCATCTTCTTATAATATTACTTCTCGCCGGGCAAGTGGATGGGCAGATCGACTTAAGCAAGTCATCACCGCACGGGGCCGACGCTCCTGCATGCGATAAATGCCATATCGCAACGTCTTGGGACGTTATTCCGCAGAACATCACCTTCGACCATCAATCGACTGAATTTCCGCTATTAGGCAGACACGGTACGGTCACATGTCGTGAATGTCATGCTGATCTCCATTTCTCCAGTCTTAAGACCGCCTGCAAAGCCTGCCATTCAGACATTCATCAAGGCCAGTTTAATGACGATTGTGACAAATGTCATTCCCCTTTTGGCTGGCGTGATCCCGATCTGATGAGATTACTCCATAACGAGACTCGTTTTCCATTGCTTGCTGGTCACGCGAACGTTTCGTGCGATCACTGTCACACTCAAGGGAAATACCGCGGCTCACCGCTGGAATGTCTTGTTTGTCATAAAAAGGAGTGGGAAGCAACTACCGCCCCCGTACATAATGCCGTCGGATTTCCTTCAAATTGTGCTATCTGTCATACTGATGTTGGATGGAGCGGAGCATTTTACGATCATCGGATGACGTCTTTCCCGCTGATTGGGCGGCATCGATACACAACCTGTAATGCCTGCCACACCGGAAACAATTATCGCGCGGTTACGACTTGGTGTCTGGATTGCCATTCCGATGATTACAACCGGGCTACCAATCCAAATCATCGCGCTCTGGCTTTCCCTCTGGACTGCTCGAAGTGTCATTCACCGGATGGATGGCAAGGAAAATACACCCACGCCTTTTTTCCAATTTATTCAGGAAGCCATAACAACACATGGCGGGCTTGCACAGACTGTCACCCCGACGGATCGAATTTCGCAGTATTCACTTGTCTCTCTTGCCATCTTCGCCCGCAAATGGATAGCAAGCATCGCGAAGAACGCGGATATTCATACGATAGTAACGCTTGTCTTCGTTGCCACCCCGACGGTAAGGAAGATGATTGATTTGTTATTCAAATTTGAGTATATTTAGGTATGCTGAAAAGTCGTAAAGGTACGGCGAATTTTTCGCCGTGCGGTCCGGATATTTTAGATCGGGCGATTAAAATCGCCCGTACTGGGCATTTTGGGCGATTAAAATCGCCCGTTCCGAGCATATTTCGAGTTTTTCAGCAAGCCCAACTTAAGTCTTGACAATAATTACCTTTGAAATACATCTGATACTTTTTCTTGGAGGTAGGCTATGTTTCGACATAGGCTACAGATCGTAGCAGTTTTCCTGCCCACACTGATAGCGGCCCTTGCATCGAACCTATTGGCTGACGCGCTCAAAGTAAGTCCCCACGGCAGTCTCAACATGGCATGCGATAAATGCCATATTGCGACTTCCTGGACTATAATGCCTGAAAAATTGGCGTTCGATCATAGCGAAACCGTCTTCCCACTACTCGGCCGCCACCATGGCGTCTCCTGCCGCAGTTGCCACGCCGTCCTCCAGTTCGATAAGGCCGGCTCGACCTGCGCCGAATGTCACGACGATCCCCACCAAGGTCAGTTCGGGCTCCAATGCGCCGCCTGTCATAGTCCCGAATCCTGGGAAAATCGCTCCGATATGGAACTCCGCCACAGCGCTACCCGCTTCCCGCTAAGCGGCGTCCATCGAAGCGTTGACTGCCAAAGCTGTCACGCTGAGGGTAAATATGTCGGCACACCCACAGAATGCGTCGGATGCCACGCCGCCGCATTTCAAGGAGCCCATAATCCCAATCATGTTCAAGCTAATTTTCCCAGCGACTGCAAGGTCTGCCATTCGTTGGAAACGACCGGCTGGACTGGCGCACAATTCACCCACACCCAGTCTTTCCCCCTGACCCAAGGTCACAACGTTCAGGATTGTGCCGCTTGTCATAACGCAGGTTATCAAAATACGCCGACCCAGTGCATTTCCTGCCATCGCTCTGCTTACAATGGAGTTACCGACCCGAACCACCAGGCACTCCCCTTCCCCGAGGAATGCCAGTCATGCCACAAAACCACCGCCGCCTGGACTCCCGCAGAATTCGATCATACTCTCGCCCGTTTCCAGCTTACCGGCGCACATAATGCGGTCGATTGTGCGTCCTGCCACGTCGGCAGTGTTTATACCGGCACGTCGCAGGAATGCTTCGGCTGTCATGAGAGCAATTTTCAGGAAGTCCTCGATCCAAATCACGTTAACGGAAATTACGACCACAACTGCACGACCTGCCACAACAATAACGACTGGGATGAGATCACCTTTGACCACAACATTTCCCAATTTGCTCTGACCGGTGCGCACCAGACCACTGATTGCGCCAAGTGTCATGTTGATAATAAGTTCAATGGAATTCCACAGGAATGTTTTCCCTGCCACCAGACAAATTACGAAGGTGTTACCGAGCCAAATCATGTCGAAGCCAAGCTCGACCAGAAGTGCGAAATTTGCCACACAACAGCAGTTTGGAAACCATCGACCTTCGATCATCAACTGACCAACTATCCGCTGACGGGCGCACATCAGACAACGACTTGCGCTTCGTGTCATTCATCAGGACAGTTCAAAGACTTAACGACCGATTGCTACACCTGCCATCTGGCTGATTATACCAATTCGGTCGATCCCAGCCACACGGAAAGCAAGTTCAACCACGACTGCACCCTCTGTCACACGACAACAGTCTGGGAGCCCTCCACCTTCAACCACCAGACGACCGATTTCGTGCTGACGGGCGCGCACACCACCGCGACATGCGCTTCATGCCATTCCAGCGGTCAGTTTGCGGATCTGGCGACCGAATGTTTGGCGTGTCACCGGCTTGACTTCGAAGCGACGCATGATCCCGATCATGCCGAGAAGAACTTCGACGAGAAATGCCAGATTTGTCACACAACGGTCGGTTGGCAACCGGCGATAATCGATCACAGCCAGACCAACTTCCCGCTGACCGGGGCGCATAGATCAGCGTCATGTCAGGATTGCCATTTGACAGGCGGCTTTGACGGAGCGCGGATGGAGTGTCAGTTTTGCCACATGCAGGAATTTGACGACGCTCGCGATCCTGCGCATATCGAGTCGGGGTTCAGCCGGGATTGTGCAACCTGCCACAAGACTACCAAATGGAACGACGCCAGTTATGACCACAGCCTGTCACGCTTTGCGCTGACCGGAGCTCACCGTGCGGCAAATTGTGCCTCTTGTCATGCCGGGGGTCGCTATACAGGCACGACTCAGGATTGCTACACTTGCCACCAAGTGGCTTACCAGCAGGCGTCGCGCCCGAACCATGCTGTGCCGCAGATCGATCATAACTGCACTTCTTGCCATACGACGAACGGCTGGAGTCCCTCGACTTTCAGTCATTCAGCGACAAACTATCCGTTGACCGGGTCTCACAAGACTGCTGATTGTGCAGGCTGCCATATTGCGGGGAGATTTGCAGGCACTTCCGATGCTTGTTACACCTGTCATCAGGGTGATTTCGAGCAGGTGGTGACGCCCAATCACCGGCAGGGGCAATTTTTACAGGATTGCACGCCTTGTCACTCGACGGTTGAGTGGAGTCCTGCGACGATGCATCAGGCATTATCAGACTATCCACTGACGGGCGCGCATAGAAGAGTGGACTGTGCAAGCTGTCACGTCGGCGGGGTGTTTGCGGGGACTCAGACAGTCTGTTTTTCGTGTCATGGGGCGGATTTCGAGGGTGCGCAGGACCCGAACCATCGAGAGGGTCAATTCAACCAGAACTGCGCCAGTTGTCACTCGACTGGTGGCTGGAGTCCGGCGACATTCGACCATGCGGCGACGGACTATCCATTGACCGGAGCGCATCAGGCGGTAGATTGTGCGTTATGCCATCAGAACGGACGATTCAACGGTACACCGACGGAATGTTATCCCTGTCATCAGGCTGATTTTGATGGAGTCGAGCAACCGAACCATCGTTTGGGTGAGCTCGATCATGACTGTACGCCGTGCCATACGACAGAAGTTTGGACGCCATCGACGTTCGACCATTCGGCGACTGATTATCCGCTGACGGGAGCTCACAAAGCGGTCGAGTGTAGCGCTTGCCATATCAATAATTTGTACAATAATACGCCTCGTGAGTGCTATCCATGTCACCAGCAGGATTTCGTTGACGTACAACAACCCAACCACCAGCAGGGGCAATACGACCAAAATTGTACGATTTGCCACTCAACAGAAGCGTGGAGTCCGGCGACGTTTGACCATGCTGACTCCGACTTTCCACTAACGGGAGCACACCGCGAGGTTGCCTGCGCGTCGTGCCACGAGAATGGGCAGTACAACAACACGCCGACGGCTTGTTATCCCTGTCATCAAGATGACTTCGACGGGGCAAACGAGCCAAATCACCAGCAATTGCAGTTTGATCACAACTGCACGATCTGTCATTCGGTGGAAGCTTGGAGTCCGGCACAGTTTGATCACGATAATACAGATTATCCATTAACCGGAGCGCACCGGCAGGTGGGTTGTGCGTCGTGCCACGCAAACGGAAGGTATGACGGCACACCGACGGATTGTTACACTTGTCATACCGCAGACTTCAACAATGTAGCGAACCCGGATCATGAAACGCCTCGCTTCCCGCATGCGTGTCTCTGGTGTCATACCACTGATAATTGGAACTCCAACTACAACCATCAACAGTACTTCCCCATCAGCGCTGGGCGGCATCGGCAAGGACAAGAGTGGGATTTATGTTCGGAGTGCCACAATAACCCCAACGATTACAATGTTTTCACGTGCATAGCTTGCCATGAACACAGCAATCGAGGTGAGGTCGATCGTGACCACCGCGAAGTGCGAAATTACCGTTACACGAGTGAAGGCTGTTACGACTGCCATCCCCAAGGACGGGAGGACGTTATCCAGCCGATAAGGACTAAGCTTGAATCGGAGAAAAATCTGAAGTGAGACAGTTAGTACGGCTAATACTTTTGGTTTGGTTCTTTTCACACTCTACTTCAGTAATTGCTAAAGAACTGCGAGCAAGCGTCAAGTACGTTTCTGCGTCGTCGATTTATCTCGACAAAGGTCGCGACGCGGGAATACAGGTCGGCGACATGGTGGCGATTATTCGAGGGTCTGATTCTATTGCGACACTGGAAGTCACCTATCTGGCAAGTGGTTCAGCCTCCTGTAAGGTATTAATATTATCGGTGGGAGAAATCCGTGTCGGCGATGAAGCCATTGTAGAGATAACCCCACAATTAGAGAATCTGTCACCTAAATCAATAGATGCAGACTCATCCTTTATGCAACGCGACACAAGCATTGTCGCAGTGGTTGAACCACGTAAGACACTCGGAATCGTCGAGCGGCTCAAAGGGCGGGCTTCCGTACAGGTCTATCGTCAGATTGAGAATAATGGAAACAACTACACGGAACCTTCGCTCTACCTGCAAACCGAAGCTGTCAATATCGCAAAAACGGGCGTCAATCTAAATATCCGTTTTCGAACCCGACAGACGGAATCGAGCTCAGGGGGCAAGAGATGGAAAAATCGCATCTACGAAGCAAGTCTGCGACGTTCAGTCAAGGAATCAAAGATTTCGTGGGGCATTGGGCGGCTCACGTTTAATCGGGCTCCGGGAATTGGTTACATCGATGGTGGGACAGTCGAGTATGCATTGACTCAAAAAGTTGCATTTGGAGGATTTCTTGGCGCCGATCCGGAATGGGGAGGCGGCAATCCGCAGTGGAACCGGATCAAAGGGGGTGGTTTTGTCAACTACCAGAGTGGCGATTACTCTTCCAAACGACGGCTGTCAACGACTGCGGCTGTTGCAGGAAGCTACCAGAATGGTCGACCTAACCGCGAGTTCTTGTATCTTGATAACGACCTCTCGCTGACCAATCGGCTATCGTTCTATCAGAGCAGTGAGGTCGAAATCAACCGTGATTGGCGTAAAACCGCTGAAGGGTCATCGATGAAGCTCTCCAGTTTCATGTTGACTGGCCGTTGGACGATTTTCAATGGCGTGTCACTGACCTGCGGCTACGACGACCGGACGCCATACCGTGATTATGACAGTCGAAACACTCCAGACAGCCTTTTCGACGACGCACTCCGGCAAGGTTTCCGTGCTGGGTTTTCGACGCGTCTGCCATTCGGCGCACGTCTTTCGCTGGATGGCAACGCCGGCGCGACCAAAGGGCAGGAGACGTCAAAATCAAGCTCTATCATGTTCTCGCAACCGAATTTTCTTAAAACGGGCATTAATGGATCGGCACGATTCAGCCTTTTCACCTCCGCTTTCAGTGAAGGCTGGCAACCAAGCATCAGTCTTAATCGCAATATAACTCGTGACATAGATGTTTCGCTTCAGGGGGGAATGAACAAGTATTCATTCAAGGGGAGTAATCGCGGCGATTCGACGAGCCGTTGGGGAAGGTTAGGCGCCAATTATTCAATCGGCAGACGGTTGTATGGGTCGGTTTCGTTCGAGCTTCAGAAAAGTGAGGATTTCGATACGAAGCGGATATATCTCGATTTGGGGGCGAGGCTGTAGGGGAAAAGTAGAGAGTTGGTCTCTTGGAGGGCGGGGTTTCAACCCGCCCTTCTTCCTTTGTGCGAGTGTCCGCACTCTGCGAGAATTCCTTTGTCGCAGAGTGTCCGCACCCTGCGACTTTTTGATTCATAGCCGTAGGAGGGGAATTTTAATCCATAACCGTAGGGTGTCCCCACCCTACGGCAGTAACTCTTCCGGCACATATATTGCGGCAGACAACGTCGGGAAATCCTTCCCATCTTGACAAACGCACAATGTCGTGCAAATCATGCTATTCACGAAGCAATACTTTCACAAGGAACTGGAAAAATGAGGAACTATCTGACACTTACCCTTCTCGCACTTTTTCTACTGACATTTCAAACAACCGTCAATGCTCAGCCGGATTCGGTCTGGTCGAGGACGTATGGAGGTGAATCAACTGAATCTTGCCTTTCTATTATTCAAACCCATGATAATGGATTTGCTTTAACTGGAATCTCGAGCATGCGAGCTGGCACGAGATGGGATTTTGGACTTGTTCGCACTGATCAAAATGGAAATGAACTCTGGGCTCGTTCTTATGGCACAGATAGTATGGATTATTGCAACGATGTAGTAGAGTGTGACGACGGAGGTTTCCTCTTAATCGGACCTACGGAGTATTTTGAAGCTGGCGGATCTAATCTGTTGATAGTTCGAACTGACACCGAAGGAGATTCTCTATGGGCAACAATATTGGGATGGCCAGGATTTGAACGCTGTAATGCTGTTATTAGAACTTCAGATGGGGGATATGCCATCGGGGGATCTAATACATTCAATCATTCTATGAATTTCTGGCTTGTCAAATTGGAATCGGACGGTGATACTCTTTGGACAAAATCTTATGGAAGAGAAGACCGACAAGAAGAATGTTTTGTGCTACTTGAAACTGAAGACGCTGATCTCGTCCTTGCGGGGAATACTTACATGCCCGGTCCTCCAGAGCATGATTTCATGATTATTAAAACAAACTTGGACGGTGACTCGCTTTGGTCAAAAACGTTTGGTGGTGATGACACTGAGTATTGCAGGGATATGATTCAGACGCATGACGGCGGATTTGCCCTGTCTGGAGTTACGTTTTCACTATGCGAAGGGAATAACTGTTTTTGGCTGGTTCGAACTGATTCCGCGGGAGATTCATTGTGGACAAGGGCATATAGTGGCGAATATCTATCGGACTGTAATTCGATAATTGAGACTTCGGATCGAGGATTAGCCATGGCGGGTTATGGCTCAGGAGCTCAATCTTTACTACGTTTGACATCAGAGGGAGATTCTCTATGGACATTCACATCTTTTGAAGAATATGGTGCAAGATGTAATAAAGTCATACAAACCGAAGATAGGGGGTTTGTACTCGCAGGAGAGATTATGTCATTGGACGGAAATTACAACCAAGATTTTCTACTCGTTAAATCCTCCCCCGATCCCGTTTCCGTCTCCGATCCCAACTTCATCCATCATCCTTCATCCTTCATCCTTTCCTCCTTCCCGTCCCCGTTCAATTCTTCGACCTTCGTCAGCTTCCAGACGCCGTTCTCCGGCGTGGCAAGAGCCTCGCTTACCGACATTGCGGGACGGGAGGTAAGGGGATGGATACCGGCTTTCGCCGGTATGAGAGATGCACAGCGTTTCACGGTCGATGGGGCTGGGCTCTCAGCGGGGACGTATTGGCTGAAGGTCGAACAGGGCGGTAGAATAGCCACGACGAGGCTGGTGCTGGTTAAGTAATTAATAATTAATAATTAATAATAAACGAGCTTAACGAAGTGCGAGACGCCCGTTTTTATTTCACCCGTGCCTTGAGCGCTACCGTTCCACAACTCTTTTGCTTTGCCAAAGATTTCTTATTACATTAGTGACAGAACAAATTAGCCTGCTTTCTTAAACAACCGAGAGCGAAAGTCAAGGAGATTCACTATGCGAAACTGCTTGCTGACTCTATTTGCATCTATTTTGGCGGTGACTACTGCATTTTCCAACGGATGGAACGTCCGTTTCGAAGATGGATTATTCACCGATCATTTCAACTGTATCGAAGTCATCGGCGAGACGGCGATCTGTGGAACCGATTATGGGCTTCTTGTCCTCGATATCAGTACACCTGAAACTCCAGTTCCGATTTCAAGGTTTGGGCTTGCGGACGGAGTCAAGGCATTCGACCTTGAGGATTCCCTGCTTTATATTGCCGCCGACGAAGCCGGTCTGGTTATTTTTGATGTATCGAATCCCCGCGCGCCAAGAGAGATTTTCGACGGTATCCAATTCGCCCCAACTCGGTTTGTAATTATTGCGGATACATTGGCTTATTTGATCCTTGACTTTAATGCAGGCTTTGCCCCATTGCTAATCGTCGATGTTTCCGACCCCCACCATCCCGAAGTCATTTCCCGTACCGTAGTAAATGGATCGTCAGGAGTGTGTAACAATGGATATCTCTACATTTTCCGCTCCGGCCCCATGGACATCATCGATGTTCAGGACCCCTTCCAAATTTTCGCGGTAGAAAACCCCGAAACAACACAAGTCAGTAAGGCACAAATCGAGGGTGATTTCATGTTTGCAAACACCGGAATATTCGATGTTTCCGAACCAGAAAGCCCTGAGTTAATTCGTCATTTTCAAACACGATATGGATTTCGCCCCGGCCCATATATGTCTTTAGGCTCCTCCACCTTCGCGGTGACCGGAAATGAAGACAGCACCCGGTTATACCTTTTCGACGTCCGGAATCCCCTAACTGCTGTCCTTAGGGGATCCACAGTCGTCCATCGCCTTTTTGGGGCTTTGGCTATTTCAGGAGACTACCTCTGGGGCGCCAATCGACTCTCCACAAACGACCTTATCGGCTACGATATTTCGCGTCTCGATCAACCACGTTTGATGCCGGGATTTTCCAATCGCGGGAACTATTTCAACTTATGTCATTATGGAAGCTATATTTACGGTCGTATATGGCCTGGAGTTCAAATCATAGACGCAAGCGGTAGTACGCTCACAGTCTTGGATACGTTAAGTCTTGGAGATAGTGAGCAGATTTTGGCTACTGAAAATTATCTATATGTCAAGAATCAATCACCCGAACGGGCTGAAATGCTCAGTATCTTTGACCGTAGAAATCCGGCAAGACCGGACTCTATAAGCAGTTATCAACTTCCTTCAAGTGATTATGTCTTTGAAGTGCGGGAACCATTCGTTTACCTTTTGCGAACAAACGTCCGTCTGCATGCCAATTTGGAGGTACTTGACGTTTCTGATCCCGCCAATCCGGAACTTGTTGGTTCGTTGACATTTGCCCGGTACGGTAACGAATCTCTTCAAATCGAAGACAATCGACTCATTGTTTTCTTCAGAAATGATGACCGAATCTGCACCTACTTTACATTCGACATTTCCGATCCCGGCCACCCGGAATTGATCGGCCAGTGGGAGTCTCAAGAAATAAACAACATTCGATTTGAGGTGTCCGGTCACTACCTATATTCGGAAGCAGATAATGAGTCTGGCATTCAGGTTTATGATATCGCCGATCCAAATAATTTCCAGATTGTCAATACAATCGATAATCCTCTCGGAATGGATTATGGCACTTTTAGTGATGAAGATGTTCTGGTGGTTGGTCACGGTCACAAAGGGGTTACGCTATATTCTCTTGTTGAGCCTGACAACCCCCTGAAAATTGGATATTGGGATTCGCCTGATTATGTGGAAGGCGCTACACTATTCGGAGAGAAATTGGTAGTCAGCAGTGGCTCATGCCTGGAGTTATTAAACATCGCCCATGCGCGCAACGCATGGTTTTTCGACACTGGCGTTGAAGAATATGATTTTGGGAGTGTCCGAACAGATAGAGGTGGGCAGTGGGAATTTTACATTCGTAACAGGAGCGAATGGTCACAATCGGTCAGCAGAATAGAATGTACTGGTGAGTCCTTCAGCTTTCAATCTGATATACCTATCGATATAGATCCCGGTGATTCTGTCCTTGTCGAGGTTGTATTTGCTCCGGAGTCAGATTCACTTTATGTTGATGAAATGTACATCTTTTCGGGGGATGTTGGGTTTTCGATTCGACTTACAGGTCAGGGCATTATCCCGAATGGTATCGAAGATGCCCCCAATTCTCCATTCCTTTTTGAGTTATTCGATGCATATCCCAACCCGTTTAACTCATCCACATTTGTAAAAATTTCACTTCCAGCCTCATCCCTGGCAAACTTAAATCTATATGACAATATGGGCAGAAGCGTTTCGTATTTCAACAACAACTACTACTCGGCTGGCGTTCACCGGGTGGCAATAAATGGAGCTGTCCTGCCATCTGGTATTTATTGGCTTCGCCTTGAACAAAACGGCCGGAGTGCCGTTTCAAGACTGGTGCTGGTCAGATAAGGTAGTAAAAGCAATGTCACACCAACACTGACAGCGGTAGGGGCGAATTTATTCGCTCTACTTGACATAGACAACTATCTTTTCCTGCCTGATCCCACCAGAGCTATAATTGACATAATAAATGCCTGATGAGACGTCTGACAAATCTGCTTGAACACTCTGTTTGCCTTCATTAACGACTTCTTTTAATAACTGCCGAATCTGTCGCCCCATCAAATCGTTAAGAACAATCTCAACCAATCCCCTCTGGTCAACCGAATACTCGATTATGAGAGCGCCGTTCGTCGGGTTTGGATAAACTGACTTCAACGCCAATCCTGACGGAATTCCATCAGATCGATTTTTTACGGACACGGCGTCAGGACCGATACGCTGGGCAAAATTAGCATTGGGTGCATCCTCCCGTCGCGCAACAACCCCAACGCTACCGTCTTCATAGATCCAAGGTTGAAGGGGGGATTCATAGTCACTTCCTTCAAGATCTCCAGTCAAAACTGCGGTTCCAGCCATACCTCCATCGCTCGTCAATTGTCCGTCGGCGTCGAAATGAAGCACTCGCATTCTGTCCGCCCCATCGTTGTGTGTTGACAGGAAAATCCACGCACCATTTTCATTATCCGAAATGATTTTTGGTTCATGGGAATTACTAACATGGGGCAAAACCACTCCACCACCGCCAAGCCCTCTCCGACCATCACTGAATAAAAGTTGTAAACGAACAGCGCTACTTTGGAAGTCACCCGCCTCGTGAACCCATGCAACAACCCATATCCCGCCATCGCTTCGCCCGGCTTCTGTCCAAAACAGCATGTTGCGGCCCCCCGTAGCGATCCCAACATCCGGCTCAAATGCAGAAACCACCTGTTGCCACTCTGGCTGTCCTTCCGTGTCGTATCTCATCGCCAAAATCGTAAGGCTGTCTTCCTGCATTGCCAGCCTTGGTGCGAGAAGTGTCAAATACTGATCTCGATCTGCAATAAGGCTCCAACGATGGAAGACTGAACAACGCCACTGAAGTTCCCTCCCCCCTCCCCAACTCAGTTCGCCTTCAGGAGAAATTTTCTGAATGGCCAGCGATTCATTGCCCCGCTTACCGATTATCCATTCACCTCCCTCACCAGAGGTTACAAGACCGACGCCTCGCGCCATAGGACCTTCGAATGGCCACAAAGTCTCTCCAACTACCTCACATTCTTGATTGAGATGAATTAAACCGTTCCTTAAGATAACTCCCGCTCCTGTGTAAAATGAAACGAAACAGCCTCCGATTGAATCAGTAAAAATGCCCTGAAAACCGCCGCCGATTTGTTCTACCAGGGATAATGGTTCGTCCGGATGGAGCTGATTTTCGTTATCGAGAATTACAAAACGGCTCAACGCATGTCCATTTTCTTGTAACGCTGCACAAAATGACCCGCCGCTGGTCACAGACAGATTGAGGGTTTCGTTCAGAAAGGTGACGGGGTTACTTAATGAGCCGTCTGATGATAGAAACCGGTAACGGTTGGTCTTGTCGATCTGCTCTATCAGCCTAACATTTTCACCTTCCAACACCTGCCGTTCGATTATTTGACCTCCAATGTCCTGGTGTTCAATCGTCGCCCGTTCGTCATTCGCCCAAATGGGCTCTCCGTCGGTATCGTACAAACCCAATCTGATCTGACCATCTTCCGGAATGATCGTGAAAAAATCGTCTTCGACTCCGGGAAGGACTGGCTGATAAAGGCCGCACGGCAGGCTGTCGAGCGCAAATATTAGCCTTCCGCGTTCATTTAATTTGTTCGCTTCCGCATGAGATAGACGCCAACTCCGCCGATTCCCCTCTCCCGTCCAGACCACATGTGAAATCCTGACAACTAATTGATCATTCGAAGCTTCATATTGAGGCTCAACCCACAAGTCTTCCAAGACCAGAGACTCTTCCCAAACCGGTTCAACACCGCCATCGTTGACCCGAAAGCAATTGACTGTCGTGGTCACCGGGCCATTTCCCTCATTGTGGTTGTAACCAAAAGAATACACCGCTCCTCCTTCGGAGGCGGTAAACAAGTTTCGATAACCATAGCTAACATCATTGTAAGGGTTAAGCCAGATCTGGTCATCAGGCATCAGCGCTTCACCTGCGGCGGTGTAATGCTGAAATCCGTTGGTTGATTCGTTTCCGTTAAAGCCAAACCCCAGCAAAAATAAATAGAAACCACCTTGCAAGTCGGGTTCAAGACTTTCGACTTGAACAACGCCCTCTTCATCATCGGGCAATGGTGGTTCGAGCGGTTCTTCATAACGAAATGACCCATCCTCTTCGAAGAGGTTTACTAAATACCGATCGGGTTCGCCATTAACGAATCCGCCTATCCACATCCCGACTCCCGGCTCTTCGTTAATCGTTGGCAATATTGCGTCGGCGAATACTTCCCGACCTGCTTCAGGCCACCCCTCATCTAATCTGCCGTTGCTGTCGATTTTTTTTGCCAGTACTTGATAATTATTGGCACGCCTGATGTCAGTTGAGCGTCGCTGTTCGAGAGCAAGAATACCTCCGTCTTCGCAGGCAAATATTGGCGCGTCAAGTCCGCTAAAGTAATATTCCCATCTATGATAAAGCAGAACGCCTCCTTCATCCCAAACAGGATTAAGAAAGGCGTTCAGTTTTTGCGCATATAAATTATATTGATCTCTGCCTACCGAATCGAGCCAAGCAACAATCGCGCCTCCCTCCGGCGTCGGTTTGATGAATAACGCGTGGCGAGTAACATTGCCCTCGCGGGGCGAAACGTAAAGAGGATGAGGTTCAAAGGCGAGATTGCGATCATAGTCTATCGCCTGCACCGCCACCCGAAGAAACCCGTTCGAATCGACTTCGGTATAGGCGGTCAGGACGCGATCTCCGCCCAGACTGCAAGATACAGGACGATCTTCTGGAAGTGCCGCGGTGATCAGTACGCCCCGATTCCCCCACATTCTTTCATTTCCGTCTGCCTTCCGGGCAAAGACAAAGCCGTAGGTAGCTAACAAAGTAACAATGAACCATCTCATACGCACCTCCCACAAATTGGTCATGCCGCCACGCGCACCCATGTGATAGCGACAAGGGCTCGGTAAACCGGCCCCTACGCGATAAACAGGGCTCGGTAAACCGACCTCTACGCGATAAACAGGGCTCGGTAAACCGGCCCCTACGCGATAAACAGGGCTCGGTAAACCAGCCCCCTACGCGAAAAAAGGGCTCGGTAAACCGGCCCCTACGCGAACCTACGCTGGCGCTTCCCACATCGCCAAACCCATCGACTTGTCGATCTGCATCTTCATTAAAATCAGCCCGGAGAGAAGCTTCGGATAAAAATCGGTCGATTTCTGTGGCATCCGCTCGCCCATAGATGCAACCTGCTTCACCTGATCCACTCGCGTCGGATTGATCAGGAAGACGGCTTGATTTCCTTTGTTCAACGAATCAAGGGCTTCGTCACGACCGCGAACGTAATGAATGTTCGTCTCGGCGGCAAGTTTTGCGGCGTCTATGCCAAGAATTTTTTCCAGCAACGCGACATGCAAGATCGTCACGTCAAGCCTTCTCCAGCCAAGCGAATGATCCGGGACCAGCGCGTCCATCGCCGCCGGGTCTTTGATCGAAAGGAGCCTGTATCCTTTCAACCCCATTGCGCCGAAGCCAAAGGCGCTCCTGCCCTGCCCTGCCGCGTCGTCGAGCGCTTGATAGAGAGCCCCTCGATCTTCATATTCAACCACTGTGAACAGTTCAACCGCCTTGGCAAGAAACTTAACCGGATCGAATCCTTGAAGCGAATGGAGCACGCGGTGAGTGGGTAGAACAGTCAAGCCCGGGTCCTGCATCGCAATCATCGTCATCATTCGATAGGTGAAGGTCTCTGCCCCGACCGGCTTCCAGTTGCGTGACTTGCACTCATTCATAAAGTTCATCGCCGTCTCAAACCGGTGGTGACCATCGGCAATAAACAGCTCCTTATCCTCGAAAAGTTCGTTCAGGTCGTGGATCACGCCGGGGGAGCTGATCCGGAATAGCCGGTGGATCGCTCCGAAATCGTCGGTCACTTCGGCAAGTGGTCGGGCAAATTGCAGTTCATTATCGAGAATAGCGTTGATCTTCTGCTCGGGATCGTCGTAGAGCATAAAGATGTTTTCGTCATTCGCTTCGGTGGCTCGCATCAGGCGCAACCGGTCAGCCTTAGGTCCCGAGAGCGTCTGCTCGTGGGCGCGGACTTTGCCTTTCTCATCGTCAAGCGACACCAGCGCTATCAGACCTTTCCTGACGTAGGTCTTCCCTTCGACTTCATACTGCTGATGGTATGGATAAATTGCAGGTCCCGGCTCGCGCGTAAGCACCCGTTCTTCGATCCATCTCTCCCAGACTTGTGCGGCTCGGGTGTAAGGATTATCGTTGGGTGTGTCCGCCGCGGCGGGAGGATTTTTTATGATTCGAATGAGATTATGCTCACTTCGGCGAATGTATTCCGTCTGAAGCGCATCGTCGATTTTGTCATAGGGTTGGGTCATAACCTTGTTCAGGTCACCCACTTCGTTCGGGTTGAATCTGTAACCGCGAAACGAGGCTATTTTTGCCATTGGAACTCCGTTAGTGTGTTATAGACCGATGTTTATAGTGTGGCGTCAAATGCTCTAATCTGACACGATATATTTCTTCTACCTGGCTATCACGTGAGGGCACGTGAACTTCACTATAAGGGCGGACTGAAGTCCCCCCTCCGAGAACTCACGTGAGGGCACACGACAGCACCGGAATTGGCTTTTCTTTATCGTCTGACGAAATGCGGCATTTCTTCCGGTATTTCGACGGACAGCTCGACCAAACCGGCAAATTTGCCATCCTGATACCAAGGCGTCTGAATAATGATCTTCTTGACGCCCTTCTTCTGGATGGTATAAGTGTTGGATAATTCTTTCGCCAACATCTGGGCGACTTGAGTCCGTGAAGGCTCCCTATGGCAATCGAGCAGGTTGGTCCCGATCAGCGCTTCACCACCATCGCTATCAAACGTAGCGATGGATTTGTCGTTCATCGCGACGATGATCCCTTCACGGTCACAGATTGTGACGGCGAAGGGGACCTCCTGAAGGTAACCGAGTGTTGTTGGAAAAAAAGAGTTACTCAATCTGGATACCGGAAATCGACTGCCTGAGAAACTTTCACCATTACTCCATCATTAGGTCTCAACAACCACTCGAAATGGTAATTTGGGCGGTAAAATTGACCGAGTGGACCTTTTACCATCATAAGTACCCCGGCATTCTCAAGAGCTCTAAAGAGATTAATCGGATCATCATTCCTGCGCGGGTAATACGCGATCACGTTCCAACCATGTTGCAGATGAATGAGATTATCGACCGGAATTGGATCTCCGACAATTTCCCAATCGACGGCTTCAGTCGTTTTAATCCAGTATCCCTGGGTCAGATCCCATTCGCGGATACCCCAGAAATTACGGGTAGGCATACAGAAATTTCCAACGTAATCCTTGATGATGTAAACCTGTTGCCGGATGTTAACGGTCAAACTTTGGGGAGTAAGCACGCCGTTGTCTCGATATTCATCACCCGGCGTCACATTGAGTGAGATCATGTTCCAGCCAGCCCGAAGATGGATCGTCTGAGTTTCGACGTTAGGAATTGCCATGGTGAGCGTAACAGGTATGCGGACTTCCGCTTGATCGGGGTCGTTCGAGGTAATTCGGAGCGTGACCTGGTAGTCTCCGTTCTCTTCGGGAAGGTTATTTGTTGTTAAACGAATAGCAGTCTCTCTACCTGCCGCGATGCGTCCATTGCGGGGAGCTACCGTCAACCATCCGGCATTGAATGCGGGTTTATTCCAACTCAACTCGGCGTTGCCGGAGTTACGAATCGTCAGTGATTCCTCGTCGCTTCCTCCTGCTTCTTCAACCAATAGCCGAATCGCATTTGGAGCGACTTCAATATTCGGAGCTGGAGGCACAACACCTACCCCAACCAGTGTGGCGTCGTAAATGAACTGCCGTCCCTGATTGCTTCCGGCAACAATACGTACAGCAACCTGAAATTGACCGGCTCGCGGTGGTCTGAATTCAAATGCGACCGCGACCTGTTGCTGTGGTTCGATACGGAAATTAGCGGGATTGGCAGTGAAATTCTCGCCCTGAATTTGAACTGATACATCCATCATAGCATCGTCGCGTTGCATACCGATAAAGGTCACCCATTGACGCGAAGAATTTCCTACCGGTACTTCGCCAAACTGGATGACGCCATTCACGATATTGGGATTGAAGCCCAATTGAGCAAACGCGTCAGGGGAGAAAACGATCACCACGGCTAACAGGGCCGCTGATCTGAAGAGATTGGTAATTTTCATAGTTACTCCAAATTCGTTACATCGGCGTCTCGGCGGCATGGTCACCAGCGTCTCGCCGGTTTAATTCAATATATTACATTGTCCCTATTTCAATAAAACCGCCCTCTGTACCAATCGGCGCACACCTGCTTCAAGAACAGCAAGATAGATTCCCGCCGGAAGCGCAGAAGCGTCGATGGTACGACTGTGCGTTCCTGCCTCGAGCCAACCAGATGTAATGGGAAGTTGCTCACGTCCATTCAGATCGACGAGCGAAAGCTTCACGGAACCAGCCTCGGGGAGGTCGAACTGGAACCGCGACGATGCATTGAACGGGTTCGGATAGGGTGGCTGGAGCGCCAGTTCAGTCGGCAGGGCTGGATCTTCGCCCGTGACACTTACGTGAACTCCGATAACAAGCAGGTTGTTCGATCGGTAAACTGCCTGCCCCCCTTCCAACACATTGACTCCGACATCCCACTCCCACTCATGCCTGCCATCGAAGTAGGAAAAACGGAGTGGCTCGCCATCGCGAAATCCCTCAATCACATTCTCAGTAAAGGCGTCGTCGCCCCACACCGCCATTCCCCATGGGGCGGCGCCATTCAGACGAACAGCTCCGGCAATCCGCCCCGAAGGCGTTAAACAGGCAAGCTCGGCGCCCCTTCGTATAACGATTCCATCGAGCTGAGTGATCAAAACCGACATATTGCCGTCCGTCGGATCAGGCTGGCGGAAGTGAATAGTTGAGTCATCGTCGGTGAACGCCGGCTTATTGAGGAAGGCAATTTGATGTGCAGGGTAATGAAAGGTGCAATTCTCTCGAACACTTATCAACAAAGCGCTATTTGGAGGGATTGGGTTATTACCGCCGAAATTGATCCCCGGCAGATAGAACCTGCCAAAAGCGTCTTTGGCAATGGCAAGCAGATTTCGCCCGGTAAGGTCAGCGAAAGCCGATGCCATCGTCAACGTCTCGTTTGGGTAGTATGCCACCAAATTCCATCCACTTGTCAGAGTTATGGCTTCGTCTTGAGGAATTGGAACGCCCCGGATTATCAGCGTGTCAGCCTGCCCCATACGAACTTGCAAGCCTCGATCGAGTTGAATGTAGGGAATGCCATTGAAGCCGCGGGAGGGAATATAGAATTGTCCGCGTTCGTTTTTTACGATATTGAGGTTGTCCTGCACCGTTTCGAATATTGGAACAATTTCCGGACCGGGATCGCCAGCCCAGTATCTGTCTTCCGGGGTGATGCGAAACGACATATAATTCCAACCTTGTCTGAGTGGGATAACTTGATCGACCATCTCTGGGCTGGAGGCAAGTGTTACTTCCGAGAGACCATCTGCGGCAAAACGATTTGGTCCTTGAACGAATTGAGGCTCAGCAGTGTATTCCCTTTCGGCCGATGCGTCCCATATCCGAAAATCGAACGCTTCACCTTGTCTGAACCCGGCAAATCCAGCATCGGGGTCATCAATCCAGGCAAGGAAGCTGATAGGCCACTCAACATCAAAACAGCCAGAACCGGCAAGATCACCCCGTGGTGTTAAAACTCCTACCTCGTCCCACTGAACCAATTCTTCTTCCTCAATCGTTGCCACATCGACCATAATTGCGTGATTAGCGGCGGGCTCCTGATCCCCTAACACTACCAGATAATGTGGAATAAAACCCCTGTCGAAAAATACCGGAATGGTCAATCGCTGTTGATTTGCACCATTTGAGTTAATTGTGACGGTCGTTTCGTAGAAGTCCGGGGCGAGCGCTTCCCATTGTTGGTCGGGGATAGAGAATACTACATCTACTGATTGCCCGGGCCGAATGACAAAGGCATTGTGGTCGCATACAAGCCAGTTGACCGGATCCGTGATGCTCTGGATATTTAAGTCAGCGTTACCGGTGTTACTGACGGAGGCAGTGATTTCCGTTGATTGCCAGATCGTACCTAACTCGTCGGTATAGATGTATGGATCGAGAGTATCCGGATCGACGACTATTCTTGGACCTCCCTGAACACCTCTGCCTGTAAGATTGCAACTGACGCGAGATATTGCTTCGCCGTTGTCGTAACTGCCGCTCAATAGGCCATTCTCGACTCGCATCGCGTTGGGCGAGAATCGCAGTACAAATCGAACAGCTTGCCCGTTCTGCACCACGAATTGATTAGGCACCATTAAAAAACGTTGGTTGTTGGTATTGAGACGGACGTTCCAAGGCCCGTTCCCACGACTTGTAGCGGTGTAAGCGATTTCACTCGACTGTCCAACGGGCGTATCGGGGAAGGCTATGTCACGCGCAAGTTGGGGTTCAAAAACAAGCTGTGCCCTGGCTGTCGAACTAAATAGTGACAGCAGGACAATTCCGATGAGAATTTTCTTTGTCATTTCACGCTCTAATTATTCTATTGGCGATACCACGAAACCGCAATCCGGTTTCCTTCCGCACTTCCCCATAATACTCAAGATACTGCAACAACCGAAGAGTGTCAATAAGATTCGTCACAGAATACGGCTGATTTTATCCGTTAGTGGCGTATTCGAGTGATTAATCCCGTCATCTTGACCATGTTGAAAAGGTCTGAAAACTTCTAGTTTCGGCCAGGCGTACGCCCCCGTGCGCCGTCTGTTTGTGCTTTTGGTGAGAGCGGACGAGGGCGTCCGCTTGGCCTCGCATGGACTTTTTCTACAGACTCGATCTAAGCTGTCAAGTAAACGCAAACAGGTTGATTTCAGTTCCGACCTCTATCCGAGCTTATCGAAGTAAAATTTCAGATTTGCGTTCTTTTCAATTACCGGATCGATGAGCCCCATCTTGGAAGTAAAAAGTGTCGTCACTCCCGGCCCGTGACCGGCGACGATACTTCGGCTGTGGACTATAACGCCTATCGATACAGACTTCTGGCGGTAAGTTCTTCCATAAGAATGATCTGCGTCTATAATTGCCACAATATCACCAAAACGCAGAGTGTCAAGTTTGTATTTTTCAACGGTCTCAGGATCGAACATTTGAATATCATAATCACCCGCGTAGGTATGAACCTTGCCCAGCCCTGACCCCATTGTCGCCGCTGGCACGGTGTGAGTCACTGAGATTTTCAGGCGTCCTGTCTTTGTATTTCCAATAATCCCCATTACTTCGAATAAGTCCGGATCGAGATTCATAACCTTGACATCAGGAAAATCGATCAGCGCCAAGCCCTGGCCATAAGACCTCACTTGAATTTTATCGCCAATGACCATTCTCTCCATTTGCTCAAGCGTATAGTCAACAATGACATGCTCGATTCCGCCATGAGTGCCTGTTACTCGCCCCCACTCGCCTTTTGCGTCTCCGGAAACGACCTTAGCTCTATTTCCGACGCAGGAGAGGATTTGGAGCCCGGCATTGGCTGGGGAAGTTTCCGGCTTGACAGAGCTTTTTATTGAGACTGCCGGTTCGACATGGTCGCACCACCAGTCAATCGCCGAATCGCCGATCCGGACGTTGTAGCTGATCCCGCCGGTTCCGGGAGCTATTGCAAGCTGACCATCGGCTGAGATTCGATAGGGTCTGTCGAGATTCGCCGGGGGATCTGAAATTTCCCCAAGCACAGACTGCATGATGAGTTTGCTTCGATTAGTTTTAAGTTGCACTGAGAGGCTCGTTTATTGTGATGGTGAGGGCGCTGAATTTATAATGGACATCCGATGGTACCCGCGTAGGGGCCGGTTTACCGAGCCCACTTCCCGATGGCATAAGTGTAGGGTCGATTTCCAAATCGACCTCCCATAACGGCGGGATTGGAATCCCGCCCTACGCGATGCTTGAGAAAGCATAGTATATTAATAGACCGCATCCTGAAACTGATTGCGAAATTCCTCTACCGACAAACCTGCAACGACTGCATACTTCGACAGTTCAGAGAGATCCTCGAAATCTTCCTTGGTAAGACGAATCATAAAATTCTGTAATACATTGAAAGGATCTGACTTGACATCAACCAAACGGATACGCGCTCGCCCAGTCATCGGATCGATCATCTCCGGAAATGGGATCGGTATGAATTTCCCGTTCTGCACCGAAGCCATTACGGCATTCCCGCCTTCCAACAAATGAGTTGCCGCATGATAGCCAAGGTCACGGGTATATTCGATGTCGTAAGCTATAGGATCACAACAACGTAACTCATAGCCGACATTCTTCGCCACCAGAGTTGATTTTATCCCCAGCCCACTCAATCGTTTTTGAACCTCCCGCTTAATTGCAAGGCCGAAGTCTATCTCGTCAAAACGAACATTGTCGTGAGCGTCATGTTCCAACTGCCCCAGCGTCTCGAGGTCTTTAGCGGGCATCTTATCCAACAAGCCCTCTGCAAGAATCGCTACTCCATCGGGATCGCCATAAGCAAGCCGTTTTATGATCGACCCGGTAATGATATTAACCAAACGCTTCAAAGTCAACGGTGAACTTTCGGGGAATTCCTCAGGTATTAGCGTGAGCGTGTTTCCGGCCGCCTTAGAGACATTCAACGCCAGATGTCCTGCTTTGCGTCCCATCATCACGATGAAAAACCAACGTGATGTTGTTCTGGCGTCAACCATGAGATTTCTCACAATCTCGAAACCGTAGTGGCGGGCGGTCTGGAAGCCAAATGTTGAAATTCCTGCTGGAAGATCCAAGTCGTTGTCGATCGTTTTTGGTACGTGAACGACATGAATGCGCCCTTGAGCCATCTGTTCGACTCGCATTGCCGTATATGCGGTGTCGTCGCCTCCGATTGTAACTAATTTGTCGATATTAAGCCTAAGCAGGCTCCCGACTGCCTGCTCAAGCAGTTTGGGGTCCTTGGTAGGATTGTCACGGGCAATACCGATAAATGAGCCGCCGGTAAAATGAATACGGCTCACAAGATCGATAGTCAGTTCGCGCACATGACTTATATCGCCGCGCATGATCCACTTGAATCCGTCGAGAATGCCAACTACTTCAACCCCGGAGACAAGACTTCGTATCGTCGCGGCGCTGATAACACTGTTGATGCCCGGTGAAGGGCCCCCGGCTACAAGAATACCAAGTCTGTTGCGGGGGGTAACCATGCTCATGAAGACTCCAAAACGTACGATGAGTTATAATTAAGAGGTGTATTTTTGAATTCTTGGGGAACGGGTTGAAAAGCGGTTCTTCAATCCCGCCCAGCAAAGCTGTGCGGGCTACACGCACTTTCGATTTTACTTGAATAGCCCCTTTTCAATCCCGCCCAGCAAAGCTGTGCCGGGCTACACGCACTTTCGATTTTAGTTGAATAGCCCCTTTTCAATCCCGCCCAGCAAAGCTGTGCGGGGCTACACGCACTTTCGATTTTACTTGAATAGCCCCTTTTCAATCCCGCCCAGCAAAGCTGTGCGGGGTACACGCGCTTTCGATTTTATCGGAAAACAAATTCAAGGGCATTATATCGGCATAGGGAGCAAGGCACGAGTCATCGTCGATGTAAGCGGAATTGACGGCTGACGATACCGGTCTGGCCAACATTTTAGCCGCAGGATATTGTTTCAGCATGGGCAGTAAATTTTCTGGCGCGACTTCGGTCGGATCAAGCCAGTCGTCGATTTGTTCTTTCGGCAGGATAACCGGCATGCGATGATGAAATTTCGCCATCAATTCATTCGGCGTTGTCGTGATGATGGTCGTCGAGATCAATTCCCCGCCGGCAGGATCATTCCAGACATCCCAAAGTCCCGCAAAAACAAATGGCAAACTATCCTTCAAAGTGACTCTTATCGGGATCTTTTTCGCCTTCCCGGGCATTGAAGTCCATTCGTAAAATCCATCCGCAAAGATCAGGCACCGCCGACGCTTCAATGAATTCTTGAACGATGGTTTTTCAGCCAAAGTCTCGGCGCGGGCATTGAATAGCTTTTGTCCGATCGTGACGTCCTTTGCCCAAGATGGTATCAGCCCCCATCGAGCCAAAGACAGCTCTCTCTTACCGTCATTCAGAACCACGGGAACCATTTGTGTCGGAGCAATATTGAAACGTTCGACAATCGGAATGTTAATCGCGAGATCACGCATGAGACTCATTATCGCTTTCGGGTCGGCGAGTGAAAATCTACCGCACATCAGGATACTTTACCTGATCGTTTGATCATCTTGAGTACTTTCATTCCATCCGATTCGGTTGAGTATTCGACACTATCCATTAACCGTCGGATTAGATAGATTCCCAAGCCCCCAATTTCACGATCCTCAAGATTACTCGTTAAATCACAGGGAGTTACTAAAGATGGATCAAAAGGCGTACCGTCTTCTCGCAGAGTGACAATCAGCGATTTGGACGAGTTTTCGACGGTTAACTCGAAACTTCTTGTCCGGTCTTCATGCAATCCATGAGTTATGGCATTGGTGCAAGCCTCCGCGACTGCAACATGAACGTCATTAAGTTCAGCGCCACTCAATGGACCGACGTCGGCAAACCGATTGATTAGATCAGCTATCTCACCTAAGATGCGCCTCTCAGCGGGCAGAGTTACAACTTCCCGCAATGGGATGACTCCTAACCGAAAAAGCTTTGGGTTGCTGTCGGAACGTCATCAAAGGTGCGGATGACTGAAAGAAGTCCTGATAGTTCGAAAACCTTGGCGACGGAATCAGGCAGAGCGGCTACTCGAAGATCGCCATGATGAGTCAAACGAAGCTCTTTGGTCATCGCCAAGACTACACGAAGTCCAGCAGAGGCAATGTACTGAACGCCCACCATATTGAGGACGACATTGAACAGCCCGCGCCCTACACAGTCGTGTATATATTGTTCCACAGCGGGAGCTGTGGCGGCGTCAAACCTGCCATTCAGGTTAATCTGTACGACGTTATTCCAAACTTGACCGGAGATATTCAAAGAATTTCCTAATTTTTACTACTCTTGGAGGGCGGGTTTAAACCCGCCCTCCAAGTCTATCTGTGGCAAAACCTGCCATTACCTGACCAAAATCATTTTGGCGATCTTGGACTTGCCACCATACCTTGCCTGAACCCAGTATATTCCGCTGGCAAGGTTGCTCTGCCCCAATGGCGGGAATAAGAACCGATGACTGCCCGGTTGCATGATTTCCTTTGTTGAGGTGATTTCATTCCCCAGAAGATTGTAAAAAGCCACTTCAACTTCACCTGCTACAGGAACGTCAACCGTTACCCAGACCCGATTGTTGAACGGATTCGGAAAGATCGGCTGTAGTTTAAATTCAGTTGGTATCTGGGTAAGTACTACAATGAACGACCAGCCACTGTCCCCCGGTGTGGCTACTCGGATAAAGTCCTGGGTATCAGATGCTCGCACCCGCCAATATATCTTCGACCGGTCAGGAAGCCCGGCGGTCCCTCGCGCAAAGCTCATGGTGAGCACGGGATTCTCAGCAATTATGTACGAAGTGTCAAGAGTTGTCGCACTAAATATGAGACTGAAATCTTCCTGAACAGACCACTCCACTGTATAACGAACCGTATCCTCCGGATCGTTATCAGCCGATGTGCTCCAGGAGACCAATACCGAGTCGGTCCTTACCGTCATTCCATCAGATGGCGATAATAGCTGAAAAAGTCCAGGCGGGTTATACTGGTTACTCGCCATCGGAGACCCATGCAGAAAGAGCGATGCACGCCAACTTGTTGAGTCCTCATTCGGAAGCGCAGGATCTCGCAGTTCGAGAGTCGATCCAAGTCCATCGGCCTCTAACGGCCACGGAGGAGTGTCGTCAAACGCCACCGAATCGATCAGCTCCCCGCGCGGACTAAACACCCTCACTTGATCTCCTCCCTTTCCGAACCCAAATCCCAAAGGACCAACTACGTTAGTGACTCCGGGAAACAGACTGTCGAACTTCGCAGTATCTTCGACAACAATCAGGTATTCGCCGGGAGGAATGATCGTTCCGATGGGGAAAAGATAGCTATGGGCTGAATCTTCATCAGATATTGTCCAGTCAGACAGGTCAACTTCGCCATTAAAAGCGTAAAGTTCTACCCAATCACCGGTATCAAAACTATCGATGCTGTTGTAGTTGATCTCGTTGATAACTGGTAACCCAACGATCCCGGGTGCAAGAGAAAACAACGCGGTAATGGAACGGTCATTGTCAAGAGCTATCGTCAATCTTGGATTTGTAGAAACCGATCCCCCCGTCCAACCGACAAACCGGTATCCCGGTTGAGGGATTGCCTCGATAGTCAACGGTACAGTGCGGAAATAGATCCCGCTCCACCCGGTCGGCGGGATTTCATTCTCGTTGATCTTGACATCCCCTCCAGCCGGGGGATTGCAATTCAAGCTGAGAGTCGCGTGTCCAGGCAGACCGAATTGTTGTTCGACGAATTGTCGCATGAATGCCGGGCGGTTCCGGGCAAACGGAGGAATTTCGGCGACTTTTCTCTCCCATTCGGCGAGATTTCTATTCCACCGGAGCAAATGCTTTTCGATCTCGGGGGCGAGGGCTGATTTCTTCTCATTCATCTGGCGCAAAACATTGTCGGGATGGAATTGATTATTCATCAAGTCAGCCATGCCATTGATGAACTTTGCCCTGAAGACGGGACTTTGGCACATCTTCCGTAAAAAAAGTGTGGCATAAGGGGGATTGGGCCAAGCTGGTCCGTCAGCCACAAGCGCATCAGCAAGGCTGTTGTGTTGCCAAGTGCTGTCACCGTGTAACCCAAAGCCGAAATCAAGGTCCAGCAGGAACCAATGCCACTTCTCGCCCGGCAGTCGGACGCGGAAGAAACGGTTGTTGTTCCCGGGCCAGTCACCATTATCGACGTAAATGTTCACAGCGTTGTACTTGACGAACTCATCGACGTCGATCATATCCTCAGCTAACCGATAATTAGCCGGGTCGGAAAGATCACGATTGTTAAAAAAGTCAGTTAATTCAGTGTAGGCATTCCACTCGCCATTGACTTTTTCACCCCAAATCTCGAATGCATCCACCTCGGTAGAATTGATATTATTGAAGCGTGCGGCGACATACTGTTCGTTCATCTGCTCGCGCATATTTAATATGCCCCAATACGCTCCATTCAGATAAAGGATAGAGGGTCGATATGCCGAAATCCAAGGATAGTCGTCCTTCATGAGTCCCGTCAACAAACCATCTCTGAATATCGTGTGATCCCAGTCAGAACCGCCATTCCTAAGAATAACGGATTCAAACTGAGTAATGTCACGGTCTGGAAAGATTTTATAGGCGATATTGCCCACACCATATTTTGCCCGCGCCATCACCCGCATTGACTTCTGAGGAAATGATCTGGTCCAGCCGCCATGGATTTTAACCCCAGCATCGAGTTCGACAGCCTCTGATCCATCGGTTTCGAACATCTCAACATGAACAGGGCGTTCCCAGTTTTGCCAAAAATTGGCTCCCCGATAGGGCGGTTCAGGATCGTATGTCGGTCCAAGAACGTAGATGCCCGTTTCGGGATTCCAGAGATCGTCCGGGTTCATAGAGAGTGACACGACCGGCAAGGTAGGGCGAGTCCCAACAATAAAACTGCTGGTTCTCTCATTGCCGGGCAGTTCGCCCGGAATTATCCCTATTGCTCGAACCACAGCGGAAGTATCGAGCCGAAATGCACCAGTATAGAGAGTCGATGTATCCGATGGTGGTGATCCGTCAAGAGTGTAAAACATCTGCGCTTGCGCAGAATCATTGGTAAGAGTTACGGTAACAGGTACGCTATAAAAACCAGCGGGAGGGCTGATGCTTGGTCGAGGGGTGGCGATTGTCCCACCGGTGAGGGGATTTGGAGCTCCCGGAGTAGGATGCTGAAAAATGCGCCAATTCGACGAGCCGTCGGGGGCTCGTCCGCGCGACATGTCGGCGGGCATTTCATCGATGAAGATCATATCGATAATTGTACCAGCGCTATTTCGTAGGACCAAGGTATCATTGTTCGACGCAAGCTTGAAATCGGTGTGCATCTGGAGAAGAAAACCGCTTATGACGTCGGGAACACCTCGCGGATTTGCTGGTGCGATATTCAGTCCGAGTGTCAAAAACGGAGTTAATGAGAGATCGTTCGAGGCCGGATCGTTATTATGAACTTGAATCGAAAGCACATTTCGTCCGTTTCGTACAAACTGGGCAATGTTCGGGACGAAGAACATCTCCGGCTTCCCGCCTTGATACATCTGAGCTTCATGTTCGTCGATAGACGTTGAATCAAACGACGGGGGCAAACCATCTACATTGGCACGAGCGATCTCAGCGCCATTGACATAGGCGACAAATCCGTCGTCGTAGTCAACATGGAGGAGAGCATATCTCAAGTCGGCAACATTATCGACCTGAAAGTCCGTCCTGATGTAAAGTGATGTAGTCGCAGGCACAATGGTTGTATCATCGCCGTCTCCGTATCCAAGGCTGAAACGCCCTCTCTGCCAGCCTGAATCGTCGATATCAGGCCAAAACCAGCCAAGTTCAGGCTCAGCAACCGGCACCATGTAGCGGCAAGGATCTCCTGGTCGGACAACTGTCTCATTGAAAGGCGCAAGTTGTCCTTTGTTCTTTGCTGACGCAAAAAAGAGCAATCGCTGGAACGCCTCCAATCGAATGGGAGGGATTGCCCATTGGATAGTATCCGAAGGATGGTCGTCGATCGTCCACCCATTCATCGACAGAGCATCGAATGAGTTATTATACAGCTCAAACCAGTCGGGATACTTGCCATCTTCATCCGCTATGGCTGACCGATTGCCCGTCATATATTCGTTGATAATAATGCCTTGGGCCAGCCCAAGCTGTGCCGTAAATGCTACCGATAAGATGGCAACAACTGAGTTTAGCCATAAGAATACCCTTGTAGGCCGTCTAGTGGAGCGGATGGTGGCGCTTGCTTGGCCTCGCGCGAGTCTTATCAGCGGACTTATATTTGTTGGATAATGTTTAATGTTGCGTTCCATTCTGTCAAGTGTTTTGAGGTTTCTTCCGCCTGTTTGGAAATCTGTTTTGCGCGTTCTTTGTCGCCGCGGTTAGTAAGGATTTTGGCGTAGTCGTGTAGAAGGTTTGGTTGATTGATCGACACGTTGTTATTATTTCGACAAATATCGATTGCCTGATTAAAATGGCTCTCGGCTTCTTCAAAATCATCCTGCTCGAACATCAACAAGCCCAACTCATGGTGCAAGTTGATCCAGTCTTCGGGGCTATCTTCACCTTGACACATAATGTAGCAATTTGCCAGAGCGTCTGAAGCTTTGTTTAAATCTTTTTCTAAGCGATGTGCGCGAGCAGTCAATCGATATGTTTCAGCGAGCTCAAGACGAGTACCGTGACTTCGCAACAGCTCGCTTGCAGACTCTAATAATGGAATTGCACGACTGGATTCTTCCTTTTTAAGCAACAGCTTGGCTTTTACCAGAAACAACAAACCGGTAGCGCGAAGGGTTTCTTCAGAATCGGGTAAATTCTCGAGTGATTCTTCGACTTCGCCGATTAATTTCGCCGCTCCCTCGAAATCTCCTTGTAGAAGTTTCACGCCTGCTAAAGCCCTTTTGGCAGTAATTACGGCTAAATGTTGCCGACTGGCTGGCGGTGGTGGAACCTCACGGCGAAGCATTTGGGTCAGCTCTGCTCGACGATTCAACAAATTCGGCACTGCAGACGACTTCCCGACAAACTTCGGTTCCGCTGACAGTTGTCCGCCATTTTTCTGATCGGAATTTCCAGAAATTTTTTCGAGCGCATTTGTCAATACATCGATCGCCGGTTTGATAGCTCCAACTTGAATCAGATGATCGCTGTGCTCGACAATTACCTCAAGCATTTTATCTGGATCGTCGGTAAGTCGCTCAAACGCTGTTTCGTAGGCTACCTTTGAATATCTTAATCCGGTATTCCGATCTCCATATCCAAACCAGAACCGTGCCGAAATCAATAAGGACGGTATGGCGTCGGCTTTATTACCAGAATTGTAAAGGTAATAGGCTCGAGCATCGTTGCTGATAGGCTCCCGGGCGGCCTCAATTGCCTTAACGATATCCCTGAACATGCGTTGACGTTCCAACGTGGGAATTGTTTCAGCAATGGCGAGTTTGATCATTTGATGATTAAAACCGAACGACAACCGCCCGCCACGATCAAGATTGTGAAGAAGGTTTCTATCTTCAAGATCGACCATCATATCTTCTAAGGCGTCTCTTTCCAGTGGAACAATTTGTTGCGCCAGTTCAATGCTGAAATCACCTAAAATCAATGACCCAGCTTTGAGGGTCCTAACATAATCAGCGGGGAGTTGCGAAAGCCGAAAATTGGATATTTTCAGTAATAACGGGGGAACAAGCTTCCGCTCGGCGGTCGGTGTGAAATCAGGTTGATCGATCAGCGCTGGACTGCGAATGAATTCAGTTTGGCCGGCAAGCAGAGAATTGGATAATTCGATAGCGTAAAGTGGAATTCCAGAGGAGTAGTTATAGATTCGCTCGACCTCCACGCTGGATAATTTATCGATTACCTCTGGAGCATTTTTTCGGAAAATTTCGATAATATCATCATAGGAAAGGCTTCCAAGTTCAATTCTACGCAGTCTTCCTGTACGAGCAATAGAGATTAGCGCTGAGGCAATGGTGTCCTCAGAGTTCTCTTCGAAAGTCCGGAAAATTCCTATCAACAGGATCGGGAGCCGTTTCACCTCTTGCGCCAGAGTCGAAAAAACTTTGTGCAAAGCTTCGCCTGCCCAGTGCATATCATCAAGCGCTATCAGAATCGGTTGTTGCTTGGCGAGTGAGACAATCCAATGGCGAATGCCTTCAAGAAGGTGAGGTTCGGTAGATCCATCCAGTTGCTGGATCACCTTTTCTTGAAGTTCAAATAGTTTTTGTAGTTCAGCGCGTGCGGAATCGGTCAATCTCGAGTCGCGGCCGATAGATTCGAGCACCTGCATCAGGTCTTCCAAGGGACGTGTCGATTCGATCTCGCGTGATTCCCCAATCCCCAAAATAAATTCTTCCGGTAGCGAACGAACAAATTCGCTGAATAAACGGGTTTTACCAATACCCATTTCACCAGAAATGATCAACACAAGCCCTTGCCCTGATTGGACTTCGGTAATCAGGCTCTTCAGATCGCGAAGCTCCTCACGGCGACCGATGAAAGGAAGATCAGATTTGTTCGTTGGCGCAACGAGAAGGTCCTCAGGTTTTTGGCTGGAGGGAGGCAATTCCTGACCAGATTGAGCCTCAATGAAAAGACTCGAGTCAATAGTTACCGGAGTCAGATGTTCTTCGAGTTGGGCAGGAGGTGTAGGTATATAAGTACCGCTTTGGAGAGAATCAATTAATCGAACCATCTGGGGCGCGGGTGGAGCGTTAAATTCGCGCTTCATCAGTTGCGAATATACATTGTATTGTCTGATTGCCGTCGAGACCCTCCCCATATCCGCATAAGCTCGAATCAACCCTTCGTGCGCCCGTTCATAATCGGGAGCAAATGATAAGGCTCGAAGATAAATGTTCGACGCCATCGCCGCCTGACTTGTTCTTAGGCAATACTCGCCGACTTCTTCAGAAGCCGTCAAGAAAGAGTGGTGAAGCGCTTCACGACGGTGATATAACCAATCCTCCCACTCCGGCAGGTTTCGCAAAGCAAAACCGTCTAAGAAAGCTCCCTTGAATAAATCGAGTGCTTGCATTTGATCGACAATGCGATCAGCGGGGATATGGGTTGACATGAGCCGCTCAAACTCACGGCTGTCAAGATGAATTGATATTGCTGGATTTAGCTAGCAGGTCGATCGATTGGTGATAAGAAGATCGAGATCGTCTTCGGTCTCTTTGAATATCTTCCGAATATTCCAAAGTGCATAGCGTAGATTATAGCGTGCCTGATCTTCCGGTGATTCTCCCCAGAACATAGTGATAAGCTTCTCTCGCGAAACCGGATCTACACCGTTGTCAAGCAGATAACACAATAATCCAATAACTTTTTGGGTAGTAAAACCGCTTAAGGTTCGACGACCTCTTCTTAGCTTGACGCCCCCCAGAAATTCAACGGCGAGTAACTGGCTGGAAGGGCTTGAGGCAATATTTAACTTTCGGTTCTGTTCCATACCGACAAATATAATGAATCATCAGGTTTAATCCAAGGTAATCAAGAAGAGAGGCGTCGATCCTGATGCCTTCCTTAAAAAATAATTAAGTCATTTTTTTGTGGGACTTGGTTGAGAGATTAGGGGTAAGCCACGCCTCTCATACCGGCGAATGCCGGTATTCAGTTAATATATTGTATATTCAAGACATGCGCGGGTACCGGTATTCGAGCCTGTCCGATAATACGAGAACGTGTGTCGCAGGGTGAGGACACCCTGCGACACACGTTCTCGTTTTCTCGAACAGAATAAAGGTCGGTAGCGCCGCGATTTATCGCGCTAAATGTTGAGATTGGAACGATAGGCGCGATAAATCGCTGCGCTACCGGCACCCATCATCATTGCCTTGACATTAACGCGTATATAATTTGTTAATATTTTTTCACATTTTTCAAAAAAACAAAATTAAAACGCAGACTAAACGATGATTTCACCGGGCTACCAACGCTGGCGCTTAAATTACCCCACGTAACATTCACCAACGAACCCCGGACCCAAGGACACAAAAATGCTATACTCACGAATTAGCTCTGGACTCGATTTTCTTGACGCCGCCACCGGCGGAATCTACTCCAAGCGTTCCTACCTGCTTCATGGACCGTCACAATCAGGACGAACCACCGCCGTCCTTCAATTCCTTCTCGCTGGCATTGAAAACGGTGAAAACGGCATTCTCATTTCGAGTGACCGAATCGAGAACGTTATTCTAAAGGCCGAGACCATCGGAATACCGCTTGAAGCCCACCTTATTGCAAACAGACTCGTCCTTATGGAATATCCCAAGGAGATATTGAGCGGCCGCTTCCACTACGGAACTATAGTTCAACTTCTGGGAGAGTTTGAGCAGTACATTCAGCATTATAATTGCTCCCGACTGGCCTTCGATACTTTGTTGCCGCTTTTAACAATGGCGCGGGAACCACATCTGGTCAACTATATCTACTCGCTCATGAACTCACTTGAGGCGCTCGGCGTCACGACGCTTGTAACGACCGGAGAACCGAACAGTCCGACTGCCCAGCGAATCACCCAGTTGATCGAAGACGCCGCGGTCGGTTCTTTCGCTTTATCTCGTGTGGATACCCGTCAAGGTATGCAACGCTTTTTTTCGATCAACAAGCTTGTAGATAAGTTTACGCCCCCGATGACTTTCAGAATTAAGCTGGAATACGGCGGAGGATTGCTTCAAGACATCCAATCCGATTCCGTCGCCACTACTGCTCCCACCGCTAACTTATCCATAAACGATATTCCGATTCATGTCGGCGTTCTGGATGGAGATGACGACAGCCAGATGCAACTCGAAGAAACGTTCTCAAAGGGAAGTCAGGTCTATCCGTTCGAGAAAGTCGATGATCTGGCTATGCAGATGGTTGGGCTTGACTGCGACATCTTTTTTCTTAACATTTCTCGATCCGGGATACATTGGCAGAGAGCCCTGAAAATGTTGCGCGAATCTTACCCTAAGATGCCTATTTTCTTATTCAGCGAAGAACGAAATTTGCGTTTCACTTACCAGCAGGCAAAACTCGCAGGAGCCGACGCTCTCTTTTTCAAACCTTTTGTCCCAAATGACATCGTCAGGGCGCTCGAAAAATCTCTCCGCGCGTTTGGAACTTTCGAAGACCTTGCCGCCAGAAGAAACCGCTCCTCCGCCTCAGATGATTTGCCCGAAGATTTGATGGATGAAGATGTTGCAAACGCCAGACGTGAGAGCAACACCGGAACGACGTTATTACCCCCGGCGGCATTTCGTGAATTAGTACACCGCCAGATATGGAAATCAAATCAGAGCAAAACCCGGTGTGCGCTGGTTTCCTTCAAAATCGTTTACACTGGAGAATTACCCAAAACTCCCAATCTTCCGCAAGGGCTCGAATTGGTCCTTAAGGTCGCTCAAATTATTACATCGTGTCTGCGAGGTGTTTCCGACAGCACCTCAAGGCATATGGATAAAGTGGTTGTCTTACTCGAAGATTCTGATCGAAAGGGCGCTCAAGCTTTCGCACGAAGAGTCGCTGGTGAATTGAAGACTGGACTTCTCGAAAAGTTGAACATCCAGGTTGATAAACACATTAACTTACTTACCGCGATTGGCATTTATCCCGAAGACGCCGACAACGTGACTGACCTGATCACTGAAGTTACTGACGTACCGCGTAACTTCCTGAAAACGGTAGCATAAGTGAGATTTTTTCACTTAAGTACCGCCGACAAATGTCGGCAGTACTATCAGCAATACCGACTTATTGAGCTTGTTGCCGAAATGTCAGATCAAGCAAAATTGGAGCGTGTAGCCCGGCGAGCTGTGCTCGGCGGGTGCGATTCAAGTAGCTCCCGCCCAGCAAAGCTGTGCGGGCTACCCACCTTTGCTGTTTGGGCAACAGCCCCTTTTAGTATTGCGATAATCCTTATCTTGACACTGACTGTCGGACTCGCACATGCCCAAAGTAAGTCACGAGATTTGCTTACTCGAGCCATTGCGCTCGAAGAGAGCGGAGTGACCATGGAAGCCCTCACCACTTACGATGATTACCTCAAAAAGGAACCTGGTGACGCATCGGCTCGAGCGCGCTTGATAGGACTCCTTATCAAGTTGAACAAGCGGCAGGAGGCCATTCAACACATTGCAATTCTTAGGAAGCTCGATCCGACAAATGCCCAATATAAATCTTTCTTTGCTATCGAAGATGATTATCGGTTGAATGTCGAAGAAGCTCAGGATCAGGATTATAAAGCTAAAATTAAAGCAGGAACGGCAACCGCTTCGACATACCTCGAATACTCAAAATTTCTCTCCGGCAGAGGCGATGAAAAGGGCTCCAGAGAAATGTTGCGGAAATATCTCGAACTTAAACCAAGTGATTTCGACGCCCAGTTAAGTCTCGCTAAGAGGTACTCATGGGCAAAACAATCCCAAGAATCCCAACGCCATGCCATTGCGGCGGTGAACCTGTCACCAGATAATGTCGAAGCCAATTCCCTCCTCGGTGACCTCTACTTCTGGCAGGGAAATGAAGATGAAGCGCTTAATCACTACCAGCGCGCGTCGCGTAATGCCCCAAATAACCGCGAACTAAAAGCCAAAGTCAGCAAAATTATCGACGCTCCCGGTTATCGAGAACGAAGAATGGTCGAAGCGCTTGCCAAAGAACCAGACTCCAAAGTCGCTCTTGATCTCGCCAAATATTATCTCGATCATAATCGCGAGTGGGAAGCAGATTCGCTTGTTGACCGGCGCATTGCCAAGGTTCCCGACGATCAAGATGCGATCAAACTTTCGCAAGAAATTGAGAAAAAGAAACACGAACGTTACGCAAAACAAATCAAAGAATATAGAAATAAGCTGTCCACCGCTCCTCGTGATACGACATTGCTACTTGCTTTGGCAAGATATTACGTCTCGGTCCCCAGTCTCGACTCAGCCCTCCAGATCTACGACCGTTTTATGAAAATTTATCCATCAAACTATGACATCAGGATGGAGCGCGCCAAGGTTTTGATGTGGAATGATCGATCTGGAGAAGCCTCCGCTGAATTCCGAGTGATAAGCATCGCTCAACCAGACAATGTCGAGGCGTCGCTTGCCCTCGCCGAATGCCTGATTATGAACGACGTAAACATCGAAGAGGCTGAAAATATATTTCGCCGCGAATTGATCGTTCACCCGACTCAAATTCGACCTCGTATCGGCTACGCAGACGCCCTGCGGCGTGAGGGCCGGTACGACGAGGCTCAAGAACAGTACAAAGCAGTGCTCGCAATTGAACCGGACAACGAAAGAGCTATTATTGGATTGGAATGGATCAATCGCGATTTGACTCCACTGCTTAGAAGACTCGAAAATCAGGTTGCGAAAAATCCCAAAGACTCTAAGGCTCGCCGTCGCCTGGCAGGCCTTTACTACGACGCCAAACGCTATTGGGACGCCGAACAGCAGGTGAATATCCTCCTTGCCGACAATCCAGACGATTCACAATTGAAATCTTTCCTTGAGGACATAAAAACTCGTTCAAAAGCCTACCGTTCAGCAGGGCTCGACAGTCTTCAACACGATGTAGCCGAACAACCGGAAAACAGTACACTGCGCAGGAAACTTGCCGATGAACTTGCCGCCCTCGGTCGCAACGATGACGCACTCTACCAATACAACATGCTCTTACAGCAAAATCCAGAAAGCGCTGAACTCAAACTTAAGATCGTCGATATCTACCTCGCTCAGGGAAAGATGAAGGAAGCCTCGGTTGTCATGCGAGAACTCGCTGATAACAATCCCGGCAATTTCGACTTCCGATTCAGGCTCGCCCAAATTCTATCGTGGATGGGAGATTATGACGGAGCCACGCAAGAGTATGAAACCGCTACGCGCATTAACCCCAACTCCGTAGAATGTCAATTGGCTATGGCAGACATCGCCAAATGGCGTGGTGATCCCTATACCGCTTATGATATGTATGGCCGAGTGCTGGCGCTCAATCCGAGCAACGCTACTGCTCGCAAATCGATCGAAGAACTCAAAGGAACTCTCGTCAGAGGGGTTCAAGGATCGATACAGGAAGCCAAAGACAGTGAGCGCTTTTATATGCGGGAAACACGTGCTTCTCTCTCGGTGAATTTGTCCCTACGAATGCGAGCCCAAGGCGGTTTCGGGAAGATTCACTTTCAGCAAAACGACGCCTTATCGTCGGCTCTATTTTCTGAGACCGGGTGGTTTCTCTTCGGCCAGATCGACTATCGCATCGATCCGCTCACTCGAGCCTCTGGTCAAATAAAATATTACACCTTTGCACTTAAAAAGAGTCAAGGACTAAGACTCGAAATCGAGCACGATTTTAAAGATTTCCCCAACCTCATCGGAATGACTGGAACAGCCTATTACACGTCTCAAGAAGCTGTCCTTGACCTCGCTTCAACTAAAAACTTGATGTCCTGGACAGATAAGCTCAAGTCTGAGAAACTGGGCGCCTCTGTATCATACATCTACTCACCAAAGTGGCTGGGAGAAGGCGAGATCGCCTTGATCGCGGTATCCGATGGAAACACCAGAACTGACATCTGGGGCGAGTGGCGTCGAGTGCTCAGCAAACTCATTCAGATTGGAGCGCGCTACGAAAACATCAGCGCCAAACGCACAGCGATTCAATACTGGTCGCCCAACAGCTATCAAACGATCAGCTTGGTTGCGCAGATGCAAAATAGTTTCAATAAATGGGGATACAAAATTCACGGTGGGGTGGGTCGTGTTCTCAGCACAAGTGACGCTCTCCGCAACTTCAGCGCTCAAGTACAGTGGAGAATTGCTCCGGCAATCTATTTTTCAGCAGGACTCCTCGACCTTGCCACGACGCGCATAGACGGGCGATACTGGTATCGCGGTGTTTCGGCTTCTTTAACCTTGGAGCGATAGGTTGCCAATTAATTCGACTAAGGATCCAACCGTCAACAACCAACCCAAATCGATTGAAGAAATTTGGGGATGGATGGATGGATCTAACCCGGAAAGTGATCCAGCCACCGAAACTCCCGACCAGAACTTAACTAACGGATTCAGTGAAGGAAAATTGAGGTCCTCGGTCGTTGATCATGGCAGGGAAGTTATCAATCCTGATAATGACATTAGAACCGTCGAGTCATCCGAATTTTCAGACGACAGTGAATTTGATTTCTGGGCTGGTTACGACCCGTCACATTCCAATGGTTTCGGATCAGCCAAGACAGAATTGAATTCAAATGCTGGAGCTATTGCCGACTCAGCCTTAGCCTCAGCCTCAACCTCAACCTTAGCCTCAGCCTTAGCCACCGATGGCGTTGGAATCGCAGATACGACTCTACCTCCTCCTCCGCCACCGAAGTCAGTGCGGAGAGCGGAAGACTATCAAGTTCCCAAAATTCCGTGGCTTTCCCAGAAAAAGCGTGGCGCTAAAGAGTGGGGTTATGGTTTCATCATAGCAATTCTGATTACTATTTTCGGATCGATTTCCATCGGCGTCTATCTGGTGCTGTTGAACTCGAAGGTCTCTATTCCGACTGTTGTGGTCAATGTCTCAATTGTTTCATTGCTCTTCTTTCTATTCATCCTCGTGGCTCGCTACATCTCGCTAATCTACATGTCCTTTCTACATCTCAACCGAAGCAAGGAAGAGGAGTTCGATGAAGTCAACCAGCAATTAAAAGCCTCCATACTTGTCCCGGCTTATAACGAAGGAAAAGGCATCGAGGATTCAATCCTCTCTATGCTCGAACTTGATTACGATAATTTCGAGGTGATCGTCATTAACGACGGATCCAAAGATGACACCCTCGAAATTGCTCGTAAACATGAGGGATGGCATGGAAACGTACTGGTAAAAGTCATTTCCCAGAAGAACATGGGGAAATCAAATGCTCTTAACTATGGCGCAAGTGTCGCAACCGGAGACGTCATTCTCTGCGTGGATGGTGATTCCAAACTGCACCCGCAAACGTTAAAACTCGGGATGCGCCACTTCTGCGATCCAAAGCTCGGCTCTGTGGCTGGTAATGTTAAGGTTATCAATCGACGCAATATGATGACAAATCTCCAAGCGCTCGAGTATATCGAAGGGCTGAATCTCGTTCGCAGAGCACAAGCGTTGATACAAGCTGTCAATATCGTTCCAGGCCCTTGTGGATTCTTCAGAAGATCGGTAATTTTGGAGGTTGGAGGCTGGGATGACGACACTTATGCTGAAGACTGCGATTTGACGCTGAAAGTGCTAACCAAAGGTTACAAAATCGACTATGAACCCGGCGCTATCAGCTACACAGAAGCTCCTGAGAAACTCCTCCAACTTTTAAAACAGCGTTATCGGTGGACTCGAGGCATTCTTCAGGCAATGCGCAAAAATGCGATCCACCTCATCAATCCCATCGCCGGGTGGCGAGTTGTGCTGGTTATGTGGCAGATGGTATTTGAAAGTGTATTATGGCCGTTGATGAACGTCGCCGCCAATCTCCTGTTTCTTCTGGTCGCGTTTATATTCGGCATGTCTCCACTAATTGTTTTCTGGTGGGTTCAACTCACAATTCTCGACACTATCGCCGCAATGCACACCGTGGCAATTGAGCGAGAAAGTATCAAGCTCGTTCCTTACGCTGTAATCTATCGCGCGTTTTTTATTCAACTTGTTGACGTTTCTAAATTGCTCGCAACTTTCGAAGAACTGATTGGAACAGAAATGAGTTGGGGACACATGGAACGTCAAGGCCGCCTCAGCGGTCCAACATCTCAAAATACAACTGTCATTCACCGACCACTTACAAGGACCTTGGAGAAATAAATGGATATCGTTCCGATTCTTTCGACGATTATACTGATTTCGACTCTGATCACTCTGATCGTTGCGATAGCATCTTATATGACCTTTCGAATCAAAGAGAAGAAAAAACAAGCTCAGATGGCGGAGTTTTCCGAAGTATTCTCTGCCGATCTTGCCGAACTGCAAGAGACAGCTCCTGCAGACAATTCCGCACCCGTTCATACTCCCGAAGCGGTTGTGGTAACGCCTCTTGTTACCGGACAGCCATCTCAGCCACCCGCACCGGTAACCACGGTCGTGGTTTCTCCGCCGGTGGTCATGGCTACGCCTATGCCAAGCGCACCGCCTGAGCAATTTCCGGCTCAGCAACAGCCGCTCCCGCAATCGCCTTATCCTGCTCAGCCGATGACACAGCCTCAACAGTACAGCGGACAAATGTCCTATGCACCCGGACAACAGCAACAACCTCCGCCGTATCAGGATCCCTATGGAATACCCTTTTCGAACCAGCCTCCGCCCCGCGCCCCTCAGTTCAGTGGCGCTCAGGCCGCTTTTATGAAGGGATTCGGTCCTGAAAACCAGCCACCCCAAGATGATGAAAGACTGAATATCCAAAACCAGGGGGACTACGGCCAGCAACCAGCTATGCGTCGCTTCACACCTCCCGAACAGAAGCCGCGTCAGCAACCCCCACAGATCCGTTCAGACGATTCGCCGACTTGGAAGTAATTTGATGCGTTTCTTGCTGACAATCGCTTTGCTTATCTTGCAACAGGGTATCCTTACCTTGCTGATACAAGGCAGAGCTTCTGCACAAGTAGTTTTGGTCAAGCCAGAATCCACTGCGAAGTTCTTAGCGCCTGACAACCCCGACAAGCAGATCGAAGATTGGACTTCGACGATTTTAAGCCTGTTGCGAGAATCTGGCGTCGATCCCGTAGTGGAAAACGAATCGTTCCTGGTTTCAAATCCGCCTCGCTCAACGCTCATCCTTCTTCATGCTGAGCTTCTCTCGGTTGGGCAAATCAAGATATTACAAGAACATTTGAATCAAGGAAATGGTCTCTGGATCTGCTCGGCAACGGGCTATCGGGACGAGACTGGCAAGGTGCGTGGCTGGGATTTTCTTCAGAATTTACTGGGAGGGACAATTGATTCCGTCGATTACACTCGAGGTGCGGCGGTTTCACTTCAAATGCGTTATGGCCAGCCGGGAAGTTCGAATGTTCCGCCCGGATATCGATTAAGGTTAGCGCTTCAAGAGAAGCCTCTCTTTCTCAAGATGGGAAATTCGGAGGAAATTGTCGGTTATTGGGCGCGAGAAAAATATGTCGAAGAAATTCCTGATTCGATCCCGCGTCAGGCAGGAATAATCGCTCGTTCACTTCTATCGGGAGGCAGGGTTGTATGGATGGGAGCTGGAATAGAGGGGCTTCATGTCGATCCGGTCAATAAAGAAATGGCATTGAAAGTAATTGGCGAACTGGTCGCCTGGCTCGACGGTAACGGAATTCCATCAGTAGAAGCCTGGCCGGATGGAAAAAAGTGCGCTGTAATGGTTCATGGCGATATCGAGGATAAATTTGAATCAGTCAAACGATTAACAGGAGTGTTTAAGCGAAAAAATATCCCGGTAACCTACAATGTTCTCACATCGGAAGCCGCTAAGTTCCCACAGACAATCGAAGAGATGGCAAAGACAGGAGCCGAGATTTCTGTCCACGGAGACAACCATAAAATTTTCGCCGGACAAACCTACCAGACTCAGGTTGATCGCCTGAAGTCCACCGCCGGGTTTGTCACTTTGTATGGCCCACCTCCAACCACATTTCGCCCCCCGGAATTATCCTACGACGACAATACCCTTCGTGCGGCAAAGGTCGCGGGGTTCACGAACTTCCTGGCGTATAATCAAGCCGACAGAGATTATCCGGTATTCTCTACGCAAGAACGCTCCATAGATTTCGGACTTGTCTGTTTCCCAAAAAGCGAGCTGGATGATTACGATCTTTCTCCAAAGGTAATCGAAAAATCTGATCTTGAAAAAAGCCACTCATTTATTGGTGATTTCAATCGCATTTACGACTTGCACGGATTATATAAACTGAATTTTCATAGTCAATATCTTAATACTGAAGAATTGCCAAAGGCTGTCGAAGAAACTCTTATCGAAATACAACGCCACGATGACGTTTGGTTTGCCGATGCACGGACAATAGCCAATTGGATCAGAGTGCGCGGTCGGTTATTACTGCAAACCAATTCAAATTCCTCGGTCATCCATTTATCCTTGACAAATACCTCCTCCGCTCCGGCGCGAGATGTTGTCCTGCGCATTTTACCACCACAAAATGTCCCGGCTGAGCTACTTATACCCAGTCAGGTTAGCGAGAACTGCCAATACGATGTCAGAAATGGTGTGCTCTATGCAAGTATTCCCACATTGAAACCGGGAGAGATCTTTAAAATGGAGCTCGGCGCAAGCGATGGTATTGCATTAAGTGCTGTGAATAAAAACATTATCGTCACTGGCGCTAAAGCTCTTGCCGCCTTGATAGCGATTTTCATACTTTGGTTCATCATGTATCTGGCATTTTCAGGCAAGAAAATCAAACCCGTTTTTTCATCGGGCAGTAACTCAGTTCCAGAATCTGGTGAGGAAACGTTCTATCGAAAACTTGGCATAAAGCCTCCGTCTGCCGATCAGAAGGTTATCGACGAAGCGCACAAATCCCCCGTCGCTCCAATTCCGGCTCAACCCAATATGACCCAATCAGGAGGACCACTTGCCTCGACCAGAACGATACCGTCAGTATCAGTCACTCTGACAGCCGTTCCCGGAAAAAGGCTATCTCCGATCACCAATCCCCACTCCGAGATCGCTCCCTCTTCGCAGGATGTTTACAGACTTGAAAGAATATCAAGAATCCCAACCCTGCCTGTGGTGATGAAACCACTGACAGCGACCGAAAGAAAGGTTCCGAGTACCGATACTCACAGAAAAATCAAACCGATAGCTCCGATTCATCCGACAGTTATCGGATCAGAAATTACTAAAATTGATGAGCCTCGCTCGGCTCGCGTCATTAATCCCCCGCCTCCGCTCAAAGATACTGGAAATCAAACACAAGCCCCTAAACCGATAATTGCTCCTCCAGGTGGAGAAGTATCCCGCGCGCCTCAGGTAGTCACGCAAACTGTCAATCGAGGTTCGGCAACTTTTCAGTCTCCCGCTGGGATTAGAACTACTGCTAATCTGCCAAAAACGAATAAACAGACGCCTCTTGAATTACTTCAATCTAATGATCCATCGTATAATCCTCCATCGCAACAAAAGCAAGCACAAGAACCTAAAGGGATGGCGCGGACGTCAGTCGATATTTTTCGGAAACATCAATCTAAAACCTCCAATGGCGAGGAGTGGCAATAGTTGATGAATCAAAGCGGAAATATCCCCTCAAATAAACTTCCTCCCAAACCGGTAGCTCCCTCAAAATCTGGTAATAAAGAGACTGCTAAAAACGACGGAAATAAACCAAAATCGCACCTGTCTGTCATTGAATTAATTCGTCGAAAAAAAACTACAACTCAAAAGACTCAACAGACAGCGCCTCAAAAGAAAATTGTTCCCGGTGAAAAAAAGGACACGAGGATTGAGAAACTCAAGAAAAAGGTTGGAGGATTCCTTTTTCAACTTCTTACCCTTGCCCTATTTCTGACTGCGTTCGGGTGGTGGGGATATACGCAAGTTATGAAACAAGTACTTGGAAGGTTCGATGTCCTCGATTGGGAGTCCGCCGGAGCATCGCTCTATGGCGCGCCCAATGTCCTTCTGATCGATCCGATCAGAACTGAGGAATTTCTTCGACCCGACACAGCCCGTCACGATACAATTTGGCCCTACAAAGAGCGCATCGATGATTGGCCTTTCCTCGATACATTATGGTATGCTCCCGGCATCCCGCATCATAGCCGCGAAGGGTTCGAGGCTTGGGATCTCTTGGGTACTGATGATTTCAAACAGGCGGGGCTTGCCGATCCGTGGAAGGAATTGCTTTTTCGCAAGAAAATATCATTCACGCTCGCTCAGGAACCAGCCCTTACTGCGATCCCTGAGGGCGTCAATATGGTTATCCTGCCGGGGACGCTGTTGATGTCCGCGGCGGAGAAGAGAGGTGTTAAAGACTTCCTTATCGGAGGCGGAAAACTGCTTTTCTGCTGGTCACCAGGCTGTCGGGATGAGTTAGGGGGATGGGCGGGTTATACATTTCTGGAACAGATTGTCGGAGGAACGTTGGCAGGGCTTGTTCAGGATTCCACCGGTGGTGAGACGATTCTTCTCAACGGAAACGGTCCTATCACGGCTCTCGTCCCGCCGGGAGCCCATTTGGAGTTCTTTACCTGGAACGGAAATATAGAACTTAACATTATCGAGTCTCGAACAACTGCCGACGCTTGGCAATTTGAACCATATTGGAAAAACGGCGGTTCGCTCGCCGCAATCAGTCGTGGCGAACCAGCTATGGCGGCTCATGGAACCTATGTCGCTGGCAAATTCGTCTGGTTCTCTTTTACTCCTGACGCCATGCAACCGCACAAAGACAATAACGCAATCATGGAAAAACTCGCCATGAACGCTGTCAACTGGCTCGCAGGAAGACCTTTGGTCGATATCAATATATGGCCTCCGGGATATACTGCTGGTGGGTGTTTAGTCACAAATGGTAAAGGGAATGTTTCTGCACTATCGCAAATCCAAAACTCCATTAACAAAGAAGAGAAGCCACTTGATTTGATACTCGATCCGGACGATATCCCGGAAAGCATTGAGTTCTTTGGCACTCGCTGGGGGGATATTATTATTGGGTCATCAGATACAGCCCTATTTAATACACTTAATCCGCGTGATATTTTTGAGTGGCTTGAGTCCAGTTCGACCAGAATGGAAAATATCACTGGTCGGCGTCCGAAAGGACTGTTTCCGCCGGACTGGAGCTATAGCGAGTTTGCGGCAGTTGGCGCCGCCTCCGAAGGTATGCGCTTTGTTTTGTGCTCGCCAAATCCCCGTTTCTATGGCCCGACTGAGAGTCTGTTAAGACCCCACGGCTGGTGGATTTTCTCGAAAAAAGTACAACTTGCTACTCTGCCAAAATGTCAGGTTTCTTCTGATGAGTGGGTCGATTATGGCAAAATGAAAGGAGCCAAAGGCATTTACTCAGCAATGAACAACAACATGCGCCACATCCGCAAATTCGGTGGAATGTATATCGGTATTCTCGACCCGGCTACGCTGGAAGCTGAAGGTGCGCTTGATCTTCCGGCACAACTGGCAACGCGAATGGACTCATTGGGTTTCTGGAGGGCTTCGATCGGCGAGGTGATGGATCGCTTTAGTGGCTGGCGAGGGTTACGCGTCACGCCATGGGAAGTGACACCTACCCGACTGCAATTACAGCTTTCGAATGAGAGTGACGTCGATATGCAGAACGTCAGACTTGAGGTTTACTTCACACCTGATGTTATTTCATCTTTACAGTTAACATCCGAAGTTATGGGACTCCACCCTGAATTTATTGACTATAATCGCCGGTCTGGATTATTCGCCTTTTCAATACCAGAAATCTCTGCGGGAATGAACGCCACGCTGTTCATCGACGCATCGACGGAAGCGACTACACCGGAGAAATCAAAGAAGTGAATAATCGCTCTACTTGCAGTAGCAGGGTGAGGACTCCCTGCCGCAATTCCTTGATTGGCTTCCTGATTGTTTGCACCTTCGGTCTGGCAGGCTGTGGAACGGAAACCATTTCCCCCGCTTACAACAATACCCCCCCGGAAATTCTCTCATTAACTGCCGAACCGGGTGACTCCCTTGAAATTCAAGACTCCATCAGTCTTTTTTGTGAGGCTATCGATGCCGATAATCAGCCACTCCGATATCTTTGGAGCGCAACCTTTGGTAGCCTTACGACGGACACATCGACTACAACATGGTGGAAAGCCCCTCGAACAGTGGGTAACTATTGGATTTCCGTCAAGGTCAGCGATCCTTTCACCAACACTATCGCTTCACACCAAGTCTTCGTCCTTCCTCGTGGCGCTACTAATCGTTCTCCTCAAATCGCCCACATTTCGGTCGATCCCGACACCGTCACTCCCGGCGACGCAGTTAATGCCGCGGTTCAGGCTACCGACGCCGAAGGTGACGCATTGAGCTATATCTGGACGGCCCCCGGAGGATTTTTCTTTCCTGAATCCGGTCCGCAAGTCCGCTGGTTTGCACCTCCGGAGACCGGAGAGTATTTCTTGAAAGTGACCGTTATCGACGCCCATCACATGGTCACCGATTCACTTTCGGTACTTGTCGCTCCCGATACAACCATTGAATATTTAGCTGATTTCTCTACAGATCAGGTTACGGGAGCTTGGGGATCCATGGGATTATTGGCTGGATTAGGCACTGACGAGGGGATCAACCAGATCTCGTGGGATTCGACCAATCAAGCTATGTCAGCGATCGCCCGCCCCAACTACGGAACTTATGCTTTCCGGTTAGTTGGCAGGAGTTTCGGAGCGGGGACGTTTACTTGCACTGTGAAAGTGACCAATGGTGAATTTCAGCGTATTGGATTTGTCCCTAAATTGATCGATCGTATGAATTATCTGCTTATTGCTATTAATCCTTATGGAGGCAGTTGGCAGGTTCTGCGCTGTACGGCTGGATCGATACAATATCTTGCAGAAGGTTGGAAAATTTACGATCTGCTCGATCCTATCCGATTCTCGTACGTCGAAGCTGACAGCCATGCCACCGCGATGGTAAATGGTGAACAGCTTTGGTCGGGAGTTGTCACTTCCCAATTTAGGAGGAGCGTCCAAATGGGAGTAGCGCTTCATGGAACAAGTTTCTCTGAGCCCGCTCTGTTTGACAATTTCCGAGTGTCGGTTCCGTAACCCTTAGTCATTTTCAGGTACTGCCGACAGATGTCGGCAGTACCCTTAAGCCTTTAAACCATTAACCCTTTAACCTTTAACTCTTTAACTTTTAAATCCTACTTCAACCTCTTCCTTCTTGCCAGAAATTCAAAGAGTGCGACTTCGTAAGGTACATCGGTGGTAAACAATCGATAGTCGATTCTCCCTCCACGACAGCCTTGTCTATAAAAATTCAGCACTTTTTCCATTTCATCGCGGTAAGCCTGTCTGATATGCGTGGGTCGTGTCGGCAACAACACGGCGGTCTCAAGGTCTTTAAATTTTGCGTCGCGAGGAAAGTTAAAGGTAACCTCAAGAGGATCAAGAATATGGAAGACAAGCAATTCATGTCCGACATGCCTGACTGCCCTCATAGCGGCAAGCGTTTCTTCGGGATCATCCAATAAATCACTGATCAACAGAACCAATCCCCTCCTCTTCACCCTCTCTGCTACATCGTACAAAGCCGACGCGACTTTTGTCTTACCAAGTGGCTGAAGATTCTGCAATTGCTTGGTCAAAGGCTCGAGCCAGCCCATAGCGGAACGGGGGGGAAGTAGCCCGGTGAGGCTTTCTGCAAATGTCACCAGTCCAACCGCATCCCGTTGTTTCAGTAGAAGCAATGAAATAGCCGCCGCTAAGCATGATGCATATTCCAGTTTGGACAGTGGATTGCGCAGGATGTTATCGATAGGTTTCGTCCTCTGTGAAACCTCTCCAGATTTAGGGCGGGTTGAAACCCCGCCCTCCAAGGAAGCAGAGCGGACTGAAAGTCCGCCCTCCACGGGGTGACTTCCGAATCCCATCGACCCGGAGTGATCGACGAGGATGTAAGCCTTGAGGTTGGTCTCTTCCTCGAACTGCTTGATGTAGTACCTCCCTGTCTTGGCGAGGACTTTGTAATCGAGATGCTTCAGCGAGTCGCCCGGCATATAGGGGCGGTGCTGGGCGAACTCGACCGAAAAGCCATGATAGGGGCTTTGGTGCAGTCCGGTCAAGAAGCCTTCGACGACAGCTTGCGCTTTCAGTTGAAGGTTGGCAAGGCGGGCGACAGCGGACGGGTTGAGGAGTGTCTGCATTTAAGATTTAAGATTTAAGATTTAAGATTTAAGATGTTGAGCGGCGTCCCGAACCTTGCCTACCCGTGAATTTGCATCTTGTTCACAGCAAGAGAGGCTTCTTTGAGGGCTTCGGAGAGAGTGGGATGCGCGTGGATCGTTCTGCCGATATCTTCAGACGAAGCAACAAATTCCATTGCCAAAGCCGCCTCGGCGATCAGGTCGGAAGCTCGAGGTCCCAAAATACTTACTCCCAACACCCGGTCGGTTTCCGCATCGGCAACAACTTTCACCAATCCTTCTGCACTTCCAAGACTTAGCGCTCGCCCATTTCCTCGGAAATAGAATTTGCCGGTCTTGACAGTCCTGCCAGCGGCTTTAGCCTCGTCTTCAGACATTCCCACTACCGCAAGTTCAGGATTTGTATAGACTACGTTAGGGATGACGTCGTAATTGACGAATCCCGGATGTCCGGCGATAAGTTCAGCAACGGCAACACCTTCCTCTGAGGCTTTGTGAGCTAACATAGGCCCGCTGATCAGATCACCGATGGCATAAACGTCTGGCAAATTAGTCTGATATCGTTCATCCACAACGACTTTGCCGCGCTCGACGATGACTCGAGCTTCGGCAAGACCGGCTCCTTCGACCAAAGCTTTGCGACCGACCGCCACCAGAATTTTATCACCGGTAATCGACAATTCGGTGGACGAAGTGGACAAGTAGTTCAATGTTGCTTTTTTGCCCTTGACAGTCGCACCGGTGACCTTGGCGTTGAGGATGAACTCGATGCCTTGATCGGTGAGTGATCGTTGCAACATTGTAGTTAATTGCTTGTCAGCAAAGGGGATAATGTTGGGAAGCATCTCGACGACGGTGACTTTTGCGCCCAGCCGACGCCATACACTGCCAAGCTCCAGCCCAACGGCTCCGGCGCCGACGACAATCAGGTGGTCGGGGACTTTTTCGAAGGAGAGTGCTTCGGTGGAAGAGACGATGAACTTGCAATCGAACTTCATAAATGGCAATTCGATAGGGACTGAGCCCATGGCAAGAACGATGGAAGAAGCCTCGATTTCTGATTTCTGATTTCCGATTTCTGATCCGTCCGGAGCTCCCTCTTTTAATTTCCCCCCTTCAAGCAAGGTGGAATTTATTGTAATCCGCCCACTTCCCAGCAACCTTCCCGTGCCCTTAATCACTGTCACTTTGTTCTTCTTCATCAGCATGGCGATACCGTCAGTCAGAGTGTTGACGACATCGACTTTTTTGCTGAGAAGCAACGGTAAATCGAGGCTGACTCCGGTTGTATTGACACCATAAGCGGGAAACTTGTGGAGGACGTCGTGATACCATTCGGAGGATTCGAGCAGGGCTTTGGAAGGAATGCATCCGACGTTAAGGCATGTTCCACCGAGACGTTCGCCTTTTTCGATGAGGGCGACTTTCAAGCCTAATTGAGCGGCGCGGATGGCACAAACGTAACCGCCGGGGCCGGCGCCTAATACGACGAGATCAAAGTTCATTGAAATTTAGAATTTAGAGTTATGAATTTAGAATTGAATGCTGTCAGCCTCGACGGATCGGCAGCGGAAGGGAAGACGACAATTTCACGCACCCATCATCAATCTTTCCGGCATTTCGATGCAGAAGGTGATCTTCATACGAAGACCTCTTCCTTCTCTGCCATAAAAGAGACAACCTCCAACATTGTGCCTCTCGCCTTCATGTCAGCCAGAATCTCGTCGAAGCGTTTCGATACTTCAGAAGCAAATACTTCCTCGCCACATTGGCTGCAGATCGCTGCTGGTGTGTCATAAACCACCATTACCATACGACCGAATGCCGCAGTGAAGGTGGTTGTCCCATTTTCAAGACGACCTCCGCATGTCGGGCAACCAGCACCGTCAGGAATTTGTTGCTGTCTCATTTTTTATTGTTTCCTTCTCGTTCGCCAGTCCGGTTCAAATCGATCAATTCCCGGACGATAGACTGTCACGATATGAACTACGTTGTTCGATAAATCGAAACCCGCAACAACGTGCCATATATTTGATTCCCAAGTACCTATCAATAACAACGCGGGAAATGGAAAGGCATCAGGATATTCTTCGACAATATCGAATTGCTTGAGAATATGATCTACGCCATTTTCAGAAATTCGACGTCCAAGTCTTCTTTTTTCAGAATGGCGCGTTTCTGCAATAACTCCATGCAATGCAACACGTTTTAGTGTAGCGATGTCAAACGCGGTCATCCTCCTCACACCCCCATCATCAATCTTTCCGGCATTTCGATACACTCGACGATCTTCTTCAGGAACGCCACCGACTCGCGTCCGTCGATCAGACGGTGGTCGTAGCTGAGCGCCAGATACATCATCGGGCGGACAACGATCTGGTCGGAGTCGCCCACTACCACCGGGCGTTTCTTGATACCATGCAAGCCGAGGATGCCGGGTTGAGGCGGGTTCAGAATCGGCGTCGAAAGCATCGATCCGAACACACCGCCATTAGAAATCGTGAAGACTCCCCCCTGAAGTTCGTCGAGCGTTATCGTACGGTTGCGCGCCTTCTCGGCATAGTGGGCAATGGCGGCTTCAAGCTCGGCAAAGCTAAGCCGATCAGCGTCACGGATTACCGGGACCACCAACCCGCGCTCAGTAGAAACTGCAACACCGATGTCGTAGAAGTGGTTCTCGACAATCGAATCGCCGTCGAGTTGGGCGTTGACGGCAGGGACGGCTTTCAAAGATTCGACAACCGCTTTGACGAAGAATGACATGATGCCCAATTTGATACCGTATCGAGCCTGAAATGGTTCCTGCAGATGCGCCCGGGCCGTCATCACCGCGGACATGTCCACCTCGTTGAAGGTGGTCAGCGTGGCGGAATTGTGCTGTGACTCGACCATGCGCTCGGCAATACGGTGGCGAAGGGAAGACATCGGGCGGCGAGTCGTGCGCTCGTGATTTAAGATTTCAGATTTAAGATTTAAGATTTGAGGTTGCTTCACTTCGTTCGCAAAGACGAGCGGACGGGGGACAGGTTTGGAATCCTGTTCTGCCGTAGCCTTGAGTGCATCCTCTTTCGTGATCCGACCAGCTTTGCCGGTACCGGGAATCGAGGCCGGGGCAAGGTGCTCTTCGGTCACAATTCGTCGCACAGATGGCGCGAGGTCGGCAAGGCTGGCTTTTAACGTTTCGAGACCTGCGGTGGGCGAAAGCGGAGGCGCTGGATTTAAGATTTCAGATTTAAGATTTAAGATTTGAGAAGCCGTCGGTTGTCCTCCGATTGTACCGGGGGTCTCATGGACGGATGCGGAGACCCGTCCTCCTGACTCGGGAATGACAGGTTTGGAAACCTGCTCTACCGACTCGGTGTCAATAAAAGCCACAGCACTGCCAATCAGTACTGTGTCGCCAGCTTTGGCGGCAATACTGATTGTGCCTGCCTTTTCAGCAGTGACGGTCAACGATACTTTGTCTGTCTCAAGCTCAAACAAGGCGTCGTCAGCGTTAACAAATGCGCCGTCGGTTACTTTCCATTCAGCGAGGATGCCCTCGGTGATGGATTCGCCCACGGTGGGAACTTTGACTTGGATTTTCATAAAACTCAGTATGCGGCTGTCACAGACGGGGCGGTGACAGAAGATGTTATACGCAGTCAACCCTAGAGGGTTGACTGCTTTCGTGTGTTTACTGCCGCCTGCGGCGAGGTGGCAGTGGATGTCTAATTTGGTTTGTTTATGCTGTCACCGACGGGGCGGTGACAGAAGATGTTATACGCAGTCAACCCTAGAGGGTTGACAGCTTGGTGGATTACGTTTCAATCATTTCCGGCAATATAGTCACGTCATGTTCGATAGGTTTGCCGAGGATTGCCGATTCAACGATGTTCTCCTGCTCTTTTTGATGGCGCAGAAGCGAACCCGTCGCCGGGGAAGCGGCATATCCACGTCCAATATAGTGCAGTGGAATTTCCGGGAAGAGATATTGAAGCCAAGGTCTGATGAACGGCCATGCTCCACGGTTCTTGGGTTCCTCTTGCGCCCAGACGATTTCGTCGATCCCTTTGTAACGCCCAGCTATTTCCAGCATAAGCTTGTTCTTCAACGGGTAAAGCTGTTCGATTCTCACGAGTGCAATATCTTGAACGCCCTGAGCGGACCGAAATTCTGAAAGGTCATAATATAACTTGCCACAACAGAGCACCAGACGGCGAGGCTTCTTTGGTGGCATCGAATCGTCAAGAATTTCGTGGAATCCATCATTGGTGAATTCATTGAGTTTGGATACTGCTAATTTATGACGCAACATCGATTTGGGAGCCATCAGGATCAACGGTCTGCGGAACTTGCGCTTCATCTGACGGCGGAGGACATGGAAATATTGCGCCGGAGTCGTCAGGTTGCAGACTTGGATGTTGTCCTGAGCGCAAGCCGACAGATACCGTTCAAGATAGGCGTTGGAGTGCTCGGCTCCCTGCCCCTCGAATCCATGTGGCAACAGCATCACCAGTCCGGATGTACGTTGCCACTTCGATTGCGAGGCGACGATGAACTGGTCGATAATCATCTGTGCGCCATTTGAAAAATCGCCGAACTGCGCCTCCCAGAGGACTAACATGCGTGGCTCGGCGAGGGAATAGCCGTAATCAAAGCCTAGTACAGAAGCTTCCGATAAGGGGCTGTTATAAACGCAGAAATGGGACTGATCGGAGGAAATATTGTTGAGGGGGATGTATCGCGCTTCGGTCACCATGTCCTTCCAGACTGAATGCCGTTGCGAAAACGTTCCGCGCTCGCTGTCTTGACCGGAGAGGCGTATCGGCGTTTTCTCGATCAGCAAAGTTCCCAAAGCGAGAGCCTCTGCAAATGACCAGTCGAGACCACTATCCTGTTCGAATGCTTTCAGTTTTTCAGCCATTTGGCGGGCGATCTTGGGATTGATGTTAAACCCATCCGGCACGCGGGTGATTGCCCGTGCAATTTGTTCCAGTAATTCGGGACTGACAGTAGTCTTGAAAGGAGCGTCGCCCGATTTCTGGTCAAGTCCTTCCCAACGGGGATCGACGGCATGGGAACGGAATTCGACCTCTTTTTTGTGATTGGTGAAATGTTTTTGCAGATCGGATTGGAAGTCGGACGCCATTTTCTCAGTCTGTGCCGGATCGATCTCGCCTGCCTCCAGCAGATTTTTACCGTAGAGTTTGTAGATGGATAGGCGGTCCTTGATTTTCTGATACATCAGGGGCTGAGTGAACGCCGGTTCATCGGCTTCGTTGTGTCCAAAGCGCCGGTAGCATAGCATGTCGATGACGACGTCGCGCTCGAATTCCTGACGGAATTTCAGGGCGAGCTCGGTTACGAATACCACTGCCTCGGGATCGTCGCCATTTACGTGAAAAATGGGAGCTTCGATGGCTTTGGCGCTGTCGGTACAATAAGCAGAACTACGGGCGTCTTGGGGAGCGGTTGTAAATCCGATCTGATTATTGATGACGAAATGAACAGTTCCACCGACATGGTAGCCCTTGAGTTGGGACATGTTGAGCGTTTCGGCAACCAGTCCTTGTCCGGCAAATGCCGCATCGCCGTGGATCAGAAATGGCAGGACTCCCCGCCGGTCAACCTTCTCGCCAGGGGCGTAGGAACCGCCCTTCATGTGGTGGAGTTGGCGCTGTTTAGCACGGACCCTTCCGAGCACCACCGGATCGACAGCTTCGAGATGCGACGGGTTGGCTGTGAGAGTCAGGTGGACAGATTTCCCGGAAGCGTTGACATGGTTGCTTGAAAAGCCGAGGTGGTATTTGACGTCACCATCGCCCCCGAAAGAATCAGGCAGGAGCATGCCCTCGAACTCGCTGAAGATCATGTCATATTCTTTGTCGAGGATATTGGCGAGCATGTTAAGCCGACCGCGGTGCGCCATGCCGAGCACGATTTCGTTGACACCGAGGTCAGGAGCCATCTCGACTAGCGCGTGGACAGCCGGGATGAGGGTCTCGCCGCCTTGCAATGAAAAGCGCTTGTGGCCGGGATACCGGGTGTGAATAAACAGTTCAAACATCTCCGCTTCGGAAAGGAGCCGGAGAATTTCAGCCTTTTTGGCGCGGTCGAAGTTTGGGCGATTGCGACGAGGTTCGATCTCTGCTTGAAGCCAGCGGCGGATGGCTTTGTCCTGAATATGGGTATATTGGACGCCAATGGTGCGGCAGTAAGTCTCTTGCAGGATGGAGAGGATGCTTTGCAATGAGGCGCGAGGTGGCATGGTAGAACGGGCGTCCCGCCCGTTTTCATTATTTCGTGCTTCCGCCGACGCCCTGCCGTCGGCGGAAGGGTTCACACCTGTCGCCCGCGGGGGGGCGACAGAAGTTTGAACACTGCCGCCTAAATGCCCGGTGTCGAAGACCGTGTCGAGATCGTGCTCGGCGAAGCCGTAGTTACGATAGTCGAGGTCGGGAATGGTGATACAATCGACGGGTTCGCTGAGTGGATCGAGATGCGCCGCCAAGTGCCCCTCAGTTCGGTAGGCGAAGATCAGGCTGGCGATCTGGGACTGGAGATGTGCGCGGGTCGAGGCGACGCAGGTGCGCGGGCACATCGCCATCTCGAAGCCGCGAAAGAACATCTGCCACTCCGAGGGCAACGACGCCGGATCGGACTCCCATTGAGCGTGAAGGTCGAGGACGTAGTCCTGGTTCCAGCCGGTTACGGCGGGAGATTTATGTCGGGTTGGTGAATCGGTTAGGGACAAGGGTTAGTGCTCGTTGTTATTTCTTTCAAACATGTAGCTGATGGAATACATTGCATCAAGTAATTTTTCTTTTTGTTTCTGTCAGATGCGGGCGTCTGACAACGAGAAATTTGCGCCGACCGCCCCCGCCTACGCGAGGGTAAACTTGGGTCGGCAGTGAAAATGTCTGTCGCTGTCAACCTCAGAGGATTGACAGCTTAGCGAGGAGGCAATCCCGTTAACGCCCGCACTTCCTTCAGCGTATCCCGCGCAATTTCGCGCGCTTTGGCTGATCCGTCTTTGATAACCTTCTGTACGTAGTCAGGATTCTTCTCAAGCTCAGCACGGCGACTCCGCATTCCTGATGTCAGCTCGAAGAGAGCGTCGGCGACTTCTGTCTTCAGGTTCACATAGCGCAGTGTTCCCGCATCGTAATCCTTCCTTAGCGTAGCGGCAGTCTCGTACTTGCCGCAAGCCTTCAATAACTCCAGCATGTTGGAAACGCCAGGACTGATGGTCACGCCTTCCGGTAATGCTCCTGAATCGGTCACTGCCGTCTTCACCTTCTTGCGGATAGAGTCCTCATCCTCAAACAGGAAAATGCAGTGACGGTCGCCGAGGCTCTTCGACATCTTCTTCTCCGGCTCGGCAAGCGACATCACTTTGGGACTTTCGGTAAACAGCGGAGCCGGCTCGGGGAAATACTCACCGAAGAGAAAATTGAACCTGCGGGCGATCTCGCGGGAAAGTTCGAGGTGCTGTTCCTGATCCTTGCCAACCGGGACGCGGTCGGCGCGATAGACGAGGATGTCGGCGGCTTGCAATACCGGGTAAGTGAACAAACCCGCCGAGATGAAAGCTCCACCCTTTTCTTCGACCAGATCGGATTTCTCCTTGAATTGCGTCATCCGGTAGAGATCACCCATCGGGCAGATACAGGCGAAAATCCAGGCAAGCTCGGTATGTTCGGGGACGAGTGACTGAATGATTAAGGTGCATTTTGCAGGATCCAACCCACAGGCAAGGAGATCAACCATCATCTGATCGGTATTGGCGCGAAGTACCTTTGGGTCGAATGGCATCGTCATAGTGTGAAGATCGACGACGCCGAAGATGCAGTTGTGAGTCTCCTGCAATTTCATCCAGTTGGCAATGGCTCCGAAGTAATTGCCGACGTGCATGATGCCGGTCGGCTGAATCAGTGATAGAACGCGGTTGGTGGTGATCATTGGGTTAAAGGTCAAAGGTTAATTGTCGATGGTCGATTGTAGTGTAACCTTTTAAGTTAATATCAAGAGGGCGTTAATCAAAATGGATAGTGACTCCGATTTGCAATTCTGCAATGGCATCGAAAAATTATTACTAATACTAAGTTGCATTCATTGGGACACCATTGTAATTGTTTTCAGTACGACGGACATTCTTGTCTGTCACAAAATACAATACTTTAGACAATCCCTGTTTTCGGATACAGACAGAAATGTCTGACGTACTGAACGCAACTTAGTATAAAATCACGAAGCAAGCTCTCGCACTGAGATAAGAAAGCCCCGACCGGCTGGTCGGGGCTTTCAAAGTATTAGACTGACACCCGGTTATTTTTGGAAAATCAATCGTCCAGTAAACTGCGCGTTGTCCGATTGGAGACGATATATATACATGCCATTCGGAAGCGCGGCGGCATCGAACAGAACGGAGTATTCCCCGATTGGGTGGTAGCCGTTGACGAGGGTGGTAACGGCACGTCCCGCCAAGTCATAGACGGTCAGCCGAACATCTCCAGCTACCGGCACTGCGAACCTGATTGTCGCGACAGGATTGAATGGATTGGGATAGCTCTCTGCAATCAGGTGGTCGAGAGGTAATTGGCTTGCATCTCCATCCACGTACTCTTCATCACCATCACCGTCACGACCCGGCTGGCGAAGGACAAGATGTACGTTAATCACTTGATTTTCGAGGACTCTTGCTATTAAATGAGCCCGTGCGTAACCATCCAGATATGCCATCATATCGTGCCTGCCAATTCGTGCTGAATCAATGGCAAAGTGCCCGGAATCATCGGCAACAGTGACGAGGCTATCACCTCGAGCGCGGAAAATTACTACCGTTGCACCGGCGGCGACACCGGCACGATCCGGCAAAAAGACCACACCTTCAACTCTGCCGATACCATTTGGAACGGCGCGGAGTGTCATGGTGATCTCAACCGTTTGAGCGTCTGGGACACGGACGTGGTTATAGCCAGCCCAGTATCCAGCCTTCCTCACAATGATATCGTGCGTTCCAACTCGAGCCGAATCAAAGGCAAAATTGCCATTATCATCGGATTCAGTCACCAGACTGTCACCACGCGCCCGGTAAAGGATGACACTTGCCCCGGCGGCAGGCCCTTCCTGGTTGGGGAGCTGAGCGACACCTACGACTCTGCCAAATCCCGTCGGGATTCGGCGCAAGGTCATAGCCATTTGCACGGTGCGCGCATCAAGAACCCGAACTTTTCTATGAGTTGCCCTAAAACCTTCTAATGTTGCGTAGATATCGTGCGTTCCCACTCGAGCCGAATCGAATGCAAACGACCCTTGCTCATCCGTTTCAGCCACGAGGCTGTCTCCCCTCGCACGGAACAATACTACAGTCGCTCCTGCGGCTACACCTTCCTGATTTGGCAATTGAACTGTTCCCTCGACTCGACCGTACCCCGTCGGTCGCGGACGCAACGTCATGGCAATGTGCGCCGTGTCGGCGTCAATAACATGAATGTGGACATGGGTTGCGGCGTAGCCGTCAAGCATGGCATAGATATCATGCCGACCGATTCGTGCTGAATCAAGTCCGAACCATCCTTGTTCGTCCGTTTCAGCCACCAGACTGTCACCCCTCGCACGAAACAAAACCACCGTGGCTCCCGCGGCGGGACCTTCCTGATTTGGAAGTTGGACAGTGCCTTCAACTCTGCCATAACCGGTGGGGCGAGCGCGTAGAGTGAGAGTGATTTCTGCCTCAGCGCCTTCCTCGATACGTACCATTCCAATAACGGGAAGATAATCGGCGAGCGCCGCCACGACGTGCCATTCCCCGACGGCAACGGCTTCGAAGGCAAACCTCCCCTGATCGTCCGTCATCGTAGTGAGACTATCGCCTTGATTTGCGGCAGAAAAAAGAGAAACGGTCGCACCCTCAGCAGGTCCGCCGTCCCGGGGGAGTAATACCGTTCCCACCAAGCTTCCTACTTGTGCGAAGGCGCCGATTGTCAAGAAGAAAGTGCAGGCTGTTAAAATAAATATGCGACGAATCATTCCGGATCTCCTTAGTTGAATTATTAGATACAGTATATTGAGCTGGTGGTTGTTTGTACCAGCTACAGTTAAAGTTCAATGAATTCAATCTCAACCATTCACTCCACGTTCAGTTGACTCCGCAACGAACGTGCCATCGATATTCGTAGATAAGATACTGATATTTTCTCTGGAATACATTCGATAAGTGCGAACAATATGTTGAGTGGTGTGAATATCGTTCACAGGGAACTAAGAATTATTATTGATTTTACTGACAGGCAAGTCTGCCTCCATCGACCGGGAGACTTATTCCGCTGATGTAAGAAGCCGCCGGGGTAACCAGAAAAGCCACGGCCGCCGCAACCTCTTCAGGTTTCCCGAAACGGTTCGCTGGTATTGCTTGCAGATTGAGCTTTTCGATTGCTTCAACTGTGGTTCCCGCCGCCGCCGCCCGGTGATTGAATAACGATTCGAGTCTGTCGGTCCGAGTCATTCCGGGAAGGATGTTATTGACAGTAATTCCAAATTGACCAAGTTCGGCGGCAAGCGTTCTTCCCCAATTGGCAACAGCGGCTCGAAGTGAGTTGGATACTCCCAAACCTCGCAAAGGCTGAATGACCGAGGTCGAAAGAATATTGACAATTCTGCCATAACCTTCCGCTTTCATGCCGGGAAGCAGGGTCTGAACAAACATCTGGTAAGCCATCAAGTGTCCGTAAATGGCGTTGGCGAACTCTTCGGGTGAGGCATCTGCGGCTTGCCCCGGCGCCGGGCCGCCGCTGTTGTTGATAAGAATTTGTACTGGATTAGCCCAGGCAAGCGTCATCAGACTTTCACGAACCGCATCATGATCGGCTAGATCAAGTTCGATGCTCGAGTGCTGTAAGCCTTCAACTACAGGGAGATCGGCGAGGGTTTGATGGAGCTTTTCACGGTTACGCGCGACAAGGATAACCTCGGCTCCAAGATTAGCAAGTTCAATCGCGACGGCTCGTCCGATTCCTTGTGAGGAGCCTAAAACGACAGCACGTTTACCCAAAAGTGAGAGTTGCACAGTTAATTCTCGATTTTTAATTTAATTAAGGATGCTGTCACTTGAGGGCACGTGACAGCACTTCAATTTAAAATTGATTTACGTTCCGATAAAGAAAAATACTTGGCAGGCTATTGAGCGTTAGGCAAAAGTCAAAAGATTTCTTATATTGTGGGTTAATTTATATCATAAAATGTAAATATCATCAAATAATAAGGAGTTATCCATGCGTCTTATCACTCGCGCCGACCTTGATGGCGTCGTTTGTGCAGTTTTGATTACGCAGATGGAAGACATCGAACAAGTTGTCTATGCACAACCCCAAGACATTGAGGACGGTTCAGTACCGGTCGAGATGGGTGACGCAATCGCCAACCTCTCGTACCATCACAATGCGGTTCTTTGGTTCGATCACCACGACCAAGCTGAGTCAATCCCAGCCGTGAATCCCCGCCTGAAAGGCAAGTGGGGCGTTGCCCCAAGCGCATCGCGATTGGTTTATGAGTACTACAATTCGCCCCGTCTTGAGAAATTTTCCGCGCTAATCGATTCTACTGACAAGTTCGATAGTGGACATCTCTCGATTAACGATGTGCTTGACCCTAAAGGTTGGATGCTTCTTGGATTCACGCTTGACCCTTTTATGGGGCTGGCGGCTTTTACCGGTTATGCAAACGAAATCGCTACGGCAATCAAGTATGGTTCACCGATAGAGCAGATCCTCGATGCCACAGATGTCCGCGCTCGGGTACAGCTTTACAAGCGCGACGCCGATGAATTCAGAACGGAAATCCAACGCCTCTCAAAACTTGATGGCGATTTGCTCATCACCGATACTCGTAATGAAGACTTTCTACCGGCCGGAAATCGTTTTCTGGCGTTTGCCATGTTCCCTGATGCTTCGTTGCAACTTGTATTGTCTCATCACAGCGCCAAAGATAAGGTGCGCCTGAGAATTGCCAAGAGTATTTTTAATCGTACTTCACAAATTCATCTTGGAAGATTATTATCCGAATATGGCGGTGGCGGTCTTGACGGCGCGGCTGGATGCCTGCTCGAAACAGACGAAGCGGATGCTAAAATCCCGGAGATCATCGGAAGGCTGAAGGGTTAGTAATCTGGTCAATATATAGTAGTATCTGGAGAGCGGCTTGAAAACCCGCTCTCAGAGATCTTGCGGCAGGGTGTCCCCACCCTGCCGCCTTATATCCGGATGAGCCGCAGGATGGGGACATCCTGCGGCAATCAAATTATTACTTGTCTTAGCTGGTACGTGAGGGCAAGTGACAGCACATCAATCCTTACCCCTTCAATACTACCCCACCTAACGGAGGCAGTGTGATTATGACAGAATCTGGCCTGCCATGGAACGCCTCGCCCGTCGAAGTGACTTTGCCTAAATTACCCTTGCCCGATCCTGAATAGTGTTCGGAATCGCTATTAAACAACTCTTTCCACATCCCACTCCGTGGAACACCAACCCGGTAATCGAAACGTGTAGCCGGCGTGAAATTCAATACTACCAGCAAACATTCGCTGTGATCACGATTCCAACGCAGATAACTGATCGACGATCCATCGGCATCATTACAGTCAACCCATTCAAACCCACCGGGCTCGCAATCAAGTTCATACAATGCAGGTTCGGTTCGGTAGAGGTGGTTCAGGCTCGAAACAAGTCGTTGCAGACCGGAATGGTTAGGATATTCCAACAAATGCCAGTCGAGGCTTCGGTCATGATTCCACTCTGACCATTGCCCGATCTCACTACCCATAAATAGAAGTTTCTTGCCCGGCTGGGTATATTGAACGGTAAGAAGTAATCTGAGATTAGCGAATTTCTGCCAGATATCGCCCGGCATTTTGCCAATCAACGATCCCTTCCCATGAACAACCTCATCGTGCGACAACGGCAGGACGAAGTTCTCGTGCCATGCATAGAGCATCCTGAAGGTGAGGGAATTATGATGGTAACGGCGATGGATAGGGTCGCGCGCAAAGTAATCGAGAATATCGTGCATCCAGCCCATATCCCACTTAAAACCAAATCCCAGCCCGCCGAGGTATGTCGGCCGCGAAACTGCCGGCCAAGAGGTTGACTCCTCTGCCATAACCTGTACATCAGGGAACCGGGCATAGACTTCCTCGTTGAAGCGTCGGAGAAAAGAAATGGCGTCAAGGTTCTCCCTGCCACCATAAATATTTGGAATCCATTCGCCCTCTTTACGCGAGTAGTCGAGATAGAGCATCGACGCGACGGCATCGACTCTAAGGCCGTCAGCATGGTACTTATCGAGCCAAAACATTCCACTTGACAGCAGGAAGCTCCTGACTTCGTTGCGCCCATAATTGAAGATCATGCTACCCCAATCGGGGTGGAATCCTTGTCGCTCATCAGCATGTTCATAAAGGTGCTCGCCATCGAAATAGGCAAGCCCGTGTTCATCTGACGGAAAGTGTGATGGAACCCAATCGAGGATAACGCCGACGCCATGCTGGTGTAAGGTATCGATCAGGTACATAAAGTCCTGAGGCGTGCCATAACGGCTGGTCGGCGCAAAATACCCGGTAGTTTGATACCCCCACGAACCATAAAACGGATGCTCCATTATCGGTAAGAATTGGACGTGAGTAAATCCCATTTCACGTAGATAGCTTGGAAGTTGTTGGGCAAGTTCGAGGTAGCTAAGAGAACGCTCACCCTGTTCAACGACTCTGCGCCACGAACCGAGATGAAGCTCATAGATCGACATAGGAGCGTCGAGTCTGTTGACTTCTCGGCGGCTTTTCATCCATTCGGCATCGTTCCAATCATAGCAAGAGTCCCAAACCTTAGACCCGGTCTTGGGGGAAGTTTCGGCGTGAAAAGCGAAAGGATCAGCTTTTTCAGACTGGTAGTTATTCAGGTGGCTTTTTACAAAATACTTGTATGTAATTAGAGCACCGACTCCGGGAATAAATCCTTCCCAGATTCCAGAAGAATTGTTCGGATAGAGAGGGTGGCTTCCACGATTCCAGCCATTAAAATCACCGATGACATGAACTGACTCTGCGTCGGGAGCCCAAACAGCAAAATGGGTTCCGAGTACGCCATCCACTTCGCCTTGATGGGATCCAAGCTTTTCGTAAAGCTTCAGGTGAGAACCCTCATTAAAAAGATAACGATCCTCTTCGCTCATGCGAAAGAAAACCAAAGATTGTCCGACCGTTGGTAAATTAACGGATTCGGCAGGCGTTTCTTTGATCTTTAATTTTGCTTTAGAAGTCAGAGCTGGATCGACTTCACTATTTATCTTAGAACCCATAATGTTTCCTTTCCCTCTACTTTCTGCTAATTCTTTCAGTTGATTTGAGATGGATGGATTGGTAATAATTTCTTCAAGCGATTTAGCGAATTTTTTCCGCCAGTTTGGAATAGGCTCAACCGTTCCGGGACGGTTTTGAGGCTCTGTCTCGCCCCAAAGGTCTTCAATATTGATAAGGACGACCTCAGCCGAGCTTGCGGCCAGATAACGATGTGCGGCTTGGATAGCGGCGTCAGGGTCTGCCGCCGACCGCAGGGGGTCGGCAGAAGGTACTGCTTGCCACAAACCGCACTCGAGTAATTCGCGCGTTACGGTCTCGCGGAATTGTCGCCGCTCCTCTCGGGCAATCGCTTCCTCATCGGCAGAAAGGCAATCTCGTTCACGCCGATCGGTAATGTCGGTCTCTTGCCACAGACCGGCAAATGGCACAAGGTCGTGAGTATTGAGTGAAGCAACTGAAGTTTTATCCGGCTGTCGCAGGGTAGTGACTTCTTGCGACAAATCGATTTCAAAAGGCAGGACGTATAGCTTCCGGACTCCACGTCTGGTCATTTCCTCTCTTACATCATCAGGAACGGTCCCCAAATCCTCACCAACAATTTCGCATCTGTTCCGGTGAGACTCCATCGACAATATCGCCCAGAGTTCATCAGCCGGATATTTGACATAAACGCCCTGACTTCCTGGCATTCCATCAGGAACCCAGAATAAACGATGCAATCCCATCACATGATCAATTCGAAGCATACTGGCGATGGCGGTATGACGTTTGACAACCTCACGAAAGTATTCGTGTCCTGATAGTTGCGAAACTCGCGGATTGATTGGTGGGATTCCCCAAATCTGCCCCTCAGGTCCAAGTGGATCTGGAGGAGCGCCGATGCTGACGTCATCGACAAACAGATCGGGGTACTTCCAATTGTCGTAACCTTGTTGGTGCGATCCAAGAGGCAAATCGAGATATAATCCGACGTCTAGAGAGTCCGCTTCAAGTGTCAAATCAGTGAGCTGTTCCTGAACGATCCATTGAGTATATAGATAATATTGAATTAGTTTTTCATTTGCTGCGGGGAAGAGAAGGTTGTCATTTGTCGCAGGGTGTCCACGCCCTGCGACATCGGACGATGCTCTGAAGCGAGCGTAGTCGAGAACATCGGGATGAGAACTGACGAAGTCACGGAACTGGGCTTTTCTCAGGGATAGCGGACCGCTGTCTGCCGTACCGCCTCTACCCGATTCAGATGGGATATCGCTACTAACTTCCTCTGCCAGAATTTCGAGGACTTGACGCTTCAGCTTAGCCACGCGGCGGTACTCAACGTAAGGAGAGTCTGCCAACGCCCTCCGCTCTTTTTCGAATCCAACAGTAGCCGCAAGGCGATGAGCGCGTGATGATTGACTGTACTCAGGAAGTCGTCGCAAATCGATATAAAGTTCATTCCAGAAAAGACGACTGACTGGCTGGTAGGGGCTTGGTTCGCACGGATCATCAAGGAACTGTGCGGAAAGGGGAAGAGTTCCGACGATATCGACGCCTCGTTTTCCAGCCCAGCGGATCAGCTCGCGGGCGTCGTTGAAATCGCCTACCCCCCAGGAGGATTTCGACCGGAGTGCATAAAACGGAGCAAAAATGCCGAGACGAGACTTGGAATCAGCCCGATTAAAACAACGCGACGGGGCTGAAATCAGAAGAGATTTACTGACTTCATGTTCGTCCTCATGCGAAACGGTATAATATCCGAACGGAAGAGGCTCATTTTGGGAGAGTTGGTACGGTGAACAGCTGTCCGTCGTACCGGACGACTCGGTTTTAATGGTCAATTTGTCGATCAGAGGAAATGAACATCTACCATCCCATGCTACAATAACGGGTGGAAGGGCTCTGTTTTCCTGATTTTTATTAAACCAGTCAAGCGCTTCGGTCGCCTGAGCAAAATTATCAAGTGGAATACCAAGACCTTTCAGGACTGCTACAAGCGAATCAGGAGAGGCGTAACGGATCTCCCCTGACAGGTCAGAGTAACTCGTTAAAACACCGGCTTGCTCCGCAAGCGCAGTAAGCGCTTCAGTAGCTGGCATGTTTGGAACAGCAGGGTGGGGACACCCTGCTTCAACATTTTCTGTAGCAGGGTGGGGACACCCTGCTACAGACGATACGATTGGTCCTTTCACTGGGACGCTTCCATGATCTGCAACAATCCTCGTAGAGGAATATCAATCCATGATGGACGGTTGTTAAGTTCGTATTCCAACTCATAGACCGCTTTATCGAGTAAGTATATTCTGAGCAGGAAATCGAGTTCGGCATCCTCCTTTGGAAGTATTCGAGCCTGACGCATTGGTGGGATATACGAATTTAAAAACGACGCCCCAGCCCACTCGCTCCAGAACCTCCCCCAAGGCTCGAGAGCGTGTTTTTGATCTTCAGTGAGCGCAAGCTGTGATACAGGACCGGCCAACGCTGACTCAGATGCGTAATGAAAAGAACGCAACATTCCGGCGATGTCCTTTAAGGGTGACCTCTTTATTCGTCTTTCACCGATTGATTTTGATGGCTCACCTTCGAAGTCGATTACAACATAGTCGTTACCTGCGCACAATATCTGACCCAGATGATAATCGCCATGAACACGAATTCTCAGCGTGTTTATCTGAGCATCTTTGATACGACGGAACTTATCCTCGATCTTTCCTTGATACTCGAGAACTTTAAGAACAAGTTGATTACTCGCAATGCTAAGCCTATCTTTCCCCTGCCTGAGCGCCGCGAAAGTCAGGCTCGCGCGCGCAAGCATCCCATGACTGATCGACCGGAGATAAAGCTCTGAGAACTCCTCCGGTTCGAAGGCGGGTCCGCCCCCTTTTGCCGCGAGAGCGAGGTGCATTTCGGCTGTTCGCTGACCGATCAGTCTGGCTTTCTCTAAGTAGGGACCAATCAGCTCAAGGGCTTGATCGGGAATGCCGTGATGGGTCGCGTAAGTTCGATTGGGAAGGGGGGCTGTTTCCATGCGGTTTTCAGCCGACAACACAAGCACGGACTCGTAGAAATGTCCCAAATTGTCCAAAGCTTCGCTCCACGCGTCTCCTTCACTTGCAACAAAATTCTGTAATATGGCAAGCGTTTGTGGAGTTTTACCTTTGGAAGTATATTCCAAAGCACCCAGAAGTTTCGGAATTCTCGTGAACTCGTTTCTTTCAGCCAAATGCCTTCCAATCTCAAGTTCTGGATTAGGCCCCGATTCGCCCCGCCGGAATATTTTGAAATTAAGTCTATTCGAGAAATTTATCGAGCTGTTAGACTGTTCCCGCCCCATGGCGCGTGGAATAAGATCAGAATTAGCAACCGCTTCATTAAATAGTTCGGGGAGAAAAAGAGTTCCGTCAAGTTCTCCATACAATCCCTTGATAATTTTACGCTTCCTGATTAGATCGAGGAGTGCAATACCACAATTTGGAAGACTCATCGCCTCAATTAAGTAGCCGTTGACTTGATTACCGTGATAATCTGCTGTAATTCTACAAATAGCTTCTTTCTCGAGTTCTTTGCTTTCAGCTTCGCCTTTAGCCTTAACCCCAAGAGTCAAGGTCAGCAAATAGGTTTCCGGCTCACCTTCGGTATATTCGACTCGGATGAAGATCAGTCTGGTAGCGTAGCCCCCATTAGCAAGTGGAAAATCCTCAGAGAGGTGAACAGCTTGAATTACTTTTCCTTTCCCACCAAACCACCGTCTTGTCGGAAGCCATGAAATAAGCGACGGAACGAGTTTATCCCACTTTGATGAATGAAGTATCTCATCCCAAGTTCCAGCCACGGTCAGCTCAGTCAATTCAGCAGGGCGGATTGACTGCCCTACCAAGTCGGCAGACTTTTGTTGCAGTGAGAACCAAAGAAAGGAGTGAGGCCCAACCGTCAGAACATAAGGATTTGTTTCGATTCTGGGGAATCGGGTTTGCCCAAAAAGTTCGATGGGAACAGCGCCATAAAATTCTGACAGGTTCAATTCCGCGGCCTGAGCAAATCTGGAGAGATTGGCGACCACGAGAATAGTTTCGTCATTGTGCCTCCTTAAATAAGCCAGCACTTTTCGATTGCCAGGGAAGAGGAATTCCAATGAACCAAGCCCGAATACCGGATACTTTTTTCGAAGCGCGATAAGGCGTTTCATCCACCAGTAGAGCGAGTGCGGATTACTTTGCTCTGTCTCGACGTTGACCGTCTCATAATGATACTCGGGATCGATGATGACAGGAAAGTAGAGCTTTTGAGGATTAGCTCGCGAAAAACCGGCGTTCCGGTCGCCCGACCACTGCATCGGAGTCCGGACGCCGTTTCGATCACCGAGATACACGTTGTCTCCCATGCCCAGCTCGTCGCCATAATAAATAATTGGCGTGCCGGGGAGACTGAACAGAAGCCCGTTCATCAGCTCAATTTTGCGGCGATTGTTACCAAGCAGAGGAGCCAGACGTCTGCGGATACCAAGATTGACTCGCGCCTGAGGGTCCGACGCATAGACGCGGTACATGTAATCCCGCTCTTCATCGGTGACCATTTCGAGCGTCAACTCGTCGTGATTTCTCAGGAAGAGAGCCCATTGGCAGGTCGGCGGGATGGCTGGAGTTGAATCGAGAATTTCGATGATCGGGAACCGATCTTCCATCCTGACCGACATAAAGAGACGAGGCATTAGTGGAAAGTGAAACGCCATTTGACATTCATCACCTTTTCCAAAGTAGGCAATGGAGTCATCCGGCCATTGATTTGCCTCGCCAAGTAGCATTCTTCCCGGGAAATGCTCATCGACATGCTTTCGCAGAGTCCTCAGGTAGGCGTGCGTTTCGGGCAGGTTTTCGTTGTTTGTGCCATCGCGTTCATAAAGGTACGGCACTGCGTCAAGGCGAAGTCCGTCAACACCCATACCAAGCCAGAAATCAAGCACTTTGAACATTGCCCGCCGAACTTCAGAATTATCGAAATTAAGATCCGGCTGGTGGTGGTAAAAGCGATGCCAGTAGTATTGCTCGGCAATTGGATCCCAGCTCCAGTTAGAGGGTTCAAAATCCTGAAAAATGATCCTCGTTTCGCGGTAGCGGTCGGGGTCATCGTTCCAGACGTAGAAGTTTCTGAAGCGGCTATCTTTCGGAGCGCGGCGGGCACGCTGAAACCACGGATGCTGATCGGAAGTATGATTCAGAACCAGTTCAGTGATGACTTTCAACCCACGGCTGTGCGCCTCCTTCATGAAAGTGCGGAAGTCTCTCATGTCGCCGTAAGTGGGATTGATGGAATAGTAGTCGGCGATGTCGTAGCCGTCGTCACGAAGAGGCGAAGGATAGAACGGCAGGACCCAGAGCGCTGTAACGCCTAAATCCTGCAGGTAATCCAGTTTCTGGGTCAAACCCTTCAGGTCACCGACTCCGTCGGCGTCGGAATCGAAAAAGGCGCGGATATGAAGTTCGTATATGATCGCTTCCTTATACCATTCAGAAGCGTTCGGTGTAATTATTTTTTGAGTGCTGGATTGTTGATTCATTGACTTTATATAGGAAAATTATGTTGTTGTGTGCGGATCGACAAATTTCACAGACCGTCCGAGAATGTTGATTTCTTGCCGCAGGGTGAGGACACTCTGCGACACACATTCTCCTATTCTCGGACAGATTGTTCAGTCCGTCTCATTCAAATTCTTCGACGACGCCCTCGCCAGTCCTTCTCGTCAATTTGAAGATATGGGCTGGCATTTTTTGTGGATTCAACTCAATGTAGTTTCTTTCTCCACGCCAGATATATTTCATATCTGTCAGCAGATCATGCACTTGATAGGATTCGTTCCTGGTAAGACCAAGATCGGCAATCCTAAGATCTACCCAACCAATCTGAGTGTTAAAAGGATCAAGATTGACCGCGACCAATACGGTGTTGCTCTTGTCTTCAGATTGACGGCTATAAAAGATCAGAAAGGGGTTGTCGATCTGGTGAAATTGAATATTCCAGTTTGACTGAAGCGCGCTATTATCTTTACGAGCTTGATTTACTGCGGCGATGATGGTGCGAATATTTGCTGGATCATCGCTATCGTAATGAATTATTTCATACTTCTCAGAGTTAAGATACTCCTCTGACCCCTTTTCTTTCGGCTTGTTATGGCAAAGCTCATAAGCCTGACCATAAATCCCAAAATTACCGCTCGCTGTTGCCGCCAGAACCAATCTTGAAATAAACGCCGGTCTGCCCCCTGCTTGCAGATATTCGTGCAAAATATCGGGTGTGTTCGGCCATAAATTCGGAATAAAGTACTCACGACCCGACTCCTGGGAAAGTTCAGTGAAATATTGTTCTAATTCCCATTTATCATTCCGCCAGGTGAAGTAGGTGTATGATTGAGTAAATCCAATCTTAGCAAGTTGATGCATAATCTTAGGTCGGGTGAACGCTTCGGCGAGAAAGAGAATATCGGGATGATCGATTTTTATTTCAGCGATAACCCATTCCCAGAACCGGAACGGCTTAGTGTGAGGATTATCGACGCGAAAAATCGTGACGCCCTGTTCGATCCAGAACAGAAAAATGCTTTTGATTTCCTGCCAAAGCTCGAACCAATCCTTGCATTCGAAGTCGAGGGGGTAGATGTCTTGATATTTCTTGGGAGGATTTTCGGCGTATTGTATCCGTCCGTCCGGGCGTTCCTTGAACCAGCCCCGGTGTTCCTTGACGTAAGGATGATCGGGAGAGCACTGAAGCGCGATATCGAGAGCTATTTCGATTCCGTATTCTTTAGCTTCTTGAACCAATTGTTTAAAATCATTCAGCGTCCCAAGTTCCGGGTGAATTGCCTTGTGACCACCTTCATCAGACCCTATGCCCCATGGACTGCCAGGATCCCCTGATGTTGCGACGATAGAATTGTTTTTCCCCTTCCGAAAGCTCTTGCCGATGGGGTGAATCGGGGGCAGGTAAAGAACATCGAAACCCAGTTCGGCAACGTAAGGAAGTCTATTAATGACGTCAGTTAGCGTCCCATGTTTTCCCTGCTCATTCGCGGCAGATCGAGGGAACATCTCGTACCAACTGCTGAAGCGTGCCTTGGGTCTATCAACCCAAACCGGCATAATTGAATGATAAGTAGTTGATTTATCCCGATCATGATAGCGTTCTATAAGCGCAAGAAGTCGCTCGTCGAGGGCAATCTCACCTCGCTCAGCGATTTCACCACGGCCTAATAACTCACAATAATGACTTAATCGCAAGAGGTCATCGCCTGACGCTCGGGACAGGGATTGCCTGACAATCTCAACACCTATAAGAATTTCGAGCTCGAGATCTTGCCCACCAGAGATTCGTTTGAGAAGATTCTCTCGCCAAGTCGTAAATGGATTGATCCATGCTTGGATGGTGTATTCGCACTTCCCTACCGCAGTTACACTGAATTCACCTCGCCAGAGATCGTTCCCCAATAGTGTCATCAGGGATTCCTGCCAGAGGGTTTCGGAGGACTGCCTCCATAACAACCGCGCAGAGAGTGATTCGTGACCGTCAGCGAAGATGTCGGCCTCCACAATAACCTTTTCGCCGACAGTTCGCTTAATCGGGTATCGTCCGCCATTTACTTCAGGAGTAACCTTTTCAATGACAACACGATACGGTTTCTTTAAGTCGGTTGGTTCATCCATAGCTTCGCACCTGATTTGTTATTATCGCTTCGAGATAGGATTGGGCAAAATGCACCCAATTCAAGTTAATGGTGATGACGTATCATGTCAAGCAGGCAAGCCAGTCAATTGGCATGAAAAAAATGTGAACACACTCACATTTAATCTCTTGACAATATAGTTAGATTGTGACTATATTTTATGTTGCGTTGACGGGGGGAAATCTCGATTCGAATTTTGACGACGAGGTGAGGACGAGTTCTTTGAAATATTCGATAGAATGCCAAAAGTGTCCAGGCGGACGCCCTCGTCCGCCGAACATTCAAGCACAAAACAAGCGCGGACGAGGGCGTCCGCGTGGACAAGTCAGCGCAAATTTTGAATATTTCAATGAACTCGAGGATACCCCGTCGCACGCCACTTGCAGGATGTCCCTCCCTGCTGATCTAAATTTATTTCACGAAGGCGGTAAGAAATGTCTCTTCGGAATCATCTGATCTTAGTGCTGAGTCTCGCTTTGGTAAGTCTGTCAGTTACACCCGTGAAGGCGTCATCGATTACGGAGCTACAAGCAACTCCCGTCACAGTCTTAAGTTCTGACGCCGGTTCTATACGGCTCGGATTCGACTCGCAACAGATTCAACCTCGTAACGTTGAGAAGGATGGAAACAAGTTCGAACTGTTTCAGATTCCCGACGAGGGCATGACATTTGATTACGGTCAACCACTTTTACCGGCTATCAGTCGTTTTGTGCTTGTTCCAGCCGACGCCGGTCTTGAATTCAGCTATAAGTACGACGAACCTCGAAGACTGCGTTCAACAACTCCTCCTGCAATATGCGACGATTCAGTTATGATTGGATCGGCAATCGAACCTCTGATCTCGCTTTACCCCGGCAAAATAGCTGAAATGTCTGACCCATTCGTCGTGCGTGGCGCAAGATTGGTCAAAGTGACTGTTTTCCCGATACAATACGATCCGGTCAGCGGTTCGTACCTTTGCTACGATAACATCGAAACGTCGATTACCTATACGAGTGATGATCCAGTCAACCCAGTTCGCGTCCCTGTCCGGCGCCACCGCAGTAAGCTATTCAAAGAACTTATCGGCGCACTTGCGATCAATGGCGGAGAGTTAGGACGTGACGATCCTCCCGATTCTGAACCACCTCATGTCGGTCATTACTTGATTGTCGCGCATCAGGCGACGCTCGGCTATCAGGTGGTTCGCGATTGGATCGAATTCCGTCGGCGGACAGGGTACAAAATGGAAATTCTCGTCGCTCAAAATCCCGGTGACCCCGATAATACCAAGGCGGCCATTCAAGCACGCTATAACGGTTATCTCGAACGCGGAGAGGACCCATTCGACTATATCGCGCTGATCGGAGATGTGAACTACGATCAACCGGCCGGTCACGCGGCAGAGAATGTCTTACAAACTTGGCAGTTGTATTCGATTTGGGGTGGATTCCCGCATAGCGATTTTCTTTTCGCTTGTCTTGAAGGCGGCCAAAACGACCTGCACCCTGACGTCGGGTATTCAAGGTTTCCTGCCGGTAGTGAAGAAGCCGCCAAGCTGATCTTCGGACGAACATTATGCTACGAAGAGAAGCCGCGGATGGCTAACCCTGAGTGGTTCCGTCGCGGTGCTGTTTATTCACAGCATTGGGGAAATGGTGAGTTTACGGCGTGGCACATTGGGATTCATACCAACGTCCGGTATGGTGAAGAAGTTCTGAAGAGTCTTGGGTTCAATGATATTTTCTTCTATGAGAACGTGACTTACGATCAACCGGGATCTGAAATCGGACCCCGAATCGCGGCTCAATACAATCGCGGCGTCAACGTCATGATCGGACGCGCCGAGATTTATTACTGGCAAGGCCAATTCCAAGGCGTCAATGGCGTAAACGAAAACAATACCGATCACGTCTATCCACTTGACATTTGTTATTCAGGTCATGGTGAATGGGCAAATCAGAATGTGTTCCGATCAGGTACGTGGCCCAATGACGTAAAGGGTCCGGTGGCAAGAACTTGCGGCTGGGGCTGGCCTGCCTCAGCGCCAATGAGCTACATTTGGCTTTCGATGGTTAACGGCGTATTACAACGCGACCTGCCTATCGGGATAGCCCGTGCGTTATCGGTCATTTCTATAGAAGGAGTATTTCCGAACTTCAATATACCGAATGTCAACGGTCAGCTCTACTCGCATATCAAGACCGATACCGATATGTATGGTGATCCTGGGCTTCAGCCTTGGACTGGCGTGCCGAAACTTCCCGAAATCAATATGCCGGAGACTATTCCTCCATCGACAAAATCGTTAGAAGTATTCGTTCACGGTTACCGCTCCGACGAACCGATGCCAGGCGCACAAGTGACGCTTTACGCGCCAGGAAACACTCCACCACTGAACCAGCCTGCTCAGTACGGTGCGTTCACCGCTTTCTTGCAGAAAACTACTACCGCCGATGCTGATGGTATCGCGCGATTTGTTCTTGAGGGCGACGAATCGTTCATCGCCAATCGTCCCCTTTGCATTACTGCTTCCGGACGCGATATCCGCCCCTTCACCGATACGGTGAGAGTTGCCGCCGTTCAGGCGGCGATTGAATTAGGCGAATATACATTGACCGAACTCGGGGGAGGCAACGGTGATGGTGTAGTTAACCCCGGTGAAACATTCGACCTCGCAATCACAGCTCGAAATGTAGGTACAGCTGGCGATCTTGAAAATGTAATGGTTGAAGCAATTTCCGTCTCATCGAATCTTGAGGTTCTTGAAAATCAAGTCATCGAGTTCGGCAATATCGACCATGGCGGTACCGCTGAAGGTAGAGCAAGCATCGTTATCTATTTCGCCGCTGAAACCCCTGATGGTTCATCCAGACCGATTACCCGCCCGACACTTAAGCTCCATTTCACCAGCGGCGATGCGTCGTGGGATTCACAGATCAAATTCATGCCGGAAGCTCCGAACTTTGAACTTCATGCGTTCGTAGGAAGCAATATCATTGGCGATGAAGTTCAAGCCCTAAATCTCGACATCGGCAATGTCGGAGCCGCTGACGCGGAGCGGATAAGCGTCGAGCTTCGCAGTCTCGGAATGGGTGTCACGGTCGTCGAAAACTCAGTCATGCTGGATGCTCTCAATGCCGGAGATCACCATCGCCTTGAATCACCATTCTCAATTTCTGGCAACCGGATTGTAGTCCCCGGATCAAAGAATCAGATGGTGGCAATTTTCAGGTCTGACAACGGATTCGTCGATTCGGCATATTTTGAAGTTCAGGTTCTGCGCGAAAGAGCGAATGCCCCTACCGGTCCCGACAAATATGGCTATATCTGTTTCGACGACACCGATAGAGACTGGGATATGGCTCCACAATATGACTGGGTCGAAATAAACGGCGGGCAGGACGCTCAATTTGATGGGGTGCGTCTTAGAGATCTTGAAGGTAACACTACAAACGATATCGGTAAATGTCTCGTTGTCGATCTGGGATTCAGAACGCAGTTTTATGGCATCGAATATTCACAGATCACCATCGCTACGAATGGCTTCATCTCTATGGGAGCCCAGCCTCGAATAACCAATTACGCGAATTGGCGGATGGATGAGGCAAAAGGCGCTGGCGTCGGAATGCTAGCTCCCTACTGGGATGATGTCCGTTTCGGCCAGACTGGAGCAATCTGGGGCTATCATGACGCGGATAACGGACGGTATATCGTCGAATGGGAGCGGATGCATCCGGCAAGTGGAGATGCCGAATGGACGTTCCAGGTGATCATACTCGATAAAGACGTCTGGATAACTGAATCAGGCGACCCCAACATCATTTTCCAATATAAATCAATCTCAAGCATCCCCAACATTCGCGATGGGGATGTCGAGTGGTCAAACAATATCCCGTTTGCCTCGGTAGGTATCTCTTCACCTTCAGGCACGACAGGAATTAACTACTCGTTCCTGAACGTTCGACCGACCAGCGCCGCGCCGTTGCAGAATCGGCGCGTCCTGCTTTTCTCAACGTCACCCCGTTACAAAGCTTGCACATTACGAGGTTTCGTTCGGGATGCGAGAACCAGCGAACCGATCGAAGGCGCTCGAGTCTTTACTGAACATGGCTTTGTCGATGATACAGATGCCGACGGTTATTGGCAGATTATCGATGCGCTTGCCGAAGTTCCGTTCGATATCACAGCGTACATGCAGGGCTATAATGATTCTACCTATAAAGATCAGGAGGTCGCTGAGGGTGATACAATACAATACGACTTCGATCTTCTCCATCCAGAATTTTCGCCCTCGACAATGCTACTCTCTGACCGTCTCGACCCAGACCGCGCGCGAGACCTTCACTGGAATATCTACAATGGCGGAAACGGACCATTATATTGGTCGGCCGAGAAACGATTGTTAGGAGACGCCGACGCAGAACCATGGGAATTGCGCCGCCGCTACAACGTTGGCCAAATCACCGACGACGATAGAATCGAAGGCGTCATATTCGCCCAGGATAAGTTCTTCCTTGCCGGTGCAAACGGGATCGACTCCGCAAATCTGATCTACGTCCTTGACCGCGACGGTGAACTCCTCAGCAGGTTCGAGCAGATCGGTTCCTCACGCTACGGTTACAAGGATATGGATTGGGATGGAAATTATCTATGGGCGGCAGGAGAAGATTCGATCTATTGCCTGACGACCGACGGACAGGTTGTGACGAGCTGGCCTGACCCGCTGAGCCCGAGCCAGTACATTGCTTACAATAGTGAAGAGGGCATCCTCTACCTTTGCGGCACAACTACCCAAAATATCGTTCGATGCGATCTCGAGGGTCACGTGCTTGAAGGCGCTCTAAGCCGTCGCAGTTTACGCATGTACGGTCTTGGTTACTGGCCTGAAGATCCTGACGGTTATGACCTTTACATAGTGAATCATCCCTCTGGGACACCAACGAACATTACCAAAATGAACGTCGCAACCGGCGATACCATGTTTGTATTCGAGATTCCGCAGGATTCATCTTCGAGCGGTCAACAAAGCGCTTGGATTACCAATGAGTTCGACGTTTATAGCTGGGTGTTTATGAGCATCCAGAACGTTTCTGCGCCTGGCGGTGGAGACCGGGTTGAGATCCATCAGCTTGACGCGCGTAAGGACTGGATGAATCTCGACATCTGGGCAGACACGCTTGATGCTTTTGGGACTCAAGATCTAATCCTCTCCTTTAACTCCGACGCACTCCCCGATACGCTTTTCGAGGGTGAACTTATATTCCGACATAACGCCGATGACGGAGAAACAATTATTGGGATAATGCTTGATGTGATAGGCCCGGAACGACCAGAGAGATTTGATCTCGTCAAACCGACGGATGGAGATACGATCATTGCGCTTCCACTCCACGGCGATACATTGAGACTGCCGCCAATAGATTTCTCTTGGAATCCTATATTCGACTGGAATTTTGCAGACTCTTCGACCACCTATATTTTCAATATCGGAGCAGGTGGAGAATTTTTCCAAGCCGTACTCGAAGACACCACGATTTCACTTGTCCTCGATACACTTGATCTGCCGTTATGGTTTGGTTCTATTGAATGGTGGGTAATAGCCGTATCAGGAGAAGACACAGTTGCCTGCAACATGCCTTATCGAATAACGATTTTCCCCAATGCCTTAGACCCCGACAGGAAAGGCATTCCGGTCGAATTTGGCTTGCACTCTATATACCCCAGCCCGTTCAACTCAGTCACGACGATTCGCTTTGGAGCTGATAAAGCCGTACGAACTTCTGTGCGGATTTTTGATCTGCTTGGACGAGAAATAGCTACGTTATTTGACCGCACACCGGAAATTGGTAACTATAAAATAGCATGGAATGCGACGAATATGCCCACCGGGATTTATATTGTAAGGCTGGAATCGGCAGGCAGGACTGCCGTCCTAAAGGTTGCCCTGATCCGGTAAAGAAGCTAAATGCGGCAGGGTGTCCACACCCTGCCAAGAATTAAGCAGCAGGGTGGGGACACCCTGCTGCGACGAATCAATCAAGTCCATCCGAGTTCATTTATGCCTTCCCTCTTTTCCCCTAATCACAATCGCGCCAGGTTGACACGTATTGTCGCCACCGTTGGCCCTGCCAGCAACTCGCCTGAAGCAATCGAACGGTTGATCAAGGCCGGAGTAGAGGTATTCCGTCTCAACTTCAGCCACGGCACTCATGATTTCCACAGGGCTACTTACAACTCGATTCGATCTGTGGCAATGAAATTGAATCAACCTATTGTAGTGCTTCAAGATATTTCTGGTCCTAAACTGCGAATCGGAGAATTCGAGGAGGGAAAGATCGAGGTCGCGGCTGGCGATAGATTTCGTTTGGTTATGGATCTGCCGATGGGGGATAAAGACTCAGTCGGTTTCCACGATACTGGCTGGTTCAAGGACGTCGTCCCGGGACATCGAGTCGTTCTCGGCGACGGTAATATCGTTTTCGAAATCATCGAGAAGAGCGATCACGAGCTGATGTGTAAGGTCACGGCTGGGGGGGGCATTCGTTCGAAATGGGGACTTAATTTCCCTGACAGCGCCCTGACCCTCGGCGCGATAACCAGCAAAGATCGTGACGACATACACTTCGGGATGGAGCTTGGCGTCGATGCGATGGCGCTCTCCTTTGTGCAAAGCGCGGCAGACATGATCGAAGCACGAAGCATGATCGATGGATACGACTCAACGCCCCTGTTGATCGCAAAGATTGAGCGTGGGCAAGCGGTTGCAAGAATAAATGAAATCCTCGACGAGGCTGACGGGTTGATGGTGGCTCGCGGCGACCTTGGCATCGATCTGCCGATGGAAAAAATTCCCACCGTTCAGAAAATGCTGATAGCGCTCTGTCGGAAACGTGGAAAAGCCGTTATCACGGCTACTCAAATGCTTGAATCGATGACAACTTCACCCAGGCCAACCCGTGCTGAAGTTACTGATGTCGCCAATGCTGTTTATGACGGAAGCGACGCGGTCATGCTTTCTGGAGAAACAGCGGTAGGTAATGACCCGCCGTTGGTCGTTGAAACAATGGCGCACATATTATTGGAAGCGGAGATGCACTGCACTCTTCCCGCACCCGCACGAATTGAGGACTCCGTCGAAGAGGCAGTGGTTGAAGCAACAGCGGTTTTGGTTAAGGACCTTGAAGCCAAGGCGGTGCTTGTACCCTACACCAGCGGCATGACAGCGGCACGAATTAGCCGTCAAAGACTGGGAATACCAATCATCGCCGGAGCGCGAACCGAAGCCGCGGCGCGAAGAATGAGACTTTATTCAGGGGTTTATCCTTTTATTAGCCCAAGCCAATCATCATGGCTGGTTAACACAAGTGCCGCACTCAACTTTGCAATTAAAAACGGGTGGGTTGTCGAAGGAGACATTATCGTAGCCACCGGTGGATTTCCACTGGGTAAGGAAGGTGCGACCAATTTCGTCAGAGCGATAACGGTCGGTGAGGAGCTATAGGTAAACACAATGTATTAACACGGGGGGCATTTTATTGTGGATGCTTGGAGGGCGGACTTTCAGAGTTCGTTGATTTATTCGAGAAGATACTGATTTTGTTCAGGCGGACGTCCTCGTCCGCCGACAAACAAGCACTAAGTTCGGGCGGACGAGGACGTCCCCCTGAACAGATCTAAGTGAATTTTGAATAAATCAACGAACTCTTTCAGTCCGCCCTAAGGGCGGGTTAAAACCCGCCCTCCAAGAGGAATATCAGTATTATCTGCGCCCCATAATATAGCAGTAGGGACGCATTGCAATGCGCCCCTACTTTGTATCCATCAGATTGCGACTTAGTTTTACCGGATCAAAGCTACCTTACGGCTAAGCACTTTACCATCCGCCTCCAGACGCACAATGTAAATCCCTGATGACGCCCTCCCTCCCTGCCAAATAATCGAATGTCGTCCAGCCCCAAATTCACCGTTCGCCAGCCGAATGACTTCGCGACCGGTAAGGTCATAGACTGCCAAAGTCACCCGTGAAGATACTGGCAGTCCGAACGATATTCGAGTGCTCGAATTAAAGGGATTTGGGTAAGCTCCATCCAGACCAAATTCCACCGGACTATCCGCAGTCTCTATCGAGGCGACGGTAACACCATCTGGCGACCACTCCAGATCTCCTTCGAGCGCCTTGACTTGTGCTGAGGTTTCGCTTACTCCATCCCATAGCTTGATAATAAACGGATCACCTTCTCGCAATCCCTCAAACTCAGGGGTAGTTGGATTATCCCCCCATACAACTAAGCCGATACGACCGGATTGATCGAATCTTCCCGAACCAACTTCCTTCTCAAATGGATCGACAACCACCGCTTCCCACCCGGACATCGCTGGATCACCAATGAGTAGAAGCGAATGATTAGTTCCGGTAGATTTAACTGAACCGAAGTGTTCCAGTGGACGCGGTTCGTTGGCAAGGCGAGCGCCTTCCTCGGCAACATTGTAGATGAGTTCGATGTCTCCAGCAACCTTGATTTGGTAACCATTCCCTTCGCTCAGATTGCCTAAGCTGTTGAAATCGTAAGCAGGAATGTAGAATCTGCCCATGATATTTTTAGCAATTAACAAGGATTCGCCCAATCCACTAAGGGCAATTTCAGCGTCGATGGGGTCGCGAGGGTAATATGCCGTCATATTCCAGCCAGCAGTCAAGGCTATCGGAGTGTCGGCGGCGACCAGGACTCCGGGGACTGCCATTTGGGCGGCGGCGACAACATAGATTTGGTATCCCTGTCCGGGGTCATAATCAGGAATGCTGTTAAATCCGACGCCGGGATTGTAGAAACGTCCTCTTCCATCTTTTACCAGCATTAGCGCTTCCGCATCCACCAGCGGTTGCATCAATTCGACGATATTTCGCTGTTGAGGCGTAATATTTAACGAAACGAGATTCCAGCCCCTCTCGAGCGCCCATATTCGCTCGACAATGGGACCCGCACCGTCAAAAGTATTAATGCTGACCGGTATCGATGTATGGCCGAAGGCGGCATTGTGGATAAAGTTCAAATCACCGTCGAGTCTAAGTACTGGCAGATCGACGGCTCCCAAACTCACTGTTATATCCAGTTGTTGGCCTGGGGCAAGCGTTCCCGATACAGGTCTCGGTCTTATCCAATCAGTTCGCGGAGCGAGCTGGTATATATCGAGGCGATCCCGGCCTTCATTAAAGGCGACGTTCTCGACACAAAAATAGACTTGATTACGAGGATCATAAAGACTTGATATTTCTGTACCTGTAGGTGATCCCAATCCGGCCGGTTGAAGGACGTGATACAATTCAGGAACCCCAGCTTCCGGATTGACACGATAAATGATTTGTCGGCTGGTTACTGGTTCGATAGTATGAATGTAAAGGGACTTACCATCTGGATCAGAAGGATTATAGGAAAGTCCGTAGATCCTCAAATTATTACGAGGAATTATCCTCCCGACTCGAGCACCTTGACGATTGACAGCTACGATGTTGGTTGTATAACTACTTGTCCACAACCAGCCTCTATCAGTATCAAAAGCCAGAGCGCTATGAGGGCTTTGTTGTCCCATGAATCTCGATACTACTTCACCATCAGGAGTAAACCCAAATATCGTATCCTCACCCGAACCCCAGATCAGTTCACCATCCCAAGCCAAGTCCTTGTAGCCCCAACGGGCAGTGCCGGCTTGTTCGAACGATCCAACCAATTCTCCATTTCGCGAGATTTTATAAACTGAGTTCACCGCATCGCCATTTGCGCCACCCAGATAGAAGAAGTTATCGGCAAAAATCACTCCCTCTATTCTATCGTCATCAGCGATTTGCCCGATGTTGATCGAAGTAATATGTTCCCAGATCGGTCGTTCGTCCTCCTGTGTCACCCGTGGGACGCTCTTCCAGATAAGCGATCCGTTGCCGTCGTTATGGATAGTCAAGCGAGTGTCTATGGTGCGTCCAACATGGACGTCACGATCAATTCGATCCAAAGACAGCCGAATTTCTGGATGAAGCAGAGAAAAATCGACACGAAGAGTCTCATCTTCAGCTACATCGAATCCAGTCAACGTAGAATCGCACCAACCCAAGGCTGAGGCAGTGAGCGTATAATCGTCGCCAATTAGAATATCGTCGATGCTGTAGAATCCGTTTTCATCAGTCTCGGCCCAGAAGGAGCCGGTTGTTAAAACTTGCGCCCGGTTGAGTGGTTCACCACTTTCGAAGTCGGTAATTACCCCTTCGATCACGCCCGTCCGAGTCGTCGATTGGGTGGTAAAGGTTATAGCCATCCCACTTGCGATTCGGGTAGCTCCTCGTGGATAGGTGTTCCAGTAGGTATATTCAAGGCCAAAAAGTCCATCAGGGCTGGATATACCGATGGTACAATAGGGAATATCGTTATGGGCAATAAGATTTTCGTTGGTAACGGTGTTGTATTGATAAGTTATTATTCCGTCACCAGTTACCGTTTCGAATTGTTGAGGATCATAAAGTATAATCTGGAAGGTTTCGACAGCACCCTCGCCTGCCTCAACCAGACGCCTCATCTGGCTCCATTCGATAATAAAGCGACCACCGTCTCGATCATTGTAGGTAACAATCGCCGAAGTATTGGGGATAGTCTTCAGGTTATCCCACCAGACGGCAAGCATAGCTTTGGGGGCTAATGCCTGAGCGATATGCTGATTGCGGAAGTTCCCGATAAAATGCTGATCGCCGAACGCCGCCCAACCATTGCTACAGACAGTCAGTTGGCGATAATTTAGGCCATAGTATTGAAAATTCCAGGGCAAATTGATAGCAATACTTGCGTCTTGGTTATCGCCGGTATCGGTCAGGTTTAGAACCGTACCGTTAAATCTGCGCCCGTTGATGGCCGGGTTAATCTCGATCCAACTATACTCAGGAGCCATGTCCCAATTTTCATCGCCTGAGTCAAAGCATACATATCCATATTTATCAGGCCCGAAGGGATCAGCGGCTCCAGGTTGCCCTAAAACGATCTCGAATGATGAGGAATCCCGAAATCCCTCTTCAGTTTCAACAATTAATGTCAGATCACATTTGGTTCCGGGAATAGCGAGGGGGTGGGCTCGAATTCGGAACAAACCGCCGTTAAGGGCACGCGCAGAATTGATAGGTATGCGCGAGAATGTCGAAAACCGGTCGATCACTGAAACTGCATCATTGTTGGAAATGAGCGTGGCAGTGCTGGGATTCAAGGCAAGCCTACCCTGATTCTGAACTTGAATATCGAGCGTCTTTATCTGACTGGGGAGGAGTACATTGCCATCTAAAATCAAACTCTGGATAGAGATATTTGGCGCCGAAACTACAAATTCTGCCACAGATTGCCAGGTTGTCTGGTTGGAACGAATTGCAAATTGAAGGCGAATGAGCTCGCCATCCGGGATGGATGATGCAAGTTGAATCAGAGCAAGTAAATCGATAGCGCCACCTGGAGCGGGAGCCGCGTCAAGATCGATCTGCTGATCAAGTATTTCAACGAATGGCGAGAGCGAAGTGATGGCAATATTCACGGCGCCATTAATGGCATTGCGGCCCGGATGCACCAACTGAAAGCCCACTTCGATACGTTCGCCAGGATTTAAGTCACCGTCATCATTGCCTCTACTCCAGTCATTCTGATCGTCATCGATGACAAAATTTTGAGCTTTAAGTCGTTGCGCCGGTTCAGTGAAATCAATTTCACCCTGATATGGGAAAACATTATGTTTTACGACGGTGATACTCGCGACGCCGGCGATAACATTATCAGGCATAGTTATGTAGGCACGACCATTCTCGTCCGTATTTCCAACGACTTGAAATCTATCCAGCCTATAGATGCACACCTGCGCGCCATCGACAGGTTGTCCATTTGCGTCATCCACTACATCGACTATGACAAGATTGGAGCTGATAGGCGTTTGAGCCAAGTGCGTGACTTCGATTCTCTGGGGGACATCCGTCCAGATGGATGTCCCGGGATCACCCATCAGGTTATTCCAGTCCATGAAGTTTGCATAACCGTCATCGAATCCATGATAAGTGCGCCAAATCTCATATTTGCCTTGGTTTAACCCCCAGCCGAGGCAGTACATTTTATTTTGATAAACGCCTTTCCAGACTCCGGCGGCAACGAGATTGTTAAACCGGACATTAGTATTGCCAGTCGAGGTTCCAATAGCGCCAATTCCACCGCCACGAGCTCGCAGAAATTCTTCGGACATCCCAACGCCTTGATAGTTACCATTCTGCTCGGATACGAAGTTGCCGGTGTTGCAAGAGATCGCCAAGACAGCAGGCCAGCGGCCATCTTGATTGGGAAGATTAGCAATAACAGCAGGCATGAGTCCATTCATATGCGAAAAAGCACGATAATGGAGGATTGAAATTCCCCATCGGAAGGCGTCGGTTAAAAACTCCTGATTACCTTGCGCATTGCCATTTACATTCCAGTACCAACTATGGATTTCATCAAATCCATAAGCTTCCAATTGCATCCTGACCCAGTGAGCAAGATGTACCTCCCCAATACCGTTTCCTGAATAACCAGCTACCACCATTGCCTGTCGATACCAGTCGGCATTGCCCATGTATGGATTCGTTTCGTAGCTGACAATCTTGGTTATTATAGCACGAAGCTGATCGACTGAAGCGGCCGAAATTCGACCGATTGCGACGTCGGGCAGTGGGTCATTTCCATCCAATCTTGTATATTGATAATCGCCAGTCTCGGTAGCGGCGGCGACATTAACTTGTCCACCGGCGGCATCACCAATCAGACATACAAATTCGGGAGGAGAATTGCTTTGATAGGCATTTATAATGGTGTTGCGAATCGTCGCCGAGTTGGCGTCGGCGGCTACATGAGCAACAGCTACCGAATGCCCCATCTTCCGGCGCCACTCGATGAGTGGAGTAATTGCTTGATCGACGCCGTTGACATTGGGAACTACATATAGGTAATTTCCAGTTAGTATTTCGTCACGATCTGGGAACCGAGGCGGGTTAACCACCATATTTTCCAGCGCTTTCCGTGCTGAATAGGAAGGCGGAATACGCGAAGCGTCAGACACTTCATTCGTGCCAATCCCATTAAATTCGAGATCAAACTCGACGTCTTCGTTGTAACGGGTCAGCCCTGTAGCAGTGTTGTATTGAATTGGAAATGTATAAGTTGTTACCAGACGGTAGCCGCGCATGATTGCGGGTTCGTCAACTATGACCGGTTCGGGAGGAAACCATCCAGAGGAACTAAGGAATTCAGTGGAAGGAATGCCGGACGTAAAATCATCGAAGTCGGCGGGTGGAGCGGCAAGTGGCCGCAAACCAGCTTCTTCTTTGGTGGAAATATTGGTAATTTTGAGATTAACTGCGCCGGTTGACGGGATCAAAATGGTGCGGCTGATGACTGGCAAATCTGGCCACCCCGGACGGCCAATGGTCAATTCGTCACTCAGCGTAAATCGATCGTATTGACCAGTGGAAGTCTCAACTTTCTCAGACTTTACGGCTGGGGAAGCTATGGACAGCTGATAATGTGTTGGGGATAACTCAATCAGTTGAATAGAAACCGCTTCGGGGCGGAATTCTTGTGTCCACACTATCTTAGCAGTCACCAGTAAGCCTGCCAGTCCTAAAACGACTGGTACGAAAGACCAACGGAAATACCGCATGGCACAAGTCAAAGCTGTTCGACCTGTCGAAGCGATGCGCAGATGCGGAGCTCTCATCTCAAACCCTTGTTTGGCATTCAGACTCTTGGAGGGCGGGATTATGGCAGTTGACTAAATAGCATAACACACTCGCGTAGGGTCGATTTCCAAATCGACCTCCCGTGAAGGCGGGATTCCAATCCGCCCTACTCGGTGCATAAGTTAAGTTATTTAGTCAGCTGCCGTAAAATCCGCCCCCCAAGACGAAATTTTAGATTACTTGCAGGCGGGTGAAGACACCCTGCCGCAGTCATACATATTACCGGAGCAATGTAAGTTTCGTGGAGAAAGTCCGCCCCGCAGTTTCAAGCTTGGCGATATAAATTCCCGACGACGCCTTGTCTGCATCCCAGACACTTCGATGAATCCCCGCGCTGAATTTCCCTTCTGCCAATACAGAAATCTCTCGGCCGGAAAGATCGTAAATGGCAAGTTTTACTTGAGAATGAAGCGGAAGTGAAAAGGCAATAGTCGTACGACTGTTGAAGGGATTAGGTTGCGGCGCTTCAAGATGAAGCGAAAGTGATATTTCAGAAACTGCCGACAATTGAACCAACGCTAATTCGTCACCGGCAAAAGTATTCTGATTCGCCCATTCCGCTAGGGCAGGACGCTCCTCAGTTCCATCGAAAATGACCAGCCGAATCGCCTCGCCCGAAAGAGCGCCATCTTTCTCCGGTGTGGTTACATCATCGGCCCAGACGGCCATACCCCAGGGCGATGCACCACTTAGCCTTGTTGCGCCGACGACTCTGCCATCGGGGCATAAGGCGGCGATCTCGTAGTTCATTAGAGACTCATCACCGCTTAAAAGAACACTCATCGATAAACCTGTTGGAACTGGCTCGATAAAATGCTCCGGGGAAGTGAAAGTCTGGTGAACTGACGCCGCTTGTTGGTCGGGAATATTCCAAACAAAATCGGCCGCTTCAGACATACGCACCTGATAACCGAGTCCTCTTCTCAACATCGCCATATTGTTGAAACCGATACCGGGCAGATAGAAATGGCCGAAGGCATCTTTGACAATTGTGATACGATCAGCAATATCCCTGAACGCAATTTGGGGCGTAATTGGCATTTCGGGGAAGAAAGCTACGATATTCCAACCAAATCTTAACGGAATAACCGTATCGACGGCAACATAATTCCCGCCGAGATCTAAGGAATCGACAGCGTTCCCTCTCACCTGATAGCCTTGCCTGAAATCCCAATTCTGCATATTTGAGAAACCAAAAAGCGCTGAATAGAAACGTCCTCCGCTATCCTTCATCATCACAAGATGTCTTCTTTCGACAACCGGTTGCCAGAGTCTGACCACATTCAGTTCATCAGGATTAACCGGAGCCGAGATGATTCCCCAGCCGTTAGAAATGTAAACCGAAAATCCATCCGGAGCTCGCTGTATGGATAACCTTACGACAGACAATCCGTTTGGTCGAAACTGATTGTCTCCATCGACTATCTCGATTTCTGGAATCACTTCCCTGCCAGCCGACAGATCCCAAGCCTTGAAGGAAAAGAACTCGCCATCGCGCCACCCATCAATCGCCTCGGTCATGTCGTTATCGCCCCATGCGGCCATGCCAAGTCTGTTACCTAACCAATAGTCGGCTCCGCAACAGAGTCCATTGTCATTGAAAATCCCAATCTCGCTTCCGTAAACAAGAGGATCTCCATCGATTTCAAAGGATAGTACTAAAATCGAATGATTTACACCGGTATTATTGGTAAATTGATAACGTAAATCAGGAAGTACCGCAGAACCGGTGAGAGGAATGTTGATGACCGACTCGTCTTCATCATTGGAGACGAGGCGAAGAGTATCAGACTGATCGCCGGTGACTACTGGTTGAAAAGTCAGGGTAAGTTCAGTTTGATTTCCTGGTTGGACAACAATTTGACGAGGAAACTGAATGCTGAAAGAACTCGGATTTCCGATGATAGTCGCATTGTCGATATTGAGAGCGGCGTTGCCGGTATTTTGAACGATTAAAACGTGAGGAACAGCTTGCCTTAGTCCGACTTCACCATAATCGATCATCATCTGATCGACTTCGATTTCGGGTGCTGGAGGCAATCCACTGCCATGCAATATGACAAATACTTCGCCATTTTCGGGATCATCGGAAACAATCTGGAGAGTGTCGATATAATCTCCCTCTTGATCGGGAGAAAATCGTATAGTCACTCTCACACTCTCGCCCGGGTCGATTTCGATGGCGTCGCCACCTTGGACAATAGAAAAAGCCCCCCCTTGATCGACAATTGAAATCGATTCAACAATAAGAGAACCGAGACCACTGCTCGTTATCGTGACCGTGCCATCTACCTGAGTATTTAACCGGATTCCACCATAATTGAGCTGTACAGGATCGACGCTGATTGCCGATGGATTATGGAAAGAAAGCGCGCCTATATCGGTGCGACTGCGGTCTGGATCCAGTTCACCATTTGGATCGCCCGCATTTATGCATCCACTGTTCGCGTTCAGATGGAAGTCGCCTTCGCCGGCATTAACGAATTGTGGATCGACATCGATGTTTCCTTCGCCGTCGCGACCGCCCTCTACATCGCAGAAAGAGGCATCCAATCCATCGGGCAATTCAGCTGGTTCATTGCCATAGATTATCGAATTGGTTAGTACGACAGTTGAGCTATCGTGACAATTGATTCCTCCGTAGGAATCACCCTGGTTATTATATATGGTAACTTGATCGATTGTCGGATGAGCTCCAGAAGTAGTATAAATTCCACCGCCGTTGCTCGTGGCTACGTTTCCGTAGATTATCAGGTGGGAAAGCGAGGGCGTCGCCGCCGCGCCGTTGACATAAATACCTCCACCATACGAAGCGGTCCCGTTGCGGATGGTCAAGCCGATTAGCTTAGCGTTTTCAGTCTCGCCATTTCGCAACAACACAACCCGATGATCATTGTGGCCATCGATAATAGTGCTCGAAATATAATCCTCGTCACCAGTGACAAGATAGAGGCTGGCAACGGTGATGTCTTTGCCGATGAAATTAAGCGTGTCGTTATAAATTCCCGGGTCTATCAGGACGGTATCACCATCCTGAGTTCCCTGATTGCGAATAGCAACCTGGATCGAGGCGAAATCGTCGGGGACGTGAATGATTTCAGCAAATGAGGTGTTGAAGAGAAGAAAGAGAACTGCGAACAGCGATAAACGCAAGGGCATTTGATTCCTCCCGGGTTGGATCGACAGCGCATCAGTGCAAGCGCCGGGTAATTGTTTTAGAAGATAATACTGGGTAGATGATTTACCAGTTTGAAGTTAATAAAATAAAATGGAAATTGCAAGAATTGTGTGCGTTCATGCACATTCGAGTCAAGGCAAAGATTCTTTTTACAGATAACGGTATTGGAAATAGGAGTTTTGTAAATTACTTTATTAATAACGCGTTATTCGATAACCCTTGAACAGAATTCCAAAGGTTTCCAAAGTGCATCCGATTATTGCCCGTTTCGAAAATAACAGCCGAGCACTTCTCTGGGTTTTACTCGGAGTATTGGTCGTTTTTGCCTTTGCCCAGCGCTATCCGATGGACGACGCTTTCATCAGCTATCGTTACGCTAAATTTCTCGCTTCGGGGCAGGGATTGGTATGGAACGCTGGAGAACGCGTCGAAGGCTACACCAATTTCCTCTGGACAATTCTGTTAGCCGGTGGAATCAAGCTTGGCATAGCTCCCGAACGATTCAGCATCATTCTAAGTTTCCCCTGTTATGCGCTTGCTCTTTGGATGACATATCGCTTGGCTCTAATCTTCTCAGGAAGCAGTTTTGCGGCGCTGGTATGTCTATTGTTTGTCGGATTTAATCGCTCGGTCTATGCATTTACGACAAGTGGACTGGAAACGACCTTTCAGATGTGCCAGTTTCTCGCGATTATCCTGATAATCAACCAAATGAAAACCAAGGGATGGAGCATTTCCGGGACAGCATTACTATCGACCGTGCTGGGAATAGCATTGCTGACAAGGCTCGACGCTGGAATACCGGTTTCTATCGCCGCGTATTCTTTTTATAGATCCAAAAGGTGGAAAGACAAACATCTGTTAAGTGCGGCAATCGCTCCAATCGGAATACTTGTACTTCCGTGGCTTATTTGGAAAATGGGGTATTACGGCTCGGTACTGCCGAATTCCTTCGACATCAAGGTGCAAGGTGTTGGGAATATTTTGTACGGTATTTTTTATTTGCATCTTTTCAGTTTAGCGAATCTATTTCATATCCAGTTCGGCATTCTCACATTCTATTGGAAATCATTGAAAAGCATGTCAGCGGGAGCTAGTGAGGCAGGAGTTCTCGTTGCTTTGTGGATGGCCTATACGGCGTTTATTGGCGGCGATTTCATGGAATTCCGTTTCCTCGTACCGATAATTCCCATTTTGCTGGTTTTGTTTACGGCGACAGCCTGGCAGTTCAAATCGACGGTGGTGACTTTGGCATTGATGGCAGGGCTGGCTCTTGGAACGCTACAGTCAAGCTTTGCTTTGGAAAGGTTATTGTTCGGTTATGGGGTTGAGAATGTTCAGCACCTGCGTGGGCATTTATACGGGAGAAGCGAAAACTGGGTGTTGATCGGGCAGAAATTGAAAGGATACTTTGAAGGAAGTGACGTAATTATTTCGGTGGGCGCGGCTGGAGCGATTCCTTATTACTCTGACTTGAAAGCTGTCGATTTTCTGGGGTTGACTGACAAGGAAATTGCTAAAAACAACGAACCATTCAGTCGAGTACCCGGTCATCGCGTTATTTGCCGTCTCGACTACCTTGCCCAGCGGGGGGTCAATCTGATCGTCGAGCCTAACAATCACATGATGACTATGCAGGAATTTTCAGTATGGCAACGAGGAATATCGTGGAGGGATGCTTACCAGTTTTATCTCGATCCCGACAAACGAGTGAAGGGCGTAATCATCGATCAGATAACGCTTATCGCTATGCCGGTCGATGATGAGAATATTTTAATAGTCTGGTATCTGAAACCTCACCCATTGATCGACAAGGTTATCGCGGAGAAGAACTGGAGTGTCTTTACAATATCCCGTTGGTAGAAGCCGCAATTAATTTCAGGGCGAACACAAGGTTCGCCCGTACGGACGATGCTTGCCATCGCCCAATGAGGAGAGCATTACGCTATCTACAAATCGCACCCTGCAATAACAGACGATATAGCGTTTCGCCTGGCTGAGTAAAACTCCTTCAGCAATCGTAGCGCTTCCGCCTCGTCTCCGGCACGGTAGATTTCGACTTTGTGGCCCATCCGTCCATCGCGAGGAATATCGATCATCGACCCACACGCTCCCATTCGCGGGTCAACGGCGGCATAAAACAGCCGTTTGATTCGCGCAAGAACAATCGCGCCAGCGCACATCGGACACGGTTCGAGCGATGAATAAATATCGCAGTCGTCGAGGCGCTCGGAGCCGAGCGTCTGGCAGGCGGCAGTAATTGCGATAATTTCAGCATGAGCGGTTGGATCGGCAAGCGATTTGGTCTGGTTGTGGCCCTTGCCTAAAATTATTCCCCCCTTCACAACGATTGCCCCGACTGGTACTTCGCTTTTATCGAAAGCACGACGTGACTCAGCGATAGCAAGACTCATCCAATAATCGTGGGAATTCGCAACGTTCACTTATACCATCTCATCAAAATCTTCATCTGAAATCTCCTCGTCCAGATCTTCCTCTGTAAAATCATCATCAGACTGATCAGGAATTGGTCTTGGCGAGTTATCAGGAATGATGAAATCGACGACTATCATGCCTTCCTGAAAACTGCGTCCGATTACCTGAACACGCTCTTCCAAATCCTTCAGCCGATCTATCTCGTCAGGCAGAAATCTCTCAGTGCAACGAATGTATCGTTTTTGCGTATGTTCGACAATTTTCTCTGGCAAATCACCCAGCCGAATTTCACGTAGAGCGCTGATAAAAAGAGCGCCGGGGAATTGTCTGCTCAGTCCTTCGATTAAAAGAGGGTCGTCGATTGCGTCAACTTTATTGAATACCAGTACTTGCGGCGTGCTGTCAAGCTTCAATTCCTTAAGTAGTTCATCTGTTTTGGCAAGCTGTCCCTCCCAATGCGGATGTGAGATATCGACAACATGGATAAACAGATCTGCCTGACGAGACTCCTCCAGCGTGCTATTGAAGGAAGCCATCAACCCTAATGGTAGCTTACGAATAAAACCTACCGTGTCGATCAGGAGAATACGTGTACCATCAGGAAGCCGGAAGGATCTCACGGTGGGGTCGAGCGTGGCAAACAACCTGTCTTCGACGAAGACGTTTGAGTGAGTCAGCGCGTTAATTAATGTTGATTTTCCGGCGTTGGTATAGCCGATAATTGCCGCCTTGAAGAGATCGCGGCGCTTATGCCGACGAGTCTCACGAGCTTTCTCGATTTTTTTCAGTTCTTTGCGAAGTTTGCTGACCTGATGTTTTAGCCCCTGCCGATCAATTTCGAGTTGTGTTTCTCCGGGGCCTCGGGCAATTGGACCGGAAACTTGTCGTGAAAAGTGTGCCCAGCGACCAGTAAGACGTGGCATCAGGTAAAGTGTTTGAGCAAGCTGAACCTGAATCTTAGCTTCGCGGGTGCGTGCTCTGGTCGCAAATATGTCAAGGATTAACCCGGCGCGATCCATCACCCGGCATTCAAGTTCTTTTTCAAGATTGCGCATCTGACCTGGAGTCAAGTCGTCATCGAATACCGCAAGTTTTGCGTCCAACGCCTGAATCATCCCATGAAGCTCCTTGACCTTGCCTGAGCCGAGGAATAATCCGGCGTCGGGATGGTGACGGTCTTGAATGAATCTGCCAACTGATACGCCTCCGGCGGTATCAAGAAGTTGTTCAAGTTCATCCAGATGGTCATTAACCTCCCAAATTGGCATGTTTCGACGTTGGACTCCGATCAACACAGCGCCTTCTCTGGGGGTAGCGGTTTCCTTTTTAGCCAGTCTATTCAAATTATTACGACTCTTCCTTCTTCCCTGCACGGGCTACGATTGACTCGGCCAAAAGAAATCCCAGAAACATCGCCGCTAATGGTCGCCAAAGCTCGCTTCCATAACGAGAAGAGGTTATTTCAGAAGTAATCTGCTCCCTTGGAACGTCAAGTATTTTTGCATCGCCAAACTTCTGAGCCAAAATGGTTAAGTCAGTGCGTTCCAACGATCCGTTTCCGATGACGATATTGGCAGGAAACTTGGACACGACGGAACCATTTTCCTCAAACCTGTAAATCCCGGGAGAGGCTATTAATCCAGCGTCATACTCAACGCCACCCATCACAGCTCGCGGCTGTTTGGAATATGTATCGCCTTGAGGCGTTACCATCGACAGCTCGATAACTTTGGACGAAAGAATAACTGGTTGCTGAGTAGATCCGACTTCCCAAGAGTCTTCGACTCCGAACCTGCTTCCTGCCACATAAGCGGCGGAACGGAACAGCAATGGCGCAAATATGCCACTGAAAATAAATTCTCCGGCGGCTGGGGAGGGCGGTGAAGCAAACAGTAGCGCTCGCCCCATGCCAACCTGCCTTTCCAGAAGAAACGAACCTCCGGTTGTCAATGGAATGATCGATAAATCGTCTGATCCGGCCGACAAGTTGAGCGCAAATGAGAGATTTGGCGGCGCCGGAGAACCGGACTCCTCAAACACCCCGAAGAAGAGTGGATGACTATGGTCGAATTTCCCCCACTTGACTCCACCGGTAGTGACGCCTGCAACGGCGTTGAAACCAAGCTTGTGCAGAATACCGCGACTTAAATCTGCCAGATCTGAGGCTTGCCCGGGCATCAGAACTACTCCACCACCAGCACCGACGAATTCATCGACACGTTGAACCGCGCCAGAGGATAAGGTTGGTATGTCAGCCAAAATAATTCCATCGTACCCACCCAGCGGCTCGGTCTCCCAGCTTCGAGCCAGTCTGAGGGTCAGATCATAGTAATATTCTGGACCCGATTCGAAAACAGATTTCAAAATCGTTAATTCGATGCTATCGGCGGCGACGATCAACAGGCGTAATTTCTCAGGAACATCAAGCACAAAATGGCGACGGTTATCCGCTGGGAAAGGGTCGGGATCTTCGAGCCTGACCGATCCGGAAAGCAACCCGGCTTCACCAAGGGTAAACATGAAATTCTTTACGGCAATACCCTCAGCCGGTAAGTCAACCGAGCCTTGTGCTACTCGGTCGTTACCAATGAATAGGCTTAACGGGCATCCTTCGAGTGGTTTTTTGCCATAGTTCCTGATTGTTGCCGTTAACTCAACCGGTCTGCCCTTTTGTCTTATTGCGCTGAGTAATTTGATATTTTCAATTCCAATGTTGCCAAGGTGTTCGGGCCCTGCCGGGATCAAATAGGTGCGTACCTTTTCGAAATTTGGAACAGCAACAGAGTCAAATCCACCGCCATAATAGGATGAGAGGATATAAAGTTCCCGATTAAAACGATCCGTTTTCTTGAAAATGCTGTCGGTCTGGGCAAAGCAGTAGTTGAATTTTGGCTTGAATAGTTGCGGCTGAAGATCACGAAGCTCTGCTGAAACAACCTCGATCTCTGTTGCACTGGAAGTAATTGGATTCGCCGGGTCAGAACTGCAAAGGATAGTTACTCGGTCGTTCGTACCGACTAACTTCAGAAGAGTTTCGAGATAATCGACTTCCATCGTGTAAATCGGACCGCTTCTTGTTTCAGCCGAAGCGGAGAGCGCATCATCGAGAATAACCACCATTTCAGTTGACGAGGCGGCTCCCCCTGAAGCCGCGTCGCTTTTCAATGCTGGCCGAGTAAATGCCATCACCAATGCCAGAACAGCTAAAGTACGGAGAATCAAAAGAATGATCTGACGCAACTGGACGCGACGAGCCTGTCGCTTCTGGAGCTTCAAGAGAAATTCGAGACTGCTGAAATCGATAACAGGCAGACGCTGACGGCTGAAGAAGTGGAGAAGGACAGGGATTGCCGCGGCGGCAAGGGCTGGCAAAAATATGGTGTAGAGGAAGCTCAAATTGGAGTCCGGCGGCTTGTCAACGCCTTGAAGTGACGATCAGGTATAGTCCAATAACGATCAAAACGGTCGCGGCAATCGGGATATCGAAGTAAAACCATCCCATTCGATTTGCCAGCCAGACAAAACCGATCAAGACGAAAACCAATCCCCAAAGAGTGCGACCGCTCGATTGGTAGGGCCTGCGAGTACATGTCGGATCTATCCTTTGTCCGGTTCGTTCGACAAGGTCATCAATGCGTTTGCCCATCGCTTCGAGACGTTGTTCAAGTTCGGCAATTTTCTCATTCTCTTCCATAACGGCATCCTATATTTTCCGAAAGTTTTGCCCGGATGGCACTCTTGGTGGGCTGGATTAATCCCGCTCTGCCCGCGTAGGATAAGCGTCCCCGCTTGTCAAGGGCGGGTTCAAATCCGCCCTCCAAGAATATCGAATATTTTACCAGGAACGAAAGAACTTGGAAAGATTTAACTCCTGCAACTGGTAATTGTCGGGAGCGATGGCGTCCAATTTGACGGCTTCCGACATGCGGAAATACTTGATGGTAGCCATCCTTTCGCCTTGCCGCAGGAAAGTAATGATATTATGACCGCGTGTCTCGAAAATCAACGGTGTTCCGCCTTGCCTTCCCCACCCAAAACCCGGATGGACAAATCCAGCGTAATGAATTCTTAACTCTCCAAGTTGCTCAGTAACAGCATGCACGAAAGCCGAGACATCGGGAGGCAGACTGAATCGCTCGCGCGATCTGAGGATGTAAAAGCGTTCGGGGACGATTTTAAGCGTCTCTCCGGTTTCACCATCAGGCGTTACGGGCTTCCAATAATTACGTGGGTCATGACCTTTAGCACTATTGATCAGGTCAATTGGTTCCCGGACGCCGGTGAGTGCTTCAAATCCGATGTACCCGGTACAACTTCCCTCTTTGACAGGAGAGACGTCAACCGTCAACTCTCCAACCCCGCCGGAATCAGTTTCTCCTCCATGCGGTCCAGTTAGCACTTCACCATAAAGCCTTAATTCTTCCGCACTTAACTCGCATAATCGTGGATCGCCCTGAAAAAGTCGCAGTTGGTTTAATGTAACACCGGCCTTGACCAAGATTGGAAAACTGATCGGCGTTACCTCAGCGTATAAGGATACTCGCCAACGACCGCTCACTCGTCTCGGTAGTACCTCGTCATAACCTGCGGCGTAGTCGGCAACCAGTCGAACGAGCATATCGAGCCTGCCAATAGAACTTTTACCAGAAGCATAGCCTTGTAATTCAGGATATTCGTCGAAGTAGAGTGATTCTCTCAGGCGAATCACATAAGTGTTAGGTGGTTCAAGAATTACCGGGCGGGAAAGATCGAGATTCTTGTCGATGAAATGCGATTGAGTCAAGACATCCGTGTACGGTCGGTCCAGACGTCCTTTTATCGAGCCATGCATTTTCCAGCCTTCTTCGCCAAGCGTAAGGTCGATGGCGCTGGCTCCTGATGCATCTTCCGGGTTGGCAACTCCTTCGATTACTCCAGTATGGGCAAGGTGTGCCAACTGCCTGCTTGAAAGTACACCCGGACGGAAAAGTTCACTCACGCCGCACGCACCTGACGAGCCATCAGTTCGGCCGCCACAGCAAGGTAATCTCTGGCTCCCTGGGAACCAGCTGCTATGTGCATAGCAGGTTTCCCGTAGCTGGGAGCTTCGGCAAGCCGGACATTGCGGTGAACTGTTGTTTGGAAAGTATGCTCAGGAAAGAACTTACGCAATTCATCACGAACCTGCCTCGAAAGATTTAACCGCTCGTCAAACATCGTCAGCAGAAGTCCTTCCATAGTGAGAGCCGGGTTAAGGCGTACTTGCACAAGCCGAATTGTGTTTAATAATTGTGTCAAGCCTTCAAGCGCGAAGTATTCCGCTTGAACCGGCACCATCACCGCATCGGCGGCAGTCAAGCCGTTAAGAGTCAACAATCCCAGCGAAGGAGGGCAGTCGATCAGGATGAAGTCGAAATCATCGCGAATAAGGTCAACGGCTTGCTTAAGTACTTTTTCTCGTTCTGCAATATTAACCAGTTCGATCTCGGCGCCCACGAGTCGAATATGAGCCGGAAGAACAGAGAGAAATGGAAATTCAGTTTTTCTAATGACAGATTGAGGAGGCACTGAATCGATAAGAACATCGTAAATACAAGGATCATCTCGATCGAGTCTGATGTTCAGTGAAGAACTTGAGTTCGATTGCGGATCGAGGTCGAGGAGGAGTGTTCGTTTTTCGGCAACCGCCAGAGCCGCCGAAAGATTGACGGCAGTGGTCGTCTTTCCGACGCCGCCTTTCTGATTGGCTATAGCTATGACGCGAGACATTGAAACCCATAATCTTGGAGGGCGGGTTTTAACCCGCCCTCCTGTACAAGATGATCTTCAGGGCTGGTGAAAGTCCGCCCTCCAAGAATTTGTGGTATTACTTTGCGCTCCAGACCGGAAAGACGCTGAATCTCCAACCGAAACCACCGTATGGATCAGCTTTGGACTCCATCGGAAAAAACTGGGCATAGCTAATTCCACCCTGAAGCAAGAGATTTTCACTATTCCAAAGCGCCATATCGACGCCTCCGCGAATGGTAAACAATTTGTCGTCTTCGATCCAGGTCGTCTTCAGGGTTGAGCCTTCATAATCAAAATTACTTTTTTCGCGTTTGATGCTACGAAAAGCATAGCCCAGATCGATTTGTGCCAATCCGGAAAGCCAGGATAGCGGCGTCGTAAATTCATAGGCAACGCCACCGTTAAGCCAGTTTGTGTTCTTACGTTCAATAGAAATTTGATTTCGGACAGTGAAACCGAAAAATTCGTAAATCATCGGATAGGTGAAGTTGGCACGATCTTGAATAATAGCGGCGGAGGCTTGAAGCGCGATTTGTTCGTTCAAGCGGTAGCGATAAAGCAATCCCAATACTGGTGGTTTGAAATCGTCTTCAGCTCGATAGGAATCACTGAAGAAAAGAGTGGAATCAGTGTAGCCAAATTCCTCGCCAACTTGGAAATTGTAACTCCAATCGAGGCCACGCTGTTCTCGGTTCAAGTATTGATAACCGACAATCGGCAACAACGTATGGCGGGCTTGCCTTGAACTGCCAATATCGATGTTGTCCGCCCCGAATGCGGGCAGTGTCACGGCAAGAATGATAATTAAGGTTCGCACGATCGAAACACCTCCGATGGGTAAAGGATTCCTTCCGAATATTTGCCTGCCAGAAATGCAAGCTACGGTAGTGGTTTTCCCACAATCTACAAGGTAACTATCTCAAGCCCTTTGCACAAGACGAGAGAATAGAAAATGCGTTGAGCCAGAAAGGCGAATGTAGAGTGTAACTCGGCGAGCTTAGCTTGACGGTAAGGATATCAGGTTAAAGGCTCCCACCCAGCCAAACTCGTCGGGCTACGCGCCAGCGTCCCTGCCGTCACCCTCTTCCCCAGTATCGATCCAGCGGTCGAGTAACTTGACGAACCGCCACCTGCCGCTACCGGGTTCTTCTGAAATACGTTTCAAAGCGTCCATCTTCGAGTCTATCTCATCAGCGTAATTGAGCAAAAACGCCTCACGGAACATCGGTTGTACCGGCGAACCATGTTCGCCCTGATGAGAAAGGATTAAATGAAGAATTTTGTCGAGTAATTCGGGGGGGAAGCCTTCGATACTCGCCGCTCGCTGGGTTGTCCATTGAGCGCCTAAAGTGATATGTCCGACCAACCTCCCGCGGTCTGTATAGTCAAATAGACTATCATAGCGAAGCTCTTCAAGCTTGCCGATGTCGTGGAGCATTGCTCCAGCCATCAGCAGATCTCGATCAACATCGGGGTAATGTCGGGCGAGTCGGCGCACCAGCCTTGTCAGCGATAGCGTGTGCTCTAACAAACCACCGAGGCGGTTATGATGCCAGAGCTTGCCGGCGGGAGCACGCGAGAATGCAGTGGCAATTTTCTCATCATCGAAAAATGCTTCCAACAGTTTCTGCAGGAAGGGATTACTGATCGATTTGATAAGTTGCTTGAATTGTGAAAACAGTACTTCCGGGTCCTCATCGATGGACGGTAGAAATGTCGAAGGATCGACGCCGTCTTGAGGCGTGGTAGCCCGAATTTGTTTGACATTTAACTTACGCCGTCCCTCGAATTCTTCGACCAGACCCTTAAGTTTGACAACCTGACCGATTTTGAATTCCCGGAATAGTCTCTCTGCGTCTTCCCAAATGTTTCCCTGCAATCTTCCCGAACGATCACCAAACTCCACGGCAAGGTAACTTCCGCCGTCGCGCTTGATGCGCACAGCTATCGCCTGCAACAGAGCAAATCCGGTGAAGATTTCGCCGGGGAGATGCTCTTTCAGGGGCTTGGTGATCGGTTCGATCATGTTGAATGAAACCTATTCTGCGTAGAGTGCCGAAACGTCGATGTAAATTTGGTAGTGCTTCACCAAGCCGTCTTCCATATTAAAGAAATTGCAAAACGGGAGAGTGAGCGTGGAGCCGTTGTGGCGTGTGTAAGTCACCTCGCCCCGACTGATCAGATTATTCTCGCTTTCTGCGACGTCGATCAAACGGTGGGACAGGCTTTTGATACTGGAGTAAAAGCCATCGACAACTTGTTGTATATTTTCTCGTCCCACAACTGGATCCCAGTTGCCAAACCTAAATGACCCAGCCTCGGCAATAAATGACGCAAAGTTTGCGGCATTCATGCTGTCGATGGCGGAGAAAAGAGTCGGAAGTGTTGATTTATTTAGCATTGATAGTTATTGAGTTGTTTGTGAATGAAATACGTTAATCAAGAGTATGCCTGATTGCGCGTACACTTGGAGAGCGACTTTTCAAGACGCTCTGATTGTTGCGTCCGCCTGAACTTTGCGAAACTTTTACAGCAGGCCCTAATTGAATGTCTTGCTGAGAATTCCAATCGCCTTTTCGACGGCTTTATCATCGACGTCAAGGTGACAAACCATCCTGATACGAGTTCCGAAACTTGTTGCCAGCAAACCCTGCTCCTTCAGTTGCGCCGCGACCTCAGTACCCTGCCGGGGAGCCGCGTCGAAAATGACAATATTGGTTTGCACGGAGTCGAGATCGATCTCGATGGACTTCATTTCAGCCACCGCCAAAGCGATGCGTTTCGCCAAGGCGTGGTCATCGGCAAGTCGCGCCCGATGATTATCGATGGCGTAAAGTCCTGCCGCGGCGAGAATACCGGCTTGGCGCATACCACCACCAAAGCGCTTGCGCGCCCGATGAGCCTTGTCGATAAATTCTGCCGAACCCGCAATCAGCGATCCGACCGGGCAACCGAGCCCCTTCGAAAGACAACAGGAAACCGAGTCGAAGGGAGCGGCAAGCTCTTTCTCACTTTTGCCTGTCGCTACCGATACATTCCAAAGTCTTGCTCCGTCGAGATGCATCGCCAGTCCTTTTCGGTCGGCAAGCTCGCGCAGAGCGGCTACGTTCTCCTGCGGGAAGATTGTACCGCCGGAGCGATTGTGGCTGTTCTCGACCCATATCAATCTGCTGGGTGCGAAGTGATGATCAGCAGGCCGCAGGCGAGGTTCGAGGTCGGCGGCAGTGAACGAGCCGTGAACGCCTTCGATTGTCGCCGGAACTATACCGGAAAGCATTGCCAGCGCCCCACCCTCGTAGTTCAGGACATGAGCGCCAATATGGCAGTAGATTTCGTCGCCGGGGGTGGTATGACAGTTGACAGCGATCTGATTTGCCATTGTGCCGGAAGGGACAAACAAGGCTCGCTCTTTGCCAAGCAGTTCGGCAACTCTTCCCTGAAGGCGGTTGACGGTAGGATCGTCTCCGAATACATCGTCGCCAACTTCAGCCTCATACATCGCCCGGCGCATGGCAGGGGTAGGGCGGGTGACGGTATCGGAACGAAAATCGAGATAAGTTTGGGGCATGCGGTTGAATCTATTGAGACTGATTTATTGAAATGGCTAAACTACCTTTGATAGGTAAGGGCGAATTCATTCGCCCTGAAAAAGGTCGGCGATTAAAATCGCCGCTACCTGTAATATAGGCACATGACCAACGTAAAATCAACTTGGAACGGCATTCACCATTTACTTTCGCACTTTCACACTTTCGCACTTTCGTACTTTCGCACTTTCGCACTTTCGCACTTTCCCACTTTCCTACCTCCCAAACCTTATCATCTGCCCAGCAAAGTCCTTGTTATATTTGATCTCAAAACCTCTAATTCCACCCATCTTATTCTTGATCAACTCGATTTCAGGCATGGCGAAAGCAATCCTGTCCGGAACGTTGAGTGGTTTGGCGCGAGCGATAACTTCGTCACGGAGTTTCGGGTCGAATTTGATTCCATAGGTTTCGACCAGTTTCTTCGCCGCCGGGTAGTCTCCAGTGGCTTTGATTCTCTGGATTTCCGCAAGAAGTTCCCCGACCGCCTTGTGAGTTAATTCCTCATCTACTAAACGACAGTAGTGCTTTCCATCGATCAGCTCGATACGAGCGCCACCTTTGGCAATGATAAAGTTGTTTATCAAGTGCCCGGCACGAGCGTGATCTTCTTCGTATTGATCGCCTTCCGGAACGTCTCGTAGATCGATCAGCGTGTATGCAAGCATTGCTGTGTATGCCGATTTCTTGGTCACTTCAGTCGAATGAACCCCAAGTTCGACCAATCTCGGATCGCCAACAAACCACCAGGCAACCAGATCAGCGCGAGCTTCCTCAAGTGTCGAGGCGAATTCCTTCAATTGGTCGAGTGGATCACCCGCAAGCGAAGCATCCGCCTTCCCCGACCCATGACCGACAACCTCATGAAGCGCCACCATAGCCGACCTCCGTGAATCCAAGCCCTCCAAGGCGATCTGGCGTTCCATTTCTGTCGGAATAAATTCGGCAAACAACTGATTTGCTCTGTCTTTTGCTCCTGATCCCATCACGTTTGTCAGCATGAAATTCTTCGTGCCGACTGTCTCACGGAGACGCTGATCGTTGGGCAGGTTGATACCGCTTGGGGAGTGGGGTCCCTCACCTCCGATACCCATCAACATTTTGACAGCTTTGGCAGAAGGAAGAGTAAAGTCCTTTTTCTTGAATCGCTCTTCCCAAGGCATTCTCTCTTCGAACCACGCCGCGTTTGTTGCCAATGTTTTCATCATCGCAGTTTCTGCGGAATCAGTAATGAACACTCCTCCCTCGAACGAGCCGCGCATTCCGAGCGGATCCTGATAGACCTCAATAAAGCCAATTATGTAATCGACTGGTGATGAGTTATCCTGAACCCAGAGACGGCAGTGGCGGTCGAACGCCTCCGGCTCACCGGTACGGAAGTATTCGATCAAAGCTTCCAATGCCGGACGCGAAGCGTCGGGAGCGTAAGTTAAGGCAGACTCAAGTTCGGTAACAACATTCTCGAGCCTGTCTGCCATCCTGCCCGGCGCGACATCGGGGGCTCCGGCGCGATAGACCTCTTCGACGATTTGACCGCCAGCAAGTGCATAGCGGCCATTGAGTGGATAGCGGGGCTTTTGAGCTTCGACTTGAGTGCGGGTGATTCCACGATCATAGAAATTGACCGCACTCTCGGTAACTGCATCACCTTTTGAGGGATTCTTATTGACGAGAACCGGGAGGAAGTCAGGGTCGAAAATGTAGAGCTTGAAAAACGTCTCTTGATGCATCAGTTGTGATTCATTTTCTTGTCGAGATCCATGGAGCGCAATCATCATCTCATCGAAAGTAAATTCCGGCACAAACTTCCGACTTGTTTCAGGATCGTAGTTGCCGTTCGCCGACCAGAACTTGATCGTATAGCGTCTTATCTTATCTTTCAGCGCTGGTTCAATGTCTTCCCTAAGAATCAAGCTGTCAAGCAATTGCCTGATTTCAAGACCCTTGGGAATAGTCTGATCGAAGATGATGTCACGCCCGGCAACTGCCGCTCTGCAAAGGTGATAAGCATAGCGCTGAAGCCTTTCCGGAAGAGCGTCGAACTCCGGGCAGTACAGTTGGTAAATAGCGAGATTATCCTGACGCAGGATCACCTCGGCGGTGGTAGGCGTCGGGCTGGACACTTCTTTAGGCTCAGATTTGCAACCGTAGGTGAGTAGGCTCATAGTAAAAATGAGGAGATATGTGGGTTTAATTCTCATGGAATTGAGTAATATTAAATGACTTACTAACACGGTAGTTGTGCTCTTGGAGGGTGGACTTTCGGTCAGCACTCCTCGCGTAGGATAAGCGTCCCGCTTGTCACAAAGTAGACCTTCAGTCCTCTCTCCTCGCGTAGGATAAGCGTCCCGCTTGTCACAAAGTAGACTTTCAGAGTTCGTTGATTTATTCGTTCGAGTAGAGATTTGATCCTCTTGGAGGGGGGGCTTCAGCCCCCCCTAAAGGACAATCAAGCACAAACAAGGGCGGGCTGAAGCCCCCCCTCCAAGAGAATCTTGTCCGAATTGGCGTCCCAAGCGAATAAATCAACGAACTCTTTCAGTCCGCTCTTGAGGGCGGGTTAAAACCCTCCCTCCAAGAGAATCAACGCAACTACTTTATAATACTCTCGTTTCTTGTTGTGACGAAATCGTCGGGTGTATATTAATCATTCAACATTGTACCCGCAAGCGCAAAGTTTGGAGATGTCTGGAAATGTCGGTCTGACAGGTCTTTTATCAGGTATTGAATGCGACAGGGTGTCCTCACCCTGTCGCTCGGATCGCTGCAGGGTGAGGACGAGTTCTTTGAAATATTTCTTATAGGGATCGTGTTCTCCATA
>CAYHEC010000009.1:0-133421 GCA_964355675.1 uncultured Caldithrix sp.
GGTGAGGCGGACAGCTGTCCGCCTCACCGAAGAACCGCCACTCCAGCGTCGTCTCGTCAAACCGCGCAACCTCCCCATCGACCAGCCAGGTAATCGACCACGCAACTGAATCAGGCTCGCTCGGCACAACCTCAAACCGCACAAGGCTGTCGGGCAAGACTTCAAGCGTAATGTCCTCCGGCGCAAAGCTCCAGATCGCTCCCCTGACGTCCACATTCCAGACGACCGCGTCGCTCGATTGCTCCCGGTAGGCCAGCCCCTCGACGGCGTAATTACCCGACTGGAGGAAAGCGATGGTAGCGCGGGGCTCCGTACCCGCGTCCTCGGGTGCTTCCTGATTATCAAGATTGCTTTTCGTCCACTGAAACTGCATGTCGTCGATACCGCCGACGGCGGCTACGGAATCGAGGGAGAAATCAACGGAAACGCCGCGGTGGAGGATGAGGTTGAGGGTGTCGGGTGTGAAGGATTGGATGTAGAGGTCGGTGACGGTGACGCGCCAGTGGACGGTAATGGTGTCATCGGCATCAGACACTCTGCACTCAACTAATTGATCACCTAAGTCTCCAAATTCCACTATGGAAACTGTGTCATTGTTGACAATTACGCCGTCAAATTCGCCATTCAGCGTCCATTCATAGTCGAGGTTTTCAAAATAAGGACTGTGACCTACTGCTATAAACTCGATTTCATTGTTCAATAGTGTTACGAGAACCGTATCCTCTGGTGATCTTCGAATAAGCCTCGGGCCAAGAACATCAGACCCGAATTTGATCAACAAACCATCAAAATTTGTCACGCTATCATGAACAGTCATCACCCTACCTGCCGCCACCGGTTCATCATCATTATTTATAGTGACTGAATATAGAATATTCCACGCGCTGGTATATGGATCAATTTGGTCAATCGGGCAAACATTACTCCATCGGTAAACTCCATTTCTATTGGTTCGACAGATCGCTGGTCGAATTTCGTTGTTGACCGTACACCTTCCGGAAGTCACAAATCCTCGATCTGGCATTCGAACGACAGCCTCAGCATTTCCACGATAGCCGAACTCGGTGTACAAATTATGACTCCAATCCATCTCACCGCGACTGTTTATTTTCAACAATTTTGTCCCAGTCGAATCTTCAGATTCTCCACTGATAACGAATCCCCCATCTCCCGCTGAAGCCATTCCCGTCACACGAACTGTGCCGTTATCGACAAAATGTTGCCACCAGATCAATTCCCCATTCCCGCTTTGGACTTTAACCACCCAGACGTATCCTCTATTTATAATCTGCGGAGCTCCATGACCTGCAACAACAACTCCGTTATCGGTTTCCCTAAGCGCAATAAAATTTCCGAATCGAACCTGGTTATACAATCGCGTCCAAATCTCCTCCCCTGCCCCATTAATGCAACTTATCTGTGCCAGTCCTCCACTGTAACCAGCCAGAACGAAAACTCCATTTTTTAGCTCAATTACTGCGTTGCATCGTCCGTTGCCATAGCTTTCACGCCATATCAAGTCGCCGTCACTGCTGACTCGCAAGGCATGAAATTCCAGTCGGTCGCCCCCACCAACGACAAAATCGCCGTTGTCCGCCTCGATGACAGATTTTGCTATACCGCGGTACGATTCATAGGTTCGACGCCAGATTTCATCTCCGTTGTCATCCACATGAACCAGAATTAGATCGGAGTCCCATTGATCGTCGCCCCATGCATAGCCGCACATGATGTAGCTTCCATCTGATACGGAGTAGATGTCAGAAAATACATCCGTTCCACCGCCATCGTAATTTTTTATCATCTCGAAACGCGGCTGGGCTACAAGCGCTGACGCCAAAATCGAATTTGACAGGATAGTATAGAATCTATTGCGCACGGTAATTCCTTGTTCTTAGACGTTGGGAATGATGGTGGGAGCAGTCAATGACCGCTTCCACCATTTTCTTTCTACCTCAAGGGACCGATATAGATGAACCACTCGCCGAGCTCATTATCAACTCCGTTGATCTCTTCGCCACAAATGATAACGGGATCAGAGAACCAGACGGATGGTGACGCTTCAACCCTCCAGTTCGTGGCCGCCGCGTCTGGAGCGAAAGTGATTTCCCAGTTCCCTGTCTCGTCGTTAAAAACCATTGGAACTTCGTCATAATCAACCTCACCGTTGAATGTGTACAAAACAAATGACATCTGGGACTCGAGACCTTCGCCCCACTGTACACTAGCCGTCCATTCAGTTGATTTTGCTGTTCCACTCAACCCAAGCACGAGACAGAGCGCAACCAGTAACAATTCGAACTTCTTCATTTTAACCTCTAAACTGGAAAATAGACTCGTTTTTAAATTTTGAAGAGGAGGATTCCGTTTATCCTCTTATCGGGCAAGCCCGAACTCTTTTATAGGCTTTCAGCCGCGGCGGGCTGACAGTGGTTTATCAAAAAAACAGAGAACCCTCGTCCGGGTGGCTTTCAAGCTCCGGCGAGGGTTTAGTAGTCTCTAAGCTCCAGAGGTATTGGAGAGAGTTCCACTCGTTGTTATAAAATTCAGCATAGTTAAAAAGATAAAAAGTTGGCACAATCGAATAAGGTAATATGATCGTGACCGGTTACCTTCAGACGACCATTTCTAATATAGTCACCGGTTAGTTGTTTGTCAAGAGATTCCTAATTTTTTCAAATTAACTAATTGGCATAAAATTGCCGTCGGGTGAGGACACCCGACGGCACATGGCGCCACTGCCGACTCGCCGGAGTCGGCAGTACACACGCAAAATTATTCCATCCAGCTCTTCCAGTAGTCCATCCATTCCACACCCTCCGCTTCAGGCGTCAAGCGCAGAGGCCGTCTCGTGTCCAGCATGACCGCCGCCTCATCGGTGAAGACTTTGGCGTCGGTGCGACGGACAGCCTTAGGATGAGGTCCGTGGGGAAAGCCTCCGGGATGAAGCGTCACCATTCCTGATTCGATTCTTGAACGGCTGAAGAAATCGCCGTCGTGATAAAAGAGTACTTCGTCGTAATCGACGTTGGAGTGATAGAAGGGGACCTTGACCGCGCCTTCCATAGTCTCAAGGGGACGGGGGAGGAAGCTACACAACACAAAACCTGCACCGACAAAGGTCGTGTGCGCAGGAGGCGGGAGGTGCATTTTGTGGCTGTTAACCGGGCAGATGTCATCGATATTGAGTCTGAAGACGAGGTTGTCGCCCTTGTACCCGACCACATCAACCGGGTTGAACGGATAAGTGAAGGTGGTAATCGCACCGAGCCGCTTGATCCTGACTTTCCACTCGCGAACGGGCAAAGGATCAGCATAAGGCTCTGGATATTCAAGAACTGCCGGATCGTAGAGCGCGTGTTGGCCGAGCAGTCCACGATCTGGCTGTTGGAAGGGACCATTGAAGGCTTCGATTGTCAATAAAGTCGTTGCAGTCGAAGGAACGAAGCGATAGGTTGTGCCTCGCGGCAATTGAAGGTAGTCGCCTCGGCGGTAGGGTAGTGGGCCGAGCTGTGTCTCAATTTGACCTTCACCGGAGTGCACGAACAGGACTTCGTCGGCGTCTCCGTTACGGAAGAAATGGTTCCATTCGGTCAAGACGTTCTGAATCCCCATGGCAACGTCGTCGTTGAAGAGAAAAATCCTTCGTTCGCCATCCCCAACAGTCATTTTAAGGGGCGAGAGGGCGTGAGGGCGGAGCGGTCCTTCGATGTTCGTCCAACCGGTCGGGGGGTTGCGGTGATAGAGATGGGAGATTGGCCCCGAAAATCCGAAGCGCCCCCATTCCTCTTCGTAGGTACCAACGGGCAGACCGGTATGCGCCCAGCGCGCGACCTTGCCCTTGATTACGTGTATATTTCGTGAGATTAAATTTTGCATTTCCAGCTCTTTATTTTCCACCTTGGCACAAAGATATATCGGTCATACTTTGTGTTTTTGTAACCTGATGTCTTGTCAAGGTAATAATGTTGGGTGCTGGTAGCGCAGCGATTTATCGCGCCTATCGTCCCAATCTCAATTTAGGCGCGATAAATCGCTACGCTACCGAATGAGCGCGATAAATCGCTACGCTACCGAATGAGCGCGATAAATTCGCTACGCTACCGAATGAGTGCGATAAATTCGCTGCGCTACCGAATGAGCGCGATAAATCGCTGCGCTACCGAATGAGCGCGATAAATCGCTGCGCTACCGAATGAGCGCGATAAATCGCTGCGCTACCGATCATTATTCCCATGACAACACACAAGTACTTAATTCTCTTTCTTGATTGTCTGTGAAAACCAAATTTCGTATCCGTCCGGGTCAAAGATGACGAAATCCCGGTCACCCCAGGGTTCGTCCTTGGGTGGGTTCTTTACCGGAGCGGCTTTGGTCTTAATAAGCTCGAAATATTCATCGATGTTATCCAGATGATACCCGATGAGGACGCCCTTGCCTTTCTCTTTTATCGCATGAAAATCCATGTCTTCAAGGTAATGCAGAATCAGCGGGGCGTTACCAAACATCATAAATGCGACTTTGGGACCGTGATACTCGATGAAGGTAAAATCGAGCTTGTCGCGATAGAAGGCGACTGACCGTTCGAGATCGGTCACATAGAGAAGGATGTATTTGAATGATCTCATATTGAAGGGTTGCAAGTTTTGAAAGTTTTACAGTTAGAAATCTAAAATTGAAGTCATTTTGTCCACGCGGCAACATTCATCAGATAAACTGATCGAATAGTATCGGGTTGCCGTCGGGGTCCTGTATCATGAACGACGCTGGGCCGGAGGTATTCTCGTCGGCTTCGAGTGTCATGGTTACGCCTTTGGATTTGAGTTGACGCTGAATTTCGCGGACGTCGGTGTAGGACGGCAATGTTTGCCCATTGCTGTCCCAGCCTGGATTGAAGCTCATGATGTTTTTATCGAACATTCCCTGGAAGAGGCCGATTTTAACATCGTCGTTTTTCATGACCAACCAGTTCTGTGCCTGATCGCCGTGAACGACCGTGAACCCGAGTTTTTCGTAAAATGCTCTCGACGCCGCGATGTCCTTTATCGCAAGGCAGACACAAAAATTGCCGAGTTGCATACTGCTGTCCTTTTGAGTAGGCTTGATTGATGTTGTATCACCGGTAGGTTCAGCATAGGCGGTATTAGTAATGCTGGAGTTCTCGATGCGCAAGACACCAAAGGCGAGCAGGATTACGATGATCGTCAGCAGAATATTTGTATATCGACGGGACATTATCTTCTCAAGTATTTAACACGAAGACAGGAAGAAGTCGATTCCTGAATCTTGGTGCCTTCGTGGTTAGGGTTTTCATTAATCTTGTGTCGTTGCGTAATCAACCATCCACTGGACGCCGAATTTGTCGGTGAAACTACCGTAGTAGTCGCCCCAAGGCTGGTCGGCGATAGGATGCTCGATTGTTCCACCCTTGGAAAGAGCATTGAAAATCCTGTCCGCTTCTTCCTTGCTGTCGGGATGGATATAGATATAGAAGTTGTTACCGATCACTTGCTTCCGACCGAAGGTTTCGAGGACGTCGGCAGCCATCAGTGCGTTGTTCTGGCCGATGGGTAGGCAGATATGCATGATCTTATTTTCGTCGGACTTGGAGAAAGGTACTCCCGGAATCGGCATATCCTTAAAGCGGACAACGCTCGAAAACTCTCCGCCGAAGGCGGCCTTGTAGAAATTGAAGGCTTCCTCAGTATTACCGGGGAACATGAGATATGTATTAAGTTTTGACATTACTTATCACGGATAAGTTATAGACAAGCGAGACGCTTATCCTACGCGATATGGTTAAATTCTTGACAAGCGAGACGCTTATCCTACGCGATTTTGTTTACCAACCTTCCGAGCCTCTCGATCTCGATAACCACCTCATCCCCCGATTTCAACCACAAATCATGATCGAAGCCGCGTTCAAGCAGGCAACCGAGACCTACGGTTCCCGATCCAAAAAGCTCGCCAGAGAATACTCCGGCGTTTTTAGATGCTCGAGCGATCATCTCCGGAACCGAGAAGGTTATCGTTGACCATTTGTTGTCGGAGAATTGCTCGCCGCGAACATGGGCGGTCATCTTCAGGTTGTAGCCTTTGCCTTCGCGCCGATCTTCCAGTTCATCAGGCGTTACCAGCAGGTGACCGATTGAGGTTGCGAAGTCCTTGCCTTTGGCGGGTCCCATGCTGGACGACATCTCATGACGCTGGATGTCACGGCATGACCAATCATTCAGGATTACGTACCCGGCAATAATTTTTTCAGCTTCTTCGGGAGTCAGATCACTTCCGCTACCACCAAGTATTGTTCCAATTTCCAGCTCATAGTCCCACTTTTTCGACTCGGCGGGGAAGCGGATCTCTGCTCCAGTGGTCGAGATGGTGTTTGGGTTTGAGAAATAGAAGACTGGAGCTTCGTACCATTCGGGATTGACTTCGAATCCGCGCAGTTTGCGGGCATTGCGCACGTGTTGTTCGAAGGCATAGAAGTCGCGGAAAGTGCCGGGACGACCGACGGGAGGCAGGAACGTGACGCCATTGCCAGCGAGGACGAATCTGTCCCGCTTTTTAGCCTCATGGATCAATTCACGCACTTTGTCGAACGACTTTGGAAAGTCTTCCAGAAGTTCTTCGATTGTTCCGCCGGGAAGGGGAGCATTCATCTGTTTGATGGTCCCGGTCAGATTTACAATTTTACCTTCAACCTCAGCGCCAAGGGAGGTCTTGCCGTCGATAATTAAGTTACAGAGTTTCATAAAGATTAATTTTTAATTTCTGATTTTTGATTTCTGATTTCTAAGCGATTATTCACTATTGTCAATCTCTTCCCCGTGATCTTCGGTCAAGGGGAACCCACCCGGCGGTGACTTTTTCGAGTGCATTGTCTTCGTCTAACTTACGGAAGCCGAAGAAAGTAAGGATGACTCCAAGGAATGTTAGAATAGGGCCGATGATCCCTTGTTCCAGCGGAATGTATCCGGGTATGACCAATGAAATGATAAACGATATATCGGCAATCCCGAGCATCACGGTATTGATCCAGAGTGAGACTCGAATACCCTTCCAAATATGCAACGCCATCCAGATTGCGAGTACGCCATAGCCGATCAAGATCAGGGAATAGTTCAGAGCAATGTGCGAAGCCATTTCAAGGGAGGGAGTGATTTGCGATTTTTTGAGGATCTCGCCGTACATCGAGAACATTCCGGCAGGTCCCGTTTTGATAAAACTGACGACGCCGCCCAGACTGACGATGAGGTTCAGAATGCCTCGAAAGACAAAAAACGTGGCTCCAGCGCGGACGTAATTGTTTCTGATGATTGCCATAGATAAGGAACCCCACCTGTTTTATGGCGGTTAATTAAGTTGAATAATATCCGTTATATGATTTGCAGTTACTTCAGCAACCCCGTCGTTAGCTTTTCGAGCTTTTTAGTAACCGGATTGACTCGAAGTGCCGCAGATTCCAAGATCGTCACCCCGAGAAGAGGCTCACTGCCTTCCGGGCCGAAAATCACTCTTCCCCAAGTAACTCTTCCCATGACTTTGAATTGTGCCGCGCCGAAATGGAAAGTCACTTTTCGACCGTCTGCTAATTCGTAGCGCATACTGCCTTGAGGTTCGATTCCCATAGCCTTTAACTGGTCTGAGGGCATAGATGAGTCAGTTGCTCCCGTATCCACCAGAAAGCGATCAGTCCGACCGGCACGCCCGTCGAGTGGCGTTATCGTCACGCTTGCATACGTGTATCCCATTGTCCACCTCTTAAATTAGTCAATGCTTCCAATATAAGCAAAAACATTCACTTTGGCGAGTCTGCTCTCTAAACATTTCCTCGCCGTCGCTGTTCCTCCTCGATGGAGACAAACAGCGCCATGAAATTGCCCTTGCCGAACGAAATCGCACCTTTGCGCTGAATAATTTCGAAGAACAGCGTCGGACGATCTTCGACTGGTTTGGTAAATAGTTGCAGTAAGTACCCCCGGTCGTCCCGGTCAACGAGAATGCCAAGTTTCGCCAGCGCTTCGACATCTTCGTCGATGTCGCCGACTCGACGGATAAGGTCTTCATAGTAGCTGTCCGGCACATAGAGGAACTCGACGCCGGCGTTTTTCATCCGGGTAATCGACGCGATGATGTTATCGGTGTGGATGGCAATATGTTGCACGCCGGGAGTATGATAATAGTCGATGTACTCCTGAATCTGGCTCTTCATCAGGCCGGGAGCCGGTTCGTTGATCGGCATTTTCACTACGCCGTTCTGGCTCGACATCACCATCGATCGGAGCGCTGAATAGTCTGTCGAGATGTCCTGATCGTCGAAGGTGGCAAGAAGCTTGAAGCCGAAGACTTTGTTGTACCAGTCAACCCAGTGCTCCATTCGACCGTCTTCGACGTTGGTGACGATGTGATCGATGAACTGGAGGTCGCCGGGGGCGGTGATGCGAACAGGCTCGCGACGCGCTTGATAACCGGGCAGGAAGGCTCCCTTGTAATTCTGGTCGCTGATGAGACGGTAGCAAGTATCACCGAACGCCTTGATACCGGCGATTACAACTTCGCCGTATTCATCTTTGAAAGTGGTCGGTTCCAATTCGGGCTTGGCGCCGTTCCTGACGAGAGTCTCGAAAGCCTTTTTGGCATCAGCAACCCGGTAGGAGATCATCGCCACGCCGTCACCATGAAGGAGGTGGTGGCGGCCGATGGGACTGTCTGGGCCGAGGGCGGTGGTCAGGACGATGCGGATGTCGCCCTGCTGGAGCACGTAACTGGCGCGGTCGCGCACTCCGGTCTCTGGCCCTGCGTAAGCGACCAGCTTAAACCCGAAGGCTTCGCGGTAGAAGTAGGCTGATTGCAGGGCGTTGCCTGCCCAAATCTCGAAGTGATGGACACGCTCAACATCGATGGCATCGGGCTGGTGGTATTTATACTGAGGCTGAAAGATGCCATATTTGCCGCCGCTTTTCATCAGTTGTTTTTCTTCGGCGGTCAGGATGGGGGGGGGAAGTAATTCTACGGGCATGGTAATTTTGGATTTTAGATTTTGGATTTTGGAAAAAGAGAAAACAGATATCCTTCACTACGTTCAGGATGAATCTCTTAATGTAATCTGTACTGATTAGTAGCTTAAATTTGTTTGATAATTTGCTCGAATTCAGCCCAGATCTTGACCGTCAAGTCCGGTTCGGGCTGGCAGAGCGGTTTGTTATCACCATTGTACCAGACGGCTGTCAAGCCGACTCCCTGCGCGCCAATTATGTCGGCATCCGGTTTATCGCCGATAAACCAAACTTTCTCACGAGGCAAACCGAGCCGTGCAATAGCGGTTTCAAAGATTTCGGGATGTGGTTTTCGGAAGCCGTAATCTGCTGAAGAGATCAAGAAATCAAAATAGTGGTCAATCCCGTTCTCGTGGAGCAACCACTCGAGTGTCTCACCATGATTTGACGAATTTGAGACAACGCCCATCTTCACACCCGACGCATGAAGCAGGGAAAGAGCATCTACCAATCCGTCGAAGCACTTGACAACGAGACTGTGCGTGAAGAATTCCTTTTCCAGATCGATCCAGCTCAGAGAACAGGTTAAGCCGAGTCTGTCGTACAGATTGCGATGGAAGACCTCGAAGGTGACTTCGTAGTTATATTCCAAACGGATTTGTTCAGACGATTTCCCGAGCGCATCGCCGATACGTCTGACTTCATCATAATCGATGGTTTTGGCTTGATCCGTCAAGGATAATAAGCGTCGAACACCGGGTTCCAGTTCGAACTTGACTGTTTGAAGCAACGTATCTCCCAGATCGAAAAGGATACCGGAAGGTCGGGTAAGAGATTTCAAGTATTGATCAAGAATTTCAATTTGTTATGTTCTGTCAGCCCGAAGGGAGTCAATCGCGGACGAGGGCGTCCGCGTGAATAGTTTCCAAGCCATCAGGGGCGGACAAGAGTGTCCGCCCTCCAGAGATGCTATTGGCTGACGGCTTGCGGAATACTATGCAGATTAATGACCGGGCTTATCCATACCAACCGGCATCATGTTGATGTAGGGGGTCACAGGTTTTGCGCCGGGGGGGAGGTTGGCGGGGGGTTCCTCGCCCTTCAAATCCAGTGATTTAATGTAAGCATAAATCGAATGAAAATCTTCATCCGACATACCTTTTAGATTATCGGCGGGCATTGGCGGAAGCAGGGTTCCGCTCTTAATGAGTTGAATCCACTGTGTTGCAGTATATTTGGCAACCGAGCGGCGAAGATTACGAGCATAACTGGTGCCCCAAGGTCCATTCCAGCCGATAGAAACGCCTGTCAGCCATTCGGACTCGGGGATCTTGCCGGGGGCAAAGAGCCACCCCGGAGTGTGGCAGTCGTTGCAACCGGCAACTAGAACCAGATAACGGCCAGCTTCAACCGGTGATTTCGCCATGACATGCGGAGCGCTGTCGGCGGCCAGACCTATCGAAGCGATTGAAATTGAAGCAACAATTGTTGCGATTATTGATTTTAGCATTTAGCATCCTTTATTTTTTATCCCCCACCAGTTCTCTCTTCCTACTTCACCGGGAGAAGATCATCAGTCGGAATAAAATCAAGTCCCGGGTCGATCTGGGCGATCTTGACGCCGGGTTGGCGAAGATGATAAGCGTAATTTAAGTAAATTAACAGCGAGGTCAAGCCTTCCACCGTCCGGCATACTTCCCCTGATCCAACGTCGTAAGAGTTAAGTTTCATTTCTCTCAACAGTCCCATAACACGGTGCTTGGAGGATAGATCGTCGCCCATGACAAGGATGTCGCAGTTGGAAGGCTTCTTATAATTAAGCAGAGCAGTTGCTGAAATGTTCTTCATTGCGCCTACGACTTCAGCAACCCCGGAGAGGATTGCTTGCGCCTGTTGGGTAGCCGAACCTTCACGCGGCCAGAGGTTTTCAATCTGGTTCTTCGGATCGACGGGCGCGGTGACATCGACGACGATTTTGCCTTTGACAAACGGCTTGATTGCTTCCAGTGTTTCGACATGGGCGGTCATCGGGACGGTGACAAAGATCATATCCGCGCTATCTGCGGCGATTTCGTTAGTCGCGGCAGAGAAAAGATCTTTGGGAAGGTCAAGGGCTATGGGGAGTTTCTCGGCAAGCGCCAGGGCTCGATCCACATTACGTGAGCCGATCAAGGCGGTATGCCCAGCTGAGGCGATCCTGACGGCTACACCGGCTCCCTGCCAGCCGGTTCCACCGATAACGGCGATAATCATTCGTGCAACCTTCTGTCACCGCCCTGCCGGTGACAGAAACACGGCAAGGTTGTATTCATTTCTGTCGCCGACGGGGCGGCGACAGAAGTCAACAAACTTTCGCATTTTTTCATTCTTGCGCATCCTTCAAGCGCGGCAGGACATCTTCACGCATCCTCTTCATGGTCTTTACAACCTCGGATATTGGCATGGCTCCGAAATTAAAGATGAACATCAATTGATCGACGCCGGTGTCGATTAACCGCTGTAATGACGCGGCAACTTCATCGGGGTTTCCGATAGCGACAACTCCGCGGTGGATACATTCATCGTAAGAAGCATGGCGGGCGTAGAGGCGGCTGTAAATATATTTCTCAAGGTGCTTTCTGCCGAGGGCGTCCTCGCTCCAGGTCTGGTCGCTAACGTGGGTGTGGACTGCGGCGAGAATTTCTCCCTTGCCTTCGTTGCCAGATTCCTTCCAACCCTTGCGATAATTATCATAGATTGGTTTCAATTCATCGACATTATCGACAGTTGCGTAAGGAATGGTCATAATTTGATAGCCTCTTTTACCGATATAATAAGAAGCTACCTCCGACAGAACGGCGATGGCCAGTTCGAGTTTTCGGCCCTGATAGGTGGTCAGATTGAGCTTAACATTTTTATAGTTATAGAATTGTCCCGCATAACTGAAGCGTTCACCTTTGAGCGCCAGCTCCATAATTGCCAGAGTCTCATCGAATCGTTCCCGTTTTTGAGCTGGAGACAGCGAAAATCCCTCGAATTCGTGCATGAGGTAACCGCTACCCACGCCAAGAATCAATCGACCGCGCGACAACTGATCTACCATCGCCCATTGTTCGGCAATAAGCAGGGGATTGTGAAAGGTAAGCAGTGAAACAGCTGGGCCAAGCTTGATCTTCGATGACTTCATGGCGGCGGCGGCAAACAGTACTGCCGGATCGGGAACGAGGCCGTATTCGTGAAAATGATGTTCGGCGTTAAAATAGGCGTAATAACCGTATTCTTCGGCAAGCTGGATTAGTTCGACCTGCTCTTCCAGGAAACGAGTTGGATCGGTCTGAACGTCGGGGTAATAGTCTGATACTGAAAACAACGAGAATTTCAAGTGTTCCTCCATAGGGGATGGGATTTATGAATAAGACGATCCAATAGTTAACGTCTCTTGGAGGGAGGGCTTTCAATCCGCCGTCACCGTTAAGGTAGAGGCTACGAGCTCGACAAGAGCGGACTGAAAGAGTTCGTTGATTTATTCGCTTGAGACGCCAATTCGGACAAGATTCTCTTGGAGGGGGGGCTTCAGCCCGCCCTTGTTTGTGCTTGATTGTCCTTTAGGGGGGGGCTTCAGCCCGCCCTTGTTTGTGCTTGATCGTCCTTTAGGGGGGGCTGAAGCCCCCCCTCCAAGAGGATCAAATCTCTACTCGAACGAATAAATCAACGAACTCTGAAAGTCCGCCCTCCAAGAGTCAAAACTATCTATGACACAGCTGTCAGGTGAGGGCACATGACAGCAGAAGAGATTTACTTATCGATACTCTTCGAGTAATCCGAGTAGCATTGATAGAGGTCATCGATATTCATAGTATCGAAGCCGTCGAAAGCCTGTCCATCAGGTCCGGGCAGTCGTTGCACAAACTCGATGAATGTGCCGAAGGGAACCTTGGGAGTGATAAACATCTGGCGGAGTGCGGCTCCGTGGGTATTCTTGTAGGTGAGAACCGGGGTCATGAAATCCCACCCTAATTTCTTCATCTCAATGAATAACGACTCCATTTCGACTTCAGGGTCGATGTTGTAAGCCGTGTGCTGAACGCCTTCACCGTAACGGCGAACATATTCGTTGACAGGGGAATGAGGATCTTGTGAGATCGACAGGCCAGTCATCGTCGCCCAGGGATATTCGGCGGTTGAGCCACTGACTAAGGCAATATGGGTTGCCGGCCAGCGTGGGCAGAAGAGGCGGACGTGCTCTTTGAAGCCGAGCTTGGTCCATCGTTCGATAAAGTTCTTCTCACGATCAAAATTCGTAACGTAGGTGATGTGATCGATGTGCCTGATGCTTTTTAAGATTTCAGATGAACCGTGTGATGTGGCTGATCCGGTTGCCGGAGGTGCGAACATGGAAGTTCTCCAATTGTGATGTCGAAAATTCATTTTCAACTGCGGATGGCAGTTGGTTCTCGTTCAATAATAGGGATACGAATTGGTTATGGGATGGTTTGAAGAACAAGAGCCTATTAAGGTGGAGCTGTGATTTGGTCTTTAATTAGGTTGTCCGACTCCAAATAGATTTGCATTTTGTGTACGATTTGTTATAATATACTGGAGCGGTTAGAGGGCGTGTTTTAACCTCTCTTCATAGCCGACCCAATCGGTTGACACAATTGCCATAAAATTTGGATAGATATATGCACTCATTCCGTTTGGAAAAGGACTCGCTGGGTGAAGTCGAGGTTCCAACAGGCGCACTCTACGGTGCACAAACAGCTCGCGCTGTCGCTAATTTTCCCATCTCCGGCATTGGACCGCATCGCTGGTTTGTAAGGGCAACACTGGAGCTTAAGAAAGCTTGTGCTCGCGCCAACGGTGACGTAGGAGCTTTAAAACCGGAACAGGCCGAAGCGATCATTCAGGCTTGTGACAGACTGTTGTCGGGGGAATTTCCTGGCACTTTTGTCGTCGATATTTATCAAGCCGGGGCTGGAACGTCTCATAATATGAACGCTAATGAGGCAATCGCTAACCTCGCCGAAGAGATACTTGGCGGCCAGCGCGGTCAGTACAAGCTAATTAATCCTAACGATCATGTCAACTACGGCCAATCCACCAACGACACCATTCCCTCTTCGATTCGGGTGGCGGCTTTGCTGGGGCTTGCTGAAAGTTTACTGCCGAGTCTTGACGAATTGACGTCGTCATTCGAAGTTCTATCGCTAAGATATGCTGACTCAGTAAAGTCAGGTCGGACTCACCTGCAGGACGCTGTACCGATCACCTACGGCCAGGAATTCGGCGGGTGGGCGTCGGCCTTAAAGGCGGCTCACCGACGGCTGGGCGACGCCCAGTATCACTTGCGCGAGCTTCCGCTTGGCGGTTCGGCGGTGGGAACTGGTCTTGGGAGCGAAAACGGCTACCGGAGCAGGGCGGTGAAGCACCTCAGCGAACAGACAAATCTGCCGCTGGTTAACGCGCATGATCTGTTTGCGGCGATGTGGTCGCTGACGCCGCTAACCAATCTGATGGGATCATTGCGAGACCTTGCGCTTGATCTCGGCAAGATCTGCGACGACATCCGGCTATTGGTTTCGGGACCGAGGACAGGATTCGGCGAGCTGAACCTTCCGGCTGTCCAGCCCGGTTCGTCGATCATGCCCGGAAAGGTCAATCCGGTGCTTTGTGAGATGACGAACATGGTTTGTTACCAGATTCGGGGGCTTGATGTTGCGGTAGCGGGGGCGGCGGCAGGCGGACAACTTCAACTTAATGTGATGATGCCACTGCTGGCGTTCGACATACCTCATGCCATTGAAATTCTTGGTAATGCGATGCACTACCTTTCGACTAAGTGCATCGACGGAATTACAGTCGAGACGGAGCGAGGTGAGGCGTTCGCCGGGTCGTCGTTGGCGCTGGTGACGGCGCTGAACCGGAAAATCGGCTATGCGGCGGCGGCGGAGATCGCCAAAAAAGCGATCAAGGAGGACATCGCAGTGACGGAAGCGGTGAAGCGGTCGGGGAAGTTCAGCGAGGCAGAGATGAAGGACTTGCTTGATCTACTTAATATGACCCGACAGCCGAAGGAGTAGGGAGGGGAAGTAATTAATAATTAATAATTAATAATTAAGAAGACGTGGTGTGGTGTCAGATGTTTTCATCTGACACCACATTTTTTTTGGCTGTCACGTGAAGTCACGTGACAGCACGCCAATCAAAGATCTCTTCAAAGCAAGAGTCTGTCAGAAAATCGAGAGACAAGTTGCGACTTGTCGGTCAGGACGCATGGGTGCATCGCCATGCGCCCGATCTCTATCACAAGGAAATCTTATGATTGCAACTCGGTGGAGGTGGGATTGTTCAAAAATATTATATCCAAAATTACTTTCAAACATATGTTGTATGTTATTTATAATAAATGTATTGCATGAATGTTTATAGAAGAAAAGCGAGTTGTTCTATTTTTGAATGTAAAATATGATGATAAGAATTGAACAATTGTTCAGTTTTTAGCCTCTGTTTGGCACATTGATTGCGAATTTCATAATTGGAGGTCGAAACGAAATCAACTATTTCGTCCATTGATATAGCGAGATAAGCACAAAGATTGCGCTCTCAAAATCGATGAATTCGTGCGTAAGTGTGCAGATAATGCGCACTCGAGTTCGTCGTAATCAATGGTTTTCTATAATCGCATCATTTGAACCTTAGGAGGAGACAATCATGAACTGCAAACTATTACTCATCGGTTCAATCCTGATTTCAACTGTTCTGTTGAGTTCAGAATCCGCCGCCCAGAATGAATGGCTTAAATGGGGGCCAGAGAGTGGCGTCGCCATTCGTCAGGGAAATTCTGTGGGCTGGAACCAAGCCGTAGCAACTCGCGAAGGCGGTGATAATGCTACCGCAATCGTATGGGAAGACACCCGCAACGGATGTCGCTCTATTGCGATGCAAATCCTTGAAGCTGACGGAACTCCCCGTTTCGACGCCCGTGGTATTCTGATTTTGGAGACAGTCGGCTCTCACACCCTCCCTTCAATTTGTCCCGGACCAGATGAAAGCTGGCTGGCGACTTGGATTGATCATACATCATATCAACAAAGCCAAATTCGATGCTCCAGAATTAGCCGGAATGGCGAACTGCTCTGGGGCGGTGGCGAGGGTGGTGTGGAGATTTCCGTCGTTGGGCAACACACAAATCCCCAAATCTTTAGCGATGGAGCTGATGGCGGCCTTGTAACATGGTGCAGGATTACCGGGCAGGAGTCTGTTATCTGCGCGATGCACATTCGCGCCGACGGCTCACCAGACCCTGATTGGGAGGAAGGCGGGTTGAGATTTTCATCCGCTAACGCCCGTGCCGGCAATCCACAAGTGGTTTCCGATGGCGAGGGAGGCGCTTTCCTGATGTGGCAGGAGAGTACCCCTATGCGTGAAACCGTTGTAGCGCAACACCTCGGTAGTGGAGGAGAACTACTTTGGAACAACGGCCAACCCACTCTTCTGATCGAAACCCCCACCCAAAATCATCACTATGAATTGATTGCAGATGGCGCTGGTGGAGCTATAATTGCTTGGACTGACATGCGCAATTATCAACGGAATCTCCGGGATGTTTATGTTCAGCGCATCGATTCAGAGGGCAGGAGTCTTTGGCGGGCTGGCGGTTCGCCAATCGCCAACACGGGCGACTACGAACAAAACCCAAGACTGGTGTCGAGTGGAGTTGGGGAGGCTATCATTGTCTGGGAATTCCTGGGGGCTGAAGCCGACCAAATCGACATACGCGCCATGAAAATATCAGGCGATGATGGACTCGAACGGCTTTGGAATGCGAGAAATGGTGTCGCAGTAGTGACAGATCGAGCCACTCAGTGGGAACCAAGAGCCTGTAGCGATGGGGATGGTGGGGCGATGATTGTCTGGACAGATCTCCGCAACGGGGAGGCTTGGAACGAATCGGACATCTACGTGCAACACCTGACGAGCGATGGTGAAGCCGAGTTCAGTGAATCTGGATTAGAGCTGTATCGTGGGATTCCTTCGCAGAAAGATGCGGTAATTGTACCTGTTGCTGATAGTTTCATCACTATTTGGTGGGAAGGACAGGGCTCACAATGCTCAGGAATAAAATCGCAAGTTATCGATGCGCAAGGTGAACCCAGAAATGACCCATTCGACCTTGTAAGTTCATATGGAGGAAGCGTCGAACGTACGAAGACAATTTCCACCGGCCCTGACGAATTCGCCGTGGGGTGGAGAGATACGCGGACCGGTCAAATACCACCTCCGTTATGGTTGAAGACATTCCGCAATCAGGGCGGCAGTGTCGAAACTCTCAATGAAGAAAGATGTGTGCTTTTCATAATGCCCGAAAACACCATTCCGGGACCGTTCGACATTGCTCCAGCCGGAAACGGGGGGGTAATAGCTGTCACTGTTGTGGATAGAGTTGGTTCCGGCCAATTGCTGTCTCAAAAGATAGATCGGTATGGTCATTATCAGTGGGAGGGAAACTTGAATGCGGGATACTCGATTGAAGTTACGACCCTAACTGATAACATCTGCGATTTGATTGTGACGTCTGATGAAGAGGGCGGTGCGTTTGTCGGATGGCTCTCCTTTTCTGAACCCAATTACGACGTGAAGGCGTACTGCCAGCATATCTCTGCCGATGGCGAACGTCTCTGGGGAGATGAGGGGATTCTGATTGGCGGAAGAGCAGATTTCGCGTATCTCGACTTCAGGATCAATTCCGATGGAGAGGGTGGAGCGGTTGTTCTATGGCGGGAGGTGGATTTGTATTCGGAACCGCTCTACTCGGAGCTTCGCGCCAATCGCATAAATTCCGATGGCGAGAAGAATTGGGGCGAAGCTGGAATTAGTATCATGGCGGGTGAATTCAACTGCTATGACCTGCAGATGATCAACCATCCTGTAGGACATTTCATAACCTGGAGTCATTCATACGTCGATCGTGAGTGGAACGAGCATTTTGAGATCCGTACACAGATGCTCTCCTCCAATGGGGATCTGATGTTGGACCCGGGATCGGTAGTACTTTGCGGCTCTCCAGGGTATCGTGGCCAAATCGATGTTGCTGTTGACAGCCGAGGATTAATCTGGGTGGGTTGGCAAGATTATCGTGCGGATAATGGAAGAGGTCCCGGGCGGATATATGTCCAGAAATTGGATCCTTTTGACGCCGCCGGCGGACAACGAACCGTGCTGTTCGAAGAGGGTGGGCGAGCCATTACGGAAGAGACCCACTTTCAATACGACGTCCAATTGTCGCCTGATCAAGGAGGTGGGATGTGGTTTGTCTGGTCGGAGTGGAGTGAAAACAGCAGTCGCGACATTCGCTCGATCCATCTGGACGAAATGGCCGAGCGATATGAGGGGTGGAACGAAAATGGCATGACTGTCTGCAACGAGATTTTCGATCAGATAATGCCCCAAACCGTCAGCCTCCGAAACGGTCAAGATGGTATTGCGACTGTATTTATTGATGGTCGAAGCAGTCTCGATCAAGAGGGGGGGTGGATCTTCAATGTTTACTCCCAGCGTATAGATGATGGATCCGGGCTTAGAGTCAAATCAGTCAAAGAAACTACTCCAACCGGGTTCGAGATCACCGGTATCTACCCAAATCCTTTCAATGGCATTGCGAGGCTTGAATATCGAATCGGGAATCTTACTCCTGTCGAAGTGCGGGTATTCGACCTGAGCGGCAGGCAGGTTTTCGGAGTTGAGTCGCGGAAGCAGTCAACTGGGATACAATCCTTGATGTTGAACGCGGCAAACTGGTCGTCCGGTGAGTATATCGCCAAGGTCAAAACGGGGAATGAGGAGTTGAGCAAACGGATTGTTTTGGTGAAGTAATCTGGGCATCGACGGTCATTCTTTCCTGATGGTCTAAACCAAGAGAGTCAGCCATTGCGGCTGACTCTCTTGTTAGTTTCCGGCTTGCGTCGGAATGATGAGAGAAAAATAGGTTGTCTGCCAAAAGAAAAGCCGTCAACGGCAGAGCGTTGACGGCTTTCTCGAAGGTGACAGGCAGGGACGCCTGTCGTACTGAATACGCTACTTAACTAACAACACCTTTTGCGAAGACGTCATCTGCCCAGAGTTAAGCCTTATGATATAAAGCCCGGCTGGTATGTCCGACGCCTGCAGTACGGCTGAATGTCTTCCCGAAGGCAGTGTTTGATCGACCAACACCCGTATCTGACGACCAGAGAGGTCGTACAATGCGAGGCTGATCCGTCCGGCTTGATTTAGCGAGTAATCGATGCGAGTCGTGCTGTTGAAGGGGTTGGGGTAGGGAGCCGCCAAACCAAAGGTCAAAGGTGCACCAACGCCGTCTTCACTGACACTCTGTGTGCCACTGCCAACGATTGTTACGTTGGGAGGCGCCCCGTCATTGGTCTCGAAAATCAGGTCACCAGCATGAACCTGATCGTCAGGAGCATTGAAAGTGATGATGAACCAGACGGCTTCGCCAGTCCTGAGCGTGGTCTGACCTGGGAAATCGATGGTGAAGGCATCTTCTGAAGACCGGACGCTGGTAATTGTGACCGGATTGAGACCGGTGGAATAAAGCCCGAACTCACGCGCTTCGCTCTGGTCGATAACAACCTCGCCGAAATCGACGAGTTGCTCGGACTCAGCAAGATTTGGATCGACGTTTGCGGCGGGGATAACCGTTGCGTGCATAGCCAGGTCGCCGTTAAAGGCTTGTGCTTGATTGCCGTTGAAGGTGAAAAATCTTCCGGTTCCACGGAGCAATTCGTCACTGGTGATCTGTGGATTAAATCCATTCTGAGTGACTTCAGCCCAGAGCCAGAAATCACCCTGCAAATTGCGCAGTTCCTGTCGATTGGATAGATCGACCGTCATATTTCCGGGCATGGAGGAGTCAGGTGGTACTTCGACATTGAATGCCACGAGATCGGCTCCAGGAGTGTTGTCGTCTTGCCCAGCTCTTCTGACATGGAGCCGGAAGGTGGCGGCTTGTTGCATACCGCTGAAGCGGAAGTGTGCAAAAGCAAGCGTGTAATTATTGACTCCGGCGTCGGCTGGCGAGTAACGTGCCGCGGCGCCAGTACCTGCGGCGAATTCATTGCGGAATCTGACGGTACGGTTGTCGTAGCCAAGCTCGAATACGCCTGCAGGCCAGACGCGGACTCCTCTGACGCCGGTCGAATCGTTGCCAGTGTATTGATCGTCGTCAGCGTCGTCACCTGGGGTTGCCGAGCCGACCGCACTTCTTGCGAAAACAGTGAAAGAACCCGGGTATAATGGCGTCCAGCCGGGATTTTGCCGGTCGGCGTAGTCGGATAGATTGATAACCAAAGAGTCGCCATTAGTGATGCTTGGATTAGGGATAACCCGGACAGAACGGGTGAAATTTTCACCGCCGTACCAACCCCAGAATGACCAGATTTGAGTAAGGTCACGTGTGCCATAGTTGTACATTGTAGATTGAACCCCTCTGGTCCGATAGCGAACAGTCGTTGGATAGGGGATGTACATATTCTCGAAGCCGGCGTCGCGGGGCTGACGGTTTTCGGCGACGACCTGAATATCGTCGATGAAGAGACCTGTGCCATCGCCTTCCCGGTGGTCGGCATCGGTTCGGAACCACCAGCGAAGTTGAACCGTTTCGCCAATAAAAGCTGTATCGGAAGAGAGCGACAAGTCGGTATTGCCGGTGAAAGGAACTCCCGGAACGTAATGAGTCCAGTCATCACCCCCGGCTTCGGGGCGATTGTAATCGTGAGTCACATAGGTCCAAGTTGCGCCTTCATCAGCAGAAATGTAAATCTGGTAGAAGTCAGAAAGCGCTTGTGAACCTTGATGAACCGCGTCAGGCAGATCGCAACGAACCCAGTACTCCAAGTGAGTATTAAATCCTTCGGGTATTGTAAACGGCGGGGAATCGAGGCCGTTGATGACGTTGAAGTTATCATCATCGTTCCACATTGAAAAGGTACCCGAGTGGACGTTTTCGCGGGTCAAAGCCCAGGTATCACCAAATCCCGGACCGGAGCGGGAAATCAGCTCTTCGGGTTCGGGATCGTCGGTTCCGTTATTGGACAGGAAGACGTTTCCGTTGCCATCTTCGATCAGAATATCATCGACCCATACTCCGCTTTCTGCCAGATAGAAGTTAAAGGGAGCCGCAACTGTCCGGTCGGTCAAGAGGACCATCCTGATGACGACATTATTTGAGCGGTATTGCGAGAGATCGAAACTGCACTCGACCCACTCCGGAGTGATTACCGTGTCGTTAGCGGCTTCCCAGCCATCCCTACCGTCGGGATCAGATTCAAATACCCAGCCGGGCCAGTCGCCTTCCAGCAACCAGAATCGTTCGGCGGCCGAAAGATGCTCGGCGGTGTATGCTGGAGATGTAGGCCGAATGACTTGAAAATCTTCGCCACCATTTGTTGAGATCAGGACGAGCCATCCATCCCACCCGTCCCAACCCTGTGGTGGCGGGACTCGGCGGGGGTCTTCGAGGAGCCATTTGGCGTCGAAGGTAAGCCTTAAGTTATTGCCGGCATTGGAGAGATTGAGAACCGGTGTATCGAGGAATTGTTGCCAGTAATTGTTGTAGCCGACGTAATCCACTGCGTTACCAGTGATCGTATCGCCACACCACCAAAGGACGTCGCCGTTTTCGCGCCCCATATAATCGGATTTATGCCAGGATGGATCTGAGGTCGATTGATCGCCTGATGTCCAGCCTTCGGCGTCATTTTCGAAATCTTCTTCGAAAACAATTTCATTAGCGTCATCGCGTCCTGGTGAAACGCTTGGATTATGAAGCGGAAGGTTGATCCGTTCGGCAACTCCTGCTTCTCTTTCTGGACTTCCAATTAAAACTCCGCCAGCCGCCAGAACTAATGCGAGCAAAACAATCGTGGCGCCGAAAAAATTACTTATCTTCATAGGGGACTCCTTGGCTTTTCTCCCTTACCTTCCTGTTTTAGGTGTGGCAGGGTTTCGTTAATTTTACAAACAATAGAATATATCACCTTCACTTTTGTAAGTCAAGCTCATGGGTGATAACCATCGTTGACTTGTAAGGAAGGGGGATGTATATTCACAAAAGAAATATTATTACTGGCGCGGATTGTGGCGATTCTCTTGGAGTGCGGCTTTTCAAGCCGCATTTGCTTGCAAAGACTGGTCTTTCATTCGACGAGAGCGGCTTTTTAAGCCGCTCTCCAAGTACTCTAATACAGATTAGACATTCCTAATAAATTAAATATCAACTAATTGTCCATCTACAGAACAGACGGTTACCTTCTTCTCGAAGACGGTCGGTCATGGCGTGGGAAATTGTACGGTTCCCCGCCGCCGGCGCTTGGAGAAGTTGTCTTCAATACTGGAATGAGCGGCTACCAGGAAGTGATTTACGATCCATCCTATTGGGGGCAGATCGTAGTTATGACCGTGCCTCACGTTGGTAATACCGGCGTCAATGGTGAGGATAATGAGTCGGTCAAGCCGTTTCTATCAGGGTATATAGCGCGAGCATTCGAGTCTCCTTCTTCGTGGCGAAGTGAACAGTCATTGGAGGCTCATCTTCAGACTCATTCAGTACCCGGTTTGGAGGGGATAGACACACGTTCTGTTACCCGCCATTTGCGAACGGTCGGTTGTCTGAAAGGTGGTATTTTTTCTGCTGAGATCACACCGAACGACGCCATCGAACAGATCCATGCCCATCCATCGATCTCAGGGATGGATGGTGCGGTAAGGGTTACATGCCCAAAGCCTTTCGATTGGAATAAATCAAATCACCCGCGCTGGAACGGGCTTTCGCCGCAGTTCGAAGGGTTGCCTCGCTACCGGGTTGCAGTGATCGACTACGGTGTGAAGGCAAATATTCTGAACCGACTGGTCGAGGTCGGTTGCGACGTGAGAGTATTTCCCTGCTCGACGCCTGCTGAAGAAGTCGATGAATTTCGACCTGACGGATTATTTTTGTCCAATGGGCCAGCCGATCCTGCCGCGGTATTCGGCGCTGTTCCGTTCATCCAACATTTTCTGGGACGACTTCCGATCTTTGGGATCTGCCTTGGGCATCAATTATTGGCGCTGGCGGCGGGGGGAAAGACCTTTAAAATGAAATTCGGACATCGGGGGATCAATCATCCGGTAGCGGAGCGGGCTGATGGGCGGGTGCTGGTGACGGTTCATAATCACGGGTTTGCGGTGGCTGATGATCCACTCCCGAAGGGAGCGGTTGTGACGCTAAGAAGCCTGAACGACAGCACTATCGAGGGGCTGGACTATCCGGACTTGAATGCCTTTTCTGTCCAGTTTCATCCGGAAGCTTCGCCGGGGCCTCATGACGCCGGAGGGTTGTTTATGGAATTCAGGAAGAGGATAGGCGGTTAGTCGAGGTCGAGGACGGCTCGAAGGGAATTTGAAACTCTATCCATAATTTCCTCAGGCACGAATCCCAATTCAGAGACAACTCTGGATTTATCGACTGTCCTGATTTGAAATACCAGAACGAAACTATCCTGTTCAAGACCTGCAATTCCGGCAGGTATCGAAACCGGACCTACAAGAAAACGTCCTTTATCCTTTGAAGTAAGTGGACAGATAACAATGACCGGTAGATGACGATTGGCTATATTCGATGAGACAATCAGGCATGGTCTTGCATGGCCCTTTTGTTCGCTACCAATTGTTGGTTCGAGGTTGGCGATAACGACCATTCCTCGATGATAGTTACTCATATTCGGGCCAACCTTCGACTTCGGTGTGTCGCCACTCATATTGAACTTCCGCCACTATATCCGCGTAGGCGATACAGGCTTCGCGAAGCTCTTGATGACGACGTCGGCGTTGCTCTGCTTTTACGTAATCTTCAAATAACTTGCGACCGAGTTCGGCAACTTTCATTTTATTTTCGGCCGCAAAATCAAGAACGGCTTCTCTCAATTCCTCTGATACCGGAATGATAAAGCGAGGGCGTTGTGTTAATGTAGTTGTGCTCACGTTATGCTCCTTTTTGTGTCACAATAAATGATACGAATTTGTGCCATGATTTGTCAACTCTCGATCATCAGAAATCACCAATCAACAATCAGAAATTAATATCAGCCATCGCACTGACATAAAATCGATCCTGATCCTCGGCTCCGGGCCAATCGTCATCGGGCAAGCCTGTGAGTTCGACTATTCCGGGACTCAAGCTGTCCGGGCACTGAAGAAACTCGGCTATAGGGTGTTGCTTGTCAACAGCAATCCGGCGACGATCATGACCGACCCGGAACTGGCCGACGCGACCTATATCGAACCGCTGACACCTGCGACAGTCGAGCGTATCATCGCCCATGAACGCCCCGATGCGCTTCTGCCGACAATGGGTGGGCAGACCGCGCTCAACCTCGCCACTACCCTGCACTTATCCGGTGCGCTAAAGCGTTACGAGGTCGAACTGATCGGCGCTTCATTCGAGGCTATCGACCGGGCTGAAGACAGAGGACGTTTCCAGGAGATCGTCCGTCAGGTCGGGCTTGATCTTCCCAAGGGCAAGACAGTGCACTCGATCGATGAAGCGGAGAGCACTGCGACCGAGATAGGATTTCCGGTCATCATTAGACCAGCATATACTCTCGGTGGAAGCGGTGGCTCAGTGGCATATAATATTCAGGAGTTCAGATCTCTGGCTCAAAACGGATTGTCGATCTCTCCGGTGAATGAGATTCTTGTCGAAGAATCGCTGATCGGTTGGAAAGAGTTCGAGCTTGAAGTTATGCGCGACCGTCTCGATAATGCCGTAGTTGTCTGCTCGATTGAGAACTTTGATCCACTCGGTATTCACACCGGGGATTCGATCACAATAGCTCCAGCGCAGACACTTACCGATAAAGAATATCAGGTGATGCGTGACGCCGCGCTGGCGATCATGCGGGCAGTGGGAGTTGAATCTGGTGGATCCAATATCCAGTTCGGGCTTGATCCCAAGACAGGCCGGATGGTGGTGATCGAGATGAACCCCCGCGTCAGCCGTTCATCAGCGCTCGCATCGAAAGCTACTGGATTTCCCATTGCAAAAATTGCCGCTCAGCTTGCCGTCGGAATGACCTTGGGCGAGATTCCCAACGACATTACCGGCAGAACGGTCTCGGCGTTTGAGCCGACCCTTGATTACGTAGTCGTGAAAATTCCGCGCTGGGCATTCGAGAAGTTTCCTGCCGCCAACCGAACTCTTGGCACTCAAATGAAGTCGGTCGGCGAGGTGATGGCGATTGGGAGGACGTTTCGTGAGGCGCTTCAGAAGGCGGTTCGCAGTCTTGACATCGGACGGGGAGGGCTGGGAGCTGACGGAATGGACGCTTTTCTCATCGGTAATATAGAATCGCATCTTCGTGATGAATGGCGCGAAATTTTTTTGCGCAAACTTCGCGTCCCCGGACCAGACAGACTATTTCTGTTGCGCTATGCATTGGCGCTGGAAATTCCCCTGCAAGCCATTACCAGTGCAACCGGCGTCGATCCCTGGTTCTTGCGGCAGCTACAGGAGCTTCTTCATATCGAGCGAGAACTTGGGCACTGTCAAGTATCGGTTTTTGACGATCCTTTCACTGACCAGTATTCTAACGAAATCCTTCTCGAGGCCAAGCGCAACGGATTCTCTGACCGGCAGATTGCTCATATACGTCGCATAACAGAAACTGTTGTCAGATCGCGACGTATCGAATTAGGGATGCTTCCGGCTTACCGGACTGTCGATACCTGCGCGGCTGAATTCGAAGCACAGACGCCGTATTTTTATTCGACTTACGGCGAAGAAAATGAAGCGGAGGCGCTCACCCCCCCCTCACCCCCCCCGCAAGCGGGGAGGGAAAATGCTGAAACGATCCCGCAAGCGGGGGGGGAAATTAGTGAAACGATTCCGCAGGCGGTAGATGAATTAGGTACTGCGATCATTCTCGGTTCAGGTCCCAACCGTATTGGGCAGGGCATCGAGTTCGATTACTGTTGCGTTCAAGCGGTCACCGAATTACGGAAAATGGGCTATAAGGTCGTAATGGTCAACTCGAACCCTGAGACCGTTTCGACCGATTATGACATCGCTGACCGACTTTATTTTGAACCGTTGACAGCCGAAGATATAATTGGTATCTGCAATCTTGAAAAACCTATCGGCGTCGCTTTACAATTCGGCGGTGGGACGCCGCTGAAGCTTGCCGGACCTTTACAGCGAGCTGGTATTCCTATCCTCGGCACCTCTCAAGACTCCATCGACCTGACCGAAGACCGCGCCCGATTTGCCAGATTGCTTGCCGAAAATGGCATTATCTGTCCACCATTCGGGACAGTAACTTCCATCGAAGAAGCGCTCGTCGTAGCGGAACGAATCGGTTACCCGGTGCTTGTCAGGCCTTCCTACGTTTTGGGAGGGCGAGCGATGGAGATCGTGTATGATCCCAAACGACTGCGCGAGTTCTATGAGGAAGCTTCACAAGCCTCCGACGGGTCGCCGGTATTGGTTGACCGGTTTATCGAAGACGCGTTTGAGTTCGATGTGGATGCCGTTGCGGATGGTGAAACATGTGTGATTTGTGGAATCATGCAACATATCGAAGAGGCTGGCATCCATTCCGGGGATTCGGCGTGCGTTTTGCCTCCCTATATGCTTTCTGATGAAGTTCGCTCTGAGATGATCATGATCACCAAGCTTTTAGCGATCAAACTTAAGGTCAAGGGTTTGATGAACCTTCAGTTCGCGCTGCAGGACAGCAGGCTATATGTCATCGAGGTCAATCCTCGTGCCAGTCGGACGATTCCCTTTGTATCCAAAGCCACTGGGGTTCCTTGGGCGCGAGTTGCCGCGCGGCTGATGGTTGGAGAGAATCTTGCTACGATGAACCTGCCCGACGATCCCACACCGTCTTATGTTTCGGTCAAGGCGGTCAAATTTCCCTTTACACGCTTCGATAAAATCAGTTATTTTCTCGGCCCTGAAATGCGCTCAACTGGCGAGGTTATGGGAATTGGAGCCACATTTGGCGAGGCTTTCGATAAGGCAATGCAGGCGGTGGATATGCCTATTCCGGACAGTGGGGGGGTCTTTATCAGCGTCAATGATCGTGATAAGGAACGAATTATTCCGATTGCCCGAGAATTGTCCGATCTTGGTTTTCGCATTTGGGCGACGGAAGGAACTTGTAAAAATCTCAATCAGGTCGGCATAAAGGCAGATATCATTTTCAAAGTGAACGAGGGCCGCCCCAGCGTAGTTGACCGGATCATAAACCGCGAAATTCAGATGGTGATCAACACTCCGCTCGGACGTGAGTCTCATTATGATGAGAAAGCTGTCGGCGCTGAAGCTTACCGCAGAGGGATTCCGAATATCACAACTCTATCAGGAGCCTCCGCCGCCATCCAGGCTATCCAAGCGCGCCGGAGTAAAGAGATTTCTGTCAGATCGTTGCAGGAATGGGGGAATTCATCTCGCATTGGAGGGCGGGATTAATCCCGCCCTCCAAGCGCAATTGGTGGCGTTAGAATTAAAAATTAAAGCCACTTAAACGAGGATTAATAAGATGAACTTAAATCCCAACAAATCGCACACAGCCCTTATTACGGGCGCATCAGAAGGGATCGGGTACGAGCTCGCCAAAATAATGGCGGCTGACGGCTGGAATCTGGTGCTGGTTGCGAGGCGGGAGGACATTCTTCGTGATCTCGCGACGAATTTGATATTGAAACATGGTATAAAATGTGCGGCTGTCCCGGCTGATCTTTCCAATCCTAAGAGCGTGACGAATATCATCGAAAAACTCTCCGACCATAAGGTCAAAATCGACGCGCTGATCAATAATGCCGGGTTTGGGTATTATGGGATGTTTGACGGCCAGACTTTTGAGCCGCTTCAGTCGATGATCGAAGTGAACATCTCATCTCTGATAAGCCTGACGAAAGCATTTTTGCCCGGAATGATCGAACGAAAGCACGGTTTGGTGATGAACGTAGCCTCTACCGCCGCATTTCAGCCAGTCCCGACCAACGCTGTTTATGGCGCTACGAAAGCCTTCGTGCTCTCGTTCAGTGAGGCGCTTGCTACTGAGTTGAAGGGAACCGGCGTGACGGTCACTTGTCTCTGTCCGGGGGTGACCCGGACCGGTTTTGCCAGAGTTGCTGGAGCCGACCACCTCGACGTTGACTTTCGCGGCGCGATGAGCGCCGATGGGGTGGCACGACTTGGTTACAGGGCGATGATGGCAGGCAGGCGAACGGTTGTGACTGGTGGAATGAATAAATTCCTTGCCTTTTGCACGAGGCTGGCACCGCGGAGTCTGGCGGCGAATGTCGCTTTTGCATTGATGAAAAAGCGGAGGGGGTAGTTATATTGATTCTAACGAAAAAAATGATCTGCGTGTAGCCCGCACAGCTTTGCTGGGCGGATGTCCCATATAAAACCCGCAGAGCAAAGCTCAGCGGGAACACGCTATAGTTTTGTAACAGAACGGACGTCTCGCCCGTTTCTTACATGATAACTCAAAAACGGGCGAGACGCCCAATCTACCAAATTACATCTTCTCGGAATAACAAATGACTCTTCAAATCGAAGGCAACGGCCTTAATATCGATCAGCTCGCCTCGGTCGCCCGTGGCGGAATAAAAGTAGAATTATCAGTCGCCGCAAAGGATCGCATTGAGGCCTCCGCGGCTCTTTTGCAAAGGCTTGTAGCCAAAGACATTGCTATCTACGGCGTCACCACCGGAATCGGTGAGTTCGCCCGCATCCGAGTCTCGCCCGAACAGGGAGCCGAGCTTCAGCGCCGCATTATATACTCCCACGCCGCAGGCGTCGGCGATCCCTTCGCGCTGGAAAACGTCCGTGGAGCGATGTTGCTTCGCGCCAATACCCTATCGCGAGGCAACTCAGGCGTCCGCCTTAAAACCGTGCAGATGCTTCTCGACATGCTCAACCGAGGTGTGACGCCGGTAGTCTATGAAAAAGGCTCACTCGGCGTATCGGGCGACCTCTCGCCGCTCTCCCAGCTTGCCGTTGTCGCGCTCGGCGAGGGGGAAGCCTTCTACGAAGGTGTGAGGATGCCGGGCGGGAAAGCGCTTGAGAAAGCCGGACTCAAGCCGATTGACCTGACCTATAAGGAAGGACTGGGGCTGATTAATGGCAGTCAGATGTCAACGGCTGGCGCGGCGCTGATCCTCGTTGACTCACGTAATTTATTGAAAAATGGCTTCATCGCCGCGGCAATGACCATCGATGCTCTGAAAGGCGTCCAGTCAGCTTATGACGCGAGACTTCACGCCGTCAGACCATTCAACGGGCAAAATGTCGTTGCAGGTCATCTGCGCCGATTGATGGCGAACTCAGCAGTAATCAAGGAAGGTTCGTCGAAGGTGCAGGACGGCTACTCGATGCGCTGTACTCCGCAAGTGCAAGGTCCTTCGGTCGATTGCTGGCGGTATGTTCGGACTCAAGTCGAGACGGAAATGAACTCAACTTGTGACAACCCACTTTTTTTCACTGAGGATGAAGACTACCTCGCCGGAGGCAATTTCCACAGCCAGAACATCGCGCTCGCGATTGATTTCCTCGCGATGGCAATGGCTGAAATCGCCGATCTTTCCGAGCGTCACACGAACCGCCTGATGAATCCGGTGCTTTCCGGGCTTCCGGACTTTCTTGTTAAGGGGGAAGGGCTGAATTCGGGGTTGATGGTCGCGCAATACACTGCGGCGGCGCTGGTCAGCGAGAACAAGGTGCTTGCCCATCCGGCGGTGGTTGATTCGATTTCAGTTTCAGCCGATCAAGAGGACCATGTCGCCATGACGCCGATCTGCGTCCGCAAGTGCGCGGAAATTCTTCGCAACGTAGGGAATGTGCTTGCCATCGAGATCATGTCGGCGGCGCAGGCGTTTGATTTCCGGCTCCCACTTGAGCCGGGGGAGGGAACTCGCATCGCCTACCGGAAGGTGCGAGAGGTCATTCCGCATTTGGTAGATGACCGCGTGCTATATCCCGACATCGAAGCGATTGCCAAGCTTGTCAAGTCCGGCGCGATTGTGTCGGCTGTAGAGGCGGAGTTGGGGGAGTTGGGGTTTGAGGAACGGAAGGAGTGCTGAAGCTTGCTTCAGCCGTTAGATCAAATCGGTGCCGCAGGGTGTCCTCACCCTGCGGTAAATCATTGACTATCAATAACTACGCCGTCGGGTGAGGACACCCGACGGCAAGACGTAGGGCGCATTGCAATGCGCCCTACGTCTTGAATAACGTAAGGTGTCAACCCCGGAGGGTTGACACCTTTCGTCTTTTTGGTAGAGGGGTGGTCGGGTTCGGCGACCCGACCTACGCGAACTACTTTAGCAGTATCAACTTCTGAGTTCTGGCTCCCCAGGTGGTCTCAAGTTTAAGTATATAAATGCCTGCAGGCACTGATGCGGCGTCCCAGATCAAGCTGTGCGAACCGGCAGACTGAGCGCCATGTACAAGCGTTTCGACCAATTGCCCTCGTGAATCGTAAATAAACAAATCAACCGAAGACTCCTTTGGGAGCGTATAGGTGATGCTGGTCGAAGCGTTGAATGGGTTAGGATAAGGTATTGCCAGAGCAATCATATCGGGTAACGTACCAACCTCGATAACCAGTGACCAGACAGATTTGCCATCGATGATCATCTCGATCTGGTAGCGGGCAGGTTCGCCCGGTCTTGTTTGTGCGTCGAAGAAGGTGGTCGTCCGAAGGGGAGAGTCGTTCAGGCGTGTGAAAGGCGCTTCTTTTCCTTCTGCGCGATAAACATTATAAACGGCAAAGGAAGTCACGCCGACGGCGCTCCAGTTGAGTTCGATCCCGCCGGTGACGGGGGTAGCCTGAACCATGGCGATAGCGGGTTCTTCGACGGCGTCCGGTTCTTCAAATTCAGTGTAACGAGTAAGGATGCTGAAACGGAGGGAAAGTTCGATGATCTTGTTGATAATCCTTTGGTTTTCCCCATGCACGTCTATCCAATCGATCCAATAATCGATCGTCGCTTTTGCCCACATTCTCGGGACAAACGCGTTTTCCTCGTTCCATTCGGGGAACTCCATATCTGTGAACGAGAATGTTGTGTCGCCATCGACCATGCGGCCAGTCAACGCTACTTCGTAATTTCCGAAACTGTCATACCTTCCAAAAAGGTAAAGTTGGCGGCCAGCAGAGATGTCCTGCAATTCTACCGGAGCAAGACTGTCGATTTCCAGCCCATCCCCGAAGTCAACAACCGGATTTCCGAGCGCGGGGGTAGCAATGTACTGGAAGAAATGCGCGATGGTTGAGTCGATTCGCTCTCGATTGGTATCGACGAAATAAGCTCGGCCTCGATTTCCGAAAGCCAGTCCATTTAACAAACCATGATTAACGTCCTGCCCGATTCCGAAGCAGAAGATGCGGGCGTTATGTTGATTTGCATTTGCCACAGCGTTAATGATCTCCTGCGAATCTGTTGATTCGCCTGCGGTCGGTAGTCCGTCGGTTATGAAGACAACCTGATTGACGGTTCCCTCGCCCATATTCTGTGAGACGGCGGCTGTCAACGCTCCGTAGATATTGGTTGAACCGGAGGCTGGAAGCGCATTTACATAGTTCCTTGCAGAAGTTATATTTGCCGCCGAAGCTGGAATCATATTCTGCCGGAAGAGTCTTACGTCTGTGGCAAAATCGATGACGTTGAAGTTATCATTGGCGATTAACCGGTTGAGACAGGTTATTGCCGCTGACCTTGCCTGTACTATTTTTGTTCCGTTCATGCTTCCCGACCTGTCGAAGACAAAGGTAAAGTACTTCCGAACCTGTTCTTCGGGATCGACGATGCCGGGCTCCATTACCAACATGAAATATCCAGCGCTCGAACTATCGCCACGATGGGTGTAGAGCCAGCCGCCGATGTCTTCCTGATTGAAGCGGATGTTCAATTGCCAATCTGCTCGCGGGCGAAGATTATTGATCTTCAATTCAGCAGTGGCGTTGTATTGCCCCTGCATTGCGATATGAGTCAATTGATTCTGCTCACCTGTACAGAGAATTTCCGACATCTGGCGCCGGGAATTGATCGATACTTCGAGTGAAACGGAATCAATAGTGGCGAACAGAAATTGTCCCAAATTAAAAGGATACTTTGCTGAGACGACGCCGAAGTCGTAAGGAAGTAACTCGGCATACTGCAGTTGTACCGCAAATGATCCGGGCGGGATTGAATCGAGGAAGATGCTGAACGGATTTTCAGACAGGTAGTTTCTGAGATCAGCGTTATCGGGAGCGCCGCCACCGGGGCCGCCTTGTTCACCGGGACGAAGAAAATAGGGAACGAATTCATCACCGTTCCAGTAGCCGAATCCGGTGACGCTTGCCGCCGCCGGGAGGCGGAAGTGGAAGGTCGCATCGACATGGTTTTCGCCGGAAATCCTGAATACATCCCTGATGGTTGTAATTGCAATCTGGTCATGGATTTCGATGTTGACATGGATTTCTTTGAGCGGCATGTACTCATCGTCTCGATGTTGATGTGGGATGCGGAGGACGCCGTTACCGAACGCCGTTGCTGAGAAGAATGCAACGGTCAAGGCGAGTAGAGTGAGGATCTTTGCGCTTTTCATTGTCTGGCTCCTTTAAGTTACTTGTTCTATATTATTAATTATTAATTCTTAATTCTTAATTTACCTGTACTCCCTCACAGCAACTCCGCGTGCGGGGCCGGGGGTTTGGAAGGTACCGAGTACGCTCGGATGCGAAGGGTCAGAAATATCAATGATCTTCAAACCGGCATTATCGACACAAGCAAAGAGAAGCGAATCTCCTAAGACACTTACTCCCCATGTATCGTCAGGCATAGCTAAAGTTGTCAAGTCCGAATAAGAGCTTGGAGGGGTCATTCTAACGACCGTAACTCCGCGATTGAAATTTGCAACATAAAAATAGGCGAGATCTGGATACGCGCCTTGCACAACATCGAAGGAATTGCCATTGATCGGGATGGTGCCGACTTCATGAAGGTCATCGGGATCTAACACCCTCAATCCTGCCGAGTATTCTGCAACAACTACCCATCCACGGCTGTCCCAACATATTCCTTGTGATGAACTTGGCGAGGCTGATTCATGGCGAATCACGGGCGAGGCGGCGTTGGATACATCGACTCGCAGAACACCGCGATCTTGAGCGGCTATATACGCGAAATTGTTTGAGCCTATTGTCAGGCTCCTTGCAACGCCGGGTCTCGTCCTTAATCTCCCGACCTGAGAAGGATGCTCCCAATTTCCCAAATGCAGAATTGCTAATCCTGAATCACCCGTCGCAACATAGGTTTTTTCGGCTGAGACATAAATCCCGTACGCTCTGCCGTCTGTTTGGAAGGAGCTTATTTGAGTCATTAGAGCGGGCGAGAATATCGAAAAAACCTCAACTCCGCCATACGAATCGGCGACGTACGCTTCATTGCCTGGAATGACAATTCGTTGCGCGAGTCCGGGTGTATCCAATCTCTTGATTTCGGTCGGATTGGCAGGATCGGTGACATCAACAGCTACGATTCCCGCGTCATTGCATGCCACAAAGGCGACTTTGGCGTAGGGCATTGCGCCTGCACCATTATGATTGGATAACCCATATTCATTGAATGCTCTCAACTTGAAAACGTGATAGACATGCTGTCTGGCATTTCGGTAGGTGTAGCTTCTTTCCCAGGATTCCAAGGTATCCAAAAAGACGAATCCGTCACTTTCATCAAGACTGTCTTCAAGGATGAAGCCGTCTTGCAACCCAGCGAGCGCAGTCCAAGACATCGAAATGTCAGTTGTAGTGATACCTTCTGCCGAAAATTCTGTCGGCGCGGGCGGTGGGCCGGGGGTAGTGACTTGGGCGGACAGTACCCAGACTGAAGAACCATACTGATTTGAAGACCTGATTCGATAGGAATAGGTCGTATTTGGTGTGCGATTGGAAAGAACTAACTCTTCGATATTTGCAGGTGAAGTGGGCTGAACCGTCCAGCTACCGGCACTGATCCTTTCCGAAATTTCGAATCGTTCTTCAATCCGGGAATTGTCGGTCCAATTTAAGCGAATATCATTCGGAGTGAGAGCCACAGCTTCAAGATTGGCAGGAGGTTGAGGTGCAAAACAGCCGGGAGTAACAGTGGCGGCGTTGATCCACGCCGAGGCTCCATGTTCGCCCAACGAACGGATACGGTAGTTCAGAGCTTCAAATGGTGCGCGGTTTTGAAGCAAGGTGGATGTCACAGATGCGGGCAAAGTGTCGATCGTTATAAAATGCTGAACATCATTTGGGCTTTCTGAGAGCTCAAACCCGGTTTCTATGTTGGAATTGTCATTCCATGTCAGTCGAACGTCAAGTTCGTTTTCGATTGAGCCTACCAAATTGGTCGGCGGCCATGGCGCCGTTTCCGCTGTGGATGCCGTTGCCATTCCTGAAACCGGCGAATAAATCAATCGATTCCTTGCTTGTACCTTGAAATAGTAAGTCGAGTTTGCTCTTAGCTGAGTTGCCCGCCAAGTCTTGATTTCTTTTCCATAAGTTCCCGCCCAGTTGAACGACAGAGTATCGTTCTGGCTAATGGTGATCATGAACTCTTCCGCGGTCATATTGCTGTCAGACCAGCTTACATTCACATCATTTTCCGAAAGAGCCAGCGCCCTAACATCGTAAGGCGCTGAAAGTGGCGCCCAGCCCGGCTGGTAGTCAACATCCAAGTTGGAAGTGGATACTCCGTACCTGTTAACGGCCTTGACTCGGAAGTAATAGTTTTTATCGAACGCCAATGAATCTATCACACACTCAGTGACGTCAGCCGCCGTAGAATCAACTTCCCGGTAGGTGTTTGTGTCGGATGTGCGCGATTCCACTACAAACCACTCCTCATTTGCTGAGCAGTCTTTCCAGTCGAGTTTCACGCTTATTCCGTTCCGGTGTGTAGCGCGCAGGCTATCAGGCCGGGTTGGAGCGACGTTCGTGGTGTTGAGTATCAGCACTGATTCTGGCGGCGTCGATCTTCCCGCCGTATTGAAAGCGAGTACTCTATACCGGTATTCTGTCGCCGGATGACGGTCTTCAAGGATCAAGGAAACGACTTGAGCGGCAACGGTATCAACGAGAGTCCAGAGCGAATCCTGCGGCAGGTCGCCCTCGCCTTGCTCAATGATGAACCCCGTCTCGTTACCAGACCTGTCTTCCCAGCGCAGAGATACCGACGTTTCGCTCAGGACCTGCCCGGTCAAGTTGATAGGCGCTCGCGGCGCGGCAGGGTTCTCGGGATCCCAGGGATTGTCGTTGGGGGGAGCTTCGGGAGTTTCGAGCGAGCAGGAGGCAAGGAGTAAGAGTGCCAAACCAAGAATCGATACAATACAGTGGCGGTAGCTTGGAGGGCGGACACTCTTGTCCGCCCTATCCAAACAAAAGTCTGACGTTTGGGCGGACAGGAGTGTCCGCCCTCCAGGGGAACTATTATCAGGGTGGAGACTCTTTAAATTGTTTTTCATTTTCCCTTCCTTCCGGTCGCGCCAAAGGTATAGGTCAAAACTGCCATGCTACCATTACCAACATTCTCGATTCCTATTTGAAATCCCGTTGCTTTTGCGTGAGGTCTCGCCCCCGCACCAAAGAGCCAGGCGTCAGTCAGTTGCAGAGCGTAAATTCCGACCGCACAACCAATGTAGAGCTTCCAATCATCATCGAGGTGTTCCATCTCACGACGAGTCAATTGCAATCTTTCGTATTGAGTCAGAACAGTAGTTGAATCCGCCTGCTTGTAGTAACTATGATATCGAGTATAAATCTCTGATTGAGACTGGTGATCCGATTTCGCGTCAAAAGCCTGATAGAGTGTTGCGGCGAAGGCTCCGAAGTAGAGCGCTCCGAGAATCTTCCTCTCTCCCGACAGTTGCCCCCAACCCGGCACGAAAGCTGATTTTGCTATGGCAACCACCCGCCGTTTCTGCCAGACTCTTGTTCCTTCAGCCGAGAGTGTCCAATCGACTTGCTTGAGTTCTTTCACGGCAACCAGTACAGTATCTTCAGTAATATCATAACCTGATTTATCGAGTTTCAAGCTATGCCAACCCGTGGGAATGTCATGCAAGAATGTGGGGGTCACTCCGACCTCCGAGCCGTCGAGAAATATCGTGGCTCCTTGCGGCGAAGAGCTTATATTAAGTAATCCGGTGAGCCTTGTCAAATTGACCAGCATGGTGTCATGATCGCCGAGCTCCAACATCGCGACGTCATCGAATGGCAGATAGCCCTCCTGTCTGACCTGAAGGCGGTATATTCCGGGGGTAAGCCTTTGGTCGATTAGTGGCAGTTTGGCTTGAATTTTCTCATCCCCCTCCAATGTCATCTCTGCTCCGGCAGGACTGCCGAGAATGTTGAGCGTGGCGAAATTAGGTACAAGGTCGTACTGTTTCGCAAGCTCTTCGCCATCTGAGATCAAAAAATTATCATCACGGTCGAGATGATGTCGGGCGTTCAACGTCAACAAATGGTAGCCTGAAACCAATGTGTCATAAACCATGGGAGTCTGACCAACATCGCGCCCATCAAGGATTACTGAAGCGCCGGGTGGATTAGAACTCACGACCAGTTTTCCAAATCGTGGGATCATCTTGAGCGTGAGATCAAGCGAATCGCCAGCGGTGACTTCAATAGTCGTATCCTTGGGCTGGAAGTAGGGGCGCGATAGACGGATAAGGTAGGTTCCCGCATCGACACGTTGCTGGGTAAAGGGCGATAGTCCTCTCTCAACACCGTCAATTTGAACCATTGTGCCAGACGGGTCGGAATCGATCTTGATATGGCCATAGTTGGATGCGAGGGTAACCTCATAAGCGGCATAGTCGAGCGGCTTGACGACGATCTCCATGAGTTTCGGCTGGAACAGCGAACGTTCGAGACGCATCTCATAGTTTCCGGTCGGAACGCTGTCAAGAGTGAGTGGCGTTAGCCCTTGAAAAACGTCATTCAGATAGACCTTCACACTGGGGATTGGCGAGGAGATGTAAAGCCCGCCTGGCTGTAGTTCAGGCGTCATTTCTGTGACTTCTTGAGAGAACATCACCGTATCTTCGACCTTTTCTCCAGTGGACAGGTTGAATTCTTTCTCCCATATTTTCCCCTGGCCTACCAGTCGCACTCGGTGTATTCCGGTTTCCGGTTTGAGCAGGATATAGCCGTGCGAAAAATCGAGGTTGAGAATTCGGTTATCAAGACTTCCGCCTATTCGTTCACCCTTGACTAATTGTTCGTAAATAAGTTTAATCTCGGGGCGCTCTTCGGCGCTGGTTCCTCTCTTTTTCGCCGACACACGAACTGAGGAGGCGCTCTTTGGTTCGAGGTAGAATCGTTCGCGGAGAGGAACGTACCCTTCTGCTTTGAACGTCACCATGTTGGTTCCAGCGAAGAGGTGGAGACGGTATTCGCCGGGGTTGGGGTTATCGACGCGGATGATCCCCATGTTGCATTCGAAGCTGAGTGGGTTGACGGTCGTCTGGACGACCAGCACGGCGGACTGGGGGTCGCGCACGACGAACGTAGCGCCGCTTCCTTCGGGAAGAGGAGTTACCTGAAGTTCGCCGAGATCGGCGGCAAGCAGGGAGCCTGTGATCGCCAGCAGACTGAGTGCGGCTATACCGAAAATTAGTGTCCAGGCGGACGCCCCCGTCCGTCTGGACGGGGTTTCGGGTCGCAGGGTGAGGACACCCTGCGACAGCGCCATGGGTGCATTTTCTTCTTGTCGCAGGGTGTCCTCACCCTGCGACACCGTGATGGGTGCATTGGCGTGGAGTGAGGACACCCCACGCCAATGTGTGCTACCGTCGGGTGTCCCCACCCGACGGTAGGGCGGCTCGAAAAGCCGCCGGCCAAGTGAAATAAAATCATTCAATTATCTCAAAATCTCCCAGGCTAACTACCGATCCGTCGCTGAACAGCTCCGGTTGCCATGATCGAACGTGAATGAGCGGTTGATTTGCGACGCGGAAGTCGATCATCAGGAACAGCCAGCCGCTATCGCTATAGGTAGATGATTTCCAGTCCTGCTTTAGCGTCACACCATAGATCAGCTCGAATTTTGGATGGCGACGCAACTCGATTTCCGAGAAGCCTACTTTGATGAATTCGTTGTTAGTGAAAACTCTACTTAGCTTGGTCAGGTATTCCTGCTTGCTCTCTTTGATGAACTGAATCCGATCTCGTGATAGATGCGAGCTCGCCATCATATCCTGCATTCCGGGCTTTGCTTTCAACACTTTCCCGACGATAATCAGCGCGTCTTCGCTGTAAACACCCTTAAGAAAGTCAATATCCTTGCGGTTGTAAGCCGTGCGGAATATCTCGACGAATTGCAATATCTGTTGACGGTAGGCGAAGTCCTGTAATTGTTCGGCGGGCTTAAAGATGTTCTCGTACTGCTGTTGCTCAATGGCAAACCGGACATCGGCGATCAACCCGTCCCGGTCGAATGAAAAGACCAGATACTGGTAAGGGTTTCCGGGAAGCCCTTTCGTGTCGAGCAGTACCTTGATATTGCGCACCTCCCACCCGCCACCGGGAAGGGCGAGAAGATCGGTTTCATACAACGGGTTGACATTAACCATTTTTGTCTGCGCGGCAAGTTCAGTAAGGCTTTTCAGCCCATCGGGCGTGAAGCTTGACTTGACGTCATTCCATCTGCCATCTTCGAGTCGGTTGAGAACTTTGGAGAGCGATGTTCCCAATTGCTCTCGGGTTGCGAAATCCACTCCACCGATCAGGACGACTTTACTGGTCAGGGCTAAGGCGGGGAGGGCAAACAAGAGAAGTAGTGAAAGAACAGCAAAGGGACTTGGAGAGCGGCTTTTCAAGCCGCTCTGATCATCTCTTGGAGGGCGGACTTTCAGTCCGCTCTTGCGTAGGATGAGTGTCTCGTTTGTCAGACGCGAACCACTGCCGACCCGCCGCGGTCGGCAGAAGTCTTCATTCGAAACGTGTCGGGTGCGGCGACCCGACACTGGAGACTGAAACTTCACTTCCCTGTTTCCTTGATCCAGACCTGCCGCCTGCCGCGAAATTCCTCAGTGAGATTAGAGTACAAGCCTCGGTCGTCGAGTGTCCGATACTGCACCCCGTCGAAGAGGAGAAAAGCGATGATCTGTGCATCGTCGAAAACGGCGACGTAACTTCCGATCCCGTTGCCGAAATCGCTCTTGCGCCCGTAGGTCAGCGTACCGAGTTTGGCGTACTGGACCAGCATCTCAAGAAATTCTGGGGTCGAGCGTTGTGCGCTCAGTTGAGCCAGCGGCTCGGAGAGCGTCTCGATATTTTGCTGGTGTGGAGGCAAAGGCGTAGAAACGGGAGAAGTTATTTTGAGTGGAATGGTCGGTACGGCAGGTTCTGGAGGTTCAGTGAGTATCCAAGGAAAGCGAAGCGTCACCGTCTTTAAGTTCGGAAAATCACCCGAACCGAACATCTCGTACAATCCGGCAAGCTCAACATCTGACTTCAGTTCCTGTTCGAAGATATACTCGATGGAGATGAGCAATCGCTGTTGCGACGAAATTGGCTGGTAGCTTAGAGGTATGTCTGCTCTACCACCCAACACCCGGGCGAACTCCATCCCGTGCCCACCGTAGTAGCTGATCGTCTGGTCTTGTACCGGCTTTCCATCAAGCATGAGTTTCAGCGGCGCCATGACAAGCGGTTCATCGCGGTAACAGTCGCTGGCGGTCACTTCCAACCGGGCAAGATAGCCGCTTATAAGCTCATCGATGGCTACTTTAGGATTGGCTGGCAGGTTTGCCTGCAGATCTGTGAAGTCGATGGCGTTAGGGTAAAAGTGCGCGAGAAGCCACGCCTGATGGAGATTCTTCAAACCTTCACCCAAGCTTCCCCGCTTTACTGCGTCCAGTCCGGCAGAGGTCAACCCCATTATTTTCGACTTCTGATACTCATAGGATGCCGCGAGCGAGTCGCGGTGGATGTATGCGAAGACCGACCACCGATCCTTACTCTGGTTCTCGATGTATCCGAGTCCTTTGAGCAACATACCGGCGTAACTTTGATGTCGAGTGACGAATTCTGTCGTGAGTTGAAGTTCGTTATTGTCCTCGACTGCGTTGGAAGTGTAGGAGCTGGTGACACCTATCGCAACCTGAATCTGACTCACGAGGGATTTTTCTGCCTGATGCCGTGCGGCTTCAAGGTCAACGCCTTCGCCAGACGCCGTTAGGTATTGGGGATTGTTACGGAGTGTTTCGACTCGGTTGCTGCTGGAATCGCGTGCCATAAGAAAGACGGGAGTGAAGGCCACCGAAAATATCAGCACGAGCGAGTTGTATGTCGATGTTGGCATAATCTAACTGCTATCTGCTTGATCCGACAAAAGGTCGAGTTGTCTGACGCGTTGTGTCACGCTTGGAGCCGACTTTTATATCCGGCACTCCAAGAGCCCACATCATTCATGCCAACGCCCCGCAGATTTTGTGGGGCGTTGACATTATAGGAACGGTCAGATTATGGATTCTGGCCTTTTTTCCACTCTTCAAACCTTTGAACATCTTTGTCGAGTTCGTTGTAAACCTCTGTTGAGCGGAAGCGAGTGTAGAGCTGATCTTGTTCTTTTATCCGCTTCATTAAGGCTTCAGACGCCGCGCCCAAAGGAAGTTTTACCAAAGCATAGGACCGGAACACGCCGCTCTCTTCAGAGATGGAAACCTTATCGACAGTTACGCCGGTGAGGACTTGTGACACTACGGCTTTGGTAGCTTGAGTGAACTGATCGAGATATTGGGCGTCAAGAGCAGTGCCGACTTCTTCTTGGAAGCGCTTGGAGATAGCTTCATAGCGTGTTTCGATGGCTTTGGCTACTTCGAAACGAGCGGTTTCAGCGGCTTTGTCCTTGGCAAGTTGCATGTCGCGTGAAGTGGCGGTTCCGGCTCCGGAGATGTAATCGTCATCTTTGGGTGGGTCAAGGAACCATTTTGGGGCTGATTCGATGACAGCTTTGGTAGCGGGGGGAGTAATTCCGGCATGTTTTGTTCCGCCGCATCCGACTATTACGATCAGGACGAGCGAAAGGATTGTGGTTCGAACTGAATGAAGATGCATTCTGCCTCCAGTAGGTGTTGCGAACGAGAATATATCTATGGTGCTATTTATGGCATTACTTTCTTGGAGGGCGGACCCTTCCTATGCGTGGGAAGGTTTTTGAGTCCGCTCCGGTCAGGCATTAAACCTGACCTACGCAGGCAAGAGTGGACTGAAAGTTCATCCTCCGAGGAAAAGAGAACCCACGAAGACGGGTATCGGATAAACCTCTTGCACCAATAATATATCGTCTCAAATGCTGTTTCGCAACTATTTCCATGAATCTGTAAAAAATATTTTTCAGCAAGAGTTGATTGCAGATTGCTGGCTCATCATCTTGCCCAACCTCTCCCCTCGTCGTATATTGATATCCGTATCGTGAGGACGAGTTCTTTGAAATATTCTTAATTTGCGCCGACTTGTCCACGCGGACGCCCTCGTCCGCGCAATATTTGCGCTTGAATGCTTGGCGGACGAGGGCGTCCGCCTGGACACTCACGGCATATTATCGAATATTTCAATGAACTCGAGGACACCCTACGGCAAAAAACACCCTCATACTTTCAGAAAGAATCCTTGTCCCAATCCCGACAACTCATTCTCTCCAGACTGCTCAGCAGTCTCGACCGGCTAAGCCCCGATGATCCACTCCCTTCGGTCGAAGGCGGCCGCCCGGTCGGCAGTGCGCTCCGCATCGGCGTCACTGGATCGCTTGGAGCTGGTAAATCCAGCATCATCAACGAACTTGCCCGTCGTTATCGCAAGCATGGCTTGACCGTCGGAATCATAGCTGTAGATCCGTCGTCACCTTTCACTGGAGGAGCCTTGTTAGGCGACCGCGTCCGCATGGCCGACCTTGCCGGTGACGAGGGCGTCTTCGTGCGTAGTCTTGCCACGCGCGGCTCAACTGGAGGTCTTGCCGTGACTGCTGTCGATGCCGCCGACATCCTCGACCAGGCAGGATTCGACCGCGTCATCATCGAGACGGTCGGCGTCGGGCAAGTCGAGACCGACATCGTGGGGGCTTGCGACGTCACAGTCGTCGTGCTCGAGCCGGGATCGGGGGACATGATCCAGAGCATGAAAGCTGGATTGATGGAAATCGCCGATCTCTTCCTCGTCAATAAGATGGACTTGCGTGGATCCCAGCGCTATCTGAGCGATCTCGAAGGCGCACTCGAATTGAAAAGCTACAAAGTCCGTCCAGGGGTAATTCCTACTCTGGCTCGCAACGGCGATGGCTTGGACGCCTTTTATGATTGGGTCGAAGAAAGGTACTCCTCCGCGTCGAATGACGGCACTTTGATTGAGAGAAGGACAGCTCAGCGGATCGACCGGACGAGACGTGTGGCGGAGCAGTTGTTGCTGAAGCGATTCTGGGAGATGACGCCACCGGAGCGAGTTCAGGAAGCAAGCGATGGAACAGGCGGTATTCGCCGCGCGGCTCAGAAATTGGTGAAGAGAGTGTTGGGGAAGTAGGTTTGGCTTCCAGCCCGACATTTAAACCAATCCTCTGGAAAGGGAAGCACTCCGCTTACTTTTGGCGGGGTGTTTCTTTATATTAATAGGTTGTGCAAAGGAAAATTCTTGCTACCAATCCCGCCGTGGGTAGCAAGCTATTAGTAAGCTGATGTCAGTTTCTGCCGACCGCGGCGGGTCGGCAGTGGATGATTAAAATAAACTATTGACCAAAGAAATTCTTCCTATTGGCGTTAATCGCCCGATGCCGGACGACCCGGATTATCTGAATTTTCGTTTTAAGCCGTTCACCGAGATGACTGAAGACGATTATTTTCAGATAGGCTTCAGGTCAGGACTTGAAGTGCATCAACAACTTCTTACTTCGAAGAAGCTGTTTTGCCATTGTCCGGCGGGTCGCTACTCAGATATCTATCATGCTGAGATACTTCGACACATGCGGCCGACTCTTTCTGAGCTTGGTGAATACGACGGCACGGCGTTGATGGAGTTCAAGACTCGCAAAGATATTATCTACCACATTAATCGTGAAACGGTCTGCACCTATGAGATGGACGATACACCGCCATTTCATCTGAATCAAGACGCCCTCGATATCGCTCTCCAAGCGGCAATGTTGTATCGTTGTGCATTAGTTGATGAAATACATATTGCGCGGAAACAATACCTCGATGGCTCGATTCCAACCGGTTTCCAACGGACAACCCTCGTTGGTGTGGACGGGAAAATCCCCTTTAAAGATCGTGAAATCGATGTAATTCAGGTAGGTCTTGAAGAGGACTCATGCCGTGAAGTATCGGATATTGGCCACACGCGGATTTATTTGGCTGATCGGCTTGGAATGCCACTCATTGAGACAGTTACCGGTCCTCAAATGGTTACTCCTCAAGAGGTTGCCGAGGTTGGCGAGATTATTCGAAGGCTTGCTCGATCTACCGGTAAAGTCAGAACTGGTATTGGCGCCGCAAGGCAGGACGTCAATGTCTCCATACACGGGGGAACTCGTATTGAGATAAAAGGAGTCTCTAAATTGCTGTTAGTTCCATTGTTGACTTACAACGAAGCGATCCGACAATTTAATCTATTACGTTTACGAGAGGAACTCCGTTGTCGCAATATAACGCCCCTGACGTTTTCTTCCCGTGTCGATGATGTGACTCGGATTCTTCGGAAATCTCGATATCAGCCAATCCGCGAGGCGATTGCACAAGGGAAAATAGTCGAGTGCATTACGTTGCCGGGATTTCACCGTCTTCTCCATTGGCCTACTCAAACTGATACTTCTTTTGGGGCTGAGATTGCAGATCGTGTTCGCGTTATTGCCTGTTTGACTGCCCTTCCCAATATCATTCATTCTGACAGTCACTCAGATTTTTTAGCAACCTCAGAATGGTCAGCTTTAAAAAAGGCTGTTGGCGGCACGGAGGACGATACACTCGTACTGGTTTGGGGGAATCTGATCGATGTTGCGACTGCGGCTCGAGAAATAGTAGCGCGCGCATACGAAGCAACGGTTGGTATTCCTTCAGAAACCCGGCAGGCATTCCCGGATGGAACTAACGGCTTTGAGAGGATACTTCCCGGACCGAACCGAATGTATCCTGATACAGATTTACCACCAAAAAAGGTCACTGCGGAAAGGCTCGATTCTCTGAGAGCACAGCTTCCTGAGTATTATTGGGACAGGGAACAGTGGTACCGTAGATTAGGTGTCCCGTCCGATTGCATCAGATTACTTGCCATTTCCATTTACGCTCCGATTTTCAAGAAAGCTGTCAAAGAGTGGAAGCTCGATCCAAAAATGGTCGCCGTTACATTGATTCAAATCCCCAAGTCCCTTAAACGAAAGAAAATAACAACTGATCTACTGACCCCGGAGGTTATGGAAAGTATCCTTTCCAAGATAGCATCAGGACTGATAACTCGTGAGGGGATAGTTGATGCAATAATCGAAGCCTCTCGAAGGGGAGTATTCGAGGACGATATGTTACCGGTGTTGGCTAAGAAGCCTGAGATCACGGGATGGGTGGAAGAGGCTTTCCTACTTGCATCGGGACTCGAGGCAAAAAACAGCGAAGCAAGAATGCGCGCCGCGATGGGTCTGGCGATGAGGCAACTTAAGGGTCGAACTTCGGGCGTCAAATTAGCTTTGCGGATCGAAGCGAGGCTTAAGGATCTTTGATCCTCCTGGTTAACACTCTCGAAATCAGAAATCAGAAATTAGAAATTAGAAATTAACATATGCCGGATCGAGAAAATTACAAAGGTTACCGGGGCGAAGCGCTTTCGACTCTGAAGAACTTCGGAGCGATGGTCTGGAGCGACGCCAACATCAAGACGAAACAGGGACTTTTCACTGGTATCATTCTTCCGCGGAGTGAAACAGCTGATCCTCTCCACATCGTGATTAAGCTTCGCAGTGGTTATAACATTGGGATAGCGGCTGATAATATCGAAGCCATAGAGATAACAGGCAGAAAAGAGGCTCATTACAAAATTCCTGAAAAGGAATTCCCAAGGGATCCGAAGAAGCCGTTTGTCAAACTCTTTGGAACGGGGGGCACGATTGCCTCACGTCTTGACTACCGTACTGGGGCGGTCATCCCAGCATTCTCGCCAGGTGAGTTATATGGATCTGTTCCAGAGCTTGCCGATATTTGTAATCTCGAGACAGAAAAGCTGTACGGCGTCTTCAGTGAGAATATGGGACCAGAGCAATGGCGAGGCACAGCCGAGGCAATTGGGCGTGAGATAGAGAAAGGCACTCAGGGAATCGTAATCGGTCATGGAACTGATACGATGCATCATACTGCCGCAATACTCTCGTTTATGGTTCAAAATTCACCTGTTCCGATTGTGATGGTCGGATCGCAAAGATCATCAGATCGTCCCTCGTCTGACGCGGCACTTAACCTGATGCATAGCGTCAAAGCGGCGGCCGAGTCCGACATAGCCGAGGTTATGGTTTGTATGTTCGGTCCAACCTCCGATGAGTATGGCTTGCTCCATCGCGGGACCCGCGTTCGTAAGATGCACTCAAGTTATCGTTCGACATTCAGGACGATTGGCGACATTCCGATAGCAATGGTCAGCAGGGAGAAGATCACGCCACTCAGGCAGGACTACAAACGTCGGCGCAACGACAAGAGGGTGGTTATCAATACTGCTTTTGAGGAAGCCATTTCAATAGTTTACTATTATCCTAATATGAAAGCAGATATCATCGACAGCTTGATCGACAATAATTACAAGGGGATCATCATTGCCGGGACGGGACTGGGCCACGTTAACAAGCCACTATATCCAGCGTTGAAGCGAGCCAGAGACAAAGGCATTGCTGTTTATATGACGGTGCAGACGTTGTGGGGATACGTTCAGATGTATGTTTATGACACCGGTCGTGATATGATGGAACTGGGAGTGGTTCCGATGGCAAATATGCTCCCGGAAGTTGGTTATGTCAAACTCGGCTGGGCATTGGGACAAACAAATGATCTGGAAAAAGTGAAGGAGATCATGTACACTCCCATTGCGGGCGAGATCACCGAGCGCGAGCCCTCCAATGGGTATCTAATTTTGCAGGGCGGTATCCCGGAAGTTGAGGAATTTATCAGCAAGGTGAGGAAATGACTCTGGGTGTTTACCGCAAATAATTGCGACAACCGAGTAAATCTAAACAAGACTGCGAGCATCAATTGCTTGATTGCAGTCAATAATAAAGAGGTTACAATGGCGAATTTTGCTCAATCGCGGGAAATCAGCGACGAAGCGTGGGACAACCGAGAAAGTGAATGGACTAATCGGTCCTTTTATTTTGTAAATTGTATATTTATCCTTGGAAATCCCATCGGGCTCGAAGGGAAGCTCGAACAACTCAATCGAGATATCAAAACGAACAATTACAAAGTGAAAAACTCGATGGTACTGATTGAGTACGGGAAGATGAAAGCCCGGGTGATGGTTGAAGTCGAGAAAAAAGATCAATATGACGCGCAGATCCACACCTACGACGTTCACACAAATTGTGACACAAAGATTCACTATTTCGCTAAAGGCGGCATTTCCAAAGGGTTTGATACCTTAAAAGAACGCGTTGCCGCACGGAGAAGTCGCGATCCGCGTCAACTGTTCTATATGTATCAACCGAGTTCAACTGCTGACAAGACAATACTCTTCGCGTTGACGTAATCTGTTGCTGTCGCAGGGTGGGGACACCCTGCGACAAGTGAAATACTTCGTTCCGACCAGACCCTTCCGTCGCCGAGTTGCACGAATGAACGGCGCACGAGGGCATGCGCCGGGACTTTAATCCAATCTTGCAGCATCCCAGTTGTCTATTATACCCCTGACGAAATTGAGAATAGAATCGGAGGAAAATCAAATGGATGAAAAAATCAAGAACATGCTGAATAACATCCAGCTTATCGGCCATGCCGCGGTTAAGATTACCGGTTCCAAAATCATCTACATCGACCCCTGGAAATTGCCAGCTGGTATGGGAGGTGATGGCGACCTCATACTCGTGACACACAACCACTATGATCATCTGAGTATTCCTGACATCAAGAAAGCGCTGGCTAAGGACGGCAAAACGCTGGTTGCCGAGTGTTGTCGGGAGAAGTTCCCGACCGCCGATCAATACACGCTACCCTACATGAAACACCGCATTGCCGGACTTGACGTCTATGCTACTGCCGCCTATAACATCGATAAGCAGTTCCATACTCGCGAGATGGGCTTTGTCGGTTACATCATCGAACTCGATGGTGTGAAGATCTACCAGACGGGCGACTGCGACGCCTTTCCTCACATGCGCGATTTCGAGTGCGATATTGTCCTGTTGCCCGTATCCGGAACCTACGTGATGAATCCGTCGCAAGCTGTCGATGCTGTCAACATGTTGAAACCCAAAGTCGCCATCCCGATTCACTGGGGCGACCCAGATGTTGTCGGCAGTCGGAAAGATGCGGAAGCGTTTCAGAAGCTTGCGCCGTGTGAAGTGGTCATTAAAGACCCTATTCGATCATGAAACACGAAGGGACGAAGGGACGAAGAATAACTCAGGATGAGGTTGAACGGATCGCAACTTTGGCGAGATTGTCACCTACTCCAACCGAACGAGAACATCTCGCCGATGAAATGTCTGCCATCATCGGCTTTGTCGAACAACTCAATGAACTGGATACGTCGTCGATTGAGCCGCTCCACCACGTCCTTGATCTTCATTCGGTGATGAGGGATGACCTTGTACAAGAATCTCTTCCGGTTGAAGAAGCGCTGAAGAACGCTCCCCATCGGAAGGGAGACTATTTTGTCGTTCCGAGGGTGATTAAAGGGGCTTAGGTTTCCTAAATTCATAAATCATAAATCATAAATCTTAAATTGATCTACGGAATTATTCCCGCCCGCTACGGATCAACCCGCCTCCCCGGCAAAATGTTGCTTGAGGTCGAGGGCAAGCCTGTCCTCTGGCACACTTGGTCTCGAGCGTCCAAAGCGACCAGACTCGACCGACTGGTCATCGCCGCCGGTGATGAGATCATCGCCAATGCCGCCCGGTCGTGGGGGGCTGACGTTGTTGAGACATTTGACGAGTGCCAGAGCGGCTCGGACCGGGTCTGGCAAGCGTATAAGAAAGTGCAGAGTGCAGAGTGCAGATTGCAGAGAAAAGGCCAGGCGGACGCCTTCGTCCGCCCAGCCGACATCGTCATCAATATTCAAGGTGACGAGGTTCAGCTTGATCCCCGAACAATTGATGCAGTTGTTACGAAACTTCTTGCCGATCCTGAAGCCGGGGTGGGAACTGCCGCCGCGCCGATTATTGAAGAGGCAGACTACCAAGGTGATGCTATTGTTAAGGTTGTTCTTGATGCACATGATCGAGCGCTTTACTTTTCCCGCGCACCAATTCCCTATGGTAAATTTCAAAAATCAGAAATCAAAAATCAGAAATTATTACGTCACATCGGAATCTACGCCTACCGTAAGGAAGCGCTTGAGCAGTTCGTTGCACTACCCCCAAGCCGTCTGGAGTTGACCGAACGCCTCGAACAACTTCGTCTGGTCGAGCAGGGGGTGCGATATTGCGTGGCAATTGTTGAACATGCGGGAGTTGAGGTCAATACGGCGGAAGATTTGGCAAAAGTGAGAGGGGAAACTCGTGAGTGATTTATTATTTAAGATCGAACCAGAACAGTTTGTACGTATTTTGGTGGCAATTTGGAGAAATTGTTGCGGAGGCATTATAGGGATAAGGCGAACGTCAGAATCAACATTGCATCGAATGGCCAGAGAGTTAACTTAAAAATCAAATAATGCCCTACAACAACGATTCCGACACTCTCGAACTCATCGAGAATCGTCTCAGTAACCTTGCCGACGAGGCGTTGACCGTCGGTCCGGAATTGCGCGAAGCCATGTTGTTTGCTCAGCCCCTGCTTGCTGAGGAATGGCTAAGCCCTGAGGAGGAAGAGGCATGGGCGCGCTTGTAAAATTGAACTCATGGAGGGCGGGTTTAAACCCGCCCTCCAAGTGCTGACTGAAAGTCAGCACTCCCAAACCTACGAAATTCTCAAGGGCGGACTAAAGTCCGCCCTCCAAGTGAATAGTTATTTGGAAGCTAATCTTGTCCCCCACACAAAAATCCCGCACCAAGTTTATCTTCTTCACCGGCGGCGTCGTCTCGTCGCTCGGTAAGGGGATCGCCGCGTCGTCACTCGGCGCAATCCTGAAGGCGCGAGGCCTTCGCGTCACCATCATGAAGCTCGATCCCTACATCAACGTCGATCCGGGGACGATGAACCCCTACCAGCACGGCGAAGTCTATGTCACCGACGACGGCGCTGAGACCGACCTCGACCTCGGCCACTATGAGCGGTTCCTCGACGTCTCGATGGGAAGATTGAACAACTCCACCACCGGGCAGATCTACGAAACGGTCATCAACCGCGAGCGAGCCGGCGATTACCTCGGCGGCACTGTTCAGGTCATTCCTCACATTACTGACGAGATCAAAAACCGCATCCACGCCGTAGCAAACTCTGCTAAAGGCTTCGATGTCGTTCTGCTTGAGATCGGCGGAACAGTCGGCGATATCGAGGGATTGCCGTTCCTTGAAGCTATCCGCCAGTTGGGGCTTGAGGTTGGGCCAAGGAATTGTTGCTACGTCCATCTGACACTCGTTCCCTACATTGACTCGTCTGGGGAGTTAAAGACCAAGCCGACACAACACTCGGTGAAGGAATTGCGCGAAATTGGAATCCAGCCGAACGTTTTGCTCTGCCGAACTCACCAGTCTCTGCCGAAGGATATGAGACGAAAAATTGCGCTGTTTTGTTCGGTTTCGGTCGAAGCCGTCATCGAAGCCATCGACGCCGAATCGATCTATGATGTACCGCTCAACCTCGAACGCCAGAACTTCAGCGACATTATCCTTCGCCAGCTTGGTATCAAAGCACCGCCTCCCGATCTGACCGTCTGGAAAGAGACTCTGCACAAACTTCACCATCCCTCGCGCACACTCGACGTAGCCATCTGCGGCAAATACACCGGCTTGCACGACGCCTACAAGAGCATCATCGAGTCGTTCATTCACGCCGGAGTTGCTAACGGCGTAAATGTGAAATTGAACTGGATCGACTCGGAAAAAGTGACAGCTGAAAATTCGGCGGAACTTTTTGCAGGAATGGCGGGACTGCTGATACCAGGGGGATTTGGCGACCGAGGCATTGAGGGCAAGATTGAAGCGATTCGATACTTCCGCGAAAAGAGCAAGCCGTTCTTCGGGATCTGCCTCGGGATGCAGTGCGCGGTGATCGAATACGCGCGGCATGTCCTCGGTTGGAAGGGAGCAAACTCCAGCGAGTTCAATGCTAAAACCAAATATCCAGTCATCGATCTAATGCCGGAACAGCGAAAAACTCGCAGAAAAGGCGCAACGATGCGGTTAGGGGCTCAGCCTTGCCATTGCTTACCGGGATCGAAGGCGCACCAAATCTACGGTTCCGAACTTATCAGCGAGCGACACCGGCATCGCTACGAAGTCAACAACGACTTCCGTGAGGAGTTGGAGGAGAAGGGTTTGAAGTTCGGCGGGTTGTCGCCGGATCACAAGCTTGTCGAGATGATTGAACTGCCGGGACATCCGTGGTTCGTCGGCTGTCAGTTTCACCCCGAACTGAAGAGCCGGTTCACCAAGCCGCATCCGTTGTTCAGGGAGTTTGTGAAGGCGATGACTAATACTAATGACTAATACTGATACTGATACCAAGCGAGATTCATCCTGAACGAAGTGAAGGATATCTGTCTTTCCGACCTGAGCGAAGGGGGGGAAAACATTCTCGGTACGGCGGGGCTCCGTACCCGCCTCGCGTAGGATAAGCGTCCCGCTTGTCTCCGTCGCGTAGGGCGGGCCGCCGAGCCCGTCGGGCGTTGGCATCCAGATACTTGTCGGGCAGTAGGGCGGATAGTTATCCGCCCGCGCCAAGGACGCGATCTTGCGACTAAAGCGAAGTCCTAATCCAGACAACAGTCATTATATTTATCATTCAAAGAAAAATAAACAGGAAATTTAATGTGGCTTATTGACCTTATCTTTGGAAAAACCCCTTCCAAGACTTATAAAGACAAGCGCGGCTATGCCCGGTTCAAGGACAGCAAAACTCCCGTTCACCGGTCAGTTGCGGAGATGATACTCGGACGGAAACTGAGAAAAGGCGAAGTTGTTCACCACAAGAACCGGAATAAAAGCGACAATAGCTTCGCAAACCTTTGGGTGTTCAAGAGCCAGAAGGAACACGACCGTGCTCACTGGATCGATGCGAAGAGGCACGGGAAGAAGGCGAGTTTTTGGGGATGGAAATAGCGCAATTCTTCTCTATAAGACCAAATACTCCACATCTGAAATAGTCAGAAAAGTCAAATTTGAATAGGAAAAATGCAAATGAAGAAGATTGCTAAAGGGATTAGACTCGAATTGCCTGCCGTAAAGTTCTGCTTAGAAGAAGTCGAGTACGTTTATCACAAGTTTGAGGAAGTGAAGCCAAGTAGGATTGAAGCGCAGTTAGGTGACTATTGTATAGAAGAATTGACTGAGATGAAATCACTTCCTGTTAAGAGAGTAAGTACTTTCAGTATTAGGATTTATGAACCATTCTACTGTCATTTTGAAGCAGGAGAATCAAGCACGAGAATTTCAAGCTCAAGTGAAGACCTCCTTGTCAAAGGACTCGTGGATTCATTAAGAGATATCTCCCTTGAAAACACGAGCTGGTTTCGGAAAGCCAGGAGCCACCAAAGTTATGGCTGGATAGTTGGGGTTCTCCTTGGCATTCTATCAGTGGTGACGGCAGTACTGTTTAGCATATTGATTTACAAATATTTCCAAATTGATCCGACATTTTTATTTCCGTTATCTACTCTGATCTTTCTATTCCTTTTTTATAAATCTTCTAATTTATTAGATTCTCGGGCCAAAGGAGTATTCCTATTAGAGAAAAAGGAAGAAGTTCCCAGTTTTATGAGAAGAAATAGGGATCAAATTATTTTAATCTTCTGGGCTGGACTCATTAGCTCGATTATAACACTAATTATAACACTAATAGTTAACAAACTAATTTCAAAGTAGCTGTTAATAAGTTTAAATTAAGGTGTTCACATCTTTCTCGCATGATTGTACGCTCCGGTAAATTGAAATCTCGATTCCCGCCTGCGCGGGAATGTCGTCCCTACCGATAAGAATTAAAATTACAAAGCAAAGATTAGGAATAGGAGGATGAATCGTAAACAGAAGCTTGTTTTGACAGTAATGCTATTGGTTGCCGCGTTTCAGACAGCCTTCATCATTCCTGTGAAAATGGGGTACATGATTCCAAGAGAAAATGGTTGGGAGTCGCTAATGGATTTCGGCAGAGGCGATTCAATTGACTTCGAGAGATTGTTGCTCGTTTACCTTATCATCGGGATCATTACCACAATCTTGTACTTATGGGTCGGCGCATCTAAAAGTAAAGGTGAATAACCTCAAATATTTTACTTCGTTGCGCATTCGCGGGGTCAAGACTTCCGCCACTCGCGGTTTTGTGAAGGTGGCCAAACCCAACCTTACGCCCCTACGGACGGGTACGGAGCCCCGTCCTCCTGACAGGTTGAAAACCTGTCGTACCGGCAGGTCGGGACGCCCTGCCCCACTGATTACAGCGCGAAGAATCGCGTAATACCGAACCCTTTTATCGGAACTCAATAAATGAACACACCTAAAGAAGCGGTCATCAATTTGGGCAGAACCTTACCCGATGACGCCAGCTACGACGACATCATGTGTCGCCTCTACGTTCTGACCCGCCTCGATCAGGCGAGGAAAGAAGCCGAGGCGGGCGATTTCGTCGAACACGAAGAAGTCGAAAAGCTGATGAAGCAATGGATTATAGAGTAGTCTGAAGTTTAGGGATTGCTTCGCCATGCTCGCAAAGACGAATCATTAATCAACTGAATCCATGACCAAACAACAATTCTACCAAGGACTTTCGCACGACGGTATTAACGTCGTCGAGAAACTGCTTGACATCCTGAAAGAGGTTAGCGCCGACTATTGCGTCATTGGCGGGCTGGCGGTAAATGCCTATGTCGAGCCGGTCGTCAGCCTCGATATAGATATCGTTGTGGCTTCTGTCGATACCGAAAAGGTTGCCGCATCAGCCGAGGCGCAAGGCTTTGTGGTCGCCCGGTTCGCGCACAGCTTGAACCTCAACCATCCGAAATCCGACCTGCGCATCCAATTGCAACTTGACCCGGTCTATCTGGAGTTCATTCCGCGCGCTGAAGTTAGAGACGTGCTTGGTTATCAGATGCGAGTTGCCCGGCTCGAGGATGTGCTCAAAGGTAAACTGCTTGCCTACTCGGATGAGTCGCGCCGCCCGAGCAAAAGGCAGAAGGATTTGGCAGATATTTACAGAATCATCGAAACAAGGCCGGAAATGGCGGATCAATTGCCCAAGGATAGGTTTTAAACGCCGGAAAAACTAAAAGTTTGAACTCTGAGCGCGAGACCGCCGGAGACGGCGGTGCTACCAGATGCAAAATCTAACAATAACAATAAAATGAACAACAACTTCACGGCATTCTTCCGCCAGCTCAAACTTACACGCGACTTTTCCGATGAAGAGCTTCAACACATCATCGAGACAATCGAGGTTCGTACGTTAGAACCGGGTGAGGTGATCCTCGAAGAAGGTCGAAAAAACGAGGGATTTCACTTTCTCTTTACCGGTAAGGCAGAAGTCTGGAAACGAAGCTCGACCTCCAAAGACCATTTCCTCATCGACACCCTAAAACCGGGGGCGCTCTTCGGCGAGATGTCCGAAATGACCGGCGAACCAACGTCGGCTTCAGTACGTGCCAAGACCGTCTGCACCGTTCTGATCATTAGGCAACCAGTTCTGTTGCCACGTGAAATTCACGTCAAATTGCTCCTCGCAAGCGCTCATAATATTATCCACCGCCTCCAACTCAGTAATGAGAAGCAAGCTATGGCGATGGCCGCCGAGGCCGAACTGAAAGTCGCTTGGAACATTCAGAAGAGCTTTCTGCCGAGCATCTTTCCCAATTTACCGAAAGTCGATATCTTTGGCGCCTGCGAACCTGCACGCGAGATTGGTGGCGACTATTTCGATGTTTTCCAAATCGATTCCCGGCGCTATGGGCTGGTGATCGGCGATGTTTCCGGGAAGGGTGTTCCGGCGGCGATCTTTATGTCAGGCTGTCGAACTCTTTTCCGCACTCTAAGCGGAGATGGCGCTTACCCCAACGAGGTGCTGAGGCAATTCAACAAGAGACTGGTCAATTTCGATGAGAGCGCTTCGATGTTTATCACGGTATTCTATGGTATTCTTGATATTGAAAATGGGCGGTTCATTTACGCCTCGGCAGGTCATAATATGCCGCTTGTCCGATTGGTTCGTAACGGGATAGCGACCGTCAAGGAGCTGGAGGCGAGCCGTTCATTGGTGGCAGGTGTTATGGAAGAAGTCGATTATGCCGCCGAGGTGATAACACTCCAAGCTGGCGATCTGATGGTGCTGTACACCGACGGAATTAATGAGGCGATCAATGATGCTGAAGAGGAATTCGGTATGGAGCGTTTCGCGCAATTGGTCGAGACAGGTCAAGCATACTCAGCGAATGAATTGGTGAAACATATTCTTGCCGAGTGCAGTGCCTATCAACAAGGGCGGCCTCAGTTCGACGATATGACGATGCTGGTAGTGAAGATGAAGGGATGACCGACTCAATATCCTCGATAGGCGAGACAGTGTTCGAGACGGCAAGGCTTAAGCTGGAGCCGCTGGTGGCGGAACATGCGCCAGAGTTGTTCGTGATATACTCAGACTATCTTATGTATAGCTTTATTCCTCAAGAGCCTCCGCTATCAGTCGAAGCACTTGCCGAGCGTTTTCGGTTCTTAGAGGCACGACGGTCACCCAATGGAACTGAGGAATGGTTCAACTGGACTGTTCGGCAAAAATCTGACGGCCAATGTCTTGGGGTTGTTCAAGTGACGATACTATCCGATGGACGAGCTCAATTGGCGTACGAATTTGGCGTGCGGTTCTGGCGGCACGGATTTGCGACAGAGGCTTGCAGTAGAGTCAATCAGGCTTTGTTTGAAGCAGGAGTCAGTGAGATTTTTGCGGAAGTGGATTCGCGGAATCTTGCATCGATGAAATTACTGGAAAGGATGGGATTTCAGAGAGGTAAGCTGAAACCGAATGCGGACTTTTTTAAAGGAGAGAGCAGTGATGAATGGACATATAAGTTACTAAAGATCACAGATTGAAGCCAATCCGGCAACAGACCAAAAAGGGGATAGATTCCGGCTTTCGCCGGAACGAGAGAATTTGACCACACTTCACCTTAAGCCTAACCACGAAACTCGCATCAAGAACGGCCATCTCTGGGCGTTTGCCGGGGAGATCGTCGAACCACTCAAAGGTCTGGAGCCGGGGGAGGCAGTGGCTCTCTGCGAAGCACGGGGGCTACTTTTAGGGCGAGGGTATGTCAACCCACACTCATTAATCGCGGTTCGGCTGTTGACTCGAGGGAATGAATCCTTTGATGAGGGGTTGATTTTACGGCGAGTTAAAGCGGCGTGGGAATATCGGAAGAAAATTTCCCTGGAGGGCGGGATTAATCCCGCCCTCCAAGAGTCTAACGCCTGCCGTCTAATCTACTCCGAGAGCGATGGGCTTCCGGGACTCATCGTCGATAAGTTCGGCGATCAGCTCGTGATGCAATCGCTAACTGTCGGGATTGAGAAGAGGTTGGACGAGGTCGTCGCGGCGCTGGTCGAGGTTGTAAAGCCTACCGGGATATACTTCAAAGGAAAAAGCCCCTACCGCAAGATGGAGGGATTGGTCGAGGAAGACCGCCAGATCTATGGCTCCACACCCGACAAAGTGTTGTTTAAGGACAATGGATTGATTTTTACCGCACGACCCAAGGAAGGGCAGAAGACGGGTTATTTTTTGGATCAGAGGGGGAATCGTCAGTTGTTAAGTGAGTTGGTAGCGCGGACAATTGTCCGCGCTACTGGAGTGAGAGTCCTCGACCTCTACTCCTACACCGGTGGATGGGGACTGACGGCGCTTGCGGCTGGAGCGAAGGAAGCGGTCATGGTCGATTCTTCGGCAAAAGCCATTGCTTGGGGGACGGAAGACGCGGCACTGAACGGGCTTTCAGACAAGGCGATTTTTGTGCAGGCTGATGTTGAGGAGTTTCTTAAGGAAGAAGCACGCCGCGTAGGTCGGACTTCCAGTCCGACGAATCGCGTAGGTTCGGCTTCCAGCCGGACAAGTCAAGCGGGACGCTTAACCTACGCGGGAGGTTGGGACGTTGTCATTGTCGATCCGCCAGCCCTTATTCCAAATCGGCAGGCAGTCTCGCAAGGCGTCAACGCTTACATCGCCATCAACCGCGCCGCGCTTAGAGTTGTCGTACCGGGAGGATTGTTGGTAACATGCTCCTGTTCGCACTTGTTGACACGCGAAAAACATCTTGAGGTTATCGGCAGGGCGGCGTTTCAAGAAGGACAGCGGGTGCGGGTTGTTGCGACGGGAGGGCATGCTCCAGATCACCCGATATTGCCGGGACACCCGGAAACGGAGTATTTGAAATGTTGGATTCTCTCAGTTAATTAATAATTAATAATTAAGAATTAATAATATAGATGACACCGTACGTCACACCCGAAACGCTTGAGGTGGCAACCACAAGGTGGTTAAAGCAGATACGCCCATACAACACGCACGACTATAAGCTCGCACCGGCGTCGGCGTTGTTAGTTGTCGATATGCAGAAGTTCTTCCTTCATCCGGAGTCGCGGACGTTCACTGCGGGGGGGCCAGCAATTATTCCTAATGCGGTGCGGCTACTTGATGCCTTTCGCAAGGCTGGCAAGCCGGTCATCTTCACCCGTCATGTTCATGATCCGTCACTCAACGACGCTGGAATCATGGGCTGGTGGTGGAAAGGGATGTGTATTGAGGGGTCGCCTGAGTCGGAAGTGATTCCCGAACTGAGCCCACTGACAGGCGAAAAGCAGATCTTCAAACACCGCTACTCGTCTTTCTATAACACCGATCTCGAAACCGTTTTGCGGGTTCTGAAGGTCGAAGACATTGTGATTACCGGCGTCATGACCAATCTCTGCTGTGAATCGACCGCCCGTGACGCCTACTACCGGGACTACAGAGTTCACTTTCCGGCGGATGCGACCGGGTCGATCACCGAGGAGTTGCACATTGCGAGTCTGCTTGGGCTTGCGCTGGGCTTTGCAAGAGTCACAAAGACGAGTATATTGTTAGGTGAATTATTCGGGTAAACAAGAAACCAAAATAGAACTGTCCCACATCGCAGGTTTGTTAACAATCAAAAATCAGAAATCAGAAATTAAATGCACATTCTCGCCATACAAGGCTCATTGCGCGCCGGATCGACCCATCGCAAGCTGATCAAAGCCATCATCGACCATTTGCCTGTCGGTGTAACGGCTGAACTTTATGAGCTTCACAACATCCCTATCTACGACGGTGACGTCGAGGCGAAGGGATTGCCTGATGAAGTGGAATCCTTTCGTAAGAAGATCCGCCACGCCGACGGGATACTGATCGCGGCGCCGGAATACAACTACAGCATTGCCGGAGTGCTGAAGAATGCGATTGACTGGGCGTCGCGGCCTCCGCAACAGCCGATTGCCGGTAAGCCGGTGGGGATCGTCAGCACGTCGAGCGGACTTTTCGGCGGAGTCAGGGGACAGAACCATTTGCGACAAGTGTTGCAGGCTCTTGATTGCGTCACCATGCCTAAGCCGGAGTTAATCGTACCACAAGGGCAGACGAAGTTCGACGAGGCGGGGAAATTGACGGACGAAAAGACGCTGAGAGCGGTTGAGATATTCGTTACGGCGTTTATGGCGTGGGTGGGAAGGTTTAAGGGTTGAAGGTTTAATGGTTTAAGGGTGAAAAACCACTGCCGACTCGCCGCAGTCGGCAGAGTGAGTCTTCTGTCACCGCCCCGCTGGTGACAGAAGCAAGCCGTCAACCCTCTGAGGTTGACGGGCGAAATAGCAAAGAACAATGAAAAATATTCCAGAAGACATAGCCCCGATTCTCGACGAACTGAAGTTGAGGCTGCGGGAGTTTTACGGAGAGCGGCTGGTGAAACTGGTGCTCTTTGGATCTCGTGCGCGCGGCGATAATGAGCCGGATTCGGATATCGATGTATTGGTAGTATTGGACATTCCCGGCAAAGAATTGAATGACTTGGCTTATCCTACCGAAATTGTCGAAGAGATATTAGACCGTTACAACCAGCTCGTTTCAATTGTCGAGGTGGATATTGGGCGGTTCGGAACTTTGAAAAGTCCGTTGATGATAAACGTCAGACGTGAGGGAGTGCAAGTTGCTTGAAGAACAAAAGTTGCTGTTGATCCAAGCAAGAGATAGTTTGGAAGTCGCTCGGAATATTCTTGAAGATGGCTACCCGGGCTTTTCTGCCGCAAGGGCATATTATACAATGTTTTATGCTTTCGAGGCTCTATTTCTCGAACAAGAAATGGCATTTTCAAAGCATGCCGGAATCATCGCCGCCTTTTCTCAGTATTACGTAAAGACAGGTATCTTTGACAAAAAATACTCCACGTTTCTTCGAGAAGGATTTGAGTTACGAATGGTAGGCGATTATGGCAAATTAAAGTCGGTTACTGTTGCTGAGGCTGATGTTCAATTAGAAAGAGCCAATGAACTGTTAATCGCTATCGAAGCAAGACTGAAAGGAGACCCTAAATGAAACCGTTAATCGTATCGCTGTTAGTGGCGGCAGGACTCTGGGCGGGGGAAGGGTTTGGGCAGGTGGAAGTTGAATTAACCAAAAATCCAAGGACGGCTGTGAAGTGAACAAACTGTTTTACGGAGATAACCTCGATATTTTACGGGATCGCTCCAAAATTAAAGACGAATCGGTTGACTTATGCTACATAGATCCGCCGTTTAATTCCAAGCGCAACTACAATCAAATTTACAACAACCTTGGCCGTGAGGATCGAGCCCAAGTTCAAGCTTTCGTGGATACTTGGACTTGGGACACGAGAGCGGAGGAAGGATTTGCGACTATTCCGACCAATCCTAATGGCGTACTCACCAAGCAAGCAATCAACCTCATCCTTGGGCTTGAAAAAGTGTTGGGGAAAGGTAGCCTGCTCGCCTATCTGGTCAGTATGACATTGCGCATAGCTGAAATTCGACGCGTTCTGAAGCCAACCGGAAGCTTTTACCTGCATTGCGATCCTACCGCTAGTCACTACCTGAAATTGGTGTTGGATGCCATTTTCTGCGGTCAAGGTGGAGAATTTCAGAATGAGATAATATGGGCATTCAAAAGTGGTGGTGCAACCAATAAGCGATTTTCCAGAAAGCATCAAAATATCTTCTTTTATAGCAAATCAAAGAAATTTAAGTTTAATGCTGTGAAAGAAAAATCTTATATGAAGCCATGGTCTGGCAAGAATCCAAAGCAATCCTACCATAAAGATGATGAAGGCAGTTTCACTCTTGTATATACGAAAGATTGGTGGCAAGATATTGGGATGCTCTCCACAGACGCGAAGGAGCGACTCGGCTATCCTACCCAGAAACCAGATCTCTTGCTTGAGCGCATCATTAGTGCATCCAGCAAAGAAGGTGATTTAGTGTTAGATGCTTATTGTGGTTGCGGCACATCGGTCGCTGTTGCTGAACGCCTAAAGCGTCAGTGGATAGGTATCGATATTACGTATCAAAGTATAGCATTGATATTGAAGCGACTTGAGGATCATTTTGGCAAGGAAATTATTGATACAGTAGCGCTTGATGGGGTACCGAGAGATATGGAAAGCGCGGTTGCTCTGGCGCATAAGAAGGATGACCGTGTTCGAAAGGAATTTGAGAAATGGGCGGTGCTTACGTATTCCAAAAATCGTGCAGTTATCAATGAAAAGAAGGGCGGCGACAAAGGTATTGACGGCGTTTCGTTTGTCGGTGAAGCAGATGGCGTGCGTGAGGTTTATTTCAGTGTCAAATCCAATGAGAACTTGACGCCAAGTGTGATTCGTGACCTGCACGGAACGATGACGCGCGACGGGGCGGTTATGGGTTATTTATTAACGCTATATCCGATGCCTAATCTCGTGAAGGAAAGCAAGCAGTATGGAATGTACAAGAATGAGCAGTTTGGTCGAGAATTTCCTAAGATTCAAGTTGTAAGTGTTCAAGATATATTAAAAGGCGAGCGCATGAATTTGCCTATCGCTATGACTGTCCTAAGAGATGCGGAACTCAAATATCTATCGAAACAAAGTTCGTTCGATTTGGAAACTGATTTACCTTAGGTGAGCGGATATTAAAATGAATCCACACATCAGAGCCGAAATCCTCAGAATCGCATCTAAGTAACCGCATACGGCGGTCGAAATGTCCGTATCTTTGGCTCGTTCGCGAGAGCTGAAGAACGTCCCGACAGCGACCTCGATCTACTGGTTGAATTCGAAGAGGGCGCTTCCTTGCTCGATCTCATTGGCGTGAAGCAGGATTTGGAGGAGATATTAAATCGCAAAGTTGACGTCACAACCGAGCGAGGTCTGAATAAGTACATCCGAGATCGCGTCTTAGCTGAGGCAATCCCCCTTGCAGCAGGTCATCAGTTATAATTTGTATTGATAATTTAGGATATATCTTACTTGAATCATTCTAATCGAAGTGAAGTATCTCTTATTAAAACATATAAACAGAGACCCTTCACTTCGTTCAGGTGAAACTGTTTAACAACCTGAATCTTCATAACAATTAGTTATTAGTAATTAGCCATCAGTCATTAGTATTAGCATTAGCATTGAATAACCTTTTTCTCGCCTATCACCCCGCCTTCCTTGAACACGACTCCGGTCCCGGTCACCCGGAATACCCGGAACGGATCAAAGCGGTTATGGCCGCGCTTGAAGCCGCGCCGTGGGCTGACCGGATCATCAGGCTTGAAGCCCGTGAAGCGACTCAAGCCGAAGTCTCGCTCGTCCACTTCCCGCGTTACGTCGAAGCCATGCGGCGGATCTGCGAAAAGGGCGGCGAGTTCCTTCCGCGCATGGAAGCCGCCGTCGGGGAAGCGTCGTATCCGGCGGCGCTTAGGGCGGTCGGGGCGGGACTTACTATCGCTGACGCAATAATGGGGAAGGGAGATGAAGAACCCCCCCCTACCCCCCCCTGCAATAGCAGGGGGGGAAAGATTGGTTTTGCACCGACGAGGCCACCCGGTCATCATGCGACCTACGACCGGCCGATGGGTTTTTGTATCTTCAACAATATCTCGATCCTTGCCAAGTACCTCCAGACGCGGCACGGGATCGGTAAAGTCGCCATCGTTGACTTCGACGTTCATCACGGTAACGGCACCGAAGAAGCGTTCTGGAAAGACCCGACGGTACTCTACGTCAGCCTTCATACCGCCGATTCTTATCCTTACAACTCAGGTCGCAGAGAAGATTCCGGCGAAGGTGAAGGTCGTGGTTTCACACTGAATGTGCCTCTGCCTGCGGGGAGCAGTGACAAGGAGTATCTTGGAGCTTTTGACCGCTATGTAATGCCCAAACTTGAAGAATTTGCGCCGGAATTTCTGCTTGCTTCAGCAGGCTTCGACGCCCACTACCGGGATCCATTGGGACAGCTTAAATTGACCGACGCAGGATATGCCGGTCTGGGGCTAAGGCTGAAAACAATTGCCGACCGGTATTGCCATGGTCGGATGATCTCGCTCTTAGAGGGTGGTTATAATTTACAAGGGCTTGCCGGGGGGGTAGTGGCGTATCTGGGGGCGATGGTTGATGGTTAATGGTTGATGGTCAATGGTCAGGCGGACGCCCTCGTCCGCCATTGTACAGGTACGAACCGAGAGCGGACGAGGGCGTCCGCTTGGCCGAATTAATCTGTCACATGGGACATGTGAATCTGTCACACGGGACATGTGAATCTGTCACACGGGACATGTGACAGCACTCTAACGAGGGCATGTGACAGCACTTTAAATTCTTAACTCTAAATTCTAAATTCAAAATGGACTTCCTTCGCCTCAAATCCTTGACTTTCTTTGCTCATCACGGTGTTATGCCGTTTGAACAGGAGATAGGTCAACGCTTTGAAATCGACGTCGAGCTTGCCGGAGATTTCTCCCAAGCCGGTAAATCTGACGACATCACCCAGACCTATAACTACGACCGGATCTACCGGCTGGTCGAGTCAGTCGTGACCGGCAAGTGGTTTAACCTCATCGAAGCATTGGCAGAAGATCTTTGCGCCAAGATTCTCAGCATCTATCCCGATGCGATTGTGACGGTCACTGTTCGAAAGCCTCAAGCCCCGCTTCCCGGTCTTTTTGGCTCAGTAGAGGCTCAGATTACGAGGGGACCGAGAACGGGGAGTGCTGATTAGAATGTGGGGCACTCAAGCCAATGTATATCTTGGGCTTGGTTCCAATCTCGGTGACAGGCTAAAGCATATTCAGTTTGGAATCGATAGTCTTTCCCGCGAACCGGGACAAAAGGTTTGTAAGTGTAGTAGCGTTTATGAGACAACACCTTGGGGTGTGACCGATCAACCGTTATATTTGAACGCGGCAGTTCTTATCGAATCGAGATCCTTTCCTATGGACCTGCTGAGAATCGTAAAGCGAATCGAAAAATCTGCCGGAAGAACCGTGCGAGATAAACCTTGGGCTGAACGGGAATTAGACATCGACATACTTATTTTCGCTGGTGTGATGATGTCAACCAAAAAACTCAGATTACCGCATGCGAGATTGCTTGAGCGCCGGTTTGCATTGCGTCCACTTGCCGATCTCGATGCCGACTTGCTTATTCCTTCGACTCAACTGTCGGTTGGACAAGCGCTAGCCAATTGCCAGGATCACGGAGAAGTTAATCTCTATCACAAGGCTTTGAAAATATGAGCCTGAAATCAGGTTGTTACATCGCGATCGAGGGTTCGATCGGGGTGGGGAAGTCATCGCTGGCGAAATTGCTGGCAAAAGAGCTTGAGGCGGATATCATCCTCGAGGAGCCAGCCTCCAATCCATTCCTCGCTGATTTCTACAGGGATCCAGCACGGTGGGCTCTTCAAACGCAGTTGACGTATCTACTTCAGCGTCATCGGCAACTTGCCGGACTGTCACAGTTGGATATGTTTCGTAAGCGGGTTGTTTCAGATTACCTTTTCGATAAGGACAGAATGTTCGCTTCATTGAATTTGCAGGAGCGTGATCTGAACCTATACCTCACACTTGCCAATGCATTAGCGATTGATATTCCCGCACCCGATTTGGTCGTCTATCTCCAGTCGCCGATCGAACGACAGTTGACAAATTTACGCATACGAGATATTCCCTACGAGCGGCAGATTACCATAGAATATCTGCAATCTGTCACAGAAGCTTATAATAATTTCTTCATCCATTGGACTCGTTCGCCTCTTTTGATTATCAACACAAGTCGTATTGATTTTGTTAATAACAGCGAACAGAGAAGACGTTTAATTGATCTAATCATGGACTTTCCACCCAGTACGACATACTTCAATCCGGAGGCTTGACTTGATTAGGATAATAGTGTTAGCTTTACTGTTTGGATTGTTTTATCGTATAATCAAAACAATGATCAGGAGTTGGAGTCAGCCTGCCAGATCGGAAGAGAAATCAACAGGATCCAAAAAACCAAACTTAAACAATCTCGATATCGAAGAGGCAGATTTCGAAGAGATAAATCGGGATAGCAATTCTAAGAGGAGTTCACAATGAAGAACATCGTTGAAACGAACAAAGCCCCGGCGGCAATCGGGCCATACAGCCAGGGTATAATTTATGATGGAAAATTGATATTTGTTGCCGGACAGCTCGGCATCGAACCTGAAACGGGATTGTTAATTTATGGTGGAGTCGAAGCTGAGACTGAACAGGCGATGAAGAATATCGGTGCGATTCTCGACAGAGGTTTGTCTCACTTTGATAAAATTTTAAAGACGACGATATTCCTTACCGATATGAAGAATTTCGCCGCTGTCAACGAAATTTATGCTCGATACTTTACCGACAAACCACCCGCCCGCAGCACCGTTCAGGTCTCGGCACTGCCCAAGGGAGCTCTTGTGGAAATTGATTGTATCGCATCGGCGTTGTAATATTATTCGCATTGTTAGTTTCTCTGCAAACCGCACGCGCTGACTCAACCGGGTTTTCTGCTACTGAGTGGAGACCTTCACCGGGAGGGGCGGCTCTGCGGTCGCTTGTCTTGCCGGGTTGGGGACAATCCTATAACCGGCGTCCACTTAAAGCAGTGATCGTCGGGACGGTTGAAGAAGGGTTGATTTTTGGCATTGTAAGGGAGCATCAACTTTTTAGAGATTCTCGTCGATTTAACGACGATCCTGCCGCATCGCTTTACAAAGATCAACGCAACAGGCTCGTTTGGATTCTGGCAGGCTGGTTGATTTACTCTTCAGTCGATGCCTATGTCGATGCACATCTTTACAATTTTGATGTGTCGGATCAACTTTCAGCTGGAATACTGACTTCGGGAGAGGTCAGTATTCAGTTAGGGTGGTTGTGGCGATAATTCAGTGATCAGTCCCGAAGTTCAAATAACTTCCTTCCCGTAAAAATGGTAAGATGATAGAAAATTTCCGTGATAGCGATGCTGTTCGGCCTAACTGCGCAGTAGTAGGCGTCTGGGGTTTGCCAGCCGCCGCAAATATTGCTTACCTTGGGCTATATGCCTTGCAACATAGAGGTCAGGAAGCCGCTGGAATCGTCTCGACGAACGGCGATCTTCTTTTCCGCCACGCCGCCAAAGGTCTGGTAGCAGACGCCTTCCGCGATAAGGATCTTTTGAATAGCCTTGAGGGTGGCGCGGCAATCGGGCATAACCGCTACTCAACTACCGGCCCATCCTCTGAGCAGAATGTACAACCACTGCTTGTCGAGGACAGATCCGGAGCGGTCGCTATGGCTCATAACGGGAATTTAGTTAATTATCTCCCGCTTAGAAAGTTCCTCGAAGAAGAGGGATCTTTGTTTCGTACTACGAGTGACAGCGAACTGATACTTCAGCTCGCGGCAAGATCGCACGCACAGACATTTCTTGATCGGTTCCTTGAAGCGCTTCGGATGGTCAAGGGGGCATTTTCGTTGACGCTGTTAACTCGATCCTGCCTGATAGCGGCTCGCGATCCAAACGGTTTCAGACCGCTATGTCTTGGGAAAAAGGATGGCGGATGGGTCGTCGCGTCGGAATCGTGCGCTCTCGATCTTATTGGCGCGACCTACATGCGGGATGTTGAGCCGGGTGAAGTTATTGTTTTCGACCGGGATGGTTTGAGGAATTTTCACTTCACTCCACCGAATATTCCAACTCATTGTATTTTTGAATTTGTCTATTTTTCCCGTCCAGACAGCCGGGTTTTCGGAGACAATGTCGATAAGACGCGCCGACGGCTTGGACACATTCTCGCGAAGTATCATCCGGCTCCACCAGACGTTGATTACGTTATGTCAGTTCCTGACTCATCTAACACAGCCGCTTTGGGATATTCGCGCGAGTCTGGCTTGCCATTCGAAATTGCCCTCATCAGAAATCACTATGTGGGCAGGACGTTTATCGAGCCTGAACAGAAGCTTCGCGACTTCGGCGTCAAAGTTAAATTCAATCCGGTTATGGGCGTTCTTAAAGGCAAAAAGGTGGTCTTAGTTGATGACTCTATCGTCCGTGGCACAACGCTGAAGAAACTCGTTGGGCACATTCGCGAAGCGGGAGCCATCGAAGTTCATGTTCGCATCAGCTCGCCACCGGTTCGACATCCCTGCTATTATGGAATGGACTTTCCCTCCAAAGAACAGCTTGCCGCTAATGAAATGAGGATCGAGGAGATTAAGGCTTATATTGCGGCGGATTCGTTGGAATATCTAAGTGTTGAGGAGCTTGTCAGCGGAGTTCCGCACGAAAACAATCAAGGGTACTGTACTGCTTGCTTTACCGGCAAGTATCCGATTTATAATGGAGAAGATGAAGGAACGATCAAGCTTGGCTGTTGAAAGAGAAAAACGAGAAAGTGTCGCCCGTCTTTTCGATTGGCTCTTCATGCTCCGGCCGACACTGATATTTCCGCTTTGGACGATGCTACTGTCGGGTCATAGGCTGGTGGAAGCTCCCGATCAGATCGGGACATTCCGGTGGACTATCCTGTCGGTCGCGATGACGTCGCTATTCGGTTTGGTCTATCTTCTGAACCAGATGCGGGATCGGGAAGGTGACCGACGGAATGGAAAGTCACTGTTGATCTCTCACGACCTTGTGAGTAGGTCAACTCAAATTGCCATGGGTATTCTTTTGGGAATAATCGCCCCGGCGGCGCTTGTAATTTCTGGCTTTGGACATCTGGGACTTTGGATGATTGCGACGTTTGCAGTCGCGGGGGTGCTTTATAATTACACGCCTATTGCTTTGGAGAGAACGCCCTTTGGCGGAATAATTTCAGGAGCAATCGGTGGCTGGCTACTTTTTAAACTGGGTGAATTGATCGCTGGTTCGGCGGTTGGAATTCTGATCGAGCTTCCCTATGTTCTGGCTTTTTCAGCTGGTTGCGTATTGACGTCACTCCCTGATTTAGAGGGGGATAGGGAGACCGGAAAGAGAAGCTTTGCGGTTGCATTTGGCGAAAGGAATACGACGATTCTTGCTGGAATTATGATCTATATGTCAGCCATTCTTAGCGCCTGGGCTACCGACTGGGTTATGATCATACCTGCTACGGGTTGTTCGGTATTGATCACTCTTGCGTTATTCAGACGAAAATATAAATTAGCAGTAGCGGGGAATAAGGCGGCAATCTTTTTGTTAGCTACGGGAATAGCTCTCTCTTATCCCATATTTCTTTTTGCCATGCTGATATATCTCCCTATTGCGAGATGGTACCATCGACACCGGTTTGGGCTGGACTATCCCAATTTTCGTGCCGAATATGCCAAAGAATCTCCCGCATCTCGCTGAATTCAACTAATGAAAAATGATCGCTACGACGTCATAGTCGTTGGAGCAGGACCTGCCGGATCAATGGCGGCAAGAGAAGCGGCAAAAGCTGGCGCTCGAACATTAATGTTAGAGAGGGATCCTGTTATTGGAACGCCGGTGCGATGCGGCGAAGCTACAGCTTTGAATGGATTGAAAGAATTCATTCCGATTCAAGATAGATGGATCGCCGCGGTAGTCGATCATGGTTACATCTATGTACCTTCCGGGGAGCGGGTCGAATTGGTAGGGAAAGATGACCCCGGTGTTGTTTTAGAACGGAATCTGTTCGACAGATATCTGGCAGAACTTGCGGCTGAAGCCGGTTGTGAGATCATTACTCGCGCCGACGTCGATGGACTGCTTCAGCAGGGCGACAGGATCACCGGTGTTTGTTATAATCGATTTGGCGTTCACACTGAAGTAGAAGCCGCGGTAGTTATTGGGGCTGATGGGGTTGATTCTCGCGTCGGTCGCTGGGCAGGAATAAACACCCAGTTAGCGCTTAGAGACCTGGCTCCAACTTACCAATTTATTGTCTCGGGGGTCGATTTTGATCCGACGAGCGGCGAAATCTATGTCGGATCGCAAATCGGTATTGGCGGGTATGTCTGGATATTTCCTAAAAACCGCACCACAGTTCTGGTCGGAATTGGCTTTTCGGGAATCGATAACGACCAGGGAACCGCGTATCAAAGATTGACGTCTTTTCTATCCCGTCGTTTTCCAAAAGCTTCGATTGTCGGCGAAATGGCGGGTGGAGTTCCCGGAGCGCCACCGATCAAAAAACCGGTCAGAAACGGATTAATCCTCGCCGGAGATGCGGCGCGTCATTGCAATCCGATCACTGGAGGTGGCATTCTTTCAGCTATGACAGCCGGATTTCACGCCGGGCAGACTGCCGCACTGGCGATAAGTGAAGGTGATGTTTCTGCCAAAAGATTGCTCCGTTATTGTGACCAAATCGAGAAGAAAATCGATATCCCGCACCGTCGGGCTTACAGCATCCGTCGGACGCTGATCGGATTAACCGACGAAACCCTCAACGCCGCCGCTAAAGAGATCAATCAAATTAAACCTGAGGAAAGAACACTCGCGATGATTCTTTTCAAAATTCTGAAGAATCATCCGGGTGTTTTTCTGAATGCTTTCAAATCAATATTTACGGAATTATAAGTTATCCACGCTGTCAGACGCCCCCGTCTGACGCCGTCTGTTATTAATATCTTGACTGCCATGTGATGTCACGTGACACCACTCCAAAATTATAACTCCCGAAGTTCGAGTATCTTTCATAAATATATTTAATAATGAGTAAAATAAAAGCCAGACTCGACATCACCGCAGACCTGCCCATTTTGGTCAATCCGAGACTTTGCGACCAATGTGGAGCCTGTGTTGGTATCTGTCCGGCAGACTGCATCACTCTCGATGAATACACGTTGACAGTTATTGGACCCGATTGTATCAAGTGCGGGTTCTGTATTCCGGCTTGTCCAGTTGAGGCTCTTTCCTGGAATGAAGCAGGAGTTCGAACATCCAACAGCAACGACAAATCAAGCGGTTCTGGCAGTGCTGGCAGATAATTACGATGTAGTAGTTGTCGGCGCCGGGCCTGCCGGTTCTCTGGCGGCGCGTACTGCGGCGCAAAACGGAGCCCGAACCTTACTCCTCGAGCGGGATGCGGTAATTGGGACGCCGGTTCGTTGTGGGGAAGCCATCGCGGCTCGCAACCTGACGAGATTCGTCGAAATAGACTCTCGCTGGGTAGCGGCTGTTGTCGATGGAGCTGTCCTTTACGCCCCCAACGGCAAAGGCGTCCCCATCGTGTCACCCGATACGACCGGGATCATCCTCGAACGCTGTATATTCGACCGCTATCTTGCCGAAACAGCCGCCTCGGCCGGTGCGACGATTCAATCCAGATGCGATGTTACAGGATTGGTTATGGAAGAAAAACAGGTGACCGGTGTTTTCTATGAGCGCTTCGGGAAGAGGCATCGGGTGGGGTGTAAAGTAGTTATTGCCGCCGATGGAATCGATTCACGAGTAGGGCGCTGGGCGGGCATTCATACAAATATTCGCGCCGCAGATTTAGAAAGCGCCTATCAGTTTTATCTGGCGGGTATCGAATACGACCATCGATATTGTCACTTTTATTTTGGTCAGGACGTTGCGCTTGGAGGCTATGTTTGGGTGTTCCCCAAAAGCCCGACCGTAGCCGCGGTCGGGATCGGAGTCTGTGTACAGGACAACGTGGCAGGCACTGCCTACAAGAGGTTAAAAAGCTTCATCGATGATCATTTCCCCAAAGCGGCAATCGTTGGTGAAATGGCGGGAGGCGTTCCTGTCTCGCGGCCGATCAAGGTTCCTTACGGCAATGGAATTCTTCTTGCCGGAGACTCCGCCCGTCATTGCAATCCTCTGACCGGAGGTGGCATCGCGACGGCGATGATGGCAGGGTATCAGGCAGGCTTGACCGCCGCTGAAGTGACGAAAATGGGTGATGCGTCGGCAAAAGCGCTCTCTGTTTACGTCGATAGGATTCAGGACGATGTAGTACGTCCCAATACAAGAGCGTACCGTTTAAAGGATGGCGTGGCGAATCTCTCGGATGACATGTTGAACCGGACGGCAGACGAATTGCTCGCTTTAGCGCCAGAGGATCGAACCCTGAAACGAGCATTTCTTATTGGTCTGATGAATCAGCCTTCGTTGTTATTAGACATTATCAGGGCGTTTGTTTAATGGAAATTCCCAGCGATCGCTCCCCTCTGGTCCGGACTAAAACCCAGTTTTATCTTGACCGGCAGAAAGTATTGTCCGAAATTTGTCTTGTTCCCAATATTATATCACTCATTCGAATACTGTTGATATTCCCGATAGCCATTCTCTATGCCAAGCCTTCCCAAACCGCATTTTACTGGGCATTCGGGTTGCTCTGCCTTTCGTACTTGTCTGATTATGCCGATGGAGAGGCCGCCAGACGTCTGAACATGAAGTCAGCCTTGGGACTGATTATGGACCCATTGGCAGACAAGATCTGGACGGTGTCGATGCTCTATTTACTTGTCACCTACCGTGCATTACCGATGTGGGTTGGAGTGATAATTGTTCTTCGGGACGTAGCAATTCTAATCCTAACCGGTCGAGTTTTACGCATTACCGGAGTCATTTTACCGTCGGAAATGTTCGGGAAGAGTTATATGGTGACGCTTGGCTTGATGGTAATCGGGATGACACTTCGCATAGAAAATGTTATATGGATTGCTTATTTATTGGTTCCATTTGCGGTATTTACATTGGCTAATTATTACCGTCGAGCATTAAAGATTAAAAAGGAATTTACTGCTCCGCTGACGCCGGAGTCTGCTTCAGTTCAGTGATAATCCGCTATCCATTGATTTCTTGGAGAGCGGACTTTTAGTCCGCTCTTGTTTTTGATTTTCATTAGTCCAAGCGTATGCAAGCTGAACTTTGTTCGGCTTGTCCGCCCAGCCAAGCTGTGTGGCAACACGCAAATAATTAATTTATTACAATCATGCCTCTCCAATTCTATGACACCCGCCGCCGGAAAAAGGTGGCATTCGAACCGCTTGAACAGGGCAAGGTAAAGCTCTATACTTGCGGCCCGACGGTCTATAACGACGCCCACATCGGGAACTTCCGTACCTATATGTTCGAGGATTTACTTCGCCGGACGCTGAAGTACCTTGGCTACGAGGTGACGCAGGTGATGAACATTACCGACATCGATGACAAGACGATCCGCGCCGCAAAGACGGGTGGAATCGCCCTCGAAGAAGTCACCGCGCCGATTATAGAACGGTTTTTCAACGACCTCGACGCGCTGAAGATCGAGCGCGCTGAAGTCTATCCTCACGCGACACAGCACATCGCCGAAATGATCGACCTGATTGGGGTGCTCCTCGAAAAAGGTATCGCTTATCCGGCTGAAAAAAACATTTACTTCAGCATCGAAAAGTACGCGGATTATGGGAAGCTCTCCGGGATGGATCTCGAAAAGCTGGAGCGAGGCGTGCGCATCGACGCCGATGAGTATGAGGAGAAGGAGTCGTTCCGCGACTTTGCTCTATGGAAGGGTTGGACGGAGGATGACGGGGATGTTGCGTGGGACTCACCGTGGGGCAGGGGCAGACCGGGCTGGCACATCGAGTGCTCGGCGATGTCGATGAAATATTTGGGTGAGACATTCGACATCCACACCGGCGGCGTCGATAACATTTTCCCGCACCACGAGAATGAGATTGCTCAGTCGTGCGCCGCGACCGGCAAGGAGTTCGTTCGCTATTGGCTTCACAGCGCGCATTTGCAGGTCGAGGGCGAGAAGATGTCGAAGTCACTGGGGAACTTCTTTACGCTGAGAGAGTTGATCGACAAGGGGTATTCGGCGCGGGCGATCAGGTATGTGCTGATCGGGACGCATTATAAGCAAAGGCTGAATTTCTCGCAGGAGTCATTCGGAGCCGCTCAAGCGTCGTTGGAGAGGCTTGATACGTTGAGGTTGGCGGCAGAGAAGGCGTCGGGTAGTGGGTCAGCGCGTCCCGAGCTGACGGAGCAGATAGAGAAGTGGAGCGAGGCTTTCAAGGACGGATTAGAGAACGACCTGAACATCTCGGCGTCGCTCGCGGCTTTGTTCGAATTGGTCAGTGCTGGGAACCGGCTGGCGACCGCGACGCCATTCAACAAGGTAGAGGGTGAGGCGATCCTAACCGCGTGGCGCGAGTTCGACAAGGTGTTGGGCTATTTGTTCTGGGACGACCTACCGGGGGAAATAGTTGTGCTGATAAGGGAAAGAAACACTGCCAAGCAGGGGAAGGACTTCGCCAAAGCCGATGCAATCCGGGCGGAACTTGCCGAGAAGGGCTACCAGATCAAAGACGGGAAGCTTGGCGTCGATGTGACTTGGGCGACGGGGGTGAGTTCGGGAAGTGCGCATGTCAGCAATATCAATCAAATAGTAGTACAATCAATACCTAAGGAAACAACAATGACCGAGAAGGAACGTTTCCAAGCCCTGCTCACATCGTTGGTTCGCGGGCTATCAAAAGAAATAAGCACGGAAGACGGCCAATGGACAGTCAAGGGGTTTATTGACATCTATAAGAATGTCTATACAATTTCGTCTGACACAAAGATTGTGTCTAAAATACTCGAAATTCATCTTTTCCCTAAAGTGCTTGAATTTGCAGGAATAAATGGATATAAGTTGGTACTCGCTGATCACCAGAATTATTATCCAGATGTTACATTCATCAAGAAAGATGATGAAAATGTGAAATTCGCTGTTGATTTTAAGACGACGTACCGTAATCCGAAAAAGCCCAGTCATTGCAATGGGATGACGTTAGGATCACATGGCGAGTACTTTAGAGAAAGAAGCAAAAAAAAGAATATCCAGTTCCCTTATAAAGACTACTTGGGTCATTTTTGTTTGGGTATCATTTATGACCGAAATGAGAAAGCGACAATTGATGAGACAAAAGTGGAAACGATATCCCGTCTCCAATCGATAACATCAGTTGTGAGTAAACTGCAATTTTTCGTAGTTGAAAAATGGAAGATTGCCTCTGATAAAGGTGGTAGTGGTAACACTGCAAACATTGGCAGCATCAAGAATATCGATGATATAATCAATGGCAGGGGAATGTTCTCAAAGTTAGGAGAATCGTGGTTTGACGAGTACTGGATGAATTTTCGCCGAATTAAGCGAAAAGATTCTTCCGGCGAGGAACATCTGATAACTAATTTATCTGAATTTGTTGAGTTTAAGGGAGGCGATATCGGGAAGATCGTTAAACAAAGAAATGGATCGAAAGACAAGGAATCATGAGATCAATTATCGTTCCGCCGATTAAATCACAAGGAATCAAGACAGCTTTGGTTCCTTGGATTGAGAGCATTATACCTAAAGATTTCTCTGGGCGTTGGATTGAGCCATTTATGGGAACAGGAGTAGTAGGGTTCAATGTAGCGCCAGTAACGGCACTCATGTCAGATACTAATCCTCACATGATTGCTTTTTACGCTGCAATAGCTAATCAGTCCACGACTTCTCAAATTGTTCGTGAATACTTGACGAGAGAAGGGAAGTTATTAGAACAGCTTGGAGAATCACATTTCTATTTCATTCGTGAAAGATTTAACGCTGAGCATAACCCTTTGGATTTTCTGTTCGTCAATCGAGCGGGTTTCAATGGAATGATCCGATTTAATCGGAAAGGAGAGTATAATATTCCCTTTTGCAGAAAACCTAATCGATTTGCACAATCATATATAACAAAGATCTACAATCAGGTTGCCAAGCTGGAAACAGTGTTGAATTCTAAACAGATAGTTTTCAAATGCCAAGATTTTTTAGATACGATTGATGAGGCAACTTCGTTAGATATAATATATTGCGATCCTCCGTACATTGAGCGTCATGTCGATTATTACAATGGCTGGGATGGCGGTTCAGAAACGCGATTAAAAAATGCCCTCGCAAATTTTGAAGGGCAGTTTATTCTTTCAACCTGGCATCACAATGATTACCGTGAGAATAGATATATAAGTGCTTTATGGAGTGATTTCAATATCATAACAAGAGATCATTTTTATCATGTTGGTGGACGAGAAGAAAATCGAAATCCAATGGTTGAAGCACTTATCACTAATTTTAAACCTGTTGTAAAAGAAAATCGTGGACGGACTCTCGAACATGTCCAAGCTGTAGGTCTTCCGCTGTTTACATGACTTGAAAAATCGATCTGTCTGAAGTCCTTCTCGACAGAAGGGCGAGCTTCAATCCGGTATTTGGGCTGAGCCATAAAGCCGTTTCTTCAGTTCGTCAAGGCTGATTGAACCTTCGTCTTTCCGGGAGGCTATTACCGCAAGATCGTGCAGGTCTTCAAGCAGTTCGGTGTATGCCTTTATCGGCATCACTGCGTGAGTTTTTCTGCCTCGCCCGTTCACGAGGAATTTTACATTGCGGGTGATTGTTTCAGCGCTCAATTTGTCTTTCCTAATAAAAGTGTCTTGGTAAGGTAGTTGTTCGGAAGGAAGTTGTCAAGGTGTAGGGGCGCAAGGCCTTGCGCCCCTACAATAAGGTGACAGGCAGGGACGCCTGTTGTACGGGACGGATGCGGAGATCCGTCCTCCCGATTAGTGACAGGCAGGAATGCCTATCCTCCCCAAAATTGAGCCAGTGTCAATGATGAGATAGTAATGAATCAAAAAGATGAGCAGGTTTTCTCTTGACTTCTGAAAATGGTGTAGTATATTGATAGGTCTATTATCGGGTGACGCCGGCGTAGCTCAGCTGGTAGAGCAGCTGATTTGTAATCAGCAGGTCGCGGGTTCGAGTCCCATCGCCGGCTCTGTCTTAAGCTACGGCGTTTCCCATATTTGGCGAGATTCCCGAGCGGGCAAAGGGGACAGACTGTAAATCTGTTGGTGTATGCCTTCGGTGGTTCGAAACCACCTCTCGCCACGCCGACCCCCATACATTTAGGGACTCCCAACGTCCCACTGGTAAGGTTTTTCAGCGGGAGTAGCTCAGTTGGCTAGAGCATCAGCCTTCCAAGCTGAGGGTCGCGGGTCCGAATCCCGTCTCCCGCTCGAGATTAGGTGAAGCCATTCACCGCCCCGCCGTCCGGCTTTTGATAAGAAATCTATGCTGGGTGGTAGGTTTCTGCGCTCCAAATCACGAAATCAGGTGAGGGAGTCGGCTATTGTGTCGCTCGCGTAGCTCAGCTGGTAGAGCGCGTCCTTGGTAAGGACGAGGTCACCGGTTCAAGTCCGGTCGTGAGCTCGTAAGTTGTTACATTCACCTACTTGGTGACAGTCAACCTTTTAGGGGGCAGTACGACAGACATTTTGTCTGTCTATTTGACTGATTATTAAAGTGACAGACAAGAATGTCTGTCGTACTGGATAGGGTGACAGACAAGAATGTCTGTCGTACTGATGTAGAGATTGAGGAAATAAAAGAGATGGCAAAAGAGAAATTTGTGCGGAATAAGCCGCACGTCAATATTGGTACAATCGGTCACGTAGATCACGGCAAGACGACCTTGACGTCAGCGATCACCATGGTGCTCGCCAAGAAGGGTCTTTCCGCAATTCGTTCGTTCGATTCAATCGATAACGCTCCCGAAGAGCGCGCTCGTGGCGTAACGATCAACACGGCTCACATCGAGTATTCGACCGAGAATCGTCACTACGCCCATGTTGACTGCCCCGGGCATGCCGACTATATCAAGAATATGGTCACCGGCGCGGCTCAGATGGACGGCGCGATAGTAGTCGTCTCTGCCGATGACGGCCCGATGCCTCAGACCCGCGAACATATCCTTTTAGCTCGTCAGGTCGGCGTACCGCATCTCGTGATTTTCATGAACAAGGTCGATCTTGTCGATGATGCGGAGATTCTTGATCTTGTTGAGCTTGAAATGCGGGACCTTCTGAATCAATATCAGTTCCCTGGCGACAAGACACCCATCATCCGTGGGTCGGCTTTGAACGCGATGAACTATCCCGACGACGATGCGCACACCGCGTGCATCATGGAACTGATGGACGCAGTTGACAGCTTCATACCGGAGCCTGTACGTGCGATCGACAAGCCTTTCCTGATGCCGGTCGAGGACGTATTTTCGATTACCGGTCGCGGGACTGTAGCGACGGGTCGAATCGAGCGTGGGATCATCCACGTCGGCGACGAAGTTGAGCTTGTAGGTTTTGTTCCCACGAAGAAGTCAGTCGTGACGGGCGTAGAGATGTTCCGTAAGCTACTTGATGAGGGTCGTGCGGGTGATAACTGTGGTTTGCTTCTTCGCGGGATCGACAAGGAATCGATTGAGCGCGGTCAAGTGATAGCGGCGCCGGGATCGATCACGCCTCACACGAAGTTTGAGGGCAGAATCTACGTGCTTTCGAAGGAAGAGGGTGGTCGTCATACGCCGTTTTTCAAGGGTTATCGACCGCAGTTTTACTTCCGAACGACGGACGTTACTGGGGCAGTCGAGCTTCCCGAGGGCCGTGAGATGGTCATGCCGGGCGACAACGTCGATATCAAGGTAGAGCTTATCGCCCCGATAGCGATGGAGGAGCAGGTTCGCTTCGCCATTCGTGAGGGTGGCCGCACGGTCGGCGCTGGTATGGTGACGAAGGTGCTTGCGTAAGGATAAGTGCTCAGAATTGAGGTGAAGTATGGGACTTGTCTATGCAGAAGGTAAAGTTCAAGGACCAAACGGCGAAGAAACCATCAATTTCCTCGTCGATTCGGGAGCGAAATACTCTTTACTTCCAGAAAAAGTTTGGAAGAAATTAGGGATTCGTGCTGTTCGCTCAATGCAATTTGTTCTCGCCGATGGCACATTAATCGAGCGAAGCATTGGCGAATGTTATATTAAACTTTCTGAAGGTGAAGCTCACACACCGGTCATTCTTGGCGAAGGTTCTGATGAGCCACTGCTTGGAGTGGTCACGCTTGAGATATTGGGATTTGTAATTCATCCCTTTTCTCGCGAAATACGACCGATGAAGTTGGTATTGGCAACACTTAAATAGCCGATTAATCGAAATAAATCCGATCAGGATAAGAAATGCCCCGTGACCTTGTTATCCTCGCCTGCAACGAATGCAAGCGTCGAAATTACACCACCACCAAGAACAAGCGCAAACAGACTGGGCGCGTGGAATATAAGAAATTCTGCCCGTTCTGTCACAACCGCACAACCCATCGGGAATCGCGGTAATGAACCGAAGGTCCGTAGCTCAACTGGTAGAGCATCGGTCTCCAAAACCGAGGGTTGGGGGTTCGAGTCCCTCCGGGCCTGCATCACACCGGAGTACCAAGTGCTAAACAAAATATCGAAATACCTTGCCGACGTGCGCGTGGAGCTCGGCAAGGTCATTTGGCCGTCCAAAGCAGAGTTGCGCGAGAGTTCTACCATCGTAGTTATTCTTTCGATGTTGCTGGCGGTATTCACGTTTTCGATCGACTTCATATTGAATCGCATTCTTAAGTTCATCCTGTGACAGTCGCCAAATCGTCTAAAAGCAGTTCGCAGACGGCTGAGGTTTCCCCGCCAGTGAAACGGTTTTACGTTCTCCGTGTCTTTACAAGCATGGAGCTGGTGGTAAAAACTTATGTAATGCAAGAAATCGAACGGCTTGGAATGCAGGATCAATTTGGCGATATCCTGATTCCATCTGAAGAAGTCATCGAGATGAAAGAAGGGAAGAAGAAAGTCAAGACAAGGACGTTCTTTCCCGGTTATCTACTCATCGAGATGGTGTTGGATGGAAAATCCAGGCACTTGTTGCTCGAAGCGCCTAATGTGATGGGATTTGCCGGTAATCCGATGGATCCGCCGCCGCTACGTAAAGAAGAAGTGGATCGCATTCTTGGTCGCGTCGAAGAAAAGCGCGGATCAGTCACCGTGGATATTCCTTTCCATGTTGATGATAAGGTGAAAATCAACGATGGTCCTTTCAAGGATTTTGTCGGCGCAATCAAAGAAATCAATAATGAAAAGCGCAAGGCAAAAGTACTGGTTTCGATCTTTGGCAGATCGACTCCTGTCGAAGTTGATTTTCTTCAGATTACAACAAATATATCGAATTAATCACTATCGAATTTGTCGCAGTTGCGGCATTTCGCTATTTACTATTGTCGCCATTTACTGGTGACAAATCAATGAGACTCGTTTCGCGGTCACCTATCTCGCGAACCAGCAGACTTACGGAATAAAGAATATGGCTCCCTCAAAGAAGAAGATAACCGGTTACGTCAAGCTCCAGATCAAGGGTGGGCAGTCGAATCCATCGCCGCCCGTTGGTCCAGCACTTGGTCAGCGCGGCGTGAATATCATGGAATTTTGCAAGGCATTCAACGCACGAACACAGGATCAATTAGGCGTTGTTCTGCCGGTAATAATTACGATTTATGGTGATAAGTCATTCACTTTCGTAGTTAAGACTCCGCCTGCATCGATACTATTGAAGCAAGCCGCTGGGGTTAAGAGCGGTTCCAAAACCGCTAATAAAGAAAAGGTTGGCAAGATAACATCTGCGCAGTTATCTGATATTGCTCAACTGAAGATGCCTGACCTGAACGCCCATACAATCGAAGCGGCAAAAAATATTATCGCTGGTACTGCAAGGAATATGGGAATTACGGTAGAGGGGTAATGCATGGCTCCTAAATTCACTCTGACTGATTACATCAATCGAGCAATGGCACAAGCCGAATATGAGAAGCTTGATGATGGAACGTTCTTTGGCAAAATTCCAATTTGTCTGGGTTGTATAGCATTCGGGAAAAATCTGCGCGGATGTGAAGCGGAGCTTCACTCAACGCTTGAAGATTGGATATTGGTAGGATTCCACCTAGGTCATCGATTACCGATTGTAGGTGGAATCGATCTTAATCCAAAACCGAAAACTCGACCACGTCTATCGAAGGCGCGCCCGTATGAAGCCGTGTAAACGAAGAATTTTCCTCAAGAAGGTGAGGAAACTCGAGTTTATTGGTCCTGTGACAGGAAAGTGTCACCGAATGATTGTCTTTAACGACATCAGGTTAGCAATCCCCTCAAATAGTGAATATAGTATTGACCAAATGATGAAATTAATCAAAGAAATTTCAGATCTTATCGGAAGAAAGATCACTGAAGACGAATGGAATTCCCTTTAACCGGAATTATCTGTCTTCAGTCAACTCTCTGAGATTTACCGCCATAATTTATATTTCAACGCTGACAACCTCTGTATTGTCAGCTTATCAAGTTCCACCGGAGGGAGGCTGTTTAGCCGCATGTACCTCCTAACATCACAAAGCAATGTTCCACAGCAAACGTTTCAAATCCGCATTCGCCAAAATCGACCGTCGCGCTGAGTTCGATCTTGAACCGGCTATCGCCAAAGTCAAAGAATGCGCCACCGCCAAATTCGACGAGACGATTGAAATCACAATCGGCCTCGGAGTTGACCCCCGCAAAGCAGACCAGATGATCCGCGGAACGGTTTCCCTTCCTCATGGGATCGGCAAGACCGTCAGATTGCTCGTGCTCTGCCGCGAAGATCGCTGGAAAGAAGCCACTGAAGCCGGCGCCGATTTTGTCGGACTCGATGAGTTTATCACCAAAATCCAAGGTGGGTGGTTCGACATCGATTCGATCATCGCGACGCCAGACGTGATGCCGGTCGTCGGTAGAGTTGGGAAGATTCTTGGACCCCGTGGCTTGATGCCCAACCCCAAGACCGGCACGGTGACGAACGACCTCGCCCAAGCAATTGGGGAAGTCAAAGCCGGGCGTCTCTCGTTCCGCGTCGATAAGTACGGCATACTTCATATCCCGGTCGGGAAAGCCTCGTTCCCCAAGGAGAAGCTCCTCGACAATATCACCTCGCTGTTGGGTGCGGTGGTGAGATTAAAACCGCAGAGCGCCAAGGGGCAGTACGTCAAGATGATCCATCTGTCCAGCACTATGGGACCGGGGGTGAAACTCAGTAAGGCTGTGGTCGCGGGAGTGAAGTAAGATAAGGATGAAGGATGAGGGATGAAGGATGAACCGGCAGATCGTTCGGAAACGGAAGCTCGCTGATCTGAAAGATGACTTCGGCTATGTTCCGGGAACGCCTGAAGAGAGAATAGCGATGGTCTGGGAACTAACGAAAGAGTATTGCACGTTGCACGGCATAGATGCGAATCAGCCGATGCAGAGGCATATTACTCGCGTTATCCGAGGAGGCGAAAAACGGAATGAAGGGAATTGACATCCTGTTTGATAAAAAGGGCAAGCCCAAGGCTGCTCTTGTGAACCTTCGGAAGTGGGGGAAGGAATTTGAAGATTTTTATGATGGGATAGTTAGTTTAGAAAGACGGAAAGAAGAGCCGCGGGTCAAGTGGGAAGATTTGAAGAAGGAATTGGACGCCGAGAAGAAAAAGAGCAAATAAGTATCATTTGACACCAAGTCATCTGGTCAGACTATAAATCGATCAATCCGTCAGAATGGCATCAAATCTGTGCCTGAACTTTTGAATGGAGGGTTAGATGGAACCAGGTCTCGATCTTCTGGATCAGCTCCGTATCTTGGCTTCGAAAGTCAAGAAAGAATGCAAGTCCGACATGACTGAAGAAGCAACAAAGCATGCCTTCGTTCTCTTGTTCATTCGGGCTCTTGGATATGATGTGTTCAACCCCGATGAAGTCGTACCTGAATTCATCGCGGACTTTGGACAAGCGAAGGGAGAGAAAATTGATTATGCTATATTTAAAGACAGTCGCCCAATTATGCTTTTCGAATGCAAGGCGTGCGGTGTAAAGCTTGAAAAGAAGCAATTAGAGCAGCTTTCGCGGTATTTCCATATGACGAAAGCGAGACTTGGGATTTTAACCAATGGTGTTGAATACAGACTCTACAGTGATCTTGATCAGCCAAATATCTTGGATGACGATCCGTTCTATGTCTTTCGCGTAGATATGGTAGATGAGAATGTTGGACGCGAACTTAAGCGCTTGACAAAAGGGGCCTTCAATATTGATGAATTGCTTTCAGCGGCACGAGAGCTGAAAGCCACCCGAGTTGTGAAAGACTACCTTTTGAAGCAATTGGGATCACCAGAAACAGATTTTGTACGTTTGATTGCCACGCAGGTTCATTCGGGGTTGAAAACGCAACAGGTAATCGCATTCTATACTGGCATCGTCAAGAATGCTTTTAATATGATAGTGTCTGATAGAGTTCAAGATCGGTTGCAATCGGCAATTACTTTAGAAAAAGCAGTGGCTACACCTCTCCCAGAGATCGTTACTTCAAGTGATGTAAGTGTTGAGGATCGTTCTTCAGGAGTTGTAACAACTCAAGAAGAGCTTGAGGCTTTATATATTGTTAAATCCATATTGCGCGGCGCTGTTGATCCGACACGGATAGTAATTCGAGATGCAAAATCGTATTGTAGTTTGTTCTTAGACGACAATAATCGGAAGCCGATTTGCCGGTTCAGATTTAGCGAAACATCAAAATTTGTTGAATTGATAAACACAGATAAGAGCGGAACGAAGATTCAAATTGAATTACTCGATGATATATACAAGCACGCTGACCATTTACGTGGCACGATTGCGCTTTATGAGAAACCTGTAGCGACGACGAAATGACATCACCTAAAGAAATCGCCATCTCCATTATCCGCGCCCTTCCCGATGACGCTGATATGAACGACATCTTGAACGCCCTTATTGATCATTACAAAGTTGTGTATGGGCTTCAAGAATTACGCGAAGAAGGTTATGAAAGTCGCGACGCAATGAAGCGCTGGTCTGCCATAAAGACGATGCACCGGAATAGCGCGAGAGGCAGTAGTGTCTTACATCCTAACTGACTATGTCGATAGCGCCATGCTTTGTGCCACATACGAACGGCAGGAAGATGGCACGTTTGCAGGAGAAATTGACCTTTGTCCCGGCGTCTATGCGTTCGGCGATACACTCCATGAGTGTCGTGCGCAACTCCGCTCGGTTCTTGAAGGATGGATATTGCTGGGACTGCAATTGAACCATCCGCTCCCAATAATTGATGGCATTGATCTTAATGTGAAAGACGAAGTTGGCTCGCTGGTTGCCATGTAAAAGGCGTGAAGCTATTCGGAAACTGATACGACTCGGCTTTCGTGGTCCTAAGCTGGGCGGCAGTCACGAATACCTTTATATTGGTACGCGACGGCAGTATCTGCCGTCGAATCTTGAATATGATGTCAAAATTATCAGAATGGTCGTTAAACAGGCAAGCATCGTACTTGGTAATGAAATCAGTTTGGATGAATGGAATTCCCTTTAACAATCAAATTTTCCTTTTCGGTATAAAAAACAATGATTCGTGCAGCAAAACCCGCCGCGGGTAAGATCACAGCGGCTGATGAACTGGAAAGCGTCCTCAAAGGGGCGCGCTCCATCGTTATGGCGGACTTCACCGGCCTGCCAGTCGCCCATATCGATCAACTGCGGCTGACCTGCTTTAAAAGCCGGGTCAAGTTCAAAGTTGCCAAGAACACCCTCGCCAATCTGGTGCTGGAAAAGCTCGGACATACCGGACTTGATCAAATCCTGACAGGCCCAACCGGGTTTTTCATCGGTTTGGACGATCCGATCATGCCGATCAAAGTTCTCTCTGATTTCATCAAGGAGAAGCAAAAGGGATCGATCAAGGGTGGGCTGATCGAAGGTACACTTTATGATCCGTCTCAAATTGAGCAACTGAAGAATATCCCACCGCGAGCGGTTTTGATCGCTCAGGTGGTGGGAGCTATGGTCGGCCCGCTCAGCGGGTTCGTCAATGTATTAAATGAAATTCTACGTTCGTTCGTCTCGGTCGTCGATCAGGTCGCTGAACAAGCAGGCGCTGACCCGGCGGGACGACCGGGAATAAGCGCATCAGGAGGATCCGTGCAAGCAATAATTCAAGCAATTGAGAAAATGACCGTCCTCGAGTTGGTCGAACTGAAAAAGGCCCTCGAAGAAAAATTCGGCGTAACAGCCGCGGCTCCTATGGGGTTTGCGGGTGGAATGCCAGCGGGCGGCGCCGCCGCACCTGTCGAAGAAGTTGAGGAACAGACGGAATTCAACGTCATCCTCATTAGCTCCGGCGATAAGAAGATTCAGGTAATCAAGGAAGTCCGTGCTATCACCGCGCTCGGCCTCAAGGAAGCCAAAGATTTAGTCGATGGCGCACCAAAGACTATTAAAGAAGGCGTCTCCAAAGAAGAAGCTATGGCAATAAAAGCCAAGGTCGAAGAAGCTGGCGGCATCGTCGAGCTAAAGTAGCTCAAAGCAAAGATGCTATTAAGAGCACTACGCTGAACGCGCGTAAAGCGCACCGTTCCTGCGCAGGTGGGAATCCAGTCAACTCATCGAGATCTTGAAAGTTGTTTGGATCCCTGTCTGCATGGGTATTACAACTCAAGCGTAACGCTCATTCGCTCAATTAGATAAATGGTTTCGAAACGGTTCGACTCCGACACCTGTTGACCTCTCTGGAGAGAGCTTGAAGTCCAAAAACTCGATTCCGAGGATTAGCTTTGCAAAAACACAGCACGTCCTCGAAATGCCCGATCTGCTCGAGATTCAAGTCACTTCTTATGAGGAATTCCTCCAGCAGAATATTCCTCCTGACAAACGGGAGCGAAAAGGCTTGCAGGCGGTGTTTCTCAATGTGTTCCCGATTCTCGACAATCGTGAAGAACACGTCTTGGAATTCATCGAGTACTATATTGCTCCGACCAAATACTCTATAGAGGAGTGTCGAGAGCGCGGCGTGACCTATTCCGCCCCGCTCAAGGCAAAACTCCGTCTTTCGAGTCGGGATGATGTTGACGAAGAAGGTGAATTCGGGCACACAATTGAATCTGATGTGTATCTCGGCAATTTGCCGCTGATGACCACTGAAGGTACATTTATTATCAATGGCGCTGAACGAGTAGTTGTCAGCCAGCTACATCGCTCGCCAGGCGTTTTCTTTGGCGATTCTATTCACCCGAACGGGACGCGCATTTTTTCGGCGCGAGTTATCCCGTTTCGTGGTTCTTGGATAGAATTCACCACGGATATTAATGATGTACTCTATGTTTACATCGACCGTCGTAAACGTTTCCCGATTACAACCCTTCTCCGCGCAGTTGGATATTCCGATGACGCCCAGATCTGGGACCTGTTTGGTTATGCCGAGGAAGTGTCCCTTAGTTCCAAGAATATCAAGGACTTTTACGGCAAGCCTTCCTTGCGCAGTGAAGTTGATACTGAGACCGGTGAACTGCTTCTGAAGTCTGGACAGATCTTTGATATAGAAGCCTTTAAAAGACTTAAGAAGGGCAATGTTAAGCGCGTTATGGTTCAAAAGCGCGAAGAACACGATGTTGCCTGCGATATTCTCGTCAATACTTTCAAGAAAGATCGTTCTGCGAATCGCGAGGAAGCTCTCGCAGTTATCTATCGTGAACTTAGAAACGGTGATCCGCCTGATACAGACACTGCTCGCAAACTACTCGATCGCCTCTTTTTCGATGAAAAGCGATATGATCTCGGTACGGTCGGCCGTCACAGGATCAACAATAAACTCGGACTTCAGGTTCCTCTTGAAAAGACTGTCCTTACCAATGAGGATATTCTTGCGATTCTGAAGCGGGTACTTGATCTTCGTATCGGTAAGGAACAAACCGACGACATCGATCACCTCGGCAACCGACGAGTACGAACGGTCGGCGAACAACTTGCAAATCAGTTCTCTATCGCTCTTTCTCGTATGGCGAGAACTATCAAAGAGCGAATGAACATTCGTGACACCGAACAACTGACTCCACAAGATCTGGTCAACGTCAGGACTGTTTCCTCAGTTATCAACACGTTCTTCGGTACGAACCAGTTGTCGCAGTTTATGGATCAAGTCAACCCACTGACGGAACTGACTCATAAACGCCGTATGTCTGCACTTGGACCAGGAGGTCTTACTCGTGAACGAGCCGGTTTCGAGGTGCGTGACGTTCATTATACTCACTACGGACGCCTCTGCCCGATCGAGACGCCTGAAGGTCCCAATATCGGCTTGATTTCCAGCTTGTGTACTTATGCTCGAATCAATGAGCTCGGTTTTGTCGAAACACCTTACCGAAAGGTGAAAAATGGCAGAGTCACTAAGCAGATAGAATTCCTTAATGCCGACGATGAAGATCATGTGACAATAGCGCAGGCAAATTCGCAACTCAACGAGAAGGGTGAATTTGTCAATGCAAAAATTGCCGCCCGATACCGTTCAGATTACCCGGTAGTCGGTCCTGAATCGATCGACTTCATGGACGTATCGCCGAACCAGATTGTATCCGTTGCCGCCGCGCTGATTCCTTTCCTTGAACATGATGACGCCAACCGCGCTTTGATGGGCTCAAACATGCAACGTCAGGCTGTACCGTTGATGATCCCCAAAGCCCCGATTGTTGGTACTGGCATGGAAAGCCGAGCCGCCCGAGATTCTCGGACATTATTGATTGCCGATCAAGATATGAAGATAATCAAAGTATCTTCAAACGAGATCGTTGCCGAACGACGTATGTTCGATCCGCGCAATCGAGATGGCCAACAGCCAGTCGAGCGGGTGAATTACAAACTGAGAAAGTTTTTCCGTACCAATCAAGACACGTGTATAAACCAGCGTCCGCTTGTCGATGCAGGTGACGTAGTGAAAAAGGGTGATGTTCTGGGCGACGGTTGCGCAACCGAACGCGGTGACCTTGCTTTGGGACGAAATATCCTCGTCGCCTTCATGCCTTGGAACGGATACAACTTCGAAGACTCAATTATCGTTTCTGAAAGACTTGTAAGGAACGATGCATTCTCCTCGATCCATATAGAAGAGGTTGAACTTCAAGTACGTGAGACCAAACGCGGACAGGAAGACCTGACCCGTGAAATCCCCAATGTATCTGAAGAAGCCACCAAAGACCTGGATGAGAGTGGGATTATACGCGTTGGAGCAGTTGTCAAGGAAGGCGATATTCTGATTGGTAAGGTTACGCCGAAGGGCGAAACTGAGCTGACCCCTGAAGACAAACTCCTTAAGGCAATTTTCGGTGACAAAGCAGGAGATGTGAAAAATGCCTCTCGCACTGCCCGTCCCGGAATGGATGGTATCGTTATCGATACTAAACTCTTCAGTAGAAAACGTAAAGACGCGGACGCCCGACTCGAGGATAAGCAAAGGATCGAGCGTCTCGAGAGTGGTTTCGACCAGACCGGCGCTGACTTGATCCAGGAGACCAAACGAGAATTAACAAAGATTCTAAATGGATGCGTCGCTAACGAGATTACAGATCGTAATGGCGAACGTATTCTGGTCAAAGAGGGCGAGCGATTCGACAGTAGTTTGATCGATTCACTCAATTTGGATGATTTATCTACCGATTGCGTCTGGTGTGACGATGAGGACGTCAGCAATATTGCCAACTTCCTGATCGAACGATTCCACGAGCGCCTGATCGAAGAGGATACTCAGTATCGCAACACCAAGCATAAGATCCAGGTTGGTGACGAGCTTCCCTCAGGCATTGTTCAACTTGCCAAGGTGTATGTAGCTCAGAAACGAAAAGTTCAGGTCGGTGATAAAATGGCTGGGCGACACGGCAACAAAGGCGTTGTCGGTCGAATAGTCCCGATAGAAGATATGCCGTTCCTGGCCGACGGAACTCCAATCGATATGATTCTGAATCCACTGGGTGTACCGTCCCGTATGAATCTGGGGCAACTTCTCGAAACGGCTCTCGGCTGGGCGGGTGAGGAACTTGGTGTTCATTTTAGTACTTCGGTCTTCGATGGAGCTACTATCGATGATGTGATGAAGCACATGGCTGACGCCGGTCTCTCTAATTCCGGCAAAACGATGATATTCGACGGCCAAACCGGCGATACATTTGATCAGCCGGTAACTGTTGGCGTTATCTACATGATGAAGCTCTCGCATCTTGTCGAAGACAAGATTCACGCCCGGAGCATTGGACCTTACTCGCTTATCACCCAGCAACCATTGGGCGGTAAGGCGCAGTTCGGCGGTCAAAGATTCGGTGAGATGGAAGTCTGGGCGCTTGAAGCCTACGGCGCGGCGCATACATTGCAGGAAATCCTGACTGTCAAGTCCGACGACGTGGCGGGAAGATCACGTACGTATGAGGCGATTGTCAAGGGCGACATCCTGCCGCAACCAGGAATTCCTGAGTCGTTCAACGTTCTCATCAACGAGTTGATGGGACTGGGTTTGGATGTGAAACTGGAGTAGGTTGTCTTCAGGATAGCCTTACTTCTTTCAAAACAAGTTTATTGTAATTTATACTTTGGGGCTGATCGAATATAATTTTCGATAATTGCCTCACACTTAAGCGTCTATGAGGGGTCTGTAGTGGCTTACAGCCAAAAACAGTTCGACGTAGAAACCGAACACTTCACTAAAATCACCATCGGACTTTCATCTCCAGAGATGATCCTCGAACGGTCTCACGGTGAAGTGACAAAACCGGAGACGATTAACTACCGCTCCTACAAACCGGAAAAAGACGGGCTCTTCAGTGAGCGAATTTTCGGTCCGACAAAGGATTGGGAGTGCTTCTGCGGGAAATATCGCGGAATCCGCTACAAAGGGATAATCTGCGACCGGTGTAGCGTTGAAATTACCCGTAAAGACGTCCGCCGCAAGCGGATGGGGAATATCGAGCTCGCCGTTCCGGTTGTGCATATCTGGTTCTTCAAGTCATTGCCCTCCAAGATCGGCAATCTGCTTGGAATCAGCGGACGCGAACTCGAAAAAATTATCTACTACGAAGCATTTGCAGTCATTCAGCCTGGTAATACCGGCAAAAGATTCTGCGAAGTACTGACCGAGACCGAATACAATGACATTCTCGATCAGGTAGGCTACGAGAATCGCTTGTTGCCCAACATCGACCCAAACAAGTTTATCGCTTTGATGGGTGGTGAAGCAATACTGGAAATGCTCAAACGGGTTGACGTCGTGACGATGTCGCGTGACTTCCGACGTCAGATCGCCATCGAAACATCCATACAGCGCAAGCAAGACCTTATCAAGCGTCTGCGTGTCATCGAAGCGTTTATGACCAGCAGTCATGATGGTGGAAATCGCCCGGAATGGATGGTATTGAAGGTAATTCCCATCGTTCCGCCCGATCTGCGACCACTCGTGCCGCTTGATGGCGGTCGGTTTGCGACCTCCGATTTGAATGATCTCTATCGTCGCGTGATTATTCGTAACAACCGACTTCGCAAGATGATCGAGATCAAAGCGCCTGATGTAATTCTGCGCAATGAAAAGCGGATGCTTCAAGAGGCGGTTGACTCGCTATTCGACAACGGTCGAAAATCAGTAGCGATGCGTTCTGATGGCAATCGCCCACTGAAATCGCTCTCAGATAATCTGCGCGGTAAACAAGGTCGCTTCCGTCAGAATTTGCTTGGCAAGCGCGTCGATTATTCCGGTCGATCAGTCATTGTGGTGGGACCCGAGCTAAAACTCCACGAATGCGGTTTGCCCAAGCATATGGCAGTTGAACTGTTTAAGCCGTTTATCATCCGTAAGCTGATCGAACGAGACTACACCAAGACAGTCAAATCTGCCAAACGAATGGTTGAGCGTAAACTTGATGTGGTCTGGGAGCTTCTTGAAGAGATAATTCAGGATCATCCTGTTCTTCTTAACCGTGCTCCTACTCTGCACAGGCTCGGCATTCAAGCATTTCAACCACAACTGATTGAGGGTAAGGCTATCCGTCTTCACCCGTTGGTCTGCGCGGCTTTTAATGCCGACTTTGACGGTGACCAGATGGCAGTCCATATTCCTCTTTCCTACGAGTCGCAAATCGAAGCCCGACTTCTGATGCTTGCGCCGCGGAATATTCTCAATCCTGCTAATGGTCGTCCGATAGCGATTCCGTCGCAAGATATCGTTCTCGGATGTTACTATATCACAAAACTTATGCCTGGCGCCAAGGGTGAAGGGAAAGTATTCTCGTCACCACGCGAAGCGCTGATCGCTCAATCGGCTGGCGCAATCTCTTTGCACGCACCAATTAAAGTTCGCGTGAATGGGACAATAATCGAGACGTCAACCGGACGTCTAATGTTCAACGATATATTGCCCGTAGGCGTTAAAGGATTTAAATACTTCAATGAGCTGATAACAAAGAAGCGACTTGAAGAGATCGTTCTACAGGTGTTTTCTGAAGTTAGCTTCGACGGCACCGCCGCTTACCTTGACGCACTGAAAAGTCTTGGGTTCAAGTCCTCAACTAAGGGTGGACTTTCGATCAGCCTTTCCGACATCGAAGTCCCCTTTGAGAAAACCCAATTAATCTTGCTGGCGCAAAATCGAGTCGAAGAAATTCAAGGCCAGTACGAAATGGGACTTATCACCGACGGTGAACGTTATAATATGATCATCGACCTCTGGACCCACACCAACAATGATGTTGCCGAGGCGATGTTCCAGCACATGAAACTGTCGCAAAAGGGTTTTAATCCGCTCTTCATGATGGCGGATTCGGGAGCGCGTGGATCGAAGGAGCAGATCCGCCAGCTTGCCGGTATGCGTGGTCTTATGGCCAAGCCTCAAAAGACGATGACCGGCCAAAAGGGCGAGATCATTGAGCAACCGATTACTGCCAACTTCAAGGAAGGTCTGACAGTTCTCGAATATTTCATCTCGACACACGGCGCTCGTAAAGGTCTTGCCGACACCGCGCTTAAAACAGCAGATGCCGGTTATCTCACGCGGCGACTGGTCGATGTGGCACAGGATATGATCATCTCATCCTACGACTGCAAAACCAATAAAGGTTCGACAGTCGAGGCTTCCAAGGAAGGTGAAGAAATATCCGAGCAATTGTTCGCCAGGATTCTTGGTCGCATTACCGCGATGGACATTTTCGATCCTGATACGAACGAGCTGTTGATTCCTGGCAATACGTTGATAAAGGAAAAAGAAGCTCAATTAATTGCCGCCTCGGGGATCGCCAAAATTACCATCCGTTCCGTTCTCGCTTGCGAAGCTGAAACAGGCGTCTGTGCATCGTGTTATGGAACAAATCTTACCAGCGGTAAAATCGTCAACATTGGCGAAGCAGTTGGCGTTATAGCCGCTCAATCGATCGGTGAACCCGGCACTCAGCTTACTTTGAGAACGTTCCATATCGGTGGTACTGCAAGTTTGGTAGCCGCCGAATCCCAAGTTATGGCAAAAGGTGACGGTACCGTTGCCTGGGTAAATATCGAAGGAATTCCTCGCGATGACGGTACCTTTGTGGCGCTTCGTCGAAGTGGATTCATTCGTTTGATCGATGATAACGGACGCAAGCTTGCCGAGTACTCCGTACCTTACGGAGCGACTATTCAAGCGCAAGATGGCGCAAAAGTTACTACCGGAATGATCCTCTTTACGTGGGATCCCTACTCAGCGTTTATTCTCGCGGCAAATGCTGGTATGGTGCAATATCACGATATCAAGGACGGACTGACCGTCTTGGAATCGACTGACCAGTCCACAGGTCAGCGGATGAGTGTCATCACTGAATCAAAAGACCGCCGATTAAACCCGCATATCCATATTGTCGGCCCGGATGGGATATCTTCAGGTCAGTATATCTTGCCGATTGGGGCATTGATGATGGTTACGGATAACCAGATGGTTAAAGCTGGTGACGCAATCGTCAAAATTCCGCGAGAGTCTTCGAAGAGCAAGGACATCACCGGTGGTTTGCCGCGCGTGGCGGAGTTGTTTGAAGCTCGCCGACCCAAAGATCCAGCTATTGTTACAGAAATTGATGGTATTGTAAAATTCGGGCAGTTAAGGCGCGGCGTTCGTGAAATTACCGTGACGCCAACAGTATCTTCTGAGCAGAAAAAATACATGATTCCCGTTGGTCGGCATCTGCTTGTCCACGACGGCGAACATGTCACCGCTGGTGAACGATTAACCGAAGGAGCCGTTTCGCCACAGGATATTCTTTTAATTCTTGGCCATCAAAAAGTGCAGGAATATCTTGTCAACGAGATTCAAGACGTCTATCGACTTCAAGGTGTACGAATTAACGACAAACACATCGAAGTAATCGTGCGTCAAATGATGCAAAAGGTGCGTCTTGAGGATCCGGGCGACACCATGTATCTCGAAGGAGATCAAGTTGATTTTTCGCGTCTTAATAAAGAGAATAAAACCCTGATCGGTAAGGTAATCATCCTCGATCCGGGAGATTCGAAGTTTGAGATCGGAGACTTGGTAGATCGTGCCGCGTTCGGTCGCGAAACACGGCGAATAAAGAAGATCGAAGGCAAGGAACCCGAGACTCGACCCACTCAACCTGCAAGATATCAACAAATTCTTCTCGGTATAACCCAAGCTTCTCTTGCTACCGAAAGTTTCATTTCTGCGGCTTCATTCCAAGAGACAACCCGCGTATTGACCGATGCGGCGGTGGAGCGGAAGACAGATATGTTGCGCGGCTTGAAAGAAAACGTAATCATGGGGCATCTCATTCCGGCTGGAACGGGTCTCATGCGATATCGTACACTTGTCGTGAAGGCTCCCGAGGGTGAAGATGCTGATCTCCACGTTATTCCTGTACAGGAAGACCTTGAAGAGGAAATAAAAATTGCCGCCATTGCCGCCGAAGAGCTACTGCGCGGCGACATTACTTCGGAAATTGAACCACTGGACCCCGATTTAGACTTGATGCCAGATTTGGACCAAATCGCGTTAGAAATCTCCGAATCGGAGCTAAGTGAAGATTTAGATATGATAACGGTTGACAAACCGTTTACGGAATCGTAGATTAGAGTTTCCTGGGAAAATGAGGGATATATCCCTAAGCAAGAAGAACAATAGATCTTATCCGAGTTCGAAAGGAACGTTTTGCCGACCCTGAATCAATTGGTTACCAAAGGCCGTACTACTAAGAAAGCAAAAAGTATGGCGCCAGCGTTGCAGCAATGCCCGCAAAAACGCGGAGTCTGTGTGCGTGTCTATACGACTACGCCTAAGAAACCGAATTCAGCGCTCCGCAAGGTTGCTCGTGTTCGCTTATCGAACGGAATAGAGGTTACCAGCTACATTCCTGGCGAAGGTCACAACCTTCAGGAACACTCGATTGTGTTAATCCGTGGCGGTCGCGTTAAAGACCTGCCCGGCGTCAGATATCATATCATCCGCGGAACCCTTGACTCGGCCGGTGTCGCCAGCCGTAAACAGGGTCGTTCCAAGTACGGAACGAAGCGAAAGAAGTAGCATTCTGCCGTCAGGCATTCTGCCCGACTGCCGACAACGGCCGTTGGGTCTAAAAGGTCAGGCGGTTTTTCATGATAATACCGGAATTGTCCGGTCTCAACAACAGAACAATTAGAGCTATATGTCACGGCGAAAACGTGCAGTAAAACGGGAAATTAATCCCGATCCGAAATATGGCGACATTCTCGTTTCAAAGTTCATCAATTCAATTATGAAGATGGGCAAGAAATCGACCGCCGAAGGAATTTTTTACGATTCTTTCGAGATAATTGCCAAACGTACCAAGCTGAACGGTATCGATGTCTTTCGCAAGGCTATCGACAACGCTCGTCCACCGGTTGAGGTGAAGTCTCGACGTGTCGGCGGTTCAACTTATCAGGTCCCGGTTGAAGTCCGCGGTTCACGCCAGCAGGCACTTGCGATTCGCTGGATCCTGAATTATGCACGAGCCCGTCAGGAACATACAATGGCGGCAAATCTCGCCAGTGAGTTGATTGCGGCGGCGAACGGCGAAGGCTCGACCATCAAGAAGCGCGAAGACACGCTTAAGATGGCTGAAGCGAATAGAGCGTTTGCGCATTTCAGGTGGTAGGATGAAGGGATTACTCGGACTTTTCAGGAGTGTCAAATGACAGCGCATCCATTGGCTACACTTTCAAAAACATCCGTATTTGACGCGATCCGATCTCTTCCTGACCCGGTCGATGTTGAAATGATCATTGAAGCAATACTTGTGCGAGCGAAAGTGGAACGTGGGATTGCCGACGCCGAAGCGGGCAGATTCGTTGATGAAGAGGAATTGGATCGAAGATTCGGTCTATAATGCGTGTGCGTTGGACGGAAGGTGCGGGAAGCGATTTGGAGGATATCTTCGAGTTTATTGCGCAAGATTCTCCAAGATATGCTCGTAGCACAATAACGGCTATAAAAACCACGGCTCACTCAGCCGCATTGCACCCAAGATCGGGGCGCATAGTCACCGAAATCGGTAACCCTGATATTCGGGAGTATTTTTACGGCAGATATCGAGTGATGTACCGAATCACTGGGGCGGAAATCGAAGTTCTCTCTGTTTTTCATTCGTCTCGATTGTTCAGGAGACTAAAAAGCTGATCGAATCGAGTTCAAGTTAGAGTTGACAGGCGCTTCGCCTGTCCTGCTGAACGGACAGCAGAATATAATTGAGACGCCGCACCTGCGGTGTTCTGACTAAACCGTTGGCGCCGGCCGACGTTGGGCGGGGGTATTGAGATGGGGTCGGGGGACTTTTAAATTTTGTTTCCGTAACACGGAGACCGTTTTGATCGACATACTACTGTTTGGTAGTACGACAGACATTCTTGTCTGTCCAAACTGTCGAAGAATAGCCATCGACAGACAAGAATGTCTGTCGTACTGGCATGGATATTATCTCGCATAGCAACAAGGGTGAGCTCTTTCTACTGGAAGACAGCCTTGCGGCTGTCTTTTTCTCTCTAAAGAACTCGAAAGAAATAAATTAAGTGGCAGAGAGCTTAACAGCTACACCAATAAATGTACGCACCAACGGAAAGGCAAAGTCGTTGACCGGCAAAGGCGTCGAAAGTAATCCCAAGATCGATTTGGCAATGATCCGAAATATCGGAATCATGGCTCATATCGACGCCGGAAAGACCACCACGACTGAGCGAATCCTTTATTATACAGGCCGTACCTATAAGATGGGCGAGGTCCATGAAGGGACCGCGGTGATGGACTGGATGGATCAGGAACGCGAGCGAGGCATTACAATCACCTCAGCTTCGACCACCTGCCCCTGGAAAGACTACCAGATCAATATCATCGATACGCCGGGACATGTTGATTTTACCGCCGAAGTCGAGCGAAGCCTTCGCGTCCTTGACGGCGCGGTGGCAATTTTCTGTGCTGTTGGTGGCGTTGAACCACAGTCTGAGACCGTTTGGCGGCAGGCCGATCGTTATAATGTCCCCCGCATAGCTTATATCAACAAAATGGACCGCTCCGGCGCTGATTTTTATCGCGTCGTTCGTATGATTAAGGAACGTCTCGGAGCAACGCCGATCCCACTTCAGATACCGATTGGCCAGAGCGAACTTTTCAACGGAATGATCGACCTTATTCGCATGAAGGCAGTCACCTTCCGCGAAGACAGTTTTGGATTACATGCCGATGATGGTGATATCCCGCCCGATATGATTCAAACGTCCTTGATTTGGCGTGAAAAACTTCTCGAATCTGTCAGCGATATCGACGATACCTTGATGGAGAAATTCCTTGAAGGACACCCGATAGCTGTTGAGGAGATCGTTGCCGCGTTGCGTCAAGCGACGATTCAGGGCAAAGTTACTCCGGTTCTTTGTGGATCGTCATTTCGTTTTAAGGGCGTACAACCGCTCCTTGATGCAGTACTGGATTTCCTGCCAAGCCCTCTGGACGTCAAGGCTGTAGTCGGTCATCACCCACAAACAGAGATTCAGGAAGAACGTCCCGCCGATCCCAATGGAGCCTTTTCGGCGTTGGCCTTTAAAATCACAACTGATCCTTATATGGGTCGATTGACGTACTTCAGGATTTACTCGGGCAGTATTCGCTCTGGCGAACAGGTTCTTAATTCAACTAACGGCAAGCGAGAACGTTTTAATCGCATTGTCAGGATGTTCGCTAATAAGCGTGAAGACGTCACCGAGGTTTTTGCCGGGGATATCGTTGCCGCCATTGGCTTCAAAGATACGCGAACTGGCGACACGCTTTGCGATGCGAAGCACCCGATAGTCCTCGAGAGAATGAACTTCCCCGAACCAGTTATTTCGATAACAGTTGAACCTCAAAGCCAACTTGATCAGGATAAACTCGCTGAGGCGCTAAGCAAACTTTCCGACGAAGACCCGACATTTCGTGTTCGCACCGATCCTGAATCAGGCCAGACTTTAATCGCCGGAATGGGTGAGCTTCATCTTGAAGTTCTCGTAGAACGAATGAAACGCGAATTTGGCGTACTTGTTCACCAGGGTCGGCCTCACGTCGCTTACCGCGAAACGATCACTCGCGTGGCCGAAGCCGAAGCCAAATATGTCCGCCAGACCGGTGGTCATGGCCAGTATGGTCACGTCAAACTACGAGTCGAACCAGGCGAAAAAGGAAGCGGTTACCACTTCGAGAATAAAACTGTTGGCGGCACTATTCCCCGTGAGTACATCGAACCAGTTAATCGCGGCGCGCGCGAAGCTCTCGAAAATGGGGTATTGGTTGGCTACCACCTGATCGACGTAACAGTAACATTGCTTGACGGCAGTTACCACGAGGTTGACTCCTCAGAATTAGCCTTCAAAATCGCTGGATCAATGGCGGTTCAGGATGCAGTAAAACGTGCCGGTGCAATTATTCTCGAACCGATTATGAAGCTCGAAGTTGTCACTCCGGACATCTATCTTGGGGATGTTGTCGGCGATCTGAATAGCCGTCGCGCCCGAATTATGGGCATCGACGTTCGCAACGATGCACAGGTAGTTCTGACCGAATCGCCACTTTCGAACATGTTCGGTTATGCAACTTCGCTAAGATCGCAAACTCAAGGACGAGCATTGTTTACGATGGAATTCCTTCGTTACGAACCAGTTCCAACGCACATTCAAACCGAAATGATCGAAAAGCATTCGCGATAGTCACGCTCGACAGATCAAAACAGATATTTATACTTAAAATATAGCAAGCCAACCCGAACTGGGATTTGGCAAAAACCAGACCGGAACATTAAGAGATGGCAAAAGAGAAATTTGTGCGGAATAAGCCGCACGTCAATATTGGTACAATCGGTCACGTAGATCACGGCAAGACGACCTTGACGTCAGCGATCACCATGGTGCTCGCCAAGAAGGGTCTTTCCGCAATTCGTTCGTTCGATTCAATCGATAACGCTCCCGAAGAGCGCGCTCGTGGCGTAACGATCAACACGGCTCACATCGAGTATTCGACCGAGAATCGTCACTACGCCCATGTTGACTGCCCCGGGCATGCCGACTATATCAAGAATATGGTCACCGGCGCGGCTCAGATGGACGGCGCGATAGTAGTCGTCTCTGCCGATGACGGCCCGATGCCTCAGACCCGCGAACATATCCTTTTAGCTCGTCAGGTCGGCGTACCGCATCTCGTGATTTTCATGAACAAGGTCGATCTTGTCGATGATGCGGAGATTCTTGATCTTGTTGAGCTTGAAATGCGGGACCTTCTGAATCAATATCAGTTCCCTGGCGACAAGACACCCATCATCCGTGGGTCGGCTTTGAACGCGATGAACTATCCCGACGACGATGCGCACACCGCGTGCATCATGGAACTGATGGACGCAGTTGACAGCTTCATACCGGAGCCTGTACGTGCGATCGACAAGCCTTTCCTGATGCCGGTCGAGGACGTATTTTCGATTACCGGTCGCGGGACTGTAGCGACGGGTCGAATCGAGCGTGGGATCATCCACGTCGGCGACGAAGTTGAGCTTGTAGGTTTTGTTCCCACGAAGAAGTCAGTCGTGACGGGCGTAGAGATGTTCCGTAAGCTACTTGATGAGGGTCGTGCGGGTGATAACTGTGGTTTGCTTCTTCGCGGGATCGACAAGGAATCGATTGAGCGCGGTCAAGTGATAGCGGCGCCGGGATCGATCACGCCTCACACGAAGTTTGAGGGCAGAATCTACGTGCTTTCGAAGGAAGAGGGTGGTCGTCATACGCCGTTTTTCAAGGGTTATCGACCGCAGTTTTACTTCCGAACGACGGACGTTACTGGGGCAGTCGAGCTTCCCGAGGGCCGTGAGATGGTCATGCCGGGCGACAACGTCGATATCAAGGTTGAGCTTATCGCCCCGATAGCGATGGAGGAGCAGGTTCGCTTCGCCATTCGAGAAGGTGGCCGCACGGTCGGCGCTGGTATGGTGACGAAGGTGCTTTCGTAGAATATTTTGAGTCTGTCGGGAGATTCCCGACAGACTCGTTGTTTACGGAATTTCTTCTGGGAGGCAAAATGGGGTTAGTTTCTGTCATTGCAAAAGTATCGGGTCCAGAAGGCAGTGTGGAACTTGAATTTCTGGTCGATAGCGGGGCAACTTATTCACTGTTGCCTGAAGCAATTTGGAGGAAGATTGGTCTGAAGCCAAAAAAGGAGATGTCCTTCTCGCTTGCGGATGGCTCGAGCATGATTCGCAAAATTTCTGAATGTCTCTTTGAATTTGGTGAAGACGAAGCCCATACGCCGGTCATCCTTGGCGAAGGTGGGGATGAAGCGTTGCTAGGAGTGATTACGCTGGAAAACATGGGACTTATTCTTAATCCTTTCAAACGACAGCTCCAACCAATGCGCATGATAATGGCATAAGGAGTTCGATGGGAATAGTGATGTACAGCGCCAAGGTCGTCGGTCCCAAAGGAGAAGAAGTACTTGAATTCCTTGTAGATACTGGGTCTCAATACACTCTGCTACCAAGTCTCACGTGGCGAAAACTGGGGCTTAAGCCCAAAAGGAAGGAATCCTTCTCGCTGGCGGATGGAACACGGATAACAAGGTCTATGTCGGAATGCCAGATCACCATCGAGAAGATGGAAGGGTACACACCGGTGATTTTGGGTGAAGAGGAAGATGAAGCGCTTCTGGGAGTGATTACGTTAGAAGAGTTTGGATTATTAATTAATCCTTTCACTCGGAAACTTCAGCCAATGCGGATGATGCTGGCCAGGCGCTCACAATCCAGACGAATTAGTTGAAATGGCTTTGCCGGAGCCACTTAAAAATTCCGGCACTTCTTTGCGGTTCGGGAATTGCGATGGTGCCATCTGAATTTCGTAATGTATTGGTTCAGCTTTAAAATCTTATAATATTGGCATAATATTCCCGAGGATTGCCGCAGTTATCACCCATCCAATATAATGGAGCTTTGAAAAGCAATGGCGGGTCAAACTATCCGCATCAAGCTGAAGGCTTACGATCATAACTTGATCGACAAGTCAACAGAAAAGATCATCCGTACGGCGCGAGCAACCGGCGCGGCCATTTCTGGCCCAATCCCGCTTCCGACAAAGAGGCGTGTCTATACGGTTCTACGCAGTCCGCACGTAGATAAGAAGTCGCGTGAACAATTCGAGACGCGAATTCATAAAAGATTAATCGACATTTTAAACTCCTCACCGCGCACAATCGACGCCCTCATGCGTCTCGAATTGCCTGCCGGTGTCGATATCGAGATCAAGACATGATAGGGCTGCTTGGAAAAAAACGCGGAATGAGTTCCATCTTCGACAATGGACGCCTTACTCCCGTAACAGTAATTGAAGTTGGTCCCTGCCCGGTCGTTCAAATTAAAACGACTGAAACCGACGGCTATAACGCTATACAGCTCGGCTTTGGAAAAAGAGATCCCAAGCGTACCATTAAACCGATGGCTGGTCACACCAAAAAGGCTGGAGTTGATCCGGTAAAGGTTTTGAAAGAGTTCCGCGGTTTCTCCGGCGAAGTTACTCCGGGGCAGATCTTCACCATCGACCTTTTCAAGGTTGGTGAGAAGGTCGATATCATTGGAACATCTAAGGGCAAGGGTTACGCTGGCGTAATTAAGCGCCATCACTTTCAGCGTCCAAACCAAACACACGGAACGCATGAAGCTTTCCGAGGTCCCGGTTCTATCGGATCGCATTCCGATCCAGCTCGAACCTGGCCAGGTCAGAGAATGGCGGGTCGGATGGGCGGGAGTCGAGTCACCACTAAAAATCTCCAGATAATAGGACTTGATTTAGAGCACGGGCTCCTGCTTGTCCGTGGAGCAGTCCCTGGTGCACAAGGCGGAATTTTAACGGTCTGTAAATCGAAGAAGGGGAGCTAAAGCAATGGCGCTTGACAAAGAAAACCTTGTCAAAATCTCGCTCCCTGTAAGGCGGCTTGATGGAACTCCGACCGGAGAAACAATCGACCTTGATCCACTTCTCTTTGGACTCCCTCGCAACGATCATGTGATGTACTTAGCCGTAAAGGTCGAACTTTCCAACAAACGGCAGGGAACACATGCCACCAAAACCCGCGATGAAGTATCCGGCGGTGGCAGGAAACCTAAGAAGCAAAAAGGAAGCGGCGGAGCTCGCGCAGGTTCAAATCGTTCACCCGTCTGGGTCGGCGGTGGGACAATGCACGGACCACAACCCCATGACCATTTGCTTAAGCTCCCGATCAAAGTCAAGCGGTTAGCTCGACGAACCGCACTCTCACTCAAGGCTCAAAAGGGCTTCATCGATATAGTCGAAGATTTCAATTTCGAAACTCCTAAGACCAAGAAAATCGCCGACGCCTTGATATCCTTTAAAACAGTTGGTCAATCAGCCCTTATTCTTTTAGACGGTAATAAACCGATGGTTGTGAAATCATGCCGGAATATTCCTCGTCTAACGGTTAAAGACGGTTTAGGCGCTTCAACTTACGACATTCTCCGCGCCCGTCACCTGATTATCAGCCGGTCTGCATTGAACAGCCTTACGGAGGGACTCGCCCATGAGTAGTCTGCTGAGCATCATCCGCAAACCTATGGTTACTGAAAAAGTAACGAGGATGCAGGAGAAACTAAATAAGTACGTCTTCGAGGTTGAGCTAAGAGCTGGCAAAATCGAAATAAAACGTGCTGTTGAGGAACGATTTAAAGTTCACGTTACATCAATTCGTACGATCACGCTTCCGGGGAAAATTAAGCGCATGGGGCGGTTCAGCGGACGACGCCCGGATCGTAAAAAAGCGGTGGTTACGTTAGCTAAGGACGAGAAAATCGAATTGTTCGAGAACGCATAGATGTTCGGTGAGGTACTATATTATCTGATAAGAACCAGAACAGTATCGACCATCATCGGGATCATCATCGCTATCATCATTATCGCTATCATATTTAAAAACTATGCCAGTTAAATCACATAAACCGTACACTCCTTCGATGCGCTTTACAGTATCGCCTGATTTCAGCGAACTGACCAAGCGCACCCCAGAGAAGAGTCTTCTTCGCCCACTGCCGAAGAGTGGCGGTCGAAACAATCTTGGGCGTGTCACCTCCTTTCATCGAGGTGGTGGTCATAAGCGCGAATACCGACTTATTGACTTCAAGCGCAATAAGGTCGGAATTCCTGCAACTGTTCATTCTATCGAATATGATCCGAATCGCTCAGCAAATATCGCATTACTCTTTTATGTTGATGGAGAAAAGCGTTATATTATAGCTCCGCAGGGTATGAAAGCCGGCGACGTGATTCAACGTGGAACCGGCCTCGAAGTTCAGCCTGGCAATGCCATGGCACTCGCCGAAATCCCACTCGGAACCTTTGTCCACAGTATTGAAATGAAACCCGGTAAGGGCGCGCAAATCGCACGGGGCGCCGGTTCAGCGGCGCAAGTTATGGCGAAGGACGGTGAATTTGTCCTTTTACGTCTGCCATCAAGCGAAATACGCAACTTCAATCGCAACTGTCTGGCTACTATTGGCCAGGTTGGTAACATTGACCACGAGCAGATATCACTGGGTAAAGCTGGACGCGCCCGCTGGCTTGGAAGACGTTCACACAGTAGAGCGGTCGCAATGAACCCTATCGATCACCCGATGGGTGGTGGTGAAGGACGTTCGTCCGGTGGTCGTCATCCCTGCACTCCTTGGGGTAAGCCCACTAAGGGATATAAGACACGGAAAAATAAATCGTCGAACCGTTATATTGTCGAGCGTCGAAAGAAGTAGTCCGCTTTGCAGTACGACAGACATTCTTGTCTGTCACCAATAATTTGAATTTCTAAACAGACGTTAATGTCTGTTGTATCGACTGAGTTAACGAGGCACTATTATGGCGCGGTCCCTTAAGAAAGGGCCCTTTATTGACGCGAAACTCTTCGAAAAAATCGAAGTGCTTAATCGAGTCAATCAAAAGAAGGTTGTGAAGACATGGGCGCGACGATCTATGATCCCGCCAGATTTCGTAGGACACACACTTGCTGTTCATAACGGTAAGAAATTCCTGCCAGTCTTCGTTACTGAAAATATGGTCGGTCACAAGCTCGGCGAATTTTCGCCAACGCGCACATTTCGCGCACACGGCGGTAAGAAAACCGACAAAGCGACTAAGGTGAAGTAATCATGAGCGAAACACAAACGACTCGTCTCGAATCGAAAGCCATCGCTCGTTGGGTTAGAATTACTCCACGAAAAATGCGTCTGGTTGCCAATCTCGTTCGCGGCAAAAAGGTAAGTGAGGCTGTTGATACCCTGACGTACTCTCTAAAGCGCGCCTCGTCTCCCGTAGAAAAAACTGTGCGTTCGGCGCTCGCTAATATGATGCAACGCGATGAAGCCTCAAGGCTCGACCCATCCGAAGTTTTTATCCACGAGATTCGTGTCGATGAGGGTCCGACTCAGAAACGCTGGAGACCCCGCGCAATGGGGAGAGCGTTCAGAATCATGAAAAGAACGAGCCACCTGACAGTTATACTTTCAGCACAGGTTGCTGTAAATGAACCGAAGAAAAAACTTGCCCCGGTCCCGAAGGTAAAGAAAGTTGCTGAGAAATCTCAATAATCGATAGATTATCAGTGTTCGCAAGCAAATGGAACTGGTTTAAAACAGATTAGTTACGGACGTGATCGTCGTGGGGGGTAGAAATATTTCAAGCGCTAACATCGCTGGTATTCGTCTAAGATAAGAGAATTCGTGGGACAGAAAACACATCCCGTTGGCTTTCGACTCGGAATCAATAAGACATGGTTGTCGAATTGGTTCGATGAGCGTAAATTCGCGGACAAGTTGGCGGAGGATATTTTCCTTCGCAACTATCTCGAGAAACGTCTTCAAAACGCAAGCATTGCCCGCATCGAAATCGAGCGGACACTCAAGCAGGTCACAATCAACATCAACACTGCTCGGCCCGGCGTCGTTATAGGCCGCAAGGGTCAGGATGTCGATAAGCTTCGTGACGAGATGAAGCGGTTAACTGGAAAAGAAGTTCAGATCAATATTATTGAAATTAAAAGACCTGAACTTGAGGCATCGTTGGTTGCCGAAACACTCGCCAAACAGCTCGAGGGACGCGTCTCGTTCCGGCGTGCTATGAAGCGAGCATTGCAATCAACGCGTCGTATCGGTGCAGAGGGTGTAAAAATTACCTGCAGCGGACGCCTCGGAGGAGCGGAAATGTCCCGCACGGAGAGCTACAAGGATGGTCGTATTCCGCTTCATACCCTCCGGGCAGACATCGACTACAGCCAGAAAGTTGCATACACGGCCATGGGGACCATCGGTGTCAAGGTCTGGATATGCAAGGGAGAAATCCTGGGTCATCGCAACGAACGTGAAGCGCACAGCTAAGGCAATCGGAAAACTGTAAATGCTTGCACCGAAGAGAATGAAATTTCGCCGCATTCACCGCGGCAACCGCAGAGGAAAAGCTGAACGCGGTTCGACAGTAGCTTTTGGGCAGTTTGGCTTGAAAGCTCTCGAACCAGCATGGATCACATCCCGGCAAATTGAGGCGGCTCGTATCGCCATCTCTCGTCACGTCAAACGTGGCGGCAAAATGTGGATAAGAATATTTCCCGACAAACCGGTCACAAAGAAGCCTGCCGAAACTCGTATGGGTAAAGGAAAAGGCGCTCCTGAGTACTGGGTTGCCGTGGTCCTGCCAGGTCGGGTGATGTTCGAGCTGGAAGGAGTAACCGAGGAATTGGCTCGCGAAGCGATGCGTCTTGCGGCTAATAAACTTCCTATTTCCTGTAGGTTTGTGGCAAGGAGTGAGACAGCCTGATATGAAAACTAAAGCAATACGAGATCTGAGTGCAGTTGAACTTTCTGCCAAAATTCATGATACATCGGAAGAACTCGCAAATTTAAAATTCCAGCACTCCCTGCACCAGCTGGAAAATACTGTCACAGTGCGAAAAGTACGACGGGACCTCGCAAGAATGTTGACTATCAAGAAAGAGCTTGACTTGGGGGTCGCGGCAGCCCGCGCAGCCCGGGCAGCCAGAAGAGCGGAGTAAGATTGGAACAGCGGACTCACAAGAAGGTGCAGTTAGGCGTCGTAACTTCCATTAAAATGGATAAAACGATCACGGTAAAGGTTGAACGCCGTTTACCACACCCTGTCTATAAAAAATTCCTCACCCGCTCAAAGAAATTCCTTGCGCACGATGCAGAAAATACCTGCCGTGAAGGCGACCGGGTGCGAATCATCGAATGTCGGCCGCTCTCCGCACTTAAGCGGTGGCGTCTGTTGGAAGTCATCGAACGGAAAGCGTAAAGGGCAGAGACTACCCTACCAACTCTAATTAGTACGATCTCGAAACATCGCCTTCAGGGAATTTCGACGAACGTGTGAAGAGAGTTTGAGTCTAATAAAACAGAAATCTTTTGCCCACTGCCGGAAAAATAAGAAATGATTCAAGAAGAAACTCAATTAATTGTCGCTGATAATACCGGCGCAAAGCGAGTAAACTGTTTTCGTCTGCTTGGTGGAACGAATAAAAAGTACGCTTCCCTTGGCGATATCATCGTCGTGTCGGTTAGAAGCGCTACGCCAACCTCGAAAATAAAAAAAGGCTCCGTTTCTAAAGCGGTAGTTGTACGGGTAGCCAAGGAAATTCGCCGCAAAGATGGTTCCTACATCCGATTCGATGAAAACGCTTGCGTGCTTATCGATGATAAACTTGAGATGATCGGGAACCGTATATTTGGACCGGTCGCCCGTGAACTTCGCGATAAGCGATACATGAAGATCGTTTCCCTGGCTCCGGAGGTATTATAAAATGGCATTAATAAAACACATCGACAAGATCAAGGGAAATCGTCTCTTTGTTCGAAAAGGAGATTTAGTCCTTGTCCTCTCCGGTAATGACTCCGGCAAAAGAGGCAAGGTGCTAAAGGTATTTCCCGAACGTAATCGTATTGTCGTCGAAGGCGTCGCGTTCATGAAACGGCACACCAAGCCGAATCAAAAGGTTCCCCAAGGGGGCATCGTCGAAAAAGAACGAACGATCCACGCCTCCAACGTAATGGTAATTGACCCGAAAATCGGCCAACCTACCCGCATCGGATATAAAGAGCTGAACGTAGAAGGAAAATCGATCCGCGTTCGTGTCTCTAAGAAATCCGGCGAAACATTGGTCGGGTGAGAAGAGTAATGGCAGAAAAAGAAATACAATCAAAAAAGGGGCCCAAAGCCCCGAAGCCCTCGACCGATAAGGTCGAGAAAAAGGGCGCGGCCAAGCCATTTAAAGGCGAAGCCTCCGCTCCTGTCCCCAAGGACTACGTTCCTCGTTTGAAGAAAGTCTATAAAGATCAGGTCGTCAGCAGTTTGATGAAGCGGTTTAACTTCTCGAATGTTATGCTGGTGCCGAGACTCGAGAAAGTAGTTCTAAACGTAGGTGTTGGCGGATTGCATTCCGATCAGAAATTTGCTGAATCTCTGCAGGAAGAATTACGATCCATTTCAGGCATGAAACCAGTACTGACTCGAGCGCGAAAATCAATCTCAAATTTCAAACTTCGTGAGGGAATGGTTGTCGGCTGTCGTGTTACCCTTCGCGGTTTTCGGATGTATGAATTTCTTGATCGACTGATCTCCGTCGTGATCCCTCGTATCCGTGACTTCAAAGGCATTTCCGACAAATCGTTTGACGGACGAGGCGATTTCAACTTTGGGATTAAAGAACAGATTATCTTCCCAGAGATCGATTACGATAAGATCGTCAAAATGCACGGCATGGACATTTGCATAGCCACGAGCGCCAGAAACGACGAAGAAGCGCTCGAGCTTCTCAAAGGACTTGGGTTTCCCTTCAGACGACGTACTGGAGATTCCCCAACAGCGTAAGCCCGCCTGGGTAAGGCGATATATTTATCGCCATTAATTTGATAGACAATTTTAAGAGATTGAATTAAAGCCGCAGATGGCAAAGAAATCATTGATAGCCAAGCAACGTCGAACGCCAAAGTTCGCCGTACGCAGTTACAGCCGATGTCGGCGATGCGGTCGTCCGCGAGCCTACATGCGACGTTTCGGCCTTTGCCGCCTCTGCTTCAGGCAGTTGGCTCTCGCCGGAATGATTCCCGGCATTACTAAAGCAAGCTGGTAGAGGAGGAATAACACAATGAGCATGTCAGACCCCATATCCGACCTCCTCACCCGTATCAGGAACGCATCATCCGCCAGACATCATACGGTGGATATTCCTGAATCGACTCTCAAGCGAGAGATCGTCAAGGTGTTGCTTAGGGAACGATTTATCGCAAGATACGTTCGCATCCGCGATGGCAAGCAGGGACTCATCCGCGTCTATCTCCGTTATACTGATGACGGAACGGGCGTGATCGATGGGATCGAGCGCGTATCGCGCCCCGGTCGGAGACTTTACTTTGGCACGGATGAAATACCCCGTGTTTTGAATGGTCTCGGAACCATGATTTTAACCACACCAGCTGGAATTGTCACCGATCGTCAGGCTCGAAAGCTGCATATCGGTGGAGAACCACTGTGTATCGTATGGTAATCGCCGCACCTGCGGCGTCCAAGGAGTAGAGGCAATGTCACGCGTAGGACGCGCACCGATAAACATTCCCGCTGGAGTGACTGTAGATATCCAGGGAGAACATATTTTCGCCAAGGGAAAACTCGGCGAACTTGAACATTATATGCCCAGTGGCATTACTGCCACTCTGGAAGGTAGCACTCTGAGTGTGACACGTCGAGATGATAGTCGCCAACAGAAAGCGCTCCACGGCCTCTCACGGACCTTAGTAGCCAATATGGTAAAAGGTGTAAGCGAAGGCTACAAAAAGACCTTGGAAATTGTCGGAGTCGGTTACCGTTGCGAGATGAAAGGTAAGGCTCTCCAACTTCAAGTTGGCTTCTCACACCGAGTGCTGATAGTCCCTCCCGATGGAATATTGCTGTCGGTGGTAAATCAGACAAATTTCGCCGTTGCCGGTATAGATAAGCAACTGGTTGGAGAAGTAGCCGCTAAAATTCGCGCTGTTAAACCTCCTGAACCGTTCCGCGGTAAAGGAATTAAGTATATCGATGAAGTGGTTCGACGCAAAGCTGGTAAGTCAGCAGGCAAGTAGGCTGTCTGGCATCTAAGCCATACCAATTAAGTTATTTACGACAAGAGATCCCAAAGACCCTCCCGCGCCACGTATGACAGGCATACGGCAGGGCGTAATTATAAGGCTACCAATGAGTAATCCACGCGTCACGGTCAGAAAGAAATTAGAACAGCTTGAACGCCGCAAAAAACACGGCTTAAAAAAGCTTTTCGGTACGAGCGAACGTCCAAGGCTTCTCGTTTTCCGAAGCAATAAGCATATCTATGCCCAACTGGTTAATGATGTCAAATCCTGCACCATCACCGGATGTTCTACGAACAGCCCTGAACTTCGTGACAAAGTTGCCGCGATGAAGGGAAAGTTGGATGAAGCAAAGGCAGTAGGTATGCAAATTGCGGCTCTTGCTAAACAAAACGGTATCGAGATGGTCGCATTTGACCGAAACGGCCGACGCTATCATGGCAGAGTCAAGGCTCTTGCCGATGGCGCACGCGAAGGCGGATTGAAGTTTTAGAAAGTTAGAGTCAACTAATTAGATTGACTCAGATAGATAAATTCGGCGAGTTGTGCTGCTGACTTTGAAATAGTCGACAGTTCCTTCAGATGAAAAAGAGAAATTCCTTTTGGAACAGATTAGTAATTCAGAACAGACCCTTATCGAAAAAGTGATCTACATTAATCGGGTCGCCAAAGTCGTTAAAGGTGGTCGTAACTTCAGCTTCAATGCTTTGGTTGTCGTTGGCGATGGTCAAGGTCGTGTTGGCTTTGGTCTCGGGAAAGCCCGCGAAGTTGTGGACGCCATAGCCAAGGGCACTGACGTTGCCAAGCGCGGCATGAAAAGATACCCGATGGTCGGAGGCACAATTCCTCACCAGACTATGGGTCTTTATGGAGCTGGCAAAGTCTTTATGAAGCCCGCTTCGCCCGGAACTGGAATCATCGCTGGCGGCGCCGCGAGAGCGGTGTTAGAAGCACTTGGCGTTCGTGACATTCTATGTAAATCTCTCGGAACCGGCAATGCGGTAAACGTCATGAGAGCGACATTTGCTGGTCTCGAGACGCTTTATAGTGCCGCTTCGATGGCTCGCAAACGCGGGTTGAAGGTTTCTGACTTGATCGATATGCCGCGTCGTGAGGTTGTCAATGTCTGATTACGTACGATTAACCTATATTCATAGCTCTGTTGGGAATAGTTACTTCCACAAAAGGACTATCCGTGCCCTTGGGTTCCGGAAACTTCACCAAAGCCGTGTAGTCGTAGATTGTCCCTCTTTGCGAGGAATGTTGAAAAGTGTAGCTCATCTCGTTAAGATAGAGCCAACCGAAGCACCTGCCGAACCAAATTTCGGCGCCGGGAAGATCAGAGGCAATAAATAATGCATAAAGATTCAGGCGATTTAGGGCAACTGCGTCCGGCAGAAGGGTCGGTAAAGAATAGGAAGCGTATCGGACGCGGACGTGGCTCTGGCCATGGCGATACCGCTACAAAAGGAAACAAAGGCGCTCAGTCACGATCTGGTTACAAATCACGCGCGAGATTTGAGGGCGGTCAGATGCCTATGCATCGTCGTCTTCCGAAACGCGGCTTCAATGTTCCCAACCGTACTGAATATCTTGAAATTAATCTGAATTCCCTTGCCCGATTCGAAGGTGGCATTGCTAACCCCGAAACTTTGCGAGCTGTCGGCTTGGTTGCTGGACGAGGTCCGATTGTAATTCTGGGTCGGAAGGGCCCGGCAGAGATAACCCTGAAGGTTATGGAACTTTGCGTACATAGAATTACAGCGACAGCCCGTGCGGCCGTCGAAGCGGCAGGCGGCAAAATTACTATATTGCCTCTCGAACCTTTTGACCGACGCGTAAAAAAGGGGCCTGCGCCGAAGCCTAAGAAAAAGGCCAAGTCTGTCCAAGCCTGACGTTGTCAGCTAAAGGACTCGACATTTGAACAATGAGTTTGGGGTGCTGTCACTCGCCCCCGTGTGACAGTTAAGGTTTGAAATAATAATAGTATTTGGTGTCAGATGAGGGCGTCTGACGCTACTCCAACGATAACAGGTGACCGCGGCTGATTTATGCTGCAAAAATTCCAAAACATATTCAAGATTCCTGAACTTAAGCGTCGTATCCTATTTACGTTGCTCGTGTTCGTGGTCTACCGCGTCGGCGGTCACGTACCGGTTCCAGGGATCAACGCCCATGCTCTGGGAGAGTTTCTTCGCGCCCAGCAGAATACCCTTTTTGGACTTTACGATATGTTCGCCGGAGGTAACTTCGGGCGAGCTACCGTATTTGCACTTGGTATCATGCCTTATATCAGCGCCTCGATTATTCTCCAGATGATGGGAACAGTCATTCCCGCGCTACAGAAAATCCAACAGGAAGGTGATGAAGGTCGTAAGAAAATCACCCAGTGGACACGTTACCTGACTGTCGGAATTTCAGCGGCACAAGCTATCGGCGTCAGCATTTTCCTCACCCAGATCCCCGTTACCCAGCAAGGCCAACTCGTCGTTCCAAACCCCGGGCTTGGTTTTATTATGATGACTATGATCACCCTCACCGCCGGGTGTGTATTCATCATGTGGCTCGGTGAACAAATCACCGAACGTGGCATAGGCAATGGAATCTCACTTATAATTTTCATAGGGATAATCGATCGCATTCCTTACGCTTTTCTGGACGAATACCAGCTTCTTCGTCAGGGACTGCGCCAGCCGATGACTGAGGTTCTCCTGTTTGCCGTGATGTTTTTTACTATCGCCGGCGTAGTCGCACTCACACAGGGGCAGCGGAAGATCAATGTTCAATACGCTAAACGCGTTGTCGGCCGCAAAGTCTATGGCGGTCAATCGACGCATATTCCGCTACGCGTCAATACGGCTGGTGTAATGCCGATTATCTTTGCACAAACGATTTTATTCATCCCGCAAACCATTGCAACTTTCCTTCCGGAAGGCGGATTCCGCGATGCCATGACGAATGGTTTTTCGAGTGATTCGTTTGTTTATCTCGCCACCTATATGCTCCTCATCGTCTTTTTCACATACTTCTACACTGCGGTTGCATTCAACCCCGTTGATGTTGCGAATAATTTGAAGAAGCATGGCGGTCTTATACCTTCGGTTAAGCCAGGAAAACGAACAGCGGAATATCTCGACAATATATTGTCCAGAATTACCCTTCCCGGCGCCATCGCACTTGGATTTATAGCGATATTCCCCACGTTGATTACAATGAATATTAACGTTTCCTATAACTTCGCATCCTTCTACGGCGGAACCGGACTTTTAATCATTGTTGGCGTGGCGCTTGATACTTTGCAACAGGTCGAATCACACTTGTTGATGAGACATTACGAAGGTTTGATGAAGAGCGGTCATATTCGAGGTCGTTCACGGAGAATGTAGGCACACAACTGGTTATTATACCGCCCGCACTAATCGATAAATAAGATTCGGGCGATAATAAATGATTGTAATTCTAATGGGGCCTCCCGGAGCGGGAAAGGGGACACAAGCGCAAAAGCTTGCTTCATATTACGGTTTGAAGCATCTCTCTACTGGAGATTTATTGCGCACCGCCGTTGCTGAAGGAACTGAAATTGGCTTAAAAGCCAAAGAATTTATGACCACCGGCAAACTTGTTCCCGACGATGTTATCACTAAGATTGTTATCGAATACATTCATAATCACCGGTATCAGGGCTTATTGCTCGACGGGTTTCCCCGAACGGTTTCGCAAGCTGATGGGCTCAGTAAGTCTGTAAAACAGGAAGATGTTAAGGTTGTAACGCTGGAACTTCCCGACGACGAAGTGATTAAGCGATTGTCTGCTCGCAGAGTCTGCCGGTTATGTGGCTGGATTTATAGCGAATCTCAGTCTGGAATTACGGGAACCTGTGAATGTGGCGGAGAACTTTACCAGCGCGAAGACGACAGACCTTCGACAATCGCCCATAGACTTGAGGTTTATCATGCTCAGACCAAACCAGTGATAGATTACTATAAAGACTATGTTGGTGTCGTCAAAGTAAATGGACTTGGTAAACCCGAAGAAGTTTTCGTCAGGATTCGGGATGCACTCGATTGATAAGATTTAAAAGCCCTCGCGATATAGAAAAAATGCGGAAAGCTGGAATTGCACTTGCTGAAGTGTTTCTTGAAACCGCAAGTATGATGAAGCATGATACCGTCACTTCGGAAATCGACAAGGCATTCGAAAAAGCTATCAGAGTCCGTCATGCCCGACCAGCTTTCAAAGGATATCGCGGCGAAGCCAAGTACCCATTCCCGGCAAGTACGTGTATCTCGATCGACTCGGAAGTAGTTCACGGCATCCCTTCCAAAAGGAAGCTGGTTAGCGGAATGGTGGTCGGTATCGACTCTGGACTGGAACTTGACGGCTGGTATTCTGATATGGCCGCAAGCTTTTTAATCGGAGAAGTCAGCGACCAAAAAAAGAAATTGTGGCGAGTGACTCTCGAAGCCCTCTACCTCGGGATCGATCAAGCACGACCAGGTAATCGCATCAACGATATTAGCGGCGCTGTTCAGGATCATGTCGAAAAACACGGTTTTTCAGTTATTCGCGGTCTCGTCGGACACGGCATCGGTACTTCATTGCATGAGGATCCATCCGTACCGAACTTCCGCAATCATGACGGGAACACCATAATTCGTACGGGCATGACAATCGCCGTCGAACCAATGATTTCAGCAGGCGACTACCGCATTAAAACCTTGTCCGATGGATGGACTGCCGCGACGAAAGATGCTTCTCCAAGCTGTCATTTTGAACATACGATAGCCGTGACCGATAACGGTCCTGAAATTCTAACTCTCTTGCCGGACGGTCGAGATCCCTGGGAAGTTATAACCGGCGTCACTAAGGAACTGCGTGCCTAAGGAAGAACCGATCAAAATGGATGGCGTTGTGGTTGAGACCTTACCCAATGCCAGTTTTCATGTAAAGCTTGACCAAGGTCACGTCGTGCTGGCTCATATTTCGGGCCGGATGCGAATGAATTTTATCAAGATTCTTCCCGGAGATCGCGTTACAATAGAACTTTCGCCTTACGATCTCTCGCGTGGACGCATCATTTATCGTTATAAATAAGCTTGGGCTTTGGTTTGTCGGACTGCTATCCTACACACTTAACGACCGCCCAACCTAAAAAATTAAGACCAAGGCACTAAGCCATGAAAGTTAGAGCTTCCGTTAAACGTATTTGTGATAACTGCAAGATTGTTCGCCGTGAAGGCGTGATCCGGGTTATTTGTAAGAACCCCAAGCACAAACAGCGTCAAGGATAATTGCTTTTCCACTGTCAACCCGCAGTGGTTGACAGCCCAGAGAGTTTACCACCGTCAACCCGCTGAGGTTGACCGAACCTAAGTCGCAAGTTAAGGATTTTTAATGGCACGAATAGCAGGTGTTGACCTGCCGCGCAACAAGCGGATCGAAATAGCTTTAACCTACATTTATGGCATTGGCCGGATCACATCGAATGCGATCCTCGGCAAAGCCAAAATCAGCCCCGATCTTCATTCCGACTCGCTTACCGACGAGCAGGTAAAGAAGATCCGCGATATCATCAACGAGGAGTATAAGGTCGAAGGCCCGCTCCGCACCGAAGTTCAAATGAACATCAAACGTTTGATCGATATTGGGTGCTACCGCGGTACCAGGCATAAAAAGGGTCTTCCAGCGCGTGGGCAAAATACACGAAACAATGCCCGAACTCGTCGCGCCAAGAGAAAGTCGTCGCCGTCCAAGAAGAAAGCGTAATCCCTTTTATGGGGAGGACAGACATTCCCGTCTGTCAATTTGAAGTCGATAGAGCTTAAAAGGAACGCTTGATGACAGACAAGAATGTCTATCCTCACCGGCGTTATTCACTCAAAAGAAGAGATTCACTTGGCTAAAGCCGAGAAAAAAAGAACTAAGAAGAAGGAAAAGGTCGATGCCGTCGGCGTCGCCCATATTAAAGCCTCCTTCAATAATACGATCATAACTCTTACCGACAACTACGGCAACGTGCTCAGTTGGGCTACTTGTGGTCGGATGGGTTTTAAAGGTTCGCGGAAAAGCACTCCTTTCGCCGCTCAACAAGCTGGTGCAAGTGCGGCTAAAGCGGCAATGGAATTAGGACTGCAAAAGGTATCCGTTCTTGTCAAAGGACCCGGATCAGGGCGCGAGTCAGCCATCCGGTCACTTTCAGCCGCAGGACTGTTGGTGCTGTCGATCCGAGATATCACACCGCTACCGCATAACGGTTGCCGTCCAAAGAAAAGACGCCGTATTTAAGTTGAAACTCCCGATCGGCGGACATTCAGTCCACCCTTTGGGAAACGCACAATTCGTTTCAACAGTTTATGTGCAATAACAAAAGAAGTTCAGGAGTTTGATACGGTATGGCGAGATATACCGGCCCAGTTTTTAAGATTTACCGTCGGCTGGGCGAAAGCGTTCCGGGACGGCAAAGCAGTGACCAAGGAGGAAGCACCGGACGTTTCCGCAAGCTTTCCAACTATGCCATTCAGCTACGAGAAAAGCAGAAGATCCGCTTTACTTATGGCATGATGGAGCGTCAATTCCGTAATTTGTACGAAAAGGCGTCCCGTCAGCGCGGCAATACCGGCGAAAATATGATGATTTTGCTGGAAAGCCGTTTGGACAATATCGTTTTCCGACTTGGTATGGCACCCTCGCTTAGAGGAGCAAGACAGCTTGTCGGCCATTGCCATTTTGAAGTCAATGGTAAATCTGTAAACATCCCTTCCTATACGCTTAAACCCGGCGACGTGGTTCGCGTCAAGGATAAGTCGCATATGCGGAAAAATCCCGATTCTATCGTCCATAACGCTATGCGACGGCTCCGCGAAGGCGATACCGTTCCCTATCTTCAACTTGACAAGGCGAAGATGGAAGGCGTCTATATGATACTGCCCCATCGCGAGGAAATACCGGTGGTCTGCAAAGAACAGCTGGTTGTAGAATTTTATTCACGATAAGGAACTGATGAGCGCCACATTCGGAAGCGCCGGGGCGAACGGACTCACGTTCCAGATGCCGGAATCGATCGAAGTTGAACATTCGACTTACTCGACTTCTTACGGTAAATTCGTGATCCAACCCCTTGAAAGGGGCTTCGGTACAACACTTGGAAACGCCGTAAGGAGGACATTGCTATCCTCCATACCAGGCGCGGCAATCACTTCAATCCGCATTGATGGGGTTCCGCACGAGTTCAGCACGGTTCGAGGCGTCAAAGAAGACGTCGTTGAAATCGTGCTTGCTTTGAAAGAAATTCGCCTGAAAATGTTGCACAACCGCAAGACAGAAAAGGTGCGGATGCATCTTAAAGGTCCGATGATTCTGACAGCGGGTGATTTGCAACATGGAGCGAATGATTTCGAAATACTCAATCCCGAACTGGAAATTGCCCATTTGAATGAAGACGCCGAGTTCGATTTTGAGTTTCATGTCCATCAAGGACTCGGATACGTTCCATCTGAGGAGAATCGTGACCCGGATATGGCCATCGGGACAATCCCAATCGATGCGATTTATACTCCAATCGACAAGGTTAAGTACCAAGTCGAGAACACCCGCGTCGGCCAGAGGATTGATTATGAAAAATTAACCATCGAAATATCAACCGATGGGTCGATCACGCCAGACGATGCCCTTTCATACGCCGGAAAAATTCTTCGGGATCATATCTCCCTCTTGATAAACCTCGACGTTGGTATGGTTGAGGAAGAAGAAGTCGAAGAGACCGACGAGGACATTCTTCGTGTCCGACGCCTCCTCCGACGTCCTGTCGATGAACTCGAACTCTCTGTACGGTCTGCGAATTGTCTTAAGGAAGCACGAATTCGGATTATCGCCGATCTTGTCGGCCGTGAAGAATCCGAAATGCTTAAATTCAAAAACTTCGGTCGTAAATCTTTGACCGAGCTTAATGAAGTTCTTGAGACACACGGTCTTCACTTCGGGTTCGATATCGAACGATATCTGGGGCCGGGTGCTCGTAAAAATCTTTCCACGTAACAATTAACATCACGGAAATTGTAAATTTCCGACATGTACCTGAGAACATTAAATGCGCCACCTTTCTGATAAAATACATCTTGGGCGAACCCGCGAGCATCGGTACGCGATGCTCAGCAATATGACCGCTTCGCTCGTCATGCACAAGAAAATCGTCACTACGCTCGCTAAAGCTAAGTACGCACGACGGTTTGCAGAGCGGATGATTACGTTCGCACGCAAAGGCGACCTTTCTGCCCGTCGGCACGTTGCAAGCCTAGTTCATGATAAAACTGCCGTACAGACACTATTCGATCAACTTGGCCAGCATTTTAAACATCGTAATGGCGGTTACACCCGCATCATCAGACTCGGTCCACGTCATGGTGACGCCGCGCCTATGGCATTGCTTGAGCTCGTTGGCTTCGAAGATATCCCAGCAGTTCCTGTAACCGAAACCCCCAAAGTTTCCAAATCTCGACTCAATCCCGGCTTCAAGAAGAAAGATAAACCTGCGGCAGGTAAAGCCATAAAAGCCGCCAAGAAAGTTTCAAGCCCTGTGGAAGTCGAGAAGGCAGATGAAAGCGAAAGCAAGTAATTACGGTTCCATAATTTACAACCGTAAGAATATGATTTAGCACCGAATAAAGAAAGGCAGCCTCGCGCATTTGAGGTTGCCTTTTCTCACTTTGACTGGCGCACTTTCAGTCCGCTCTGCACAGTTGATACTAAGTTGCATTCATTGGGACACCATTGTAATTGTTTTTTGTACGACGGACATTCTTGTCTGTCACAAAATACAATATTTTAGACAATCCCTGTTTTCGGATACAGACAGGAATGTCTGTCGTACTGAACGCAACTTAGTATGAGTAGTCTTGAGCAACCTTATATTTTAATTGCCTCAGGATGGGGACATCCTGAGGCATATCCGGCTGTTACGCGACAGCGTGGGGACACTCTGTCGCAATTTCGATACGCCCCTACCATGAGGCAAAAAACTCATTTATAATGCAAATCGTTATTAGCCAGATTACCACCATGGACATTAAGAACTGGAAAACACCTACAGGGCCCGAACTCAATTGTCACGGTTGGGTACAAGAAGCCGCCTTGCGAATGATGCTCAATAACCTTGATCCCGAAGTGGCCGAAAATCGAGAAGAGTTGGTCGTTTATGGCGGCACTGGACGCGCGGCAAGGAGTTGGGAGGCGGCTTCGAAAATTGCCGAATGCCTGATAAACTTGCGTGACGATGAGACACTGCTTGTCCAATCCGGAAAGCCAGTCGGCGTCCTTCCTACTCACACGGATGCTCCCCGGATTCTAATCGCAAATTCTAATCTGGTCGGAGCTTGGGCCAACTGGGAGTACTTCCGCGGCCTTGAAAAGCAAGGCTTGATAATGTACGGTCAGATGACCGCGGGTTCCTGGATATACATCGGTTCGCAAGGAATTCTCCAAGGAACGTACGAAACACTCTCCTCAGTTGCAAAAAAACATTTTAGTAGTTCATTGAAAGGTACGTTGACGGTTTCAGCCGGTTTGGGTGGAATGGGCGGAGCACAACCGCTTGCGGTAGTGATGAATGACGGCGTAGCGCTTGTTGCTGAGGTCGATCCAGTGAGAATTCGTCGCCGACTCGAAACTCGATATTTGGATAAATCATCAACGAATATCGCCGAGGCAGTCGGTTGGGCAATTGAAGCCAAAGAGAATAGAATTGCTGTCTCAATTGGCGTCGAGGCTAATGCGGTTGATTTACTTAATTATTTGATTGAAAACAATCTCACCCCTGATATTTTGACCGATCAAACTTCAGCCCACGACGAGCTTAATGGTTACGTTCTGGCAGGGCTTGGTTATCGACAGGCTCTCGATCTTAGGAAGAACTACCCGACTGAGTACGTCCGTCTTTCGTTTAAATCGATGGCTCAGCATGTAGAAGCAATGGTGTCGCTTATGGATCGAGGTGCAGTCACTTTCGACTATGGTAATAATCTTCGCAAACAAGGCCAAAAAGGCGGTGCGGTGCGCGCATTCGACTTTCCCGGATTTGTGCCTGAATACATAAGACCGTTGTTCTGTGAAGGTAAGGGACCTTTCCGCTGGGTGGCGCTTTCGGGCGATCCCGAGGATATAATCAAAACTGACCGCAAAGTGCTGGAGCTGTTTCCGAAGGACGAATCGCTTAGTCGATGGATACGAATGGCACAGGAACGAATCGCCTTCCAGGGGCTCCCTGCCCGTATCTGCTGGCTCGGATTGGGAGAACGCCACAAATTCGGGTTGGCTATCAACGATATGGTCGCCAGCGGTGAATTGAAGGCTCCGATTGTGATCGGAAGAGATCATCTCGATACTGGTTCCGTTGCCTCGCCATATCGTGAAACGGAAGGGATGAAAGACGGTTCTGATGCGATAGCCGATTGGCCAATTCTCAATGCTCTGGTCAATGCTGTTTCCGGGGCAAGCTGGGTCTCTTTCCATCATGGCGGTGGCGTCGGTATAGGCTACTCACTACATGCGGGGCAGGTAATAGTAGCTGACGGAACACCAGAAGCCGCAAAGCGGTTGCACCGCGTCCTCTGGAATGACCCGGCGACCGGCGTCCTGCGCCACGCAGACGCTGGATACTCCGAAGCAATCGATTGCGCTGAGCGATTAAATCTCAATATTCCGATGCCAATATGACCATTAACGAGCTTGGAGAGCGGCTTTTTAAGCCGCTCTTTTCGAGCTGGAAGCCCAACCAACGCAGACGGAGCGGATCAAAAGTCCCCTCCCAAATTTGGCTGTTACATGGATAATACTCTGGAAAAGATGCCTCCGGTAGAGCGAAGGCTGATTGAATGGGCAAAGCGCAAGCGTGAACTTAAGGGGACTCTCGGCGTTCTGTTGGAAGGTGAAAAGCTAATAACTGAAGCCTTAAACGCCAACACCAAATTCGAAATGGTTTGGATTTCAACTGCTGTCGCAATTATATATAAGAGCCTTATCGAAAGGCTGAAAAATGCCGGTTGCCCAGTTTCTGAGGTTTCCAATCGGGCAATGGAGAATATCTCTGATTTGGAAACGCCGCCCGGTATTGTTGCCGCCGCCCATCAACCATTAATGCGCTTCAGTAGTTCAATCGAAAATTGGAAGTTTATCGTGGTGCTGTTTGGAGCTCAGGACCCTGGCAATGTGGGTGGAGTGATCCGAACAGCGGAGTACTTTGGCGCTGATGAAGTTTGGCTCGGACCGGGATCAGTAGATCCGTACTCCCCAAAAGTCATTCGCGGATCGATGGGCGCAAGCTTGCACTTACCTGTCTTTCGAGGGGATATTTTCACCAGAATTCAAAAATTCAAGGCCGCCGGAGCCGTTGTTTGGGGAGCGGTCGCACACGGTAATGCGGAGTTTTCTATTGAGCCGGCTCCGAAGAGACTACTGTTGATCGGTTCAGAAAGCCATGGCTTAAATGAAAGAGAATCCGCACTCGCTGACCACATGATACGCATTCCCAAAAAAGGCAGAGGCGAATCCCTGAATCTTGGCGTCGCGGCGGGAATTTTAATGTATTCAGCGCTGGCATCTAAAGAGGGAGCTGAGCCAAGCCATACAAAAAAAGGAAAAACATGAAATATATTTCATTCATAATTTTAGCCTCTGCTCTGGCTCTGACAGGATGTGGAAACAATCCTGAAGCCGCAAAGCAGAGAGGGTTTGATCTATATGACATCAAGAAGTATGCGGATGCGCTACCTCTGCTTGAGAAGGCTTTCGCTGGTAAAATTGATGATCCGGAGCTTGTGGTGAGGCTTGCCTACTGTCGGGCAACGATTGGCGGGGATGGGCTTTCCGCCTTGAGCATTTTGCGCGATAGCGCTTTGAAGTACCCGAAGTATGCGCGTACCTACTTTGAGCTTGGGTACATAGCCCATCAATTCGGATCGACTGACGAACAGCAAAATATTAAGCAGGCGCTCGGTTTCACCAGAAAAGCGATTCAGTTGGATTCCTCTGACTATAAAATGCGAGATAACCTTGGAATGTTCTTCTTCTTGCTTGGAGAGCTTGATTCGGCTGAGTTCTGGTTTACTGCCGCTAAAGCCATGAATTCGGAAGATACCGACCTAAATTTAAAACTGGCTCAGATTGGCGAATTAAAGGTTCGTAAAGCCGCAGAAGATTCGATTGCAATGCTGGATACGACCAGAATAAAATCACGCTAACATTGACAGAGGTATGGGCGAATTTATTCGCCCATACCTCTGTCAAATTTCCCTTGATATTTCACCTCAGTTTGCGCAATAAATAACTAAATCGACAACCGGTGTTGCTATCCGCTTGTGACTGAGGTCTTGTTTCATTACTTTAGTTGGAATACTTGTAGCCCGTCATCACGGACTACCAAATTATCCTATGGGGATGAACGAATAGAATCTTGACAGGAGGAACAATGGGCAGAGTCTTTAATACTATCCTAACAGGAGCGCTTGCTGTAACATTTCTAACCCTTTCTGGTTGCGGAGGAAAGAAAGAAACGGCTGGTAAAGCTTCGCAGACGGTCAAATCCGAAGCCGCCCTTGATGTTCCGGCTGAACTCGGTGGATCTGGGTTTACCGGCGAGGGATGGTTGTCGAACGACGACTATGTGCCGACCGGAGACCCCAACGCCAAATCAGGCGGGACATTCACAATGTCTATGCAAGACTTTCCCGCAACTCTCCGTATCGAGGGGAAAGATTCCAACACTCAGTTCATGTTCCTGGTCAGAGCTCTTGCTTATGAAAGTCTCATGGGAACCAGCTCGCTTTCACTCGAATTTATCCCCAGTCTCGCAACTCACTGGAAGATTTCCCCCGATAAACAGACTTACTGGTTCCGGATTAACCCCAAAGCCCGGTTCTCAGACGGATCTCCGCTCACAACGGCTGACGTCATCGCGACATGGAAATTAATGGTTGATCCCGGCATTCTTCAGCCATATACGAACATGATCTGGGGCAAATTCGAGGAGCCGGTAGCCGAGTCGCCCTACATACTCCGCGTCCATGCCAAGGAAGTGAACTGGAAATTCTTCATGTACTTCGGCGGCCTTCTCATCATGCCTGCCAAATATATCAGCATCCCGGGTTCGCAATACCTCGCCGATTATCAATTTAAAATGCCCCCCGGCAGTGGTCCCTATATCTTGGACGACGCGGCTATAATCAAGGGACGCTCGCTTTCGATGAGGAAGCGCAACGATTATTGGGATAAAGATAATCCCAAAGGGAAAGGCCTCGCAAACTTTGACAATTTGAAGTGGGTTGTGGTCAATGATGATCGTCTTGCCTTTGAAAAGTTCAAAAAAGGCGAGCTCGACTTTTATCAAGTATATCGTGCCCAGTGGTGGGTTGAAGAGACCAACTTCGATAAAATCCAACGAGGACTGATCCAGAAAAGGAAGATATTCAACGACGATCCACAAGGAATCTCAGGTCTTGTCTTCAATATGCGCAAACCTCCATTCGATGATAAAAGAATGCGACAAGCGTTTGCTTGCCTGTTTAATCGCGAAAAGATGATCTCTCAACTGTTCTTCAACGAATATCTTCCAATCGATTCCTACTTCCCCAGTTCGGTTTATGAGAATCCACACAATCCGAAGTATCGCTTTGACCCTGACAAAGCCGTCAAGCTACTTGCTGAATGCGGCTGGAGCAAGCGCGACGCAGAGGGATGGCTGGTCAATGGGAAAGGTGAACGGTTGGAGTTGGAACTTACCTTCGATCAGCCCGGTACTGAGCGTTTCATGACCGTCGTTCAGGAAGATCTGAAGAAAGTCGGTATCAAATTGAGTTTGAAGCAAACTACCGCACCGACAATGTTCAAAATGGTTAATGAACGTAAGTTTCAGATCCACTATCAGTCTTGGGGAGGATTGCTCTTCCCGAATCCTGAAAACGACATTCATTCGTCACTTGCCGATCCTGACAACACCAACAATCTCGCTGGTGTGAAGAGTCCTCGCATCGATGAGTTGATCGCGGAATACAACGTTTGCTTCGAACAATCGCGCCGCGTTGAAATCATCCGTGAAATCGACAGCCTCGAGATGGATATTCAGCCTTTTGCGCTCGGCTGGTTCGGCCCCCACCATCGCATTCTTTTCTGGAATAAATTTGGTTATCCCGAATCTATTTTCACACGCACTGGTGACTGGCGCGACATCGTAACCCTGTGGTGGATAGATCCCGAGAAAGAGAAGGCGCTCGAAACCGCCTTGAAGGACGAATCCATTAAACTCGATACAGCCGTCACGATTCAGACTTATTGGCCAGATTACAATGCCAAGCACGGCAGAGGTTACGAGATAAAAGGACTTTAGTGTCCACTTGGAGGGCGGGTTTCAACCCGCCCTCAGACCCAACTGCCGACCCGCCGTGGTTGGCAGAGAAAATCGGCAATCCCGAAGCGGAATATAGAATCTCAATCACAATATGAGAACATACTAAATGGGTGGACTGACCAGTTATTTCATCCGTCGGCTAATGCTGGTTATCCCGACTTTCCTCGGGATAACCTTGATCTTCTTCGTAATCCTCCAGATCGTTCCTGGCGGGCCTCTCGAGCAGGAAGTTATGAAGCTCAGGGCCGGTATGGCGTCGTTTGGAGGGGGAGACGCCGGGGCTGGCGGAGGCGCGATGGGAGCCGTTGAAATTCCGGCCGAAGCTATGGAGCAGATGAAGAAATTCTACGGCATGGACAAGCCGATCATCGCCCGTTATGGCATCTGGCTCTGGAATGTCCTCCACCTTGATCTTGGCACATCGTACGTATATGCCGAACCGGTCTGGGATATCATCAAGGGCCGTTTCCCGGTTTCGATCTACTTCGGAGTGATAGGGTTTCTGCTTAGTTACACGATCTGTATCCCTCTCGGTGTCTTTAAGGCAATCAAGCACGGCTCCAAATTCGATCTTGGTTCGAGTATTCTGGTCTTTATAGGGTATTCGACGCCCGGATGGGCGCTCGGACTCGTCCTGTTAGTGTTATTGGGAGGCGGTAGTTTTTGGAATCTTGTGCCGCTTGGAGAGTTTCGCTCAGAGAACTTCGATCAGTTGTCATGGATAGGTCAGATAATCGATCAGGCACATCACACCATTCTGCCCGTAATTGCATATATGATCGGCGGCTTCGCCACACTGACGATTGTAATGAAGAACAGTCTCCTTGAAAATCTCGGACAGGACTACGTCCGAACAGCTTTCGCCAAAGGTCTTCCCGAAAAGAGAGTGATCTTTGTTCATGCATTACGCAATTCACTGATCCCTCTCGCGACCCAGGTCGGCCATTTGATCAGCATCTTTCTCGCAGGAAATTTTTTGATCGAACGAACATTTAATATCAACGGAATCGGCTTGCTCGGTTACCAGTCACTTATCCAGCGCGACTACCCGATCGTGCTCGGTTTTCTCGTTATAAGCGGCATGCTTGGATTGATTGGCAACATTCTTTCCGACATTGCTTACGCCATTGTTGACCCACGTATCAGGTTCAAATAAGGAAATAATATGAGCCAGAACGCCGGCCAAACACCACCCGCAAACGATTACGCCTCTACGTCACTTTTCAAGAAGCGACTCAAGAAGTTTCGCTCTGTCAAGAGGGGCTATTACTCCTTTATAATAATCATCACCGCGTACTTTCTCTCTTTTTTCTGTCCGATATTGATGAATAACAAAGCGTTGATCGTAAGCTACAACGGCGAATACTATTTCCCAGTATTCAAGTACTATCCTTCGACGACATTCGGACAAACGGAATACGGTGAAGCCACCTACAGAGATCTTGCCGAGAAATTCAAGTCTTCTGGTGAGGGCAACTGGTTAGTAATGCCGCCATACCCCTTCGGACCCTATGAGAGCCTGACCGACCCGACGTCTTATCCGCCAAACAACCCATCTTGGAAGCACTGGTTTGGCACCGATGACCGAGGTCGGGACGTCTTTGTAAGGCTCTCGTACGGACTGCGCATTTCACTTACATTTGCCCTGATCTCGATGTCTGTAGCGTACATAGTCGGGATTTCCATTGGCGCGCTTCTCGGTTATTTCAGTGGGAAAGTTGACCTGTTTGGTCAACGGATCATCGAAATATGGTCTTCGATTCCGTTTCTCTACACAATTATGATTCTTTCTTCGATCATGACTCCCAATTTCTACATGCTGGTCTTTTTCATTAGCGCTTTCGGCTGGATGGGCATGACTTACTTCATTCGCGGTGAGTTCTACCGCGAGAAAGCGAAAGATTATGTCCATGCCGCCATCTCTATGGGAGCCAAAGACCGCTCCGTTGTCTTCAAACACATTCTTCCCAATGCCTTGACGCCGGTAATCGCATTCGGACCCTTCCATATTGTTGCTGATATCGGGGCGTTAGTCAGTCTCGACTATCTTGGGTTTGGTCTGCCCCCCCCCACGCCTTCGTGGGGTGAGCTTGTCGGGCAGGGAGTCTCCAACATCTTCTCGTGGTGGCTGGTGTTGTTCCCGTTTGGGGCATTGTTTTTGACATTGTTGCTTGTAGTCTTCATCGGCGAAGCTATCCGCGAAGCTTTCGATCCACGCGTTTTTTCGAGGCTGAGATAATGGAAAATAATTTGATTTCTCAGTCCAATGACGTATTGGTCGATGTCAAAAACCTTAAAACCTACTTCAAAACCGAAGCTGGAATCGCCAAAGCGGTCGATGGGGTTTCATTTCAGGTACGCAAAGGTGAGATGCTGGGCATTGTCGGCGAATCTGGCTCCGGCAAGTCGGTAACCTCACTATCGCTGATTCGCCTCATCCCCAATCCCCCCGGCTACATTGCTGGTGGTGAGATAATTTTCGGCGGGCGAGATCTACTCCAACTGCCCCTCTCTGAGATGTACAAAATTCGCGGTAAAGAGATCGCCATGATCTTCCAGGAGCCGATGACGTCGCTCAACCCAGTCTTTACGATTGGGATGCAAGTCGAGGAGATCGTCAGGTATCACGAGTTTGTCCCGCACGATCAAGTATTCGAGCATGCCGTCAAAATGCTCGAACAAGTCGGCATCCCCGACGCCGCCAAGCGTATGGGGGACTACCCACACCAGTACTCAGGCGGAATGAGACAACGGGTGATGATCGCCATGGCTCTCGCCTGCGACCCTCAGCTCCTCATCGCCGATGAACCAACAACCGCGCTCGACGTCACTATTCAGGCGCAGATTCTCGATTTAATGATCCAACTAAAGGAACGACGTCCCGGTGCCGCCATCATGCTGATCACCCACGATCTCGCTGTTATCGCCGAGACCTGCCAGCGCGTGATCGTGATGTATGGCGGGATGATTCAGGAGATGGCTGATGTCGGGCCCTTGTTCGAGGAACCGCTTCACCCCTACACAGTTGGATTAATGAAATCATTGCCGAGACCGGACATTCAAAAGCAACGACGACTTTATAATATCCCCGGAACCGTACCTTCGATCATCAATCTTCCGAGTGGCTGTAAATTTTCAAACCGTTGTGACCGGGCTATCCCGATCTGTAGCCGTGTCGAACCCAAACTCGAAGAAGTATCTGCTGGCCGTTGGGTTCGCTGTCACTTATACGGACCTACTGCTGAGGAGGCGAAATGACCAACCGTCCAATCATAGAAGTCAAAAACCTGAAGGTACGTTTCCCTGTCTTCGGCGGAGTCTTCCTCGGCAAGGTCGCCGAAGTGAAAGCAGTCGATGGCATATCTTTCGACATGATGGAAGGGGAAACGCTGGGGATGGTTGGGGAATCTGGCTGTGGAAAAACGACCATCGGCAGGGCAGTTATCAACATTGTCCGTGCCACTTCACCGGAAGCCATCGTCGAAGGGGACGTCCTTTTCCATTTATATCCCTCCGCCTTGGAGGGCGGGATTAATCCCGCCCTCAATGAGCCTGAGACGATAGTCAACGTCGCCAGGCTTTCCAAGGGCAAAATGCGCCCCTACCGGTCACTCGTACAGATGATTTTTCAAGACCCCTTCGCCAGCCTTAATCCGCGGCTTACCGTCGCCAAGATCGTCGAAGAACCGTTGGTGATTCATACAAAGATGACTCCGAAAGAACGTATCGAGCGTGTTGGCTGGCTGTTGCAAAAGGTAGGTCTCAATCCGGAACAGGCACAGAGATACCCGCACGAATTCTCTGGCGGACAACGTCAGCGGATTGGCATCGCCAGAGCTTTGGCGACCAATCCCAAGGTTATCATTGCCGACGAACCGGTCTCGGCGCTCGATGTTTCGATTCAGGCGCAAGTCATTAACCTACTGCAAGATCTGCAAGAAGAGTTTGGGCTGACGTTCTTGTTTATCGCTCACGACCTCTCGGTTGTTGAGCATATCTCGCGGCGGATCGCGGTAATGTATCTGGGAAATCTGGTAGAGATTGGACCATCGGAGATGGTGTATAAAGATCCCAAGCACCCCTACACCAAAGCCCTTCTCTCGGCAGTTCCTCTGCCAGACCCGAAGGGAGCCGCTACGCGCCAGCGGACGATCCTGACTGGCGACATCCCGACGCCGCTCAGGAAGCCATCCGGCTGTCCGTTCCGGACTCGTTGCCCGATAGCCAAGCCTTCCTGCGTTGAGGCGATGCCGGCGTTAGAGGACTTCGGCGGGGGGAGGATGGTCGCCTGCCCGTGGGTGAAGTGAGGAGGGGTAAAAAATCGATCACTTTAGTCACCAAGCGGCGTATTTTGTTGCACTACAACGAGAAACACTGTGATCGATTTGTGATCGAAAGGTGACTGGTAGTTGGTGAAATTCCATAGGGGCGCATGCAATGCGCCCCTATTTGCAGAAAACGGGAGGCATCGTTATATTGTGAAGGTATGCCTGGGGGGCGGCCAAGACCATCGACTTCAAATAACTCATCAAAAGAGAAACCAATGACCAAAACGGTCAGTATCGACGAGGCAGGACGAGTTGAGCTTCCTGCCGAGTATCGAGAAAAGCACTCCATCTCACCAGGACAAAAGGTCAGGTTGGTGGAGAATCCCGATGGGAGCCTGGTTCTTCGTGTCGGGCGGGGTTGGAGAGAGCTTGTGGGAATTCTCGACTCCCATGGGATTCACCGTACGATCGAAGAAATCAATGCGGGGATTGCGAGAGGGGGAGCCGGACTGTGATCGGCCTGGTAATTTTATAAGATCGATCCTGCGAATGTAGCGAAGCAATCTCGTCTTCCCGGTGCAGGCGGGGAACCAGACAAGCGATTACTTAAGGAATTCGGCTTTGGAAAAACATCTAAACTCGATTCAACAATACCATCGACAAATCGAACTCGCATCCAATGAGTCCGCCAAACGGGAGTGCTTCAAGACTCTATTAGTTAGGCTATTCGACTCCGAACCGGTTTTGTCCGATATGCTTGATAAGATGTCGCTTGGCGCAGAGAAGCAAATTCTCTGTATTCCTCAGCCGACACGAACCAAGACCGGTTATGCCGACACCCAATATGGCAATGTCATCATTGAATTTGAGAAGGATCTCCGCAAGACCGGCAAGCACGCTGAAGAACAACTGGTCGAGTATTTGGCTGGAAACTGGCGTTCAGGCGACGACTACAATTTTACTTTGATTGCAACCGATGGCGTGAAATGGCGGATATTAGCCCCAAATTACGAGAAGCTGATCGCACTTGATCGAGATCTTCAGATAGCTGACATATCGCTCGCAATCGTTATAGACTTTGATCTGAACTCACGTAATCATGAAGAGTTTTATTATTTCTTAGACCGATTTCTCTTCAAGACTGAAACTCAACGAGCAACCCTTGAGAACATCGCTTTGGACTTCGGTGATTCCTCTCCCGTATTCTTTACTTCAATGATAACAATGCGCAAAGTTATCCCTTCCATCGAAGCCTTGCCTATACTCGAAACGGCTTATGCAGAATGGAAAACATTCTTGAGCGATGCTTATGGGCGCTTCGATGACTCCAAGGAGATTTTCTTTGTACATACGTACCTAAGTGTCTTTGCCAAGCTCATTGCTTACAGATATTTATCCAAAGAATATATAGTCGATAAAGGAGAGATCCATTCGGTTTTGACCGGCAAGGCATTCAGCCAACATAATGTAGATCGTTTTGTGGAAAACGATTTCTATTTTTGGATTACCGACGACGAGTTTTTCTCGAAGTTCTTGCCCATTTTCAGATTAATTAATCAAAAACTGAGCGTTTACGATTTTGCCGATGTACGCGAGGATGTTCTGAAGGGAATCTATCAAGATCTGATCGATATCGATACACGTCATGCTCTCGGTGAATATTATACCCCGGATTGGCTCTGCGAGAAGATTGTCGCAACGCTACCAATTGAAAAGAGCTCGACAATTCTTGATCCAGCCTGTGGGAGCGGTTCCTTTTTACGAGCGGCTATTGCTCGCTTGCGAGAACTCTATCCAGATATCACCGCCTCAAAACTTACCGCTCAGGTAGTGGGTATTGACATTCATCCTCTGTCGGTTCAAATCGCCAAGACCACTGTGCTACTTGCGCTTGGTGACACATTAACGAAAGCCCGAATACCAGTCACATTGAACGTGCATCTTGCCAATTCTCTGATTCTGCCCTCTGGTGATGCTGAGCTTTTCCCTCATTCCTACAAAGTTCGAATTGACAGACGAAGATATCCGCTCGAATTGAGCATTTTCAAACAAGACAACGAATTCGATGTAGCTATCTCGCTTTGCGATCATTTGGCGAGCCTCAAAGATAAGCTTTTTAGCAGGTCTGAATTCCAAGAACGAATCAAGGTAGCATCTCCAGCGGTTGACGAGAAGCATGGAGCAAACTTTTATGACATTTATCGCGCACTAAAACGGGCGAAAGAAGCGGGACGTGACAGTATTTGGCGGTTTATTCTGCAGAATCTCTACAAGCCAACTCTTCTTCGCGGACAATTTGACTTTGTTATCGGAAATCCGCCCTGGTTGACTTATTCCGATATAGTCAACACCGACTATCAAAATGACGTCCGAACTTTAGCAGAACGATATATCTTGATTCCCGAATCGAGAGCCAACATGCCACATCTTGAAATCGCGGCGATATTTCTCTCTCATTCTGCTATTCATTATGCTAAACCAAGCGGTGAGATAGCCTTCGTTTTGCCTCGCTCCTTCATTTCCGCAGACCAACATGATAATACACGCAAGGCCAAAGCGGTCGGATTTAGGCTCAAAACGATATGGGATCTTAATGATGTGCATCCGCTTTTCAATGTTCCTTCATGTGTATTTTTTGCAAAAGTTGATCGAAAGGTCACTGCCGAGGGGAGGTCAATTCCCCCTGAGGGAATAGATGGTTTGATTCTAAAAGGGAAGCTACCGGCATTTAACATCCATCAAGACAAAGCGTTTGAGTTTATCCAATCTCAAGAAGTCAAGTGGTATTACTCCACCCTTTCCCGTGCTCGCGGAGCTCGTTCTGCACTTACAACTACATCTGTTCAAAACGGCAATCACCAGAGTTATTATGCCTCGAAGTTTAGGCAAGGAGCTACTATCGTTCCGCGGTGCTTTTATTTTGTTACTGTCGATCAAATAACTCCGGATGACTTGAAAGATCGCATCTTGAATTGTAAGTCAACCAAACTTCCAGAAGCCAAAGAACCTTGGAAGAGCATCACCATGCGAGGGCGTATCCATTCGAACTACCTGTTCAGAACCGCACTCTCTAAAAACATCGTGCCATTCGCTCTTTTTGAGCCGGTTTTGGTGCTTCTCCCTATTGTCATTAAGGGGAATGATCAAACAGGTAAAAGCATCCAGCTTCTTGATTCTGACGCTCTACTTCGTCTTGGAGATATTTATACCTCCGAGTGGATGAGAACAGCTGAGTCGCTTTGGGCTAAGCATAGAACACAAAGAAATAGCGACCAAAAGATGCCTTTGTACGAATATTTGAATTGGCAAAACAAGCTCACTGATCAACATCTCACAGGCAAGTATTTGCTGGTCTATACAGCCTCAGCGAAGAACGCGAACGCGGCGGCATTTGACCGCGGCAGTCTCGATATGGAGTTCATCGCCGAGAGCAAAGAATACTGGTTTGCAACAAATGATCAAAATGAAGCTGACTATCTCGCTTGTGTAATCAATTCAGATTATGCGAATTTAACGATTAAGGATTTCCAGTCTCGTGGTCTTTTTGGCCCCAGAGACGTCCACAAATCTATTTTAGGAATACCATTCCCACAATTCAATCCCAAAGACGGCCGTCATCAACAGTTGGCAGAGTTGGGTCGAATTTGCGCTGTTAAAACGCAAGCGCTATTAATCCCTCACAAAGGCTCCGACTTGGAAGGTCCACTTCTGGGAAGAATAAGAACTCAAATCAGATCGATGTTGACTGAAGAATTTGCAGCCATAGATCAACTCCTGATAGAAATTCTGAAGGATTGATGCTATTACCACTGTGAATTCATGGTTTGTCTGGATACCCGCCTGCGCGGGGCGAGTACAGAGCCCGCCGTACCGGGATTGCTTCGCTACGCTCGCAAAGACAACTGGATTCCCGCCTACGCGGGAAAGACGCGCCTAACGGCGCGGGCGGGCGCAACACCTTGCACCCCTACGGACGGATGCGGAGATCCGTCCTCCTGACAGGCAGGAATGCCTATCCTCTCCGGCGTAGTGACGGGTTGAAACCCCGGATCAAGTCCGCGGGGCAGGCTCTGTCGTACCGGCAGGTAGGGACACTCAGACCCCACCCAACGGGGCTCGGTAAACCGGCCTCTACGCGACTACGGGCGGGACGCCCGTTCTACCGTGGCAAATGCTGTCAACCCCGGAAAAGTTGGCAGTATTTTTTTTATCGACCAGCTCCTTTTGACTAAAACAGTATTATATTAATGTTGTGAAACGTTGACCAAACTATCAAAATCAATCTGGTGGTTGACATGAATATCGTCATCGTCATATTATTATTCATTGCGCCGATTATATCGAGCGCCCAGCCGCGCATTGCTGTTCGTCCGGAGAGTTTTAGGTTCACTGTTCCCGGTCCTGTCGTCCGTGACGGAGCGAGGGTCACCATTACCAATCAGGGCAATGAACTCCTCGAATGGCAGAGTGAGATCGAAATAATACAAGAACCTGAAAATGGTTCTCCGCCTCGAGATGACGAAGGTGATCTGCTGGCAACTTTCCAATGGAACCGGGTCGGTGACAATAACTTAAAACCAGGCATCGCCTTGGAGCCAGGTTCTGGCCATCTCATCCTCTCGTCCAACGATCCACCGTACCTTGCCATACTTGAACACGACGACTCTTATCAGTTTCTTCGAGTTTTAAATGAGTGGGAGCTGAATGCCGCGCCGCTCTCTATCGCCTGCCTGAACAATATTATCTATGTCGTCACCGCTGGAAATAATTATCTGAAACGCTATGATCTTGAAGGCAACGAGCTGGAAAGGCTTAATCTTCAATTTATACCACTTTCCATCACGTGTAATCAAGAGGAAAATTGGTTGATCCTGCTTGCCGCTCAGCGGAACCATCTTAATTTCCTCGATGAGCAGGGTGAGCAGTTCGGATGGGTAAGTCGAGGAATACAGAACGCCGGGGCAGTTGTATGGATGAGTGAATACGACGGTTCACTCTGGATCAGCAATGGCACAGTGATCTTCGCATCTGAGCTCGATCTGCCTAATCACAATCTTCAAACATTTCTTCAATTCCGAATTCCTAATGTTCAAGAGCCGAATCTGTTCGACGGCATGGGGCATGACGGAAGGTCGCTCGTGGTCGGTTCGTTCGATCAAGAGGGTTATATGGTTGTTGATGACGGATTTCGAAATTATCGCTGGTTAAGGATAGTCCCTCTTTCTGGTCAAATCGAGCCTGATTCCTCACAGGTTGTACAAGTTATTTTTAACTTTGAAGATCTTGTCGATGGAGATTATGAGGCGGGTATGATTTTCATGTCCAACGATCCCGACAATGAAGTTGAATATGTGACAATAGAAATACATCTTACGGGTGGTCCGGAAGTGGAAGCGAAATGGCCGGTATCGGCCGGATATCCCGCCAGAGTGAATTTCGTTTCGCTATACCCACACGGGATATTCCCGGATGATACATGCAGAGCATTGGTTGAAATTTGGAACCTTGGCTCCGAAACTTTGGTGGTGCGCAATATAAGAATTGAAGGTCAAGGTTATTTTTGTGCAGGTGACTCGGCAATGATCCGGTCTGGCATGAGTCTTCCTCTCGAAATAATCTTCTCGATGGACGATATTGGAAGCTATGATGGTCGGTTGAATTTCGATTCGAACGACGACAGCGAGCAGGAAGTTTCAATTATTTTGCGAGCCACGGTGTCCGATCCGCCGGTTATCACTACCGATCCGCAATCCCTTTCACTCAACATGCCGGCTCCCGGCGATTCGTTAAGATTGAGAATAACTGATCGGGGTGGATTCCGGCTTGAATGGGAGGCGGAGTTTCACTGGCTGGGAGGTGACAGTCTGCCGGATTCGCTCGTCCATTTACGCGACAACTGGGTGACGATCCGCCCGGATTCCGGGACAATTTTTACCCGCGAGACGCGCAGTCTCTATTTGAGGTTTGGTGAAATCAATCAGCATTCGCCGGAGGAGAGGGGTGAGTTGGTGATTAGGTCCAACGATCCGGCAAATCCCGAAATAGCTGTGCCATTGATATTGACATGGCTTGGAGTGGAAACTGATACGCCAGAACAGCCGCTTCAGACGGAATTGAGTGGCTTCTATCCCAATCCGTTTAACTCAAGAACAACCGCAGTGTTTACCTTGGGATATTCAGGCCAAATATCCGTTCTTCTCTTTGACCAATCTGGGCGAGAAGTCGCTTCAATAGCGAGAGGGGAGCTTGGCCAAGGACGTCACCGACTGAATTTCGATGCGCAAGATATTCCGGCAGGGATTTACTTCGCGATTCTGAAAACGTCGGAAGTTACATTAGCCAAGAAGGTAGTGGTAGTAAGATGAAGCTGTTATGCAAACGAAACTGATCGGCGGATGGCCCTGCTCGTTTGCAAGTAGTGCCCAAGTTTGAAAGCGTCCCCCTGCTTCGCGAGGGGAGGGTCTTGCCAGAATGACAGTCCCCTTGCCCTGCATTATTTTTCTTCGTATCTTATGCAGTAGTCACTACCACTCAAAGGAAACAGGTATGTCTGAGCTGAAAGTAGCGGCGCTCGAAGCGATCCGATCCATTCCTGAAGATGCAAATCTTGATGATTTGTTGGACGAGATCATCTATCGCGCTAAAGTTTCAGAAGGTCTCCGGGATGTCCGTGCTGGCCGGACGGTCTCGCTCGAAGAGATTAAGGTTCGCTTCGCTATCAAAGAATGACTGTCAGGTTTTCGATTAGGGCGCAATCGGATCTCGACGATATTTTCGCCTATATAGCCCAAGACTCCGAAACATTTGCCCACCGGACAGTTGCTCAACTGATCGAAGTCACGGAGTATCTGGCGAGATTCCCGGGAATTGGCCGACAAATTCCCGATTCCGTAGATCCTAATATGCGTGAACGCTTTCACAAACGATACCGTGTTGCCTACAACATTGAAGGCGATCTAATCGAAATCCTTACTATTCACCATACTGCCAAAATCACCGACTGATACCGGGCTATAAGATGCCCCCTTCAATTTCCCGATCCCAACTCTCAACCTCTACCCTCTTGATTTTCCTCATTAACATCGTATATTACCAACAATTCTATTCCCTTGAACCCTTGAGCCTTACCTTGGCGATGCGACGCACAATACAGCCCGCAGTCGTGCCGTGATTGCTTCGTTACTACGTTCATCACAAAGGCGAAACGGGCGGGATACTCGCTCTACCGCTTCAACTCTCGCCCTTTCCATTTCACCTTCCCGACCACCGCCAGAGGCGTCACCAAACAGACCAACAGCGGCGAGATAATCTCCGCAATCAGGCAGTCTCTCACCCAGCGCGGGCGATTCAATATCCCCGCCCCCTTCTTCAAAGTGGCAAAATCCGCTAACACTTTCATTCCCCAGATCGATGCTGGCAAGGCCCATGACGTAAGCCCGACAATCGATGTGATTATCGACGCAATCAACCCAAAGTGGAATGCGTATAGTATTACAAATAATGATACTAATGCTGGCGAGTATCTCGTTCCCGCCGAGAGATGCCGTCGCTTCATGGTGAGCCAATCTCGGAAGGATTCTGCTCCCTTAGCCTCGACAAATGTTGCCGGGTCTGTCGAGAAGGCGACTTTACCTCCTGATCTGGATAATCGTTGCAAGAGCAGATCATCATCGCCTGAAGCTCCGCGAATGGTTTCGCCAAAACCGCCGATTGCTTCGAAGGCCGTTCGTCGATAGGCGAAGTTCCTTCCTACGGCAGTCGTTGGAGTTCCCAGCCCGATACTCCCCGCCGAAACGACTCCATTGACGAACGCATCGAACCCAGCAATGCCGCCTGTCACCGGCGAATAACCGGCAACCGCGACTACATCCAAGTCGAAGTACTTCATCATTCCCTTCACCCAACCAGACTTAGGAAAGCAGTCGGCGTCAGTAGTCAAGATGATCTCGCCCTTCGAAGCGCTTATCCCGGCGAGAAGCGCGTTTTTTTTTGGGGCAATTCCTGCCTGAAGAGCAGGGGCGTCGATCAAAGTTAGTGAGGGGCAAAACGCCATTGCTGAACGAACAATATCAGCGGTTCGATCGGTGGATCCGTCGTCGATGATAATGATCTCGAGTTTATCGGATGGATACACTTGATTTAACAGAGCATTTAACGTCCGTCCGATGGAGGCTTCTTCGTTCCTGGCGGCGACCAAAACGGTGACGGAAGGGTATCCGACTTGAACGCCTCGCTTCAACCTGCCAATGCCGACGCGCAGAGCGAGAACGACGGCTGTCCAGAGCAACGCGAGCGTTAAAAGAAATATGGAAAAGATTGTTATATGTGGCCTCGCTCGCGTAGGACATGCGTCCCGCTTGTTTGAATCGCGTAGGACGGGATTCTAATCCCGCCGTTATGGGAGGTCGATTTGGAAATCGACCCTACGCGAGTCAATATCGTGTAGGGCGGAATTCCAATCCCGCCGTTATGGGAGGTCGATTTGGAAATCGACCCTACGCGAGTCAACCGGGACGGTTAACCTACGCGTGCAATTTGTTGTAATTGTTTACCGCGAGGAGGGCGGACAGGAGTGAGTTCGTTGATTTATTCGTTCGAGTAGAGATTTGATCCTC
>CAYHEC010000010.1:0-132883 GCA_964355675.1 uncultured Caldithrix sp.
CCTTGAGGATTTACGATTTGGCGGGGAGGGAAGTTCATTCTTCCGCCACCCCCCTGCGGGTGGCGGAACGGAAAACTGCCGACCACAGGGGGTCGGCAGAAGAAGGCGGAGGCGGGTACGGAGCCCCGCCGTACCGTTCCTTCGTCTGGGACGCCTCGGAATTTCCGGCGGGGATATATATCGTGAGGGTTGGGAATGGAATGGAAGCGAAGTCGATTAAAGTGGTAAAGGTGGATTAAGATGAAGAAGATAATGTTAGGAATTTGGCTGGTGATCGCGGTTTTGGGGTGCGAGTATGGACCACCAAGAGTCGATCCGATCCCGGGCGGTCCTGCCTATATCGAACTAAGAGCCTCTGCTTACCAAATCAAAGCGCCCGCTGATAGCACCGCTCAAATCTCGATTACAGCGATTGTCCGTGACTATCAGGGAGTTGCGTATCAGGGGGCGGAGGTCACCTATTCGACAACGCCACCGGTTCTGGTAGGACTTCCTTCCAATAGTATATCCAACGAAAATGGCGAGGTTCTGTTTCGTTTGTCGCTTCTTATTCCAATTGATACGACTCAATGCATCGTTACAGCCCGTTCGGGATATGTCGTAGGTCGCCGTACATTGGAGTTGATTGGGGAATAAAGAGAAGGGCGGCTTGAAAAGCCGCCCTCCAAGAATGAACACGTGTTTGAGTTGTAGGGGCGCATCGCGATGCGCCCCTACCGTTAGAATCATTCCGTCACCGGTACAACCTCCCGAACTTCGACCTTCTTCTTTATGCTGAAGCGGTCGAGCAGAGTGTACATCACCGGAACCAGAACCAGCGTCAGCAACAGCGACGAAATCAGCCCACCGATAATTACAGTCCCCATCCCGGAGCGGAACTCACCACCAGCTCCCATACCCATTGCCATCGGAAACATACCGACGATCATCGTCACGGTTGTCATCAGGATTGGTCTTAAACGCAGGGGGCCAGCCTCAAGTAACGCCTCGCGCATACCGTAGCCTTGAGCACGCAGAAGGTTGGTGAAGTCAACCAGCAGGATGCCGTTCTTAGTCACCAGTCCCATCAGGATCAGGATCGAGATCATCGAGAACATCGAGAGTGTGTTGCCGGTAAGCGCCAGTGCAAGGAAGGCTCCGATGATCGAAACTGGTACGGAGAACATCACCGCGAACGGGTGGATGTAACTTTCGTAAAGAACAACGAGGATCATATAGACGAAGAGGATGGAGAGGAAAATCGCGGTCAACATATCGTTCATCATGTTCTGCATCTGTTCGACGTCGCCGAAGGCGTAGAAGTTGACGCCTTCGGGAAGCTTGATATCGGCTCGCTTGATATCGAACTCCTTGTTAAGCTCTCCGAGGGATCGGCCGACCACATTCGCAGAAATAGTGACCAGACGTTGGCGGTCTTTGCGCTGAATCGAGGAAGGTCCGCCACGCCGTTCGATGGTCGCCACGTCTCCTAATTTGATCATTTTCCCGACTGGGTTTTTAATTTCGAGAGATCGCAGGAGCGCCGGGTCGTTACGGTATTCCGGGGTGACGATGGAGCGGACGTCGATTTCGACGTCACCGGTGCGGAAACGAGTGATTACCTCACCATTGACCGAGTTTCTAATCGCCATGGCGATTTGCCCCGGAGTGAGGAACGCCTGAGCCGCTTTGTCACGATCGACGCTCAACTGAAGCTCGGGCGAGCCTGAGATGTAGGACGACTTAACATCGCGGGTTCCTTTGACACTGCGCAGGACAGCCATGACTCGTTGCGCGCCCACATAGACGGAATCGAGGTCGGCTCCACGAAGTTCGTATTGGATCGGCGAGGCATTCGCCATGCCGAATATACCGATGTCGTTGAGGGTGGTTGTTAATCCCGGGATATTATTACAAAATTTAGCGACGTCGTTTTTAATAACTTCGGTAGATCGAGACCGCTCCTTTTTTGGGTTAAGAATCACCATGATACTGCCAAGGCGGGAGTTGGTCTGCAAACCCTGTTCAGAGCTTTGCTGTCCAGTCACGGCGAAGGAATTTTTCAGTTCTGGCAGATTGCGGATATAGGAATCGACCTTGCCGACGGCTTCGTCGGTTACGGCGAGAGGAGTACCGAGCGGCATCTCCATGAATACGACAAACTCACCCCGGTCGGGGCTGGTGAATAGTTCGGACCCGATGAAGCCAAGCGGGATGAGCGCGAATGCGCCCAGCATCAGAACTGTCGTCGTAATCAACACCGTTGGGCGATGCCTTAGCGCCCATTCGAGAGTTTTGCGGTAGCCGTTCATCAGGCGAAGGAACATCCGGTCGAACCAATGCGCAAACCCACGAAGCCAAAGCTCGCCTTCGATGTTTTCGAGCGTATTCAACCGGCTGGCAAGAAGTGGCGTGACGGTGAATGAAACAAGCAGAGACATCAATACTGAGGAGACGAAGATGATCGAAAATTCTCTGAATACATTACCGACCATTCCTGATAGCATCGCCACAGGGATAAAGACGACGACATCGACGAGAGTAATAGAGACGGCGGCAAGGCCGATCTCGTTTCGACCTTTGATAGCCGCCTCGACCGGCGAGGCTCCCTTCTTCAACCAACGGTGGATATTTTCCAGCACGACGATGGAGTCATCGACCAGCACGCCAATCACCATACTCATCGCCATCAGAGACATCAGGTCAATCGAGAGATCGAAGATCGTCATTGTCAGAAAGGATGAGATCAGCGAGAGTGGAATAGCTACCAAAACGATGAAGGAGCTACGCATGGAATGGAGAAAAACGAGCAACACCAGAGCAACGGTGAAGAGCGCTTCGATCAAGTTGATCTGAACGCCTTTATTCGATTCGAGGGTAAAGTTTGTAACATCCTGCGCCACCAATACTTTGAACATGCCATGGTAGTCGGCTTCAAGTTTGGCAAGCTCTTTATGAACAAGTTGCGAGGTTTTGACGCTATTAGCCTGGGATTGTTTCATAATGGAAATTCCCAGCGCCCTTGTTCCGTTCAAGCGGGCGATACTGCGTTCGGCTTTTATTGTGTCGATGACTGAGGCAACCTCACTCAGTTCGATTGATTTACCGTCGGGCATAGGAATGCGGGTGCGGGAGATTTCATCGACGGAGCGGTATTTTCCAGCAAGCCTAACGGTGAGATCCTGAGAACTGGAATAGACCTTTCCGGCTGGAACATCGAGATTGTCAGCCGCGAGAATCTGGTTCAGTTCACCAATCGAGAGCCCTTGGGCTTTCAGCTTATCCGGATCGAGAGCGACCTGAATTTCGCGCTCTTCGGCGCCATTTAGCTGAACTTGCCCGACGCCTTGAATCTGCTGGAGTCTTGGAACGATCTCCTGCTTCACCAGTTGATGCAATTCGGTTGGTGGTAACTGACTGCTGAGGGCAATCTGAATGATCGGGAGAGCTCCCATATCAGATTTCATCAACATTGGCTCTTCGATGTCCTGGGGAAGGTTGATCCTGGCGGAGTTTATCATACGCTGTGTCTCTTGGAGAGCAACGTCGGGATCGGCGCTCATGTCGAATTCGAGCATCAGGACAGAGACGCTCTCGTTGTTGTAGCTTCGGACGTGTTTCAGCTTGTTGATCGAGATGACCGCGTCTTCGAGCGGTTTGGAGACCATTGACTCGACTTCCTGGGGACCAGCTCCGGGCCAGACGGTCACTACGACTACCCAGGGCCATTCCATTTTAGGTAACAAATCGACAGGCAGTCGGGGGTAGAGCAAGGCGCTTAAGACGGCAATCGCGAGGAAAAACATCGAGACAGCCGCGGGCCGTTTGATGGCAAGTTCGGTAATTGTCATTGCACTGCCACCTGAGCCATAGTCACGCTGAGTGATGTGCCGTTGGTCAGCAACTGGTTGCCAGTTGTGATGACGTTGTCACCGGGTGAGACGCCTTCGACAGCGACATTGTCGCCATTTTGTCCAAGTATTTTGACAATAGCTTTCTCAGCCAGATTATCTCTGACAAGAAATACGATATTTCGCCCGGCGTCGGGCAGGAGAGCCACACGAGGTAAGACAATAGATTGAGTAGATCCAGCCTCGATATTGGCGCGGGCAAACATCCCCGATCTGACGCCTTCCTCACCGTGGATACGAATTTCGACAGGGAAGGATCGTGAGCCGCCTGAGGCTTTAGAACCGATAGAAGCCACTTTTCCTTCGACGGTCAAACCTAACGCATCGATAAAAACTGAAGTGGAAGCTCCTATTTTGACGAAAGCAATCGACTCTTCAGGGATTTGGACTGTCAATTTCAAGGTTTCCTGATCGATCAGTTGAACGACGGGCATTCCGGGTCCGATCATCTGGCCGACTTCGGTGAATTTTGCTGAGACGACACCGGAAAAGGGAGCCTTTATCGTGGCGTTAATATAAGTTTTTTCAGCCATTTTACAAGCGACTTCGGCGCTTTTCGCCATGAGCTTTAAGCCCTCAAGATCCGAATCGGATGCACTGTTCTGCTGATGTAACTTTTCGATTCGGTCGAGGTCCATTTTTGCTTTATTGAACATTATTTGGGCGCGCTCGGCTTCGAGACAGTAGAGTTCATCATCGATTTTGAGAATTGGCTCACCTTTTCTCACATGGTCGCCTGGCTCGACGAGCAGGGAAGTGACTTGTCCGCCGGTTTGAGCGGCGATCATTGACTCTTTGTTGCCGGAGAGTACGCCAGATTCGCTGATGATTCGAGCGAAAGGCTCGGACTTGGCAGTAACTGCGGTGACGGAAATGACACCGTTATAGGGATTTTGCAATTGATCGCTACGGGCTTGTCTGGCGGCGCGCGTGATCAGCAGGAGCACTACCAGCAGAGCCAACGATCCGACGATGATTATCTTACCCTTCATTGTAGGGGGTTCCTAAAGTTTTAATTACTTATAGATTAGTATTAATTCGGCTGTCATATGATGGCACGTGACAGCAATATCGAAAGGCTTCAGAGCCGCCAAGATGGCGGCGTTACGATCATTTATCGTCCTGCAAACGGATGCTGTCCGGTTGCGAGACGCAGGTCAGCTCCGGCAACAAGCAAGGAGTACCTCGCATTCACCAGACCGAGCTTGACACTGGTTTCATTCAATTGCGCCGTCTGGAGATCGAGCGGCGTTACCTGGCCATTTTCGAGTTGAATCTCAGCGATGCGACGGGCTTCCGCCGCTTCTTTAACGGCTACCGCGGCGCTCTCCAATTTTAATTGAGCAGTACGGTAGTTGCTATGAGCGGAGGCGACCTGAAGTTGGACGCCTCGTTCAGCTGAATTTAAATCAAGCTCCATTTTGCGGAGGTCGGCTCGAATCTGATCGGCTTTTCCAGAGACTCGTCCGCTATTCCAGAGCGGGACATTAAGAGCAAGTCCCCCGGAGAATGATGACGAAGTGTTGGGCCCGGTGATATTAAAATTCTTATCACCCCATTGCCAGCTATATTTAAGCTGGGCGCCCAAGCTTGGCATACCGGCATTCTTGTAGATAGTGTAGATTTCCTGATAAGCTTTAACGCCGTCTCTGAGGGCTTCAAGATCATCGCGGGTGAGACTCTGTTGCAAAGTTGTATCACCGCCGACATCAACCGAATAGTCGTTAAGACTACCATCGAGACTAAGGGTCGTATCGAGCGGTAATCCGAGTAATTCAAATAGAGCTAATTGCGCCAGATAACGGTCGTTCATGGCTTGCAGGACTTCAGGAACAAGCCTTGAGACTTGTGAACGGGCTCTCATGACGTCAAAATCTGAAAGCATTCCGACTTCACGAAGCCTCGTCACGCGTTCAAGGGCTCCTTCGGCAACAGAGAGAGCTTCCCGCCGGACGGTGATGACTTCCTGTAGCAGGAGCACCGACCAGAACCCGCGCATGATGTTCGACTCCAGTGCCTTTTCGGTTTGGGCCGCCTGATGTTCTGTAGAGCGACGGGTGGCGAAGGCGGCATTAAGACCGGCGTCGATCCTGCCGAAGGTATAGATTGGTTGAGTAAGCGTGACCTCGCTATAGCCGGTGTTCTTTGGCGAGACAGGGGCTTCAAAGTTGCGTTGATAAGATGCAAGGCCATCGACCTGCGGTAGGGCATTAGACCAAGCCTCAGTAATTTGTCCTTCAACTTTGTCGCGGGCAATTTGTGGAGCCACTTGACGTAAAGAACGATCCTTGCCGATTTTAATTGCCTGATCGAGAGTGATGGCACTGACAATTGAAGGCATTGTCAGTGCAGAAAGTAGCCAAACAAGGGCGTAATAGTAATTTCTCAATTTCATTTTCTTAAGTTATAGGTATTTGTTCTTGGATCTCTTGGAGGACATTCTTTCAGTCCGCTCTTGACAAGCGGGACGCTTATCCTACGCGGGCCAGAGCGGGCTGAAAGTCCGCCCTCCAAGAACTAAGACGGTTCCTTGATGATTAGAGCTTCGTAGAAAAGTCGGGTTGCTGATTCCAGTATTTTCACCACGTCGATAGAGGGATCGATCTGCTGACGATTGGATAGCCCCATATACATCGCGTTGATAGCCTGAGCTAACAGCATGGTATCGACTGATTTGAAATAACCGTTTTTTACGGCTTCTTCGATAAAATATCCTGCCATTTCGTCCCACATTTTATCGTAGCGATTGATGTGATCTTTGATTTCAGGGTATCTTTCAGCAAGGCTGAAGAGGAGTCCGAAGAGCTTGCCCTGCTCAGGCTGACATATCCTTTTATCGAAGAGGTCGCGGTGAACCAGATAGATCGCCTGTGGGTTCATATCTTGCGACTCGACCAGGTTTTTCAACAATGCGATGCTATCGGCGACAAATTTATCGGCGACAGCAAAGAGAACAGCCAGCTTACTGTCGAAATACCAGTAAACGGCTCCTTTGGAGAGGCCGCTTGCTTGGGCAATCTGGTCAACCGTGGTTTTTTCGAAGCCGTTTGAAGTGAAGAGGGTCAATGCCGAGGCAAGGATTTGTTGCCTGCGGTCTCCCTCGCTGTGATGTTCAGTCATGGTTCCTTTTATTAAAATACCGACCAGTCGGTCATTATACTGACTGGTCGGTTAATTTAATTGGAGTCGGGCGCTTTGTCAAGAGGGAAGAAGAAAAAGTCAATATTTCTAAAAATTTTCTTCAATTTGAAAACAAGCGCTATTAGTACTTATTTATCAGTTCGTTGGGATTTTGTATGATCCGAAAAGCAACATCCCTGATCCCATTCTTTCTGAAAGCGCTCGCGTTGTTCCGGCGTCATCTCGGCGATTTTTTCGGCGAAATTTTCACGCCATTGGTGACCATGGCCATGTGATTTGAAATGTCCGCAATGTTTGCCATGAAACAGGATATGAGTGAGTAACAATAAGCCTATAGCCTGCCAGTAGGTGATAATTGGGAGTCCGAAAATATCGGGCATCAGTGCGTTCCAGAGGAGCTTTACAATCAGTCCGAAAAGAAACGCCAATCCAATAAAGAGTGGAATGCACAGCAGGGCTTTGCAACGGGGACGACAATGTGTCATAAGATTTCCTTTATTTATTTGTCAAAAGATGTGTTTTGGAAAGCAATTTTCGCAGTTTGACGACGGCATCGTGCTTACGTGAGAGAAGGACTTTGATCGAAAGACCGGTCTCTTCGGCAATCTCTTTGTAGCTGTATCCCTCAATTTCATGCTTGATGAAGACTTCACGCTGAGCCGGTGGCAAAGTGTCAAGTGCGTCGCTGAGGCCTGCCCAGAATTCACGTCGTTCCAGAACGGTTTCGGGATTGTCATCCGGGTCGTAGATCGCCTCAATAATCGAATTGGTTTCATCGCGCTCTGCGTCTTGGAGATCATGCAAGGGGCTGGTTCGGCGTTTTCGATACCAATCCGTGATTTTGTTTCGAGCGACGGTAACCAGCCAGGCGGTTACAGTCTCGATTGGTTCGACGGCACTGAAGTTTACCATGAATTGGTAGAAGACGTCTTGCAGGAGGTCTTCGGCGTCCTCCCGTGTGGAAACACGCGGACGGATAAAATCGAACAGACGTTTTCGATTTTTCGTCAGTTCGGCTTCATGACTGTCATGTCGTAGAAGGATATTTGCTTGAGGGTTGAATTCTGCTATCATACTCCTATAGACGAATCAAGGGATGATATGTTGCTCGATAGTTTCACTAAATTTATCAGACGCCAAAAATTCTGGCAATCGATTGAGAAAGCGACTTTACACAAAGATAGTTCTTTCGGCGTAGATTTCTGGAACAAGCATCCCTAAGGGGCTTGACAGAACTGTATTAGCGAAGTATATTACTTTTTGCACTAATTTTGAAACTGGACTTACCCATTCATCAAGAAATTGTCGCGCTTACGCGTGATCGCGCCCTGCATTTTATCGGGGTTTGCGGGACGGCTATGGCCGCCGTAGCCACAGAAATGGCAAGGCAGGGCTGGAGAGTTACCGGCTCGGATAATCAATTTTATCCACCGATGAGCGATCTACTCATCGATAGCGACGTAAGCATATTTCGCCAATTCGATCCATTAAACCTTCCCGAAGGAGGATTGATTGTAGTCGGGAATGCTGTTTCACGCGGTAACGTTGAACTTGAAGCGGCGCTCAACGACAACCTGCAACTAATATCACTTCCCGAGCTAATCCGTTACTATTATCTTCCGGGTCGCAAAAGTCTGGTGGTGACGGGCACGCATGGGAAAACTACAACGACATCGATGGCGGCGCACGTTTACCGAGCTCTGGGCAGGGATCCGGGATGGATGATCGGAGGAGATCCCGTCGATCTACCTTATTCTTGTCATCAGGGCGGGGGAGACATTTTTGCAATCGAGGGCGACGAGTACGATACAGCGTGGTTTGATAAGCGCCCGAAATTTCTTCACTATCGACCTTATTATGCAATTTTAACATCCATTGAATTTGACCATAGTGATATATATGCTAATATCGGCGAGATAGAGGCCGTCTTCCGACGGTTTGTCTCATTGCTTCCAGAGAATGGATTTGTAGTCTGTTGCGGTGACGATCGACTGGTAATGAGTGTTTCTGGTTCGGCGAGATGTAAGGTGATAACGTATGGCTCGGGGGAAAGTAATCGATGGCAGGTAACCGATATCACTCCCGAGGGCGTTCCGGGTTCGGTAGGACTGGTCAAATTTCCGAGTGGCGAAAGCAAGGAAATGCGTCTGATTGTGGCGGGGACTCACAACCTTTGGAACGGGCTGGCAGTGCTTGCCCAGGCCGTTGAGTCGGGACATGACGCCGCCGCCGTGCTTCAGGCGCTTGGTTCTTTCAAGGGTGTGGCTCGCCGGTTGCAAAAGCTTGCGGAAGGCGGGGGCATCGTTCTCTATGACGATTTTGCTCATCATCCGACCGCGATCCGAACGACTCTGTTAGCTGTACGTCGAAGGCATCCCGGGTCGCGAATCTTGGCATTATTCGAACCACGCTCCAACACGATGGTGCGTAATTATTTTCAAAAGGAACTCGAACAAGCGTTGTCTATCGCTGATAAGGTAGTGCTTGGCCCTCTTCATCGACGGGAGAAAATTCCATCTGAGCAACGTCTTGATTTGGAGCAACTTATTCAGGTTCTTCAGCAGAACGGTGTAGAAGCGGTCGCGTTGGAATCACTTGATCGGGCGTCTGAAAAGGTTTGCCGTCTGTTTAAGACGGGTGACGTTGTAGTAATAATGAGTAATGGCTCCTTTGGCGGCTTGACCGGCGAGGTCGCAAGCTATATTAGTGGACTTTGAATTAACCTATACCAAATACGGGGCTGTTATAAACAGCCTGAACCAAGCGCCAGCGTGCGCACTTGACAATCAGGGTAGAACAATGGAAACTGCAGATCACATGATAGTTTGCCGTACCTGTGGCAAAGAGTTTGCATTCACTGTACGCGAACAAGAATTTTTTGCTACGAAAGGATTTGATGAGCCGAGGCATTGCCCGGAATGCCGTGCACAACGAAAGCGAGAAAAGAATCTTGGGAATGGGACGTCGATATCGCCAAATCAAGCGCCTTCTGTTCATTCAGCGGGAGCCGAGTGGTCGGAGGTGGTTTGCGCTTCGTGCGGAAAACCGGCATCGGTTCCGTTCCGTCCGATAAGCGGCAGACCGGTATATTGCCGTGATTGTTTCACCCTTCAGAAGGCAGGCGATACAGTCAAAATTCGAAATACTGTTCCTGAAAAGTCAACGAAACCAATAGTAGATGTACATATATCTGCGGCGCCATCAACGCTTTCGGTAATTCCACGACACATTCTCGAGGAGGACATGGGGCCTCTTCCTGACTTCGATCCAGCGCCGGACGAAGAAGGGGAAATTACTATGGCCGAGTTTGTGCCGATGGGAGGCAGTTTTGGCGCTACGTCGGAAGAAGTGAATCCTTCTTTTGAAGAAACAGAACCGGCGAGCCGGCCTGAAAAATAAAAATGGCTGAGTCTCTTTTGCGGGCGGGATTATGGTTGTGAACGAAATAACTTAACTCAAGCACCGCGTAGGGCGGGATTCCAATCCCGCCGTTAAGGGAGGTCGATTTGGAAATCGACCTTACGCGAGTACCTTCGAGCAAAGCGTTAAGATATTTAGTGAACAGCCACAATCCCGCCCGCCAATAGTTTCAAATAACCTGACAACTTCCGAATTTTAAGCAATGAACATCTTCAAATCACTCCTGATTCTTTCGATAATTATAATCACAGTATTTACAAATTCGGTCGCGGCTCCGTACGAGCGTAAGTCTGTCTCGTACCTTGACGCGGTGCTACTGACTGACTCCAACATCGCAATCAACCGCGACGAGCTTGATTTCCTATTGAAGGAAGTCGAGAGCAAGCTATCGCTTGAGCGATTTGATTATAATCCACTTCCCGATACGCTGATACAGGAATTTCTCCGCCGCGCTCACGCCGCGGAACCACTGTCGATGGAAGAGATCAGCGCACTGTTAAAAGAGACTATCGTTCCACAAATCGAACACATTCTGCAAGAAAACCTCGAACAGCGGGCAGTAGGGCTGGTCGGTAGTGAGGCAAAATCTTCGTGGGTGGCAGAGAAGGCGAAAAGTTTGGGGATAACCTCAGTTGAATTGGAGAAAATCCTAAACTCTTCTTACATCTATTTCCCTGTATTATCAAGCGTTAAAAGGCATGAACAAGGGAGAATTTTTCGCGTCGAGTTGGTCGGTGAGGTGATGTGGTACCGGCTTTACCTTACAGCAGATAAACCCGAACTGCGTCTGATGACAAGTCTTGACCGTTCAAAGATGGATGTATCGACGGGAATCGGTCGCACTGACACCGATCAGAGCTTCCGTGGGCATTCGATGACCGGCAGACGTTATGCCTTTTACGCGGCGGCTGAAGTGTTTGCTCGCAATATGGAGGTTGCGGCAAGAGAGCTTCCCGAGTTCAGGCTTGCTGGTTCGGTTCGTGAAGTGGGTCGAAACAGCGTCGCCTTCGACATTGGGACTAAGGAAGGCGTCGGTCTTGATGATAAGTACCTTATCAAACAGACGGTTGAGGACGGAAGTTCCTCAGGTGAAGAGGTTGTCGGTCTCGTGCAGGTGACCAAAGTCGGTTTCAGCGGTTTCAGCGAACGCGATTTAGCGCGGATGAAATACCGAGGGGAAGAGCCTCCCAAGCGAGAGACTCAAGCGACTGAGGCGCGGATTGTGACCGGGACAGGCTACGATGAGGGGATGTCGGTGGTGGAGTTTCCTCGTTTAGGGCTGGATGTTGGCATCGGTCTTCATAGTTACACGATAACATTTGGCGCGACGGACACGCTGAGGCATCTTATCAACAAAATTGACGAGGAGACCAGCAACGGAATCGGTTTGAAGCTCTCGGCACATTACAATACCGCGAAATGGAGCGACATCTCCCAGCTCTATCTGATGCTTGAAGGCGGTTTGGGCGTAGTTGGTATCGATGCGTATGATTACTTCGGTAATGGAGTCGCCTCGGCGACCTATCAGACAATCGCTGGTGGAGCGGTGAAGAAATTCAGCTTCAGAAGGGTGTCGATACCGATAAAAATGTTGGTAGGGATGCAGGCGGTCGATCTTGAGGGGTGGTGGTCGGTATTTGAAAATCGGGATGGCGAACAATTAATCAAGGTGCGCAATTCGGCGATAGGGTTGATCGTCGGAAGTGGAGTGGAGGTACTGCTGACGCCGGCGGCAAGCCTGCAATTAGGTGTTGAGTACCGTTTGTTCAGCCGCTCTAAGGCATGGGACTTGCTCATCGGTCATGATTTTAGTTTATATGGAATTGGGCCTTGGGTTGAGACCTCCGGGATCAACATCGGTGTGACTTTTGTTTATTCACCGCCAAGGCTGACGTTTGATCCTTCCAATATTGTGAAGACGATGTTGGGGATATAGTTGGATTGCAAGGCACAATCCCGCAGCTGCGGGATTGGCCTCTACGCGGCGAAAAGCAAAATCGCGTAGAGGCCGAAACGGGCTTAGACCGTTTCGTGCCATTTCACTTAAGACTCTGACAATAGGAAACTTCTCAGGATTATCTTGAAACGATCAGGTATCTTAATCACTGCTATTATGCTATTCGCCGGTGCGCGACCTTTGTACTCGGCGGAGATTTTACTCTCGTCGGGGTGGCGGTTCAACATCGTTTCCGATCTTTCCGAAGGGAATGCAGTTGGCGCTATTAGCGAGCTTACAGATCCGACAGGCACGAGTATTTTCTCAGCAATCGGCGATGAAGGCTTGTTTGATTGGACGGCAGGCGTTAAACGCCCAACAAGTGTTGGTATAGAATCGTTCCCGGATAAAGCCATTGCGATTCTGAGCGGTTTCCGCACGCAACAAGGGGGATTTCTTCCCTTGAAAGCGCAGATGACCTTCACAGGAAATAAGACGGAGCTGTTCTGTGAAGTAATCTTGACGGCAACATCCGCCTGCAGACTGGAGCAAGGGTTGGGGGTGATGATCCCAGTAGATGATGTGCCGCGAGTTGATTTTTACAACACTATGGGGAAGCTCGATAATAATATCGTCCCAATGGCACTGACAGAACCTTTCAGGCTCCCATTTCAAAGCCGGATAATGGTCAGATCTGGATTAGGGTCAATCCAAGTCAATCTGCGCAATCCTCTGTTACCCGTACCTGCACGAACTGCGGATGGCGTCGAACTGGAATTTATCAGCTGGTATCGACCGAATACGACGAATGCGAACGGATTGAAAAACCTTTGCAGTATTCTTACTCCCGGTGATTCAATCCGCATTGAGTGGGGTGTGACTTCAGCCATTGCAGGAGAAGCGCCCAAGTCGATAGCGGCTTTTTCACCCCATCCACGGGGAGGGGATTGCTCTGCTTATTTAGCCTTCGATGATATTCCTTCGCTTGAACCGGAGTGGGCAGTTCCCACAGACGCGAATAATCTATCAACTCCTGTCACATCGCGCTGGTTGAAGATACTCGATGAGTTTGCTGATGTGCGATTTACCTGGTTGTTGCTTACCGACAGTATTCAACGCCTCGGAAACTGGCGCTTCATTGGTTGGTGGCCACCTACAAGTAATGTATTTCCTGACTCGACAGTCGTTTACTCAGGGAAGACGTCCTGCAGGATGTCTTTTTCAGCTGGCGTCGAACAACCCGCAGTGCTCTCGCAATCCTACGCGGTTAAGCCAGGCGTAGAATATAGATTTGACCTGATGGCGATAAGCGATTACCCGCAGTCTGCACCCACTTTGGGGATTTTAGTCTATAGCTGGAAACCCGCGTACAAAATCACACAGTCATTTTTCGATGTCGGAAATAGTCAATGGACGCGCTACTCGGTTCCATTTGTTTCAGATTCCCTCGGAGTAGTCAGTATCACGATCAGGGGTGCAGGGGCTTCTGGTGACATCTTTATCGATGAGGCGACCTTAACCAACCTCGAGACCGAAGAAAATATCCTTCCGGGGGGTGGGTTTGAGGCGTACCAGCCCTATATCAGTTACACCTCGGGAGATTTATCTTGGCCGAATGCCAAATCCATCGGCAATCTGGCAATAGAAGCGTCGCAAGAATATATCGATTGGTTGAAGATCGTACAGGATGGTACGTCAGAATGGGGCTATACCCGGCAGGTAGGGCTGGGACTTCATGGATTGCACCATACTCCTGATACTCTCTTTGCAACCGACGTCAATCATACCCACGAATTCAATTTTTACGATCCGACGGGTGATAGTATCAGGATGAAACATATTGCCGATGATATTACTACTATGGGACTTGATACTAACAAGATATTTGCATTGTTCCGGTTTCCCGGTCACCGCCACACGGAGTCGATTCTGAAACCAATTCTTGATCACGGCGTCAGAGTTATCGATCAAGGGAATTTTGTCGATAGGTTTTGCGCGGGGTTGCTAATACGGAATCACCGCCGACTCTGGATTACCAGCAGTGTCTCGTGGCACGATCAACAGAGTGACGTCCATCTGCGTCATTTAGAGAGCACACTCAATGCGGGAATGTTTTCTCTGATGGGTTGCCATTACCACCTGATGAATTCGGCAGATGTTCCCGGAGAACGCGAGAGAGTTAGAGGATTATTCAGCTGGATCGAGGAGACTTACCCGAACATCGTATGGATGAAGGGCGCCGAGCCCGCCGATCTGTGGGACGAATTTGGCTCGATTAGAAATATCCGTCAGCAGGGGTATTCGAACAAAATCACGTTGACATGGGAGGGGGCTTCGAGCCAGGACGAAAGCGTTTTCATCAACATTCCCATGGATGAGGGTTATCCAGTTCTATGCAGTGTAGATGGGCAGAATTTATCAGCGCGACGGACAGGCACACGGGTATTCGTTTCATTACCTGAACTTGGTCCCGGTCCGCACAGACTTGAGGTGGTTGTCTCAAATAAAGCGCCAATCATTCCAGATCCTGAAATATGGCGAGTGATTCGCGAGGAATCCGAGACATTCACTTTGGGTCGGTTCAGCTCAACTGAGACCCAAATTAATGTGATGATCTTCGACGCCACTGGCCGTCAAGTGGTGGATTCTAATCGCCATTTACTTTCGCTTGGGAATCAAGAACTCCGCGTGACCACCCCCGCAAGTCCATCGGGGATTTATTTCGCCCATATTGAGGATGCGAACGGAACTTCGACTATACGTCTGACACGGATTCGATGAAATAAATTAGGATCATGTCACGGCGACTTTAGTCAGCCGTAAGGGAGGGCGAATAAATTCGCCCCTACCGGTGTTGGTGTGCTGTCGCGCGCCTCCAGGCAGTTAATACAATAATTAATAAAAGCATGCGGTGTCGGGTGATGGCATCTGACACCAAACTACTAAAGGTTCTTATCTCAAGTTTCTCGATAGAAATCAAAGGGCGTTGTCTCGGGTTAAATATCAGCCAAATCAATAATATATGAAAGATATCCCTCTCATAATTGGGATATTATTAGGTCTTGTTGGCAGTGCCGGTTTTTCAGCGATAGAGACTGTATTTCTGACTCTTGATAGGATCAGATTGCATAGCCGCGCGGCTGAGGGCGACAAGAAACTTAATAGAATTCTTTATTTTACAAACAATCCCGAACGATTTTTTGTTGCGACACAAGTTGGCAATAACCTTGTCAATGTTATCTATTCGTCGTTGATTGCGATACTTTTCCATCGATATGGCTTCCATGAAGAAGTAATATTTTTACTCTCTCCATTGATTCTTCTGGTTTTCAGCGAAGCATTACCCAAGGCGTTAGCGAGACAGTTTGCCGACCGTGCATCACATAGCGCCGCGGCAATACTGTACGGCGCCTGGTTAGCAATATGGCCATTGAATCGAGCAGTGGAAATGTCGATCTACTTTCTGGAACGATTGCTCGGATTGGAGCGTGATGCGGCCAGCAACGTACTTACTCGATCTGATTTCACATTTGCGCTCTCCGACGCGGCCGAAGGCGGAAGCGTGTCACACCGTGAGACACGCTGGATCAAGAGGTTGATGAATCTTTCAGAAAGGACAGTTGCCGACGTCATAACTCCTCGTAATAGAACGGCAGTGATCAGGATCGACGCCTCAATCGATGAGGCGGTTCGATTGCTTGCCCAGACAGGACATAAACGTCTTGTATGTATTGGAAAAAACGAGGATGATTTGTTGGGAGTCATCCGTGCGGCAGACCTTTTAAATAAACCAACTGATCTCCATTCAATTCTTCGACCAGTGCCAATCGTGCCTGAATCGCTTTCGTTAATCAAGCTTGTCGATTGGCTTAAAAAGCGAAAGACGCACTTCGCTTTGGCGATAGATGAATATGGTGGTTTTTCCGGTGTTGTGACATTGAACGATCTTGCTACTGAGTTGGTTGGACCAATCCGGGATCAACACGCAGGCGAGGTACGTGAATGTATCAGACTAAGCGACAGACTTTGGTTAGTGAATGGAAATATTCGGTTGAGTCATTTGGCGGAGATTACCGGGTTTGAACCGGGTGAAACTCATGCGAACAGTTTAGGGGGGCTATTGATAGAGATCACGGACGGCATTCCAACGGCAGGATCTGAATTTGAGTTGTCAGGAGCCAAGCTTAGAGTGATCAAAACAGACAATCAAGGTGTGCGATTGGTAAGGCTCGCATTGGGAGTAGATAGAAACTCTCAGTGGAGGGCTTGATTTGCATTGACTCTGAAGTTATATTTATAGATTGGCATTGAAACTCTTTGAGTGCGGGTTTAAACCCACCACAAGGGCGGACTGAAGTCCACCCTCCAAGAGGATCAATTCCGGGTAAACACTCTTTACAACAATTCACCATTAGGAGCGCCATCAAATGATGACGACTTTGCGAAACCAGATGAAGGCCATTCTTTGGGTACTGGTTATCGCGTTCTTGGCAACAATTATTTTCAGCTGGGGTATGGGCGGCTTTTCCGAATCTCAGGAAAAGGCGGGCGTTATTGGCGTGATTGCTGGCGAAGATATCACTTATGAGGCATTCGACCGATTCGTACAGCGCAAACAAGAAGCCGCCACTCAGAAAGACGGAACTGAATTCGACGAAAGCAAGATCAAGCAACTTCGCGAAGACAGTTGGGATGAAGAAGTCGAACGACTGCTGAAACAAAAAGACGCTGAAAGACTTGGCATCAAAGCTACCGATACAGAAATCGCCTTTATCATTCAGAATTTTCCGCCTAATGAAGTTCGCGAAGTTCCCGCATTTCAGCGAGAAGGAACATTTGCGCCTGACCTTTACCAAAATTTCCTTCGCACACCCGATGCCAAGCAATTTCTGTTTGGTCTTGAGGAATCTGTCCAGAATTATTTGACTGAGCAGAAGTTACTCTTCCAAGTCAACTTTGCGGGAGATGTCAGCGAAATCGATGTGAAGGACGAATATACTCGCAGTCTGGCATCCGGGAAGCTCGATTTCGTCTTTATTCCGTTCGACAAAGTGGAGTTTGATAGTTCATCAATAACCGATGATATGCTTCGAAATTATTATGGGCTATTTCCGGATCGATTCAAGCAATACGGTCAGCGCCGTTTTGCCTATACGAAGTTTAAAGTTGAGCCGTCCGCGACTGACAGCGCCGATGTGTTAGACCTTGCACGAGAGATCATTGCGGAACTCAAGTCTGGAGCAGACTTTGCTGAGTTAGCGAAGGCGCATTCTGAAGACGCCGCCTCGGTTGATAAGGGCGGGGATCTTGACTGGGTAGCACGCGGAGCGATGGCGAAGCCGTTTGAAGATGCGGCGTTTGCGGCTGTTCCCGGTGAGATCATCGGCCCGGTAGCGTCGAAGTTAGGCTTGCATATCATTAATGTGCTTGAAAAACAGACCGAAAAAGAGGGTGGCGAGAAAGTACACGCCAGACATATTCTGCTGAAGCATAAGGCTTCACCTGATACAAGAGACGCTGTTTATAACACAGCGTACGCACTCTCTCAAGACGCTCAGCTGAATGGTTTTGCGAAAGCTTCTTCAGACGGCAGTTTTAAAGTCGATACAACGAAAGCTTTTTCGGAGGCTGGCTATATCGCCGGACTTGGAAGAATGCGAATGGCGGCCGAATTCAGCTTCAATAACCCGGTTGGCACAGTGAGCGATGTTTATCCGATACCTGATGGTTATGTTGTATTCGAAATTGTTGAAGTGATCAACGAGAGCGTGAAGCCTTTCGACGACGTCAAAGAGACGATTACCAAGTCATTAGTCAAATTACTGCGGAATCAAAAGGCTAGCGAGATCGCTGGTTCGATGCGTTCCCAGATGGGTACTCCCGAAGAGCTTGGAACTGTTTCCAACAGTCATGGGTATCAAGTTTATTCGACGGTTGACAGTATGAAGGTTGATGGCAAGCTTCCTGACGGACTTCGCGCTGATAAGGATTTCCTGAAGGAAGCATTTCGACTTGAGGCGGGGGAGCTTTCCGGTGTAATCGAGGGCAAGAACGGTTGCTATATCGCTCGAATGGTAACCAAGACGCCCTTTGATCAGGATGAATTTGCGACGAACCATTTCGCTATCTACAGCGCCCTTTTACAGAAGGATCAGGAGATGATATCCAAGAATTGGATTCGCGAATTGAGGATTGCCGGGGATATTAAGGATAATCGCTTTAAATACTACCGGGATTTCTAACTAAAGACTCTCTGGGGGCGGCTTTTCAAACCGCCTTGGAGGGCGGACTGAAGTCCGCCCTCCAGGAGCGCCAATGAAGTGCATCGTTACAAAGAAGCGATACACACCTACTAAACCGGTCAATAGAGAGGGATACCGATGAAAAAATATCTATTGTTACTCCTCCCAATGTTGACTCTTCTTTCGGCCTGTAATTTTCAGACCAATGAAGAACTTAACATGAAAAAGATGGTCGTTGACCTCCTTACGGCGGTTCAGCATGACGACGAGAATCTTGCTCATGAGATTCTGCTTGATCTCGCAAGTTTCAGATCTCTAAATCCCGACGTCAGTGCCCGTGTGGATGCAGGTTCGTTTACAGACGCGGTCTTATCGGACCTTGTTATCAATTTCCGCAATATGGAAGGCTTATTTAGAGGCAAGACTCTTGTACTTAAATCATTCACGCCGGGTGGGCAGTGGTACCAGTACAAAGGATTTTCTGCTTTCAAAGACAATGTGGTCGTTATAACTGCTGACGGAGAGGATGTCGAGTTCATCATCCGGGGAATCGTCCGCATTAACGAAAAATGGCGCATCGTCGATCTCTCAGACAACGGACTATTCTAACATCCACCCAATCATAGCTATTTTCTATATTACGACTGTCTGGAACCGGCAGCGACTTGTCTGGTCGTTGCCGGTTGCTTATAATGCCTACCTGGCTCAAGGCGGGTTTTATGTTTGATACTCATTTGGCTTCATCTCAATCAATAGTAGATAAATCAATATAATAACCAATAACAGGATACAGAATGACGCTTGAAGAAGCCATTGTAACCTCACTCGACTTTGAGAAGCGAGTCCGTGACTATTACGCACGCGCGGCAGAAAAGACCGATGATCCGCGTGGTAAGGAAGTTTTTAAAGCTCTTTCCGACGAAGAACAAGGGCACGTCGATTACCTTCAGAGCCGACTCGATCAATGGCGAACAACCGGAAAGTTATCAGTTCCGACTTTGGCAACTACCCTTCCAACAGCCGCATGGTTGAAAGAAGGAAAACTCAAAATGCATGCGGTAGCTTTCGATAGAGACTATTCAACCGAAGTAGCATTATTGCGGGACTCTGCAAAATTAGAGAACGACATCTCAGATCTATATAAGAAACTCGTTTCTGAACTGCCTTATGACCAAGCGGCTATGTTCAGGCGTTTTCTTGAGATCGAAGATGGGCACACCGGGATAGTCGAGGCTGAGATCGATGCATTACAAAAAGATGGTTTCTGGTTCTCACTTCGTGAGTTCGATCTTGAGGCAGGATAAATAATTTGAGAGATCTAATCACTGGTGGCGCCGGGTTTCTTGGTAGCCATCTTTGCGATAAGTTGTTAGCCCACGGTGACGACGTAATATGCCTTGACAACTTTTTTACCGGGTCGAAGGAGAATATCGCTCATTTGATCGACAATTCTCATTTCGAAATGATACGTCACGATGTAGTAGAACCAATTCTTCTCGAGGTTGATCGCATTTATAATCTTGCCTGCCCGGCGTCACCGATCCATTATCAGTACAACCCAGTAAAGACGGTCAAGACGTCGGTGATGGGCGCAATCAACATGCTTGGTTTGGCGAAACGGGTTAAGGCGCGCCTTGTTCAGGCTTCTACTTCGGAAGTTTATGGAGATCCATCCGTCCATCCTCAACATGAGGGGTACTGGGGTAACGTAAATCCGATTGGAATCAGGAGTTGTTATGACGAAGGCAAGCGAGTTGCCGAGACACTTTGTAGCGACTATCGCCGACAAAACGGGGTCGATGCACGGATCGCTCGCATTTTTAACACCTACGGACCGCGCATGGCTCTCAATGATGGGAGAGTGGTCTCTAACCTGATTCTACAAGCCCTTCGAGGTGAACCATTAACGATTTTTGGTGACGGAAATCAGACTCGATCGTTTTGCTATGTGGACGACCTTCTTGAAGGCATGGTGCGTCTGATGAATATTTCGGCGGTCGATGGTCCTGTCAATATTGGCAATCCTCATGAGATCACGGTGTTGGAAATGGCTGAAACGGTGCGCAAATTAACCGGCAGTCGAAGTGAAATAGAATTCCTTCCATTACCTGCCGACGACCCAACGCGACGCTGTCCGGATATATCCAAAGCGAGACGTCTGCTTGACTGGGAGCCTGGCGTTGGTCTTGAAGAGGGACTTGGCAGGACGATCGAGTATTTTGCAGGCAAAGTTCAAGGATAGGAATTAAAAGATACGGAACACGGCTTAAAGCACTATTGTCGTGTCACAGCAATAAAGATGGGTGCTGGTAGCGCAACGATTTATCGCGCATATCGTACCAATCTCAAAATGAGCGCGATAATCACGGCGCTACCAAATGAGCGCGATAAATCGCGGCGCTACCGATTATTATTCCCATGACAACACATTAGACTTCAGGTCGATTAGGAACCACCGTCCCTAAAAGACATATACTATTGAATTATCACATCACAAGTCACCAAATCAACAAATCAACACGGAGTTTCTCATGGCTAAATTCCACCCTTCCGACCTAAAGGCATGGCGTAAGCGCTTCCATCTTGCTCAATCGGATTTTGCCAAGCTTGCCGGGGTTAGTCTGAATACAATCGGGAACATCGAAGCGGGAGCCCACAAGATTCAGGAGGCTACACGGATAAAAATATCAAGGGCAATGAAGACTTTTGAAGCAGGCAAAGCCACTGAACCAGAAGTTTCTGAGAACGAGTCTGGAGTGGTCGAAGCAACACCTTTGGTTCAACAATCAACCTCGCCAACAACTGATATTCCGACCGCCAGTCCATCACCAACCGACCATTCTCGTGATCTTGTATTGTTGAGTAATCTTGATATCGAGTTGATTAATCGTATTTTACAGATGGCCCCGAAGGAAAAGCTCGCCTTGCTTCGAAGTTTAATGGAGTGAGATGGCAACGTAAGTTGCTGGACCTGCTATCCTGACCATCAAGCTATTCCTTTCAAACTGCTTGCTTTCGGCGCTTTGATCGCCGAACCTCGATCAAGTAACGCCCCATTCATCATTAAACGGCATCGAAATGCACAACCGCATTATCACCTTTGTCACTATCCTGATTTTTGCATCAACCGCTCTCGCCTCTCAGACGGTTATTGATGAAACTTCAAAGCCATACGGAGCCTCAACATATTTCCTCTCTGACCCCGTTCCCGAAGACGTCACCCCGACCGGCAACCCGCTCGACTGGGCAGGCATGAAGATCGGCCTCGACGTGAGGAACTTCGAGCTGCCTCGCGCTTACGAAGGCGAATATCGCTTCAATTGCCGCTTCCCGATCATCGATGCAGTGTCGAACAGGCCGCTCTATATGAAGCAATGGACGGAGGATAATGCGGAAGCATTGCTGCGAACTCAAGCCGGGCAGGGCTTAGGGGCTGTGGGATTGGCGCTGGAGATACTGACGGGTGATGCAGGAAGATTTGAAGAGATGGAAGCTTACGATAGCACTGAGTATATCGCATTCAAAAAGATGTTGTTGAAATCCGGTCTGACGTCAGGGGAACAAGATCCCATCCTTAAACTCTTCATTTGTTTCGATCAGGCTTCACGGATTGTCGCAAATGCCTCAATGGCTTTGACGGATGAAGACCGCGCCTACTTCAAGAATAATCCGGTCGAGTTCCTTCTGCCCGATGGCGCCAAGCTGACCGATTTGACGGGCAACACTGCACACCAGCAGATCTACATCAAACGCTTGCGCAGGCTCCACATTGACCGGATAACCGATGCGGGCCAGATGCTGGATAAGGCAGTCGCGGATTACATTGCAGAAGCAAAAGAATGGGCAGCGACGGTCGGACAGATTCTCTCACGAGTGGCTCCCTCATCCATTTACTTCGATTCGCATTGGGGCAAAGTTATAATTTCAAGTTACGAAGATGATGTTCATTCAGAAGATGCGGTCTTGTTGATTGATTTGGGGGGCAACGACACCTATACCAACAATGCCGGTGGAACCAACGGCGGTGTTGCCATCTGCATCGACCATTCAGGCAACGACACTTACGACGCCAAAGACCGTCGCTACGTACAAGGTTGCGGGCTGTTTGGAGTCGGAATGCTGGTTGACCTCGCTGGCGACGACCACTACACCGCCAAGCACTTCGCCCAAGGGGCAGGCATTGCCGGGGTTGGAGTTTTATATGATGCGCAAGGAAACGATACCTACTCAGGGCACGGGTTCACCCAGGGCGCGGCGATGTTCGGGCTGGGGATGTTGATGGACAACGCCGGTGATGACTCTTACGACTGCGCCACTCTCAGTCAGGGCGGAGCAACCTGCATGGGGCTGGGAATCCTCTCCGACCTTGCTGGCAACGACAAGTATAAGCTCGGCACTGATACCGGCAAGAACGCCTTCGATGGCTTGCCCGGCTATGGTCAGGGAGGAGCTTTGTCCTTCCGCCCCTCCCCCTGGCGAGGCAAGTTCACCCCCTATGGCGGAGTCGGCTTTTTAATCGACGGTAATGGCAACGACGAGTACGTGACAACCGGCTGGTGCGACCAAGGGGGGAGCTACATCATGTCGTTAGGCGCACTCTACGACGGTGGCGGCAACGACCACTACAAAGCCAACACCGGGCAAGGCTCCGGCATCCACATCACCAACGCGATCTTGATCGACAAAAACGGCGACGACCACTACGAAGGAGCCTTCCGTTGCGGCGGGTCGGGCGGCGACCGGTCTCCCGGCATCCTGATCGACTACGCCGGTAACGACACCTACCAATCCAACTCGTCGTCGTATGGAACCGGCGTCAAGCCATTTTCCTATTCCTTAATGATCGACTACTCCGGCGATGACAATTACATCACCGCCAATCCTGTGGGTCCAATCCTCTTCAACTGCTGGGATTCTTTTGGTGGAGTCTGGCCCGAATCTGCCCCCAACCTCTACCCCTACGCGATCTGCCTCGATCTGGGAGGCAACGACAATTATCAGGTACGCAACCGGAAAAACAACTCGATCCGGCACAGTTTCGGGCATGGGTTGATGGTGGATATGGAGTGGAAGGGTGGGGATGTGATAGGGAAGGTGGATAATCCACTGCCAACCTATAAACCTGACCTTTCGAAATTCAACATACAGCAGTCACTCGGTGAGCGAGGTTGCAGAATCCCCTATGCTCAAAACATTAGCAGGCTTTGGTCTCCGAATCTTTTCGTTCGATTCAATGAAATCGGAACTATTATCAATCATGCTGATTTTTGGGGGATCTGGCTCGGTATGGGACTTGAAGGCTCTCATAATAGGCAGCAGAATCGCGATGCTTTAGAGATTCTTCACTCACTCTTGATAGATAAACGACTCCCTAATGGATTTGAGTTCCTAATTGACTCACTCTTAACGTCTGTTGACCCGGAAGTCCGCACCATCATCGCCGACGATATAGGCGTCTTCGGCCTGAAGTCTTGCGAGGATGCGCTTGTCAAGGCGTTGGACGACCCGGAATCATCTGTCAGCCGCTTCTCGTATAGGTCACTTATAGCGCTGAAGAGCGAAAAAGGCTTGAAGAAAGCAGAAATCGCTATCACGAAGGATGGTTCGGAAGATGTGCGCAGGCTGGCGCTGGCATATTTATCGTCGAGGCCCAGTAGTGTGGACAATTGTCCACACTACCCAATTCTGATCGACCGCCTCGAAAATGACACTGCTTCCTCTGTAAAAGTTGCCGCGGCGGATGGACTGGGAAGGGTCGGGAACATTAGAGCCGTGCCGTTGCTCCGTAGAATTGTCGCTTTGGATAGTGGGGCGGATTGCAATCCGCCCCACTACGCGACTGAAGATGTTTACGTCCAACGCGCCGCAGCCAAAGCCCTCTGTGAGCTTGGCGAAGTCGAAGGCATCGGAGTGCTGATTGAGTCGCTCTCCTTCCCCAGCATCGACGCCTTCTACAATTACGACTACAACGTCCCGAACTTCATCGCCACTTACGCCGGGTACGACCTGCCTGAGCCAGACCGATTCGAGCAGTCCAAGTGGCGGGAGTGGTTCGCCGCCAACCGCGATAAAATCAATCTGAAGGAGAACGTCGCGGCTTCGAAGGCTTATGCAAGTCTTGCTGATAGTTTGCGAGGAGCTTCCGATGAAAAGCTGATTGAGCTGTTAGAGAACTTCCTGAAGGTTCACCCCGGCAATCGGAATGCCGCGGGAAATCTGGCAGGAAATCTGAACCGAATCGCGTGGGATATGGCGACGGCTCCGAAGGACAATCCCCGTTTCGATGCTGAGAAGGCGATACGCTACAGCAAGCGGTCGGTGGAGCTTGTCTCCGACCTGAATTACTGGGATACTCTGGCGGAGGCATACTTTGCGGCGGGGAAGTTTGATGAGTCGGCGAAGGTCTGTAATGAACAACTAATTAAATCTCCAGGAAATGGGATGTTTCTTGATCGACTTAAGAAGATCAGCCAGACGAAAAAATGAAATAGTGTCAATAGTAGTGCCGATTTAAATCGGCACTACTGCAAATTTATATCGGCACTACTGCAAATTTAAATAGGCACTACTGCAAATTTAAATCGGCACTACTGCAAATTTATATCGGCACTACTGCTAATAATCAATTGTAAATCATTTGAACTGCCTGCATAATAACTTTATTTATAATTAGATGAGATTTCGTTTCGTACCCTTCCTGCCAAGTTCAAAAAAATAATGAAGTTGACACGTATCACAATACATAATTCTTGTATAGATTATTTTACGCAGTGCCATAGAATTTCACGAGTCAACTTTAGCCTCCTCAAGATTTCCCATCACTGCGTCGAAAGGCTTGTCACTAGGATTTGTCTCCTTCTGTCATGATTGTACTCGATGTGGATTAGCATCCAATAGCTTACATTAACACAAACTCCCTCGCCATTTAAAGGTCTTCCAAATGAAGATTAATACGTTTTTAGTCCTCGTTGCGTTATCGATATTGAATTTTGTCGGAACAGCACCAGGCGCAATTCTGAACGTCCCTGAAGATTATCAGACCATTCAGGCTGGTATCGACGCCGCAAGTTCTGGCGATACTGTTCTGGTACATCCGGGAACTTACGACGAAAACCTCTACATCAACCAAAATAATCTCACCGTTGGCAGTCTCGCATTGACGACGGGTAATCTTGATTACGTTGAAGAGACAATCATTGATGGAGGCCAGCGGGGGCCGGTGGTTCTGATCTATGGCGGCAACGGGAATACTCTGCTGGGATTCACGATTCAAAACGGTGCGGTGGGGTATCAGTGGAATAATTACGGCTACGGTGGCGGGGTGAGTGGGTTCAGCACCAGCGAACTCCTGCTGAAGGATCTGGTTGTTCAGAACAACAGCGCCTTTTATGGCGGCGGGATCGGAATCTTCCAATGGTCTGCAACCATCAGGAATGTGCTGGTTATAAACAACCGTGCGGTTTACGGCGGGGGGATCGACATTCACGGCTCGTGGGTATCAATGAATAGCGTGACGGTGGCGCACAATAGCATCCGCCAAGAGCCGGGCTACGGCGGTGGAGAGGGCGGGGGGTTGTTCTTTGGCAATACCCAAGCGGCGGCTGGTCACGAGAATGTTGATATTTTTAATTCGATTTTCTGGGCTAACGAAGGCGATGGCGACGTTGCCGACGACGAGATCCGCGGTGGGTACACTACCGTTCATTACAGCGACGTTCAGGGTGGTGAAGAAGGTAACGCCGGACTGGGTTGGGCCGAAGGAAACATCGACGAAGACCCGGACTTCGTGGACGCCGAAAATGGCGATTTCCATCTCGCCGACGGCAGTCCTTGCATCGATACCGGCGACCCGCTGGCACAAGATGAGCCGGATGGATCTCCTGCAGATATGGGAGCGTACAATTTCTCGAGCGAATGGGTTGATCATCACGATTATGTGCTGGATGTCCCCGAAGAATACGGCACGATCCAGTGGGCGATCCAGAATGCTCTACCGGGTGACACGATTCTCGTTCAGCCGGGGACTTACTACGAAAACCTCCAATTGTATCAAACTTCCGCCAACATTACGATTGCGAGTCTTGCACTGACGACGGGCGACCTTAGCTACGTTGCTGAAACGGTCATTGATGCGGGGAGGAATGGTCCGTGCCTGTTCTCGTATGGAGGATACGGGGATGGAGTTGTCTTGTCCGGATTTACTCTGCAAAACGGTATCGGAACGAGTTGGGACCAGTTCCTACAGGGCGGCGCTCTTTTCTCGCTTAACAGTACGGATATAACCTACGAGAATCTGGTCATTCAGAACAATACCGCCACGCATGGTGGGGCGATCTCGGTTGTCGGCGGCAGTGCAACGATGAGAAACATTCTGGCGGTAAAAAATTCCGCGCAATGGGGCTTCGGAATTCATGTCTCCGGCGCGGCCGCAACGATGGATCATTTGACAGTTGCGGACAACTGCTACAGGTTCATCGGAAACTACTACGCCTTCACGACTGGCGCGTTGTACCTGAATTCTGGGGATATGACGGTGACGAATTCGATCATCCAGGATAATGATTACCTTCAGATCCGTGCAGTGGTCGATGAGGTGGACGGCAATGGAAATGATATCGCAATTACTTACAACGATATCGAGGGCGGAAGCAACAGCGTAAAGGGCTGGTATAACGAAATTGTCGATATTTCTGGCAACGGCAACATCGACGAAGACGCTCGCTTCAGGGACGCCTATGAGGGGGACTACCGGCTGGACAACGACTCCCCCTGCATCGACGCTGGTGATCCGGACTCACCAGAGGATGCGGACGGTTCGCGTGCCGATATTGGCGCTCACGATCTGGTTGGGGGTCGGGCAACTCACTATCATGGCGGTTATCAATGCGGCTGGCCGGTCAACGCGGCTCAACCTGATACCTTCGAGACAAACACCTACGGCGGCAATGGAAACGAAGACGCCAACTCGCTAATTGAGGCTGAGGACGGTGGTTTTGCCATTGCAGGATATACAACTTCTGCCGGGGCGGGCGGGCAGGACTTCTACTTGCTCAAGACCGACGCCGAAGGTGACAGCGTCTGGTCGCGTACCTATGGCGGTGCGGATGATGAAATTGCCAGACAAGTTATCCAAACCGAAGATGGCGGGTATTTAATGGTCGGTTCTACCCGTTCATTTGGGGAAGGTGAGGGCGATTTCTTTTTGGTTCGCACCAATTCTGAAGGCGAAGAACTCTGGTCGAAGACTTACGGCGGAACGGAGGACGAGGCCGCTCACAGCGTAGTTCAAACCGCCGATGGCGGGTTTGCTGTGGCAGGATGGACAAACTCGTTTGACGATGATCACGACTGGAATAACCATGATTTCTGGCTGGTTCGAACCGACGCCAACGGTGACAGTATCTGGGCTCGGCGCTACGGTGGGACAATCACCGACGCCGCGACCAAGATCATCTCGACCGCTGATGGCGGCTTCACCATGGTCGGGCCGTCTAACTCGTTTGGGGATGGGGATTACGACGCCTGGATGATTCACATCGCCGCGGATGGTGATAGCCTTTGGTCGAAAACGATTGGCGTAGCGGGCTATTATGACTATGCCAACGATGTGATTCAGATGGAAGATGAGGGATACGCGCTCGCCGGGGTTTCCGGTCTGGGTGATGCTACCAACGGGTATTTGGCTCGAACAGATGCACAAGGGGAGCTTCTCTGGCAGAACACCTATGGTAATCCGGATGTATTCGATAGCTTCAGTTCACTGGTTGGAATGGCAGACGGCGGCTTTGTCTTGACCGGAAGCACCACGCCGCTGGGGAATGGGGATGTTGATTTTTGGTTGCTAAGAGTTAACTACGGCGGTCAAGGTCATTGGCAGAGGTCGATTGATATAGATGGGGCTGACGAAGCGCATGCTCTGGTGCAAACACGCAGTAGTGGGTTTGCCTACACAGGGTCAGTCGTTCGACAGGCGGGTCACTCGGATATTGGATTCGTAATTACGAGTCCTGAATTTCTCGATTCCTACGACAACGTGACCCCCAACCCCGGTAGCTTTGATTTTGGCTGGGTTCCCTACGGGCAAGGAGCCGCGACGAACATTGTCTTTCGCAACGAAGGGCCAGGGAATTCTCAAATTCGCGTCTGGTGGGACGCAGGGGTTTTCAGTTCTCACGACGCGCTCCATGTGATTCAGGACGGTGATTCGAGCTCGGTTGAGATTCGCGTGGCGTCTGAAACGGAAATAGGCGATTACTACGGCACGCTCTACTGGACGGCCGAATGCGATGCGGTTCAATCGATACCGCTTCATATAAGAATCTATGAGGGCGGTGGCGAAGAAGAACCTCCTCTCGAGGTTGATGTCGATTCGCTTGACTTCGGCGTGATTCCTCCCGGCCAGCAAGCTGTACGTCGGGTCAGATTTCACAATCCGACCGGCGACACCTTGCGCATGCGAGCTCGGATCGTTGGTGGAGGTGGGGGGATGTACGCCTGTCCGGAAGATTCTGAATACGTCGTTCCGCCGGGCGGTTCGGTGAGCGTGATCGTCAAGTTTAATGTTGGCGGCGGGGGCGGAGCTGGCGGTTATCCAGACACGCTGGCATGGAGAGTTGGCGGTGGTGGAACCGAGTGGAGAATTCCCATCGAAGGATCCATCGGCGGGGGCGGCGGCTGGATTACCACCGTCGGAGATGGGGGCTCCGGTGGAGGCGGAGGGCTCGTTAAAACGCCGATAGGCTTTGCCTATGGCGGCAGTTATGGGCCGACCGAGCGAACGAAGAAATTCTGGGCTGGTGGTGTTGACTCGCGAGGTCGTCCGATCTGGGGACGTCCTTATGGCGGTCCTGGTGGCAAGGCAAAACCGATCATCAAACGACGCGGAGGTGGGTACGCGCTTGGCGGCACGGTCGATACACTCGATGAGGGTGGCGGAAGCGACTGGCTTGTTGTTTTGGATGAAAACGGCGACAGCCTTTGGTCACGAGCCTGCGGCTGTCACCCACGCAATACGAGAATAACCGGGATCGGCGAGACGCCTGAAGGAGACTTGATCCTTATCGGTGACTTTACAAGCGACGGTCCAGACGGGGATGATATTTTCATCGATAAAGTTACAAGTGATGGGGGCGACGTTTGGTCACATACCTTCGGCGGACCTGGCGATGACGATGCGACGGCGATTATCCCGAGTCCCGACGGCGGACTGGTGGTGATCGGCACAACAAGATCACCGGATCGCGATGACACAGATATCTGGGTTATTAAACTCGATCCAGATGGCGATCCGTCATGGTCGAAAACTTACGGTGGACCTAGTGACGAAATGGCCACCGGCGCGACTCCGAATCCGATCGACAGCTGTATAGTCATAACAGGTAATCTTGTTGATGTGGGTAATGGAATCGAAGATATTATTTTGCTGAAGATTACACCGGATGGCGATAGTTTGTGGACGGAAACACTCGGCGGGCCTTTATCTGAAAAGTGTAATTCCGTTGCGCCGACGCTTGACGGCGGGTTCATATTGACAGGAACCACGGTTCCGGATGGAGGTACTCTTCCTGATGTTCTGCTCATCCGGACTGACGAGAACGGGGACAGCCTCTGGTCACAGAGTTTTGGAGGGAATCTTAAAGACGTCGGGACCGCGGTGGTTCCTGACCTCGACGGTGGCTTTGTTATCGCGGGGGAGACCAGCTCGTTTGGCCCAGGGGAATCGAACATTCTGCTATTCAAGGTCGTCCCTGATTCCGGTGCGGCAAGCTCAATAACAGCATCACCTGATTCGGTTGGGTTTGGGCGTGTCTGTTTCGGTTTGGGAGCTGAGCGAGTAGTCCGATTCACTAACGAAGGCAACCGAATACTCAGAGTGACCACCCTTATTGATCACGACGAGCTCTTCTATTCACCAAAACAAGTTCATACAATACTGCCTGGCGAGCATGTCAACGTGGTGGTTTCCATTCCTCCTCACGCACCAATTGAGGGTGGGCTGTACTTGTGCCATCTTGTCTGGTACGTAACTCCGGACGATCCTCAATCGATACCGTTGACAGCTACTCTGAGGGCGACAGCGGTTCCAGAGCACTTCACTGGCATCATCGAAACGGGTGACAGCCACAGTGTGCTTGTGACCGAGGCGACGATTGACTCCGAGCCGATCATGCCGGGCTGGGAGATCGGTGTTTACACCCCGGACGGTCTGCTGGCTGGCGCTGGGGTGAAACTGCAAGGGATCTTGGTCGGCGTTCCGGCTTGGGGCGACGATCCCGAGACTGATGACGTGGACGGCTTCCGTGATGGTGAACCAATGACGTTCCGAATATGGGACGCTGACATCAATATCGAATATGCCACTCGAGCTACGATTGAGGAAGGGAGTATTAACTGGCGGGCTGATGGTGTGACGGCGTTGACCTTGGAAGCAGTACAATCCCGGACGATTGAGGTTGCTTTTGTCAATAACTGGAATCTGATTTCGATCAATGTGATTCCGCCAATGAGTTTATGGATTTGTGAAACTGGTCCAGACATCGAATTGATGATGGAGCAATTCATCGACGCCGAGTCGGGCCAAAACCATGTTTTGCTTGTGAAAGACGAGCATGGGCGCTTCTACTGGCCGTCGCGTGGATACAACGGCATCCCGTACTGGAATTTGACTGAAGGATACCAAGTCAAGGTAGATCAGGCACTTCATGGGAGCTGGAGCGGCGAGCCTATACCGGCAACAGCGGATATTCCGATCGCTCGGGGCTGGAATTATATCGCCTACTATCCATCGTATGAGTTATCAGCTTCGAGCCCGGACTTTAAGGTTCTCTCGCCGATACTTGAACATGTGATTCTCGCCAAGAACCGCTCCGGGAACTTCATGAGACCGGCGAGTAACTTCAGTAACATGGCTCCTTGGCGCGAGACTATGGGCTATCAAATCAAGGTTGACGCCAATGTAGTCCTAAACTATCCTCTGGAACCCGATGAAGGTGATTTGGCGGCGATTGTGCCTGCCTCTCCAGATCTTGCTCGCGCAACTCATTGGAATGCTTGTATTGAAACCGGGGTCAATATGTCTGTTTTGATCACGGAATTCAAAGGGGCGAAAGTTGAGGCAGGCGATCAGGTTGCCGCATTCAACTCTTCTGACAATCTGGTTGGTATCGGGACTGTTCAAGAGGGTGGAATATGTGGACTTGCGGTTTGGGGAGACGATATTTCGACAGAAATCGTGGATGGGTTAGGGGCTGGCGAGGCGTTTGAACTTCGGCTCTGGAGCGTTCGAGCAGAAGCTGAGTTCGACCTTAATGAAGTCAGGGAGAAGTCCATGTTAGTTTATGAAACTGACACATTCCTTGATATGGTAGCGAAAGTCACGGCGGAGATCCCAGATAATTTCTACATCGGTCAGAATTACCCGAATCCGTTCAATTCAGTAACCCGAGTAGCTTTCGGTTTGCCGGAAGCATCGATAGTTACGATTAGTATCTTCGATCTGTCTGGTCGCAAGATGTCGATTTTGACGAAAGGCGAGTTTCAAGCTGGTCACCATAGTATCGTTTTGAACGGAGAATCGATGGTGTCGGGCGTTTACATCGTTAAGATGGAAGCGACGAACTTCAGCGCCGTTCGCAAGGTAATGCTCGTGAAGTAATTGTAATAATGCAAGTAGGGGCGTATTGCAATACGCCCCTACTGCTAAAAGCATGAAGACCCGAACCAACTGGCTCGGGTCTTCATGCTTTATGCGGCTAAATTTTGTGTAAGAGAATGGGAGGGATTGGCTTGTTGGGACGAGAGATTACCGTATGGTCTCAAGTTTTACGATGTCGTGCATGTGAATAATCCCAACGAGCTTTCGACCGTCATTTATAACCGGCAGGGTTGTAATAGAGTGTTGTTCCATTATTCTCAATGCTCGAGCGGATAGCGAGTCGGGTGAGAGCGCTTTCGGATTTCGGGTCATGGCCTCAGCGGCAGTCAGATCGAAAGGATTGGACGTCTTTTCGAGAAGTCGCCTCAAATCGCCATCAGTGAATATTCCAAGGAGTTCACCGTTTGTATCGACCACACAGACCGTGCCAAGTCGCTTTGTCGTCATCTCCATAATGGCTTGTTTCATAGAGGCATCGGGCGAAACCATTGGGATATTTATTCCACCATGCATCAAGTCTTTGACTTTGACAAGCATTTTCCCACCCAATAGACCACCCGGGTGAAGCATGGCAAAATCTTCTTCCTTGATACCCCGTCGTACAAGTAACGCCACAGCGAGAGCGTCACCAAGCGCCACGGTAGTCGCATTGGACGAAGTCGGGAGCAGTCCGAAAGGCCATTCGTGCTTGGGGACGGAAACGTCGAGATGCAAATCAGCGAGGGTCGCAAGAGCTGAGGTGGGAGTTCCGGTCAGGGCAATGACAGTGACACCCAGCAATTTCAGGCGGGGGATCAAGTCAGTAAGCTCTCTGGTTTCACCAGAATAAGAAATGGCCAGAATAATATCTCCGGCTGAAACAACACCCATATCTCCATGAATTGCTTCTGCCGCGTGAAGGAACAACGAGGGCGCGCCGGTCGAAGCAAGGGTTGCAGAAATTTTCTTGGCGGCAATTCCCGATTTGCCTAAACCGGTTACGACAATTTTACCTTTACAAAAATGAAGCAGATCAAGCGCTTCAAGGAACGTACCGTCAAGACGTTGCGCAAGTTCATTAAGAGACTGGCTTTCAAGCTTGATTAGCTTGCGGGCAACCTCCATCAACAATTCAGGATCGTCGATATGCGCTCCGTTTGAATTCGATACTTTCAATTTGCCATGAGTATTGTTATCTGGAACAGCCATTCAAGAGTTTTTCGATTTATTGGCGATTCGGCTCGATTTGACCACGGGGAAGTACTCGACCACTCTTGTTCATTTACCTTATCGAAGCGTCTGATGGTTGACATCGTGCTAAAGTTTGACGATTCGTGCGGCAGAATTCTTGATTCCTTTGGTCGCGTTACGAGTATCCAAGATGAGTTTTGAATGTTGACAGATAAAGTTGTAATCAAACGAACTATGATCGGTGACGACGATAACCAAATCTTGCTCTTGGAGCAATTTTTCGGTTAACGGGATCGATGTGAGAGGTTCGGTAATATCGCCCGCAACGTCGATATGTGGGACATGCGAGTCGTGATACTCAACGAAAGCTCCACGGTCGCGAAGGAGCTGGATAATGTCGAGAGCGGGACTTTCCCTCAAGTCATCGATATCGCGTTTGTACGCGACTCCCAGAATCAATATGCGAGCGTTCCGAACGGCTTTCGATTCATCGTTAAGAATTTCAACGACCAATTCGATGACATATTCCGGCATCGAGGAGTTGACTTGAGTCGCCAGATCAATGAAGCGGGTATGATATTTTTGTTCGCGTAATTTCCAGGCGAGATACGAAGGATCGATGGGGATACAGTGCCCACCAAGACCGGGGCCCGGGTAAAATGGCATGAAACCGAACGGCTTACTTGCCGCCGCGTCGATCACCTCCCAGACGTCGAGACCGAGTTTGCGACAGATGATAGCGATTTCGTTGGCTAAGCCGATGTTGATCGCACGGAATGTGTTTTCCAGAATTTTCACCATTTCGGCGGCGCGGGTCGATGAGACCGGAATTACCTTCCCTACCAATTTAGCATAGAAAGCGCAGGCTACCTCGGTGCAGGATGAGGTTACTCCCCCGACCACCTTCGGGGTATTATCAACTTGAAAAGTAGCATTACTCGGATCGATTCGCTCGGGGGAGAAGGCGAGGAAATAATCCTCACCGACTTTTAACCCGGTTTCGGCGAAATAGGGCAGGATAACTTCGTCCACCGTGCCGGGGTAGGTGGTACTCTCAAGGGTAACAAGTTGTCCGGGACGAAGACTATCGCGAATGCTGTCACGAGCGGCGATGATGAATGAAACGTCAGGATCGCCGGTTTTATTGAGAGGTGTAGGGACGCAGATCACAATGACGTCGGCATTCTTCAGTGCGGCGAAATCCGCGGTGGCAGAGAGTCGCTTTTGGGCGACCAGATACTTGAGACGTTCTGAGTCAACGTCGCCGATATAATTGATTCCATTGTTGATATTGTCGATCTTTTTGACATCGAGTTCGACCCCAAAAACGGTATAACCGCGTTCGGCAAATCCGACAGCAAGAGGAAGACCGACATAACCGAGCCCGATAACTCCAATAATGGCTTTGTTATTTTGGATTAGATCGTGCAGGACCACGAAATTTGAGCTCTTGAGCTTTTGGTCAGTAAACATAATGTTTGTTAGCGATGTTTAATGGTGAGGCGTGTCAATATTCTATTGCACACACCTCTGTGTTTGATTCCTAAGGAACCTTAAATATACAAATTAATTATCAAGAATAATATGGGGTTCGTGCGAGCGTAAGCGTTGGAAGGAAAAACGCGAATCGTGCCACTCCATCCGATTACCAAAACTAATAATTTGGTCAGAAAGCCATAACAATAGGCTTTATCTGTAGTCGGGCTTCCAACATCAGCAGATTTGCCTTATTCTCTTGACCCTTGTGCCACAATTCAAATTGCCCGTTAACACCTATCGCTAAGAGTCTGGAAGGGTTATAATCCAAGCGCAATTTTATATTACGATTTTCAGCAACCTGCCCGCTGGGGAATGGCAACTTTTCAATGTTATCATAGACGCCGTAAGGGTTCTTTAGCAGCGACATAGCCCCCGACCGGTGGGCACTAAATCCTAATTCAACGATGAGTGGAGACTGAAATACGAACCGTCCCCCGAGTTCGATCTTTTCGGCATCGTTTCCGATAGAATTTCCCATGAACTGGCCGCGCGTCGAAAAAACCAGATAAGGTGACTTGTGCATCAAAGTATATGTACCGATTCGAACCCAATCGAAATAGGTCGTTATTCCGAGAGGAGATTTGACGGGCGTCCATGCGAGGTGAAGGAGATATCCCGTCAAATCAACTCGGCCTTTGCGGCGATCTGTCTGATCGAACTGAAATTCATCGATCAGAATAGACGCCGCAACACGAAAGGAGCGAACCGGAAGCCAGTCGAGGTGAGATACCCAGACAGCATTAGCTTGTGAGCTGTTAGGTCTGGAGTTGCCCCGATGATTTTGCTCGGTTTCAAGCTCGATAGCCAATGGATTTAAAAATGCCCAGTCAATGGGTCGGTTCTTTCCGGAAAATAGAGCCACTTCAGTCGAACTTATGATAAGATTTCGTGAATTATTATATTCGATTGCCCGACCAACCATGTAGCGCTGAATATTATCATCTGATTCTGGAAGATAAATAGATTCCAAAAAACCACAGAAGTAACGATATGTCAGGTGTTTGTATCGGCCTTCCAGTTTAAATTCTTCCCACGCTGGCGCACTTCCCGCAGAAACGAGATTATCCTCAGCCATAGGTCCCCAGATTTCCCGAGTTCTACCATACTCGACGGTCGCCCAATCGTTTTCATAACCGACGACAGATTGATCGATTTCACTCGAATTAATTCCAAATCGGGAAATTTGACGAGACACTCCTGAAAAGTGGGGTAAACTCAAGGCTTCGTTTGTTGCGCGAATTAAAGTACGGGAGTACCAATTATTTCGGAATCGAAAATGTGCCCATACATTCGTCGCAACTGCCGTTTCCTTGAATTTTGCGGCAGTTCCTTCCTGTTTTCTGGCTTCAAGCCCGACCAAGACAACGCCAGCTAAACCATTTTGCGAATTATTTTCCACCGACCTTGCCGCATCTGAATAGCTTGACAAACGTCTTCCTATCCAGTTGTATGCACCAGATATGGAGTCGCTGTCGATGGAATTAAACTTTTCGCCTGTTTTCAAAGGATGGAAAATACTGTTCGACGCCCAGCCTTCGCCGGCATCTAATAAAATATAGCTAAATCTTGAATAGTTAAAGTCTTGCGGATATGTTTGTGCAGATAAGGCATGCGGAATGGCAAGAGCAATGGTCGTCATGACGCCAAAATAAAACAAGACGCAATGTCCGACGGAACAGGAAATGTTGTTCAGACAGCAACGTATTTGTTTTGGTAGAATTATCAAATATTTATTAACCAACCTGACCATGGTTACTTTTGAGAAGCACCTTTGATATTAGCTGATAAAGAGTACTAACCGAATAGGGTTTTTCTGGAGGGCGGACACTCCTGTCCGCCCTCCATGAGCAGGACTCGCTACGAGTTAATTCTCTCATTTAATTTATAGGCAAAAAGGGAGAGGACATTTACCCATCCTGGAATAATGTCCTCTCGATACTACCGAACTAACGAGCACGCCTGACAGTTAACCGCGGTCGGGCGTTTTGTTAATTCCATAATATTCGAGAAACCAGGCAATAAATTTAGGGATACCATCGCGGATCGTCGTCCGGGGTGAAAATCCGACGTCCTCTTGCAGGTCGGCAATGTCAGCGAAAGTCGCTTCCACATCACCGGTTTGTATTGGTTTTAACTCGATAATTGCCTTGCGACCTAAAGCTTGTTCTATCACTGAAATAAAATCGAGCAACGATTCTGAACGATGATTGCCGATGTTATAAATTTTATAGGGGACCCAACTCGAGCTTGGATCGGGGTTCAAACCATCCCAAGTCGAATTTGCCGCGGGAATATGATCGATCAGCCTCACAATACCATCGACTATATCATCGACATAAGTAAAGTCCCGTTGCATAATCCCGTGATTGAAAACCTGTATCGGATTTCCTTCTAATATCGCCTTGGTAAATATGAAAAGCGCCATATCGGGACGACCCCACGGTCCGTAAACAGTAAAGAAACGCAATCCGGTGGTTGGTAACTCGTATGTGTATGAATAAACATGCGCCAGAAGCTCATTTGATTTCTTGGTTGCCGCGTAGAAACTGATCGGATGATCGACATTATCGTGAGTTGTGAAGGGAAGTTTTTGATTACCACCATAGACAGAACTGGATGAAGCGTACAAAAAGTGGGGGATTTTTAAAGCCCGGCAGGCTTCGAGCAGATTAAAGTATCCGAGGATATTACTTTGAATATAGGCTTCCGGGTGTTCGATTCCGTATCGTACTCCAGCCTGGGCGGCGAGATGAATTACTGGAACAAGATTGTCGATGCCAGACTCATCGAACACTTTTCGCACTGCACCATTATCGGAAAGATCTATTCGATTGAAAGAAAATCCATCGAAATTTTGCAGATTTTTCAGACGGTCTTCTTTCAGCGACAAGGCATAATAATCGTTCATATTGTCGATACCGATAACTTGCCAGCCCTCTGTTAGAAGCCGACGGGATAGATGGAAGCCAATGAAGCCAGCCGCCCCAGTTACGACTATTTTGCCTGGTTTAGTATTATTGTTTATCAATCGGAATATTTTCTTTTATAAAGATACTTCAGATACCAATTCTTCAACTGAATCGATCACATAAGAAGTTTCGTCGTCTGTCATTGCTGGGAAAATTGGCAACGAAATCAGACGGGGCCATTGACGTTCGGCTTCAGAAAACAACCCCGGACCCAAACCGTAAGTTTCTCTGTAATATGGATTCAAATGTAAAGGAAACCAGTGTACAGAGCAGAAAATACCGCGATCTTTCAACCTCTTTATAAACTCATCTCGGTCGATATTGATACGGTCGAGATTTAGTCTGAGGCAATAGAGATGCCATGAATGAAGGCGCGTATCGGGGTCGTTTGCGGGCAGTTCCAGCTCGCCCAGTCGTCCGAAAGCGGTATTATAGCGGCAGGCGATCTCTTGTCGCTTAAGCCTCATTTCCTCAGCACGTTTCAATTGATGCAGTCCGAGCGCCGCCGCCGTGTCAGTCATGTTATACTTAAATCCGGGCGCGACAATCTCATAAAACCACGAACCTTGCGCCGTAAATCGTTTCCACGCATCTTTATTCATGCCATGGAGAGACATCAGTCTGAGTCGTTCGGCGATTATGGGATCATCAGTCACTGCCATTCCACCCTCGCCAGTGGTAATGCATTTGTTTGCGTAGAATGAATAACAGCCAATCCTGCCAAATTTGCCGGTAGGCTTCCAAGGCTCATCCGGATTGGATCGATAGGCGGCGGGAAAGCCGTGAGCGCTGTCCTCGACTACCTCGACCTCGAATTCAGCGGCGATTTTCAGGATCAATTGCATGTCGCAAGAATAGCCGCCATAATGCATGGGGATTAACGCTTTGACTCGACCATAGGGTGGTTTTAGCCCGGAGACGGGAAAATTGCCGTGAAGAGTAGTCAAAGTCATTCTCAACGCCTCCGGAGATATGCACAGAGTCGAATCGCAATCGACAAAGACCGGAATTGCGTCGAAATAACGAACGACCTCAGCAGTCGCGGCGAAAGTTAGCGCGGGTACTAAAACCATGTCGCCACGTTGAATGCCTATGGCTTCAAGCGCGAGATGCAATGCGGCTGTGCAAGAGTTTAGCGCGATAGCGTAGCTACACCCAACAGCTTCAGCAAATCTTTCTTCGAAGAGCTTTACCTTGGGTCCAGTAGTTAGCCAGCCTGAGCGAAGAGAATCGGCAACTTCGGCGATCTCTTCTTCAGTGATCGCGGGACGAAAGAAGGGGACTTGACGTTTAGCAGTAAAGGTCAATTGATATTTTCCTTGAAATCTAATTCTTGACGAATCAGGAGTATCGCTTTATCAGCGAGAGTATGATCAGGAGCCGCCAATAATCGTCCGATAGTGATGCTCCAGACTGTTAAAAATAGAATTTTAAAATATAGCCGAATCGAAATATTTTGAACATATTCGAGAGCCAGATTCGCTTTTATCGGTAATACGACATCGATATAGGAACGCTCTTTATCAACGGCGTAGGAAAGCACCTTTTCTTCATCACGAAATTGAAGCGTCGCCAGATCAGTAACACCCGGACGAAGGGAGAATATTTCATTCCATTCGGTTTTGTAATAGGCTACATACCTTGGGACTTCCGGACGCGGACCGACCAGACTCATATCACCGATAAGCACATTCCACAACTCAGGCAGTTCGTCCAGCTTGGTGCGACGAAGGAGATTTCCAATAGAGGTCACTCGTTTATCACCGGCGGCAGTGACGAGATTGCCGATATTTTCGGAGTTGATTGACATGGTACGAAATTTAACCATGCTAAACTCACGGCGATTCTTTCCAAGACGAGTTTGACGAAAAAAAACCGATCCTGATGAGTTAATTCGTATCAGGACAGCTATCAACAGAAAAAGTGGACTTAATATTATGAGCGCTATCGACGAGGAGAATACGTCAAATGACCTCAATAGAACCGAGAGGAAAAAATCGTTGAAAATAGATTTTGCCTGACTCATCTGGTGAGAGCTGTTTTGGAAGTCGCGCTTTTACGTTTGAAAATAACGAAGTCGAGTAATCCTTCTAAAAAGCCAAGCCCATAACCAACGTGATAGCAAAAAAATACTGTCGGGAGAATTGGCAGGAATTTCCAAGTTGTTCGTCTTACGGTTAACACTGAGGCTGTCGCAATGAAAGAAATGTACAATGATAAAATTGAGCTGAAAGTTAAACTATTTGCTTTTAAAAGAAATGACAGAATAGCATTGTCAGAAAAGAGGCTTCCGAGAAAGCCAATAGCAGAGAGAAATGCTGTCAGGATTAAGGAGAATACGAATAATCCTGGAACAAGATGCCTGATCGAGGCTGGTAATTTATGCTTTTGAATAACTCGCACTTTCCAGTATCCGTATTGCCGATATTGCTTAAATAATGAAATCAGTGAATTTCGAGGAGTGTACCAGCTCCTGATTTTGGGAGATTGCCATATTTTGCCTCCATTTCGCACGATACGCAGGTTGAATTCGTCGTCTTGATTGCGAACAAGTTCTTCGTCAAAATAACCATACTTTTCAAAAGCTTCGCGATTGAATACGCCACCGAAAACAGTATCAACAAAGCCTTCGTAATTCGGGTTGTGCCAAGTAGCTCCACCGACGGCAAAAGGGGAATGAAATGCATTTGCAATCGCAGACTGTATGTAAGTATTTCCTTCTAAAAACATAGCGCCGCCAACATTGTCACAGCCGGTGGCTTGGAGTGTCTCGACTGACTTCACAATATAGTCTTCAGCAAATCTATGGTGTGCATCCATCCGGATTATTACTGACCCTCTGGATCGCTTGATAGCAAGGTTCAATGCGGAGGAAGTATGTTTTTGTATATTGTCAACAACAAGCAAATTAGAATATTTTAAGGCAAATTGTTTAAGTATATCACGTGTTCCATCGTCCGACATTCCGTCGGCGACGATCACTTCAAAACCACCCGGAGGTTCCTTCTGAGTGAGTACAGAGTTTAGGCAGGATTCAATATATTTTGCTTCGTTACGACAGGGTATGATCACGCTAACTGTCGGGATGCTATCGTTCATATACGAATCCAGACACAAAATATAATTAGACGAGAATTATTATTTGCGATATTTCTTCCTGTTGGTAGTTAATAACTAATGCCCAACTTTTCTTCGGCACAGAAGGCTTCCCTTTTGGGATAGGCATTGTCCGATTATTTCGAGACAATATTCGCAACCGTTTGGGGTACGCACGATTTCTGGAGCGGTAAAGATTGTCATTTAAGGAATAACATCCACGCGCTGTAATAGAATGTAATCTTTGTTCCATCCGCGTTCTAATTCGTTTTCGCTAACAGTAAGTGTCGGGGGACCATATACCGATGCTCTTGCCACAGGCTTATACAGGTGCGATAAAATTGTATCATTCAGTACTTCGCGATATTCAGTACCTACATTGAGATATGCCCAATGGGGGTGGAGATTCCTAAGTATATCTGCGTTTGAATCATACCTATAATAATCCTTCCAGACTAACCCATGTCTGTCAAGAAGTATCGCCTTGCTGATAAAACCGAATACGCCGACGTCAGACACACATACTGTGTCTGATGGGTGCACAAATGTTCGAGATATTTCTTGCACTTGTGGTATGAGATACTCAGTTTCCCCGGATTTTCCGTCGCGGACGACTCTGTGGGTCCAATAGAGAATTGGTAAGAGCAGTACTATGGACAGAGCCGCAATTTTCCAAGTTCTCGCAAAATATTTCTCAATAAAATAGGCTATGCCAAACGCGATAACAGCCGATCTAACAAAAAAAAGAGGCAATCCATACCAAACCCATAATGGAGGTCTCATTACGATGTAAAATAATAGATAGACCAGCGACCAGATGGTTATAAAAGTAAATTCTCTGCTGAGACGAATCACGACCGGGAGAAATCCAATCATTGCCAATGTCATTACAATCCATGGCCAAGAATTTTTTCCACCAGCCCAAAAAAAGAAAGCGAGTACTTGGTTGATTGTCAGTTTATTCTCAATGGACTTTGCGGCGACAGATTGCGGTATAACGCTACCGTAAATCCAGTAGATAAAGATTGCAGGGACAATTACTACAAGCGACGCCGCGACAATTTTGGGAATTCGGTTACTTTCTTTATGAAGAAGCAGATAAATTCCTAATATTCCTGTTAAAAGAAATCCCTCAGGGCGCACCCAAATAGCCATACTGCTAATTATCAGTGCATTACCGATGCGTCCAGACGAAGCATAGAATAAAGCTACAATCGTGATAACAAGAAAAAGGGGACTTTCCATTCCACCAATCACGTCTCTTGTGTAAACTCTATCCGCTAAAATAATCGCGCAGAATATAACCCACCCACTGATCATATCCATTCGTTTGGCAATCAACCAAACAAAGAAGAGTAGCGTCAATTCTGATAGAAGAGCCAAGAGTAATGCAGCTGTTTCGATAGGAACATGGAAGAATACAGGAACGGCTAAGAGCAACGCGTACAACGGCGAGGTTGTACCCAGCAAAGATTGGCCTATATTGAAGGTAAGACCATGTCCATCCACAAAATTCGAAGTGTGTCTAAACGTGATATATGCGTCATCAAAAAATGGAGTGACATATATTGCAAGCATTCTACTGCTTAGATAGACCAATAAGGTTGTCGCACACAATATATTGTTATTAAGAGATTTAATTGAATTAATGTTCATTATTCTTCATTTTAAGTTGGGATTCCTTGTTCCTCGTTTTCTCTAAAGTCCTTAGAGGAGTTGATTGAATATTCGAATGGACGGTTGGTGAGGTGATGTCAGGTTATGGCTTAGAGTCGCTTCGACGATTGAAGAGCGGGCGTTTCGCTCCGATGCGAGGTTTAAAAAGCTCATTTGCGAACACTTCCGAATGAGCAATTTCGGTTTGGTAAAATTTCGGCCCATTACTCGGTTAGTGCAACCTCACTGTGTATGGCCGTAAACGGACCAAGAATAGTGAAATTTTCTTTCTGTTTGTTGTACATCATCCGCAAGTCAGACGAATATCCAAAAATACATATTGAATTTTCAAAAGCATTATGCAAGGTAGAGTCATTGTCGATTGAGTTCAGATTTTTAACCTTCAGAACTGTGATGTTGGTTTGATTATTGTAAAATATCTGTCGATTCTGTGTATAATGATTAGTTGTTAAATAGCCCATTCTATTTAGACATAAAGCCACACTTCCTCCAACGCCGGCACGAATAGCCATAATCGGATAGCCTTTTTCAATTCCGGTTTGGACAGCAGTCTCAATTTCCAAGTTCTGCTTCTTGACGAAATCTCGCCAATCACCACCGAATAGTGTGTAGAAATGTCCCCATAACGGTCTGGGACCTTCAGACGTCGGTAATGCGCTCCCACTTTTTAATCCTAGCCGTATATACATTTCGGTTATAGAAACGGTATCCGCCCTTCTGACCTCAAAACCAGGTCCCCAAAGGGTTCTGGGTATATTAACCTGTAATCCGACGAACCAAGGGAGTACAAGCAGGAGCAGGAAGCCTGTTCGCCAAAGTAATTTGGATCGATCTCTATACCAGATCGTTCTGAAGCCAAAGTATGCAACCGCTATCCATAGAGGCCAGGCAGGTAAGAAAAACTTAGGCTCAGATGCGAAAGGAAGGGCGACAATTGTCGCTATGCACCACAGATATGCAGTTGGTCGGGAAGTTTGAAAAACTTGTATAATTCCAAACAAGAAAAGAAGAACAAATGCTGGAGTCAGAAATGAGGGGTATGATCTAAAGAAACCTTCAATTCGTTCCTGCAATCCAGGACCTATCGATTGGGATGAGTAAGTAAAAGCCAACCCTCCTTTGGCGATATCATAAAGATCTGTTGGCCCGTAGCCTGATATTGCAAGAAAAAGAAATGTTGAGCAAAGTAATGCTATCATCCAATATGAAATGAACGCGAGGCTTCGCCGCCATTTGGCAAGTCCCATAATAAGTTGCATATCGAAGGCGATGACAGCGGCGTAAACGATCATGCTCCACCTGAATGATACCCCAAGACCAAACATCAATGTCGCTAACGTCAACATCGTAATCTTTCTGCCATTCAGAACAACAGGATAATCGCTCTTTGCTGAATATTCTTCAAGTAATATCGACCTGAAGATAATATGTGACCAAAGGATGAATGCCATCGAAACTATTGAAGGGTCATAAATAAGGCCTAAATATATAATTTCTGGAACAGAAAGCAGTAATACCATCGAGAATACCAAACCATCTCTTTTTGTTGCCAAGCCGCTGATCGAAAGTGACAGCATCACGAGAAGCGTAGTAAAAAAGACTGCTGAGATCGCAGACAATCCAACAGCCCATTTCCATAAAATTTCAGCTCTTGCGGGAAGGAATGACAGGATGTACTCAAACATGCTGTGATATTGAATCTGAAGCATCAGATCAGGATTTCGACCGGACGTCTGAAATGCAATAGTAGTAGCGTCATCGCCTTCCACCACGCCAAGGGTTAGACTGCAACTATAGATAACTGCGAAAACTATTGCAATTAATAGAAATATACGCCAGGTTGACATTAGAGTTTTTCTCTGATCGGTTTCAATAAAGTAGGTTTTCGGTTAATAGAAATATTTGGTGAAGCAGTGGTTATGGGAGGAATGGGCAAAATGGTGCACATTTGACTGTTTGTGAAGAGGGCTGAAATGAATGTATTTATCAACAGGGGATTTATATGAATTTGGATACACAAGCGATCCACCTCTTTCATACCCGTAAGAAAACGAGCTGAAATTCAAGTTTAAGACCATTGTATAACCACACGGAGAGAATCACCCGTGCTGCCACCTCAACCTCTTCCTGACCCATTAATGGTTTAATGATAGGGATCATGTCTTCACTTCTACCGTTTGTTCAGCTTTCCACCAATCCACAAGTTGTCGTAAGCCATCATGCAACGAAACTTGAGCTTGAAAGCCAAGCAATTCCATAGCTTTGACGGTACCTGCCAATCTTCTGGTTACGGAATTGGTAAGGCGAGTCTCGCGATGCTCAACGGTAAGTCCCTTTGCTCCCATAACGGAGAGAAGTTCATTGGCAAGTTGAAGCAGGCTCGTCTCGGTTCCAGATGCAACATTAAAGACCTGGTCAGTGGCATTCGATTTTGCCGCAAGGATATTGGAACGAGCAATGTCGTCGATATAAATGAAATCCATTGTTTGGAGCCCGTCACCGAAGATAAGCGGCGGCTGACCGGCGACGATCCGTTCCATCCAGCGGATTAAGACTTCGGTATATTTTCCATAAATGTCCATGCGGGGGCCATAGACGTTAAAGTAGCGAAGCGCAACATAATCAAGCCCATACATCGCGTGGAAGCTCCGCAACATTCCCTCGAGATAGACTTTAGCGGCTCCATAAATGGTGTCATTGGCGTATGGGTGATGATCTTCGAGAGTGGGAAATGCTTCCGCCAAGCCGTAAATGGAAGCGGAGGAGGCGGCGACGACTTTACGAACTTTAGCGTTCACAGCCGCTTCGAGTACGTTGTAAGTTCCTGTGGCGAGAACGTCATGGGCAAGCTGGGGTTGTTCGGCGCACTGAGTGATACGAATCGCCGCTTGATGAAAGAGAGTGTCGATCCCGGTGCAGATTTTCGCGAGAAGCTCTATGTCGCGAATATCTCCTTCGACAATGGTTACGTTGCCATTAGCGATTGCCCAAGACAGATTCTCCATTCGGCCACGTGTAAAGTTGTCGATGATGACAATTTCTGCCGCACCTTCTTTAACCAACAGGTCGGCGATATGCGATCCAACGAGACCAGCGCCGCCGGTGATTAAGTGGCGTTTGCCTAAAAGATTACTCAAGTTTCCTCACGATTTATTTTGGATTCTTCCATTCCTACTTCCTCTTCGATTATGTATCTCGGCCGACCACGAGACTCATCGAGCGCACGCCAAAGATATTCCCCCAAGACGCCCATCATCAGCATCTGCAAGCCTCCAATTACTAGCACCACGACCATCAGGGATGTCCAACCCTGCACCGGATTTCCTCCGGCAATAGCGTTATATATGATGAACGATGCATAAATAAATCCGATGAGGGCTAAAACAGCACCGACGATGGACATAAGACGGATAGGCAAAAAGCTGAAAGATATAACTGAATCGACGACAAGCTTGATCTTTTTGCTGACGCTCCACCCTGAACTGCCGTGAAGTCGAGCTTGTTTATCATATTGAATGCTGTCTTGACGGAAGCCCATCCAAGTGAGCAAAGGAATGAGGCTTATGTTTAGTTCCTTGAATCGACCAATCGAATCCACAACTTTCCGGTCGAGGAGAAAGAAATCTGCACCGGTGGGTGGTAAGCCTTTAACGCCGACGAATTTCCGCATGATCAAGTAGTATAATCTTGAAAACGCGCGAGTTGACATTGATTCGCCTTCGCGTTTTGCTCGCACTGCCCAGACAATTTGTGCTCCGCCATGCCATTTTTCTAAAAGTAATGGAATTGTTTCTGGGGGGTCTTGAAGATCTGCCGCGAGGACAACAGCGCAATCACCTGTGGCATAGGTGAGTCCGCACATAATGGCACTAAAAGAGCCTATATTTCTCGAGAGTCTTATGCCCTTCAGTTTGAAATTATTTTTTGCAAGAGCTCGAACAATCTCGAAAGTCGCATCCGGCGAATGGTCATCAACAATGATCCATTCCCATTCGACATCCAAAGTTGACATTACGGTAAAAAGTCGTTGAGAAAGTACATTTAAATTATTGCTTTCGCGATAAGTGGGAACAATAATAGAAAGCTTGTCCATACTACCTTACCAACCTTTAGAATGAGCTTCAGCGACTCTCTTGATTCCTTCACGTAAATTTACGCTGGGCATATAGTCAAGTAGATGTGTAGTCCTTTCAATCAACCCGATATGATTAGATCGAGGAGGATCTGGTAAATGATCAATAATAGGATCATTGAAAGTCACTTCTCCAATTAGATTCAATAGCTGTTTCAAAGATACCGATTCTAAACCAGCAAAATGAAACACACCCTTTTCAGACGAATCGACCGTAGCAACAACCCCACGAGCCAAATCTTCAACCCAGACGGGATTCAGCATGAGGCCACTCTCGCCCTCGATTGTGACCTTCTTATGCTCCAATACATTGTGGATCAGCCGATTTACAAGGAACTGATCACCAAAAGGACCAAATGGATGAAAAAATCGTAGAACTGCAACCGAGAGTTCCTCGATGTAGGATTTTGCCAATATTTCTGAACAGGCTTTAGCGGCACCATAGAAACTCAAAGGTCGATACTCAACACTATCTTCGTATAAGGGATTCTTGCTCTCACCAATTGCGTCGCCTGAGGAGGCTATCGCCACTCGCTTGATTCCATTTTTCCAAGCCTGATCCAAAAGACGAAACGGCGCCGCGACACCCAATTCGAACATCGCTTTAACATTTCCGGGGAACTCTTTTAAGTCGGTTGGATTTGCCAAATGGATGATTGCATCAATTTCTTGCCAGTGAACTTCTGGGAGTGGTTCGCGCAAAGTATCCCATACAACCCATTTGAGGGAATTTGATATATGCAAATTCTCAAGTGGAATGTGGGTTGTAGCTGTTATACAGAAATTCTGCCGAAGCAATTCCAAGATCACTGCCCGACCAATGAATCCCGATCCTCCGGTGACCAGTACGTGTGGATTCCCGATCTGAAAAACGGAATCCGTGGCTACTCGCCGATTCACTTGAGTAATCGAAAATTGAGTTTACCGACTCTATGATAGATGACGGTGCCGAAATATTTTGCCGTTCGATAGCCTCGAATTGTTATGCCGAGGAAGAGTGTACCTATTGTTGGAGGCAATTCTATAGCGATCTCAAAAGGATTTGAATCACTTCATTAATCATCTCGCCGGTCAGTTCCGGGAACATTGGCAACGACAGTTCCTCATCGCCAAGCTGTTCAGCGACCGGAAAATCACCTCGTTTGTAGCCAAGTTCGGCGAAGCAGCCGAGGAGGTGTATCGGAATCGGGTAGTGAATTCCAACTCCAACGCCCGCTTCCTGCAACTTCTTCAGTACACCATCCCGGTTCTTCACCCGGACTGCATAAACGTGGTTGACATGGCGGGCATAGTCCATCTCTTTGGGAGCAATAACTCCGGGGACGGCGTTCAATAATTCACAGTAAAGCTTGCCAGCCTTCCGGCGTCCTTCCGTCCATGATTCAATGTGGGCCATCTTGACGCCCAGCACTGCGCCCTGAATGCCTTCCATCCGGTAGTTATAGCCCTTCAGGTCGTGATAGTATTTCTTCTCGGCTCCCCAGTCGCGCAGAATTTTGACGGTCTTGGCGAATTCTTCGTTGTTGGTAGTGACCGCACCGCCTTCGCCATACGCGCCAAGATTCTTGCCGGGGTAGAAGCTGAAACCGGCGATGTCACCCATCGACCCGCAGCGCCGGCCTTTGTATTCAGCGCCGTGAGCTTGAGCGGCGTCTTCGATGACGATCAGGTTGTGTCGTTTGGCGATTTCGAGGATCGGGTCCATATCCGCTGACTGGCCGTAGAGGTGAACTGGCATGATAGCCTTGGTTCGAGGTGTAATGGCGGCTTCGATTTTGGCTGGATCGATAGTATAACTTTCCGGATGAATGTCAACGCAGACGGGTTTGGCGCCGGTGTAATCCACTGCCATGGCCGTTGCTACGAAGGTCATTGCCGGGATAATAACTTCATCGCCGCGCTTGATCCCAGCGGCAAGCAACGCCAGATGAAGAGCGCTGGTTCCGGAATTAACCGCCATGGCATGTTTACAGCCGGCGTAGGGTGCGAACTTGGCCTCGAAATCAGCTACGGCGGGTCCAAGGACAAATGAGGCGTTTTCAAGAACTTTGCCGATTGCGGCGTCGATCTCGGGTTTGATACTGCGATATTGAGCTTTCAGGTCCACAAAGGGTATCATTCGATAATCTCCTAATTGTTTAATTCGATAAGGCTGCCGCGCTGGCTCATAGACTCAGTGGCGGCTTCGAGAATGCGGACAATTCGTAATCCGGAATCGGCATTGGTGATCGGTTTCTCGCCAGTTTGAATGCAGTGTAGAAAGTGTTTTGCCATCAAGCCTAATGCTTCACTGCCGTCCAGTTTAGGACACCACATATCACCAGAACGATAGCCGACTCTCATTTCATAGATATTCTTGGGATCATTGTCGAATGTAATCCCTTTATCATATATTTTGATTTTTTCAGTTGGTTCGATGTCATCATAGAGGATCATCTTCTGACTGCCACCGATCAATGTCTGCCGCAGCTTTACGGGTGAGAGCCAATTCACGTGGATGTGTGCGATGATCGGCTGTTCAAAAAAAAGTGTAAGATAGGCGACATTCTCCGGCTTGCCCGGGACATGCTTGATACCGGTCGCTGATACCGAAACCGGCTTCTCTGTGAAGATAAAGTCGAGGATCGAAAGATCATGGACTGCCAGATCCCAGAGGACGTTCACATCATGTTGAAAAAGCCCAAGATTAACTCGGACAGAATCATAATAATAAATGTCGCCTAATTGACCGCTTGAAACCAGCTCCTGAATTTTCCTTACCGCGCCGGTAAAAGGAAAAGTGTGATCGACCATGAGGATCAGATTGCGTCGAGACGCTTCTTCAATCAGTAGTTTTGCTTTCTTCGAAGAGTCTGATAGTGGTTTTTCGACCAGAACGTGCTTGCCTGCCAAGAGCGCCGCCATTGCCAGATCGAAGTGGGTAGATACAGGCGTTGCGATAGCAACCGCATCGACTTCTTTGCTGGTGAGTAACTCGTTGAAATTAGTAGTAGTTTTAATTGATGGATATCGATTTTTTACCTGAGCGAGTCGTGATTCGATCATGTCAGAAACCCAGGTGACCTGCGCTCCGGCCGACTCCATAAAATTGCGGACCAAATTAGGTCCCCAGTAACCGTAGCCGATGACTCCTATACGGAGCATAATTGTAATTCCTTCCTTTTTATGCGCGTGCGATGATAATTATTCCAGCCAATATGACGAGAATTCCGGTAGCTTTGATCATATTGAAAGACTCATGAAATAATGGTACTGCCCCGGCTGTTACCAAGACAAAAGTCATTCCAACAAGAATCGGGTAACTGGTGCTGATCTCAGCAATGGATAAAACTTTAAACCAGACTAGAGAAGCGATTCCATAGCAAATTATCCCTAAAACGAACACAGGTTGTAAAGCAAGCCGGAGCGCCATTTCCCAGGCTCCCCCAGAGAGTGTAAAGCCGCCGACCTTCAGCAGACCGTAGCGCATGGTCAAGTTTGCGGCCACGGTCAATAAGGCGCTTATTACAATCAGGACGAATATCTGAAGAGTCAACCTATTTCGCCCGGTTTCGAACATCCCCGCGCAAGCGCGCCGGGACGCCAGCGACAACTGCATGAGCTTCGACACTTTTTGTGACGACGGCTCCTGCGCCAATCATTGCATTCTCTCCAATAGTAATGCCTGCCAGAATTACTGCTCCAGAGCCAATCGAAGCGCCTCTTTTAATTCTTGTGGGAATTACAACCCAGTCAGCCTCAGTCTGAAGTTGTCCCTCGGAAGTAGCGCGTGGAAAAAGATCGTTGATGAACATAACTCCGTGTCCAACAAAGACATCATCTTCAATAGTTACTCCTTCGCAGACAAACGTGTGTGAGGATATCTTGCAACGGGCTCCGATAAAGGCGTTTTTTTGAATCTCGACAAAAGCACCAATTTTGGTTTCATCACCAATTTGGCATCCATATAGATTAACCAGCTCGGGTTGAAATATGCGAACGTCCTTTCCGAGTATGACGTTGTTACTTACGGGCATAGATTGACTCCATTGGTTTATAATAAAGTGGTGCACATCTTGTGATGCGCTCAAGAAAACACTACGGATTTGAATAAGGATGCATTAATTCGATCAGCTGTTTTGTGGTAACTTCTACATTGAAATCGGTCATAACACGACGCCTGCCAGCCTCGCCGATTTGCTGTCTAAGTTCTTGGTTCTGAATCAACGATTCAATCGCGTCAGCCAATGCCTGGCTATCACGAGGAGGCACGAGTATTCCAGCTTCATCGTGTAACAATTCTAGTATTCCACCAGTTGTAGTCGAGATTACTGGTATGCCATAAGACATTGCTTCCATAAGCGCGACAGGTATTCCTTCATGCACGCCGAAATCTAATTCAATACTTGGGAGAATTACTATATCTACGGAATTGCTCGAATAGCGATTCAGTAACTCTGCATGTTCAAGATGCCCCACAAATTCAACACAACCTCCTATTCCAAGGGTAGTCGTTAAGGCACGAAGCTCAGCCTCCAAGAATCCAAATCCAGCGAGGATCAATCTACAAAAAACATTTCGTTTGATTAATATAGCCAGAGCGTTAAATAAGTAAATATGACCTTTGACGGGATACAAATGTGCTGGACAAAATAAAATAATCTCTTCATTTAAATCAAGCAACTTTTGCTTAGATGTTGGGGGAATCCTTATTCCCATATGAATTACTTTGCAGGATTCGGGCATTTTTTCACGTTGAAGGGATTGACAGAGGTGCAATCCACTTAATGAAATAAACCGAGCAAAGACTGAACTCTTCAGCTTCTTATTAAACATATTATTATCAACGATGTCCCACCGGTGTGCAGTGAAACTCCATGGTATTCCTGTCAGATTACTGGCAATCATTGCCATGGTTGAAGTTGCAGAAGCCCATTGCGCATGAATATGGTTCACTTTATTTTGAATAGCTACTTGAGACAACCACAGCGCCTTAGGGAAAACCAACATGTTCTTCGTAAGATGAGTTAAAGAATTACTCTTTCGAATGATTAATAAAAATAGTGAAATTACGTTTATTGGATGTTTCAACAGAACTATAATAGAACTTAATAATATCTGAAGCGAGAAGAGTGGTTGAAAAATACAGAATTCTTGTAGTTTCGTTGCACGGTCTTGGACCACCCGACGACTGTCTGGAGATCGTGGAATTATCAGTAGGTCTATGTCTTGATTGATAAGTTCCAGCATTTCATCAAGAAAGAACTCCTCTCCCGACCCAAGCGGTGTTCGAACTGTAAGATAAATTAATCTCATAATTCAATTGAATTTAATAATAACAAAAGAGGATTATCAATAAATATATTCTTGAACATAGGTTGAAAGTTAGGAAGCATTGGTCAGTAATTTTTGATAGTAATCAAATAACTGATCTATAGTAATCGAGTAGTCGTATTCAGCCAAAACCTTATCCCGACCTCGTTTGCCAAAATCCAGGACAAGTTGTGGATTATGTATCAATTGAATTAGAAGCTCAACAAGACCGTGAACATCACCCGGCGAAAATAAAAAACCTGTAACACCATGCTCAACAAGAAGTGGTATATCGCCAACAGAAGTTGCAACGACCGCTCTGCCGACAGCCATGGCTTCCATCACGGCGTTGGGCATCCCTTCATCTAAAGATGGATGGACTAAAACAGACGACTTAGCTATTTCATGGTGAATATCAAGTGAAATACCTTTCAGTTGTATTACATCAGCGGAATTGTGTTGCTCGATTAGGTCGGATAGGTTGCCGCGCTCAGGTCCATCTCCAAACATTTCCAAGGATACGGATTCCCCCAATTCCCTCAATGTAAGAACAGCTTGGATCAATGTTGACCAATTTTTGTTCACAAGCAACGATCCAACTCCTATAATACGAAATGGATCTGTATTTGGCACAGTGTATTCAGGAAGATCTGATTTGCTTAATCCATTTGGAAGAAAGTGAACATGTCGAGGTCGATAACGGTGATCAATACAATTTGCTTCGTTTGCTACCGCCATGCTATTGTATGTCATATGCATGGGCCACTTAGCCGAGATTATTCCCTTGAAGGAGCCGGTGCATGTTATGGAATGTGCAATACTTCCGCGGATCGAACCCACCGGTAAGGTGGAATTGCCTAAAGAAGCTAATTGAGCAATAAAATTTGTAAAAAACGACCATGAGTGTAAAATATGGGGTTGATACGATTCGATTAATTCTCTAAGCCATAGAATTTTACGCCATGAAGGCCAAGCATAATTTGGTAGAAAGAGTGGAATTTTCGATTCATTTAATCTGCTTTGATAGACAGTATCAGGCGTAGAATTCCAAACAGCTACAGCAATTTGGTGTTTATTGCGATCTATATTATTAACTAATTCATATAATTGACGTTCCGAGCCGCCATAACTCATCTGACCGATAAGATAAAGTACTCTCATGGGGATTGGAATGTCATAAATTATTAACTTTTAAGCGACAATAGTTTGTTTCTTATTAATCAATTTGGTAAATGAGTGTACTGGATTCCCTTTGAGATCAATACGTGCAGTCTTCGAGTATTTGACGGATAGCGCATACGATTGAACCATATTATAACAAGCTATTGACGAGCCCATACTGAACCAGAGTAGTTTATCATAGCTGCCTTGTGTAGTCAAATTACCTAATAACAATATCATGAAAATACTCTGCCATGCTCCGTTAATTGCGTTTAGATGCTTAAATCGGGTTTTATTGGCCACATAAAATAAATAGCCAGCACTCCCGAACATCAGCAAATACAGTGCTAATCCAACCGAGCCGGTCTCTGCTAAAATAGAGATATAGCCATTATGTGCAACCAAGCGCAAGTGGCCCTGGTCGAGGGTAGTGGCGGCATATTTTGGTAATAGTGTTTGATAATTTCCAATTCCAACTCCGGCAATAGGGTTGTCCTTCCACATATTGATAGCAGCTTTCCATAGCTCAAATCTCAATCCTACCGTGTCAGTTTTATTCACAATCGAAGGGATCAGTTTCTCTTGCAAAAAATTCAAATATGCTGGCGGTATAATTACTGCCACAGTGATCAGCAGAATGGCAATCTTACTTAATACTGGTAAATGTAATATATTTCTATATATATATATATTCAATAGAATTGCTATTAGGAGTAGTAGTATACCGGTTCTCGAACCAGTGTAAACGGTTCCCATCACCAAAATTAATGCTGCAATCAGATAATGTATATTTTGGGTTCGTTTTGGTTGATTAACCCATAAGTAAATAACCATAATTAGCGCCACCACAAAATATCGGGCAGACGAGTTCGCTGCACTCATCAATCCGCCTGATCTGATAAACACATCCGTTGAGATTTCGCCAACGAGAATTGCTGCTATGGCGGAAATACAGCACGATATTGTAAACCAAATAAATACGAATCGGTTTGAATCAATTGAATTTAGCATGCCTTTTACCATCCAAGCCATTGCGAGCAATTGTAAGAAAGTAAGAGTCCAAATTCTACCACCTGTTGGTAACAAAGCTTCAAAATAGGTAATAGTGATCCAAACGGTAAGTAATAACCCATATAGCAAAGGATAACTATTAGTAAATTTTTTACTCGATTGCGGTAAGATAGTGGGTGATTTAACTATAATAAAAGAGATAATAGTTAAAAAGCCAATAATTAAGTACAGTGATGATAAATATGGTATATCAGGAAGAAGATTCTCAATCGGTAATAATATCATTATAAATGCAAGTCCGATAAGTGGTTTTTTAGTAATAATTATTATACTTGTTATTGTAAATATAGTCAATCCAATAATTGGGGCAAAGCTAAAAATTGATTTAAAAGACGAAATACCTACTGCTAATCCAGCCGAGAGCAATAACGCAATCACCCTTCTGTTGTTCGAGACAGGTCTTGAGGTATCACGACGAATAGCATAAGGATTACGAGGAGCTACTCGTTGTTTTGCTATATTATACTGCATAATTCTTGCATAATTAATCTGGTCACTTTATAGGGGTCTTTTAGGGCGGACAGGAATGTCCGTTCTCCAAGTGAAGTTAAAATATTCTGCCTCCCTTAATAATCATGGGTGATTTGGGATGCTTTTCCATCTCATGATGCCATTATATAATCCAAATAGTCCGCCGGTAAATCTCGCCCAACCCGCTACCTGAAAAGGTCTTCTGATAATATCCCAATAAATAGCGCGAATTAATTCAAGAGATGCAACTCGATACCACTCGCTACGGTAGCTTTTCAAATCGGTTGCCAGCCAGCGCATAATATGAGCCCTGCCCCAAGTTTCGTTTACACCTTGCCTCCAACCATTAAGAGCATAAGATTTTGTTGATTTAATAATAGATGGATGGATCGCTAAAGGCTCATTTAGAAGAAAAAGTTTACCATATCTTCCTGCGGAGAAACTGATAATTGCATCTTCGCCGGTCACTTTAAATTTGAGATCAATAGCAATCAAATTATTCAATGATCCGATTTTCTTAATAATGTTTGAGGGGTATGACATCCCACGGCCACTTAATCTATCGACCTCAATCATGTCACAATTATGATCGATATTTTTAAATAGTAATGACTGTCCGCCAGGAGTCACAATTGGTTTATCACTGATTTCAAATCCCAAATATTTGAGAGTCCAATTATTAGGAATTTCTGTTTCATAGTCATACTCCTCGATCTTTACAGTCAAGCCTATTCCCGCAATATTTGTTCCATTTTCATAAAGTAATTCGTACGATTTGACCAATTTATCAATAGTATGATCATTGAGTCGAATATCGTCGTCGATAAATAGTACAACGTCGCTAACTGAGTGCTTAAACGCCCATAAACGCTGGTAAGGTAATGATGAGCATTCAGATTTTACATATCTAATCGTTAAAGAAGGATTTTCTGCGGCAAACTTATTAATCAGGTCTTCTGTCTCAGTACCAGCAGAGGAATCGCTTACGATTACCTCGTCCGGTAGTCTTGTTTGCGAGGCAATTGACTGAAGAGTAGGGGTGATTAGAAACGCTCGCTCATGGGTTGCGATACACACACTAATCGTCATTTTGTAACCTTGTCATTTTGTATTGATTTATAAAATCTTTGGAAGCTATTAGGCGTGATTCTTTTTCTACTTTTACTCTTCCCAAGCCCGAACTGCTGGACACAATCACTGTAATGTTGCTCCACTTGGTCAAGAATTTTAGAAACCGAAAATTGTGATTCGGCTTTTAACCTGCCTGCAAGTCCAAGTCTGGCGGCAAGTTCCTTATCATTAAGAAGCTTGATAATTGCCTCGGCAATCTCATCAGGACTTTCAGGGCTAATTAAGAGACCATCCCTCCCATCATCAATTAACTCCTCTCCACTGGTGCTTCGAGAATAAATTGTTGGGCACTCACAAGTCATCGCCTCGAGCGCCGCCAGACTGAAAGCTTCTGCGAACGAGGGAAGAATTACAACTCCGGCCTGAGGCAGAACCTCTGATATCAATTGGGAGCGATCAACTGCGCCGTGCATAAAGACGTTGTTACTTTCAGTAGCGCCATATTGCCTCATCAGCATCTCACTCATCTTTTCTCCTGATGGTAAGATGGTATCTTTACCAAAAACATGCAATTCGGCTTCGGGCGATTCAATCCTAACTTTAGCCCAGGCAATAACAAGAGATATTATACCTTTCTTCTCGGTCATCGTCCCAAAGAAAACGACTTTCAGTGGATCTCTAACAATTGTTGACTTCTTCATAATTATTTCGGCTGGATTGTAAATGACATGAATATAACGCTTGTCAAGTTCATAGATTTTATTGAATATTTTGGCTGTATATGCACTGACCGCAATCCTATAGTCTGCGCGATAAAAGGAAGAATAATCCAAGAGCGCGGTGATTCGATCTAACTCTCGATTCAATATCGCAGCAAAATACGTGGAAGAGCCGTTACAACGCATAATTACCGGAATTGGTAAGTCGCCCCAAAATGCACACCAACCACCGTAATCTGGAACTTCGATGAGATCGATTTCGCCTGACAGCGCCCAATCACAAATTTGATGGAATAATTTCCAACGCATTCCGATCCAACTAAATCGCATCGAAGGAGCACGTAACCGAAATACTTGTACGCCCTGATCGTTTTCCGAATCAGGAGCTGGGTAAGACTTTGGATAGACTCCCACGACACGAACCTGATGGCCACGTCGTGCAAGTTCTCTGGCGAAAAGCTGGACCATCGTGCCTATACCACCATGTGGACCAGGAGGGTATTCGGAACAGATAAAACAAATTTTCATTATTTTATTGTTACTCAAAAGACTGATCGATGACATTGACTATCCGCTTGCCTGCTTCTCCATCAACTTGCCCACAAATTAAATCTCGAACGGCAACTCGTTCTTGACGTCTCTTTCCAGGCAGTAATATTGCTTCCTCAACAAATTCGATCAACTCAGAAATGTCATTGGCAGTTGGAGCGGCTCCGGAAGCATTTATAGGTTCATAATGATGACAATGACAAATATTGTTATAGAAATCATGCTCCTTGGACTCCCTATCAACGTGAAAACCAATATTTACAAAGGGACGATCCAAAACAGCACAATCGAGCGCTATTGAGGAAGTCATGCTGAATACAACGGTAGCATACCTGATACTATTCGTAAGTAAAGCCATTTCATATAATCCAGGTGAAGCCCAGATGTTTTGGAGAGATTGACTACTTGCCCAAGGTAAGGACAACGTTACTTCTGGATAGGTCTGAATCAGATTTTGCCATCTTGCGAAATTGTCAAACGGGTGGAGACGTAATACCCACTTTATGTCTTTACCATTTTGTATTTTACGAGTATTTTCGATAATAAAGGCTAAATTCTCTGATTCACGTGGTGTTAAGCTTTGATGATTGGCACAATACAGGAAATATTCCTGGTTTGAGACTAAACCTAATTCACTAAGTGTGTGTTGCAAATCCCATTGAAATTTTGGTAAAATATGATAATCAAATTGAGGTGTTCCGGTTATCGTTATTTTACTCTTTGATATATTATAGAATTCAATTAGCTCTTTGGTCATCAATTCACTCCATGTCATGTAATGATCAAATTTCGACCAAGGTCGATAACCTGCACTGGTCAGATTGTCAAAAGATAAAATGTGGGTAACAGTTGGTATGCCGATTTTTTGAAGGGCGCGGAAAGTCAGCCATTCGGATATTGTGCGAAAATTTGTTGAGAATGCAAGTGATAGCTTCAATTTTTCAAGATCCCTAAGCATACTTTTAGAAATTAAGGTATTAAATATCTTCTCTTCGAAATTCTTTATTAGTAAATAACCTTTTTCAAAATCAGCGATAGGCGACGCAAGTTTATAATAATGTTGACTTAATCTATCATGCAATGATTTGGTATTTAACTGAAATTTATTTTTGACCAAACTGTCGCCAGTATTGATTTGATGGCGATTAAAAAATGATTTAGTAAGGGAATCCAAAGCTAATCTATGCAGTCTTTTTGACGGATAATCCTGCAATAACCATATCTCAGCTTGTTTCCCCATTGAATTTCGAAAGCTCTCCTCTGCTTGTGGCGGGATCCCCCAGATAACTTCATATTTTGATTTCAATGAATCAGCAATGCCAGAATTGATAACATTTCTATAAGAAAACGAACTCGGAATACTTACCAATATTCTATTCAAGAAACGATCTCATTATCAAAATTGTTTGTTTATAAACTGTCTGTGCCACAGCTCGACATTGATCCATTGCCAAATAAAAAAGGCATTGCTGTTATCACCTTTGCAATAACCATCAAATAGTCGCTTCACTTCAGAAACTTTAAAGTACCCTCTGTTTGCAAATTCTGAACTATTAATCAATTCGATAACCCAAGATCGCAATGGACCTAAAAACCACTCACGCTGTGGAGAGACTACTGCCCGTTTGCCCGACCAACAGAGTTGCCGAGGCAATTTTTCAGTCATCGTCCTGCGCAAAAGATATTTACCTAAACCATTCTTGATTCGTAAATGACCTGGTAAGCGAAACAAATACTCTACGATTCGATGATCTAAATAGGGTTCGCGCAATTCGCGGCTAAATGCCATCGATAACCGATCATTCATGCGCAAAACTCTTGGCAATTTTGTCCAACGCAGGTCACGAAATAATATTCTTCTTAACGAATCAGGGTATGAGCTATCGAAATTTGGCGCCACCATGCCGTGATCGGCTATATCATTACTTACTCCTTCTGGACGAAGGTGGTTTGTACCGTCTTGATACACATTTATCCAGCCACCATTGCTGAGGATGGATTTTGCCTGAGATAATTCAGTTTTCCAACTTTTACCCAAGCCACGAAGATTGGCATGAAGCTCCGCCCATATACGATTATGTATTAAATCTGCAAGATAATAGGGTCTCATATAATTATAGCCTGCCAGCATTTCATCGACTCCCTGTCCTTCGAGCAGTACCGTAACTCCCATCTCTTTTGCTAATTTATGTTGATAATGATAGGCTATCGTCGAAACCCCACCGAACGGAGCTTCCTGATGCCACATAACCTCATCGGCAAGCTTTATCACATCGACTGGGGCGAGCCTTTGGTAATTCCTTTTCCAATTTGAATGAGTTATAATACTATCGGCAAATCCCTTTTCGTCATATTGTGGATCATCATATCCGGCTGTAAATGTTTGTATTTCGCCATCTTTATCAATAATATCATCGACCGTAACAAGCAGACTTGCCGAATCCAGTCCTCCACTTAGATTAACACCTACCGGGACATCACTTCGCAGGCGCAAACGAACCGAATCATTCAATAACCTACGAAATTCTTTCACGACCTCGTCCTCAGGAGCATTTACAATATCTAAGGTTAAATCAGCCAAGTCCCAATATCGACAAATAGTGATTTCGCCATCGTTAACTGTCAGCGTACATCCGGGAGGGAGTACCTTTATCCCAGCGAAAAAGGTGTCGTCTGAATGATCAAAATAGCCATGTACAAGGTAATCTGCCCAAATTCGATGGTTTGGTTCGGCTTTGAAACCAGAGGCCAGAATTGCCTTGATTTCTGAGGCAAATAGGAACAAATTACTGTTAACTACATAGTGAAATGGCTTGATTCCAAGACGATCACGCGCGCAAAACAAGCAGTTTTTACGCGGGTCCCAAATTGCAAATGCAAACATGCCGATAAAGTGGTCAACACATTTTTCACCCCATCGATCGTAAGCGGCTAATACTACTTCTGTATCAGTTGCGCTTCGATAGGGGTAATCAAATAGTTCTTGTTTTAATTCAATATAATTATATATTTCACCATTCAGTACGATCCATCTTCCACTACGCGAATCTTCCATTGGTTGACTTCCAGAGGTCGAAAGATCGATGATGCTGAGTCGATTGTGACCCAAGCCAACCCGTCCGTCGTCAGAAATCCATGTTCCGTCTGAATCAGGACCGCGATGATGTTGAACTTTGACCATCGCCAACAAGTCCGGGAGCCGCCAACCCTTGCCGATTATCCCTGAGATGCCACACATTATTTATCTATTCCCAATTTTTTACGCATTAGGACTTCAACCATTGCCATATCGTTTTCGTCATCGACGCCTACAGAGCGTTCGGGAGGCATTATATAAGGAATAATCTTGTGACCCCAGATTGAATTTTCTTCCAGTAGAACATCGCGCCGCGTAAGATAAATTGCACCATTCCGCATATACGCTGGGGGAGAGTAATCTTGTCTTCTTGTGCCCTCTTTTTCCTCAATACAAAATGGCTGAAGGTATCCTTCTTCGATCTTCTTCATTAACATAGGGTGAACCGAAAATACCTGGACTACGCTAATCACAGAGTCGCCATTACCTTGTACACCAAGTTTTATGGCTTCCTCAATATCTTGCACTGTTCGGAAAGGTTCTGTTGGCTGTAAAAGGCATATCCAGTCAAGTCTTTGATTATCACGCTGTTCAATGAAATGGGCTGAATGCTGGAGAACGGGTATCATGGGAACTTTATCATGGGACAGCTCTGGTGGCCTAATAAATGGAACAGTTGCCCCTGCTTCCCTCGATATTTGTGCTATCTCCTGATCATCAGTAGAAACAACAATATCGCAGAAAAGGTGCTTTGCGGCAAGAGCGGTTTCTATGGTATAAACGATCATCGGTTTACCGCATACCTCGCGCACATTCTTCCGGTGAACGCCTTTTGATCCACCTCGTGCAGGGATAACTGCCAATATTCTTGGGTCTGCCATTAGTAGGTAAGTTTTTTGTCGATTTTTAATTCGATTGTAGATAGAATATCAGCGATTCGGTCTCCGGCACAGCCATCGCCGTATAGACTATCTGATGGGTAATGTCCATGTGCAAGCTGGTGGGCAATTGCTTCTGTAATCTCTTGATGATCGTATCCGACATCCAACACATTCGAAGCGCGATCCCGACCACCCTGCCGACTACCAATATTTACCACAGGAACTCCCAAGAAGGAAGATTCCCGTATTCCAACGCTTGAATTGCCAATTAGACAACGAGCTTGAGTGAGTAGATTCAGAAAATCTTCAGGTGGTAAATTCTTATAAAAATATATATTACGAATATCATTTTGCTCGCGGAATAATCTCATCCCTTTAGAGATATGGTCAGAACCTGCGTCAACATTGGGCCAGAACCAGAAAGTCGGCAGGTCAAGAGTTTTGACAGCCTTAAGGGTTTCGGTAATTTGAAAGAGCCCCTCATCGACTTCGGTCGTCACCGGATGTTGCATTACAATCAAATATCCGTTTTCAAGATTGAATGTGTGCCCAACTCCGCCATATTTGACCAAAGGGTTAAAATGCGAAATTGGATTCTTCTTGACTCGATCAGCCAAATCTATGGATGGACAACCGGTAATGAAAATCGTAGTAGGATCTTCCCCCATTTTTTCCACACGAACTTTGGCTTGAGAGTTAGAAACGAAGTGAAAATTTGAGAGTTTGGTTACAGCATGCCGGACTTTCTCATCGATAGAGCCTGTTACTTCCCCGCCTTGAACGTGAGCAACGGTGATATTCAAATAGGATGCGGCTATAGCCGTTGCGATTGTCTCGTATCGATCTGCAACAGTTACAACAATATCAGGCTTGAGATTATCGAAAATCGTAGCAAGCTCAACAACGCCTAATCCGGTTGATTTGGCGGCGGTGACAAGATTCTCACCCTCCAAAACCATATAGACAACGGCGTCGGGTGTAAAGCCATCACTCCGAATAACATCGATGACAGGTCCATAACGCTCCAGGAGCGCCGAGGCGCCTACCACCAATTGTAATTTTAAATCCGGATGCAACTGCACAGCCTCCAGAACAGTCTTAATACGAGAATAGCTTGGGCGCGCGGTTACAACGATACAGATATTTCGGATAGTAAAATACCTTTATTAAAATTTGATGTTGAAATAAAAGACATTAGCTTTTCAGCCATAAATCGCTCTGTCGCATGCATCGACTGCCATGTTGCGCCACCGAGATGAGGTGTGATTAACAAATTCTCATTGGTTCTTGCATAATCGATCAGTATGTTCGAAGTATCAGTATTTGTTCTTTCCTCTGACAATACATCGAGTGCGGCGCCGGCTAAATGACCAGATTTCAGATGCTCAAGAAGTGCCGGATCATCAATAATTGCTCCCCGCGAAGTATTTATCAATAATGATCCTTTGGGTAGCCAATCGAATTCTTCGGAACCGACCATCCCGGATGTATCTGCATTTAAAGGGACATGGATCGAAAGGACATCACAATTCTGAAAAAGCTCCTTCATGGTGTTATAGCGAACAAGACTGGGATGATTAAAATCCTCAATATCAAAATATCCAACCGACATCTTGAAAGCTTGCCCGAAACTTGCGACTTGTTTCCCCACTCGACCAAGACCAAGGATGCCAAGCCGTTTTCCAGCTAATTCAATTCCTTTAAAACGATCGCGATCCCACTGACCTTCACAAACAGAATTGAAGGCTTGAGGTATATTTCTCGCAAGTGAAAGTAATAGCGCCCAGGTATGCTCGGCAGTGGCGCGAATTGAAGAAAGAAACTCGTACTCACCACGAAGACTTAATACGGTAATCCCCAATTGCTTAGCAGAGTCCATGTCGATATGATCGACTCCGGTCGTTGGTGTGACTATCACTTTTAGTCTATGCCCTGAAGACATAAGTTCTTTATCAATATTGTGTTTCAGTCGTGTAATTAACACTTCGATAGACGGGATTTCGGTCAATAGCTCTTGTCTGGTCAGCTCTCCTTCACAATATTCACCCAACTTCTTATAAATATTCTGCGCTTCTGATGAGTAGTCAGACGGTTCAAGATTCCATATTCGCACTATGCGAAGTCCTCTTCAGTTACCGGTCTGTTTTCGAGAACATCGTTCTTCAGTCTGCGTCCAATAATGGTTTCCAATTTGTCGAATCGCAAGCCTGCTCCGGCTTTCTTTAGAGTAACATCGTTCCTGGCTAAAACGCTCCCGGCTTTAAGATCATGAGAAGCAACCAGACTTTTTGCGAATATACTCCGAGTGGTTGAAAGCTCTTCGGCTATGGTATTTTTGGTCACGGGATTATTCTGGACCGTTTCGATAAACCTCACACCTGCCACCAAGTCTTTCAATTCCGAGGTAGTTATCGATGAGGAAACATCGGGGCCAAACATTTCTCGAGATAGGGTCACATGCACTTCAATTAGATCGACGCCGAGCATCGCAGAAGCAATCCCGGGATAGATTGTACCGCTGTGGTCGGAAAGCCCAACTTTACAACCGTAACGATTTTTATACAGCGGTATCAAATTCAATCCGACCTTTTCGGGAGGCGTAGGATACATCGATGTGCATTGTAATAAAGTAAGTTCATTCCCAAGAGTCTTGATGTACGATACAATTTCGTCTAATTCGGAAAGAGAACTCATTCCAGTAGAAATCCAAATTGGTAAAGCGGTGTCTGCCATCAATTGAAGTAGTGGCTTATTGGTGACTTCACCTGAGCCAACTTTCCATGCGGCGACACCGATTTTCGAGAGCATCTCGGCGGCTTCCATGGAAAAGGGAGAGCTTAAGAACAGCAAATTTTGTTCAACAGCATGTGCATTTAGCCCAAGCCACTGCTCCTGAGTGAATTCCATTCGGCGCCAGTAATCATATCTGGTAGAGTCCTGATAACTGAATTTGACCCGCCATGGTTCGCTGGGAGTGCTTTCTGCCGCGGCAATATGCGTTTGAAACTTTATGCCATCAGCCCCGGTCCGTGCGACCGCATCGATGAAGGCATGGGCTTGGCCAAGACTGCCATCGTGGGTTTGGGAAACTTCGGCGATGATCAGGATACTGTTTTTCATCGAATATTAATTTAAGCTATCTCTCAAATAACTTTCGAGTGTTTTCTCTATGTCCGGTCGATGCCGTATATTATAGTAATGGCGCATTTTCAATATCTTCAACTGAAGCGTACTCAAACTACTCAGGATCCGGTAGTGGGTCACAATATCGGCTGAAGCGCCGCTTTGTGCCATGTGGTTTATTGCCAATTCAGCAGTCTGGCGAGAGTTCGCTAACAATTCCCATAATGCGATTTTTGCCCAGAACTGTTGACGTTCCCATGAATACTCGGGATTGAGGATTTTCCTGATTAGCCACCTGAGCCTTGCTTTCCCTCTTACTTCCTTTATATTCGATACCCATTCCCCAGTTATCGGCTCTTTCTTATAATAGTCAGGAAAGTACTTTGCCCTTACTCGATTTCCTTCAATCTGTGTAGAGGTCATACTATTTGCTGATAAAGAAACAAGATATAAAGGCTCAGCTATTTCATAACCATTTGCAACTTGCAATATTCTTATCCAGAGCGGTACATCACCCATAGTAAAATCTGTATCATAACCACCGACGCTCAAAGCTACTTTCCGGTCGAAAATCACTGTAGCATCACCAAATCGGCGTCTTTTGAAAAATTGTCCAGTTAACATTTCGACACTAAGTTTTCTGGATTTAAATCTATTCTGAAAGACCTCTTCAAAAATATGATTAAAAGGGGTTAAATACATAAAGCCAGTACCGACCATTTTATATTCGGGATTTTCTTTTAAGAATGACATTTGTTTTTCGATTCGGAGTGGGAAACTAATATCATCAGCATCCATTCGTGCAATCCACTCCGTTGTAGCATTATCCAAACCCCATTGTAAAGCTCCCTGAAATCCAACGGGACCCAATTCAAATACTTTTACACGGTGATCTGTTAAGAAAGTGCGGGCAATTTCGGCAGTGTTATCCGATGATCCGTTCTCTAAAACCCATAATTCAAAATCAGAGAAGGTCTGATTAAGAATACTCCGAATCGCTGGGCGTATCGTGGATTCGGCATTATGGGCAGGAAGGAAAACTGTTAATGCAGAATTAATTTCTAATTCTCTGACCGAACGAGGTTCAAATTGAATATTCGAAGAACTGAATATGAAGCCTTAAAATCAATTAATTTCCAAAGACACGAAGCGCTAAACGCTTACAAAAAAGTAAAGTTGAACGCGGCCATCCAGCAAGCAGAAAATAATACCAACTACTATTAGAATTTGGACTTATTTGGCGAAGCGCCGTTCTCGGATGACAAATTATTGAACGGATAAAGTACAAACGAAACTCTGACAATTTGTGAATACTAAGTTTATCTCGCGCACATGCCATATATGCCGCAGCTTTGAACGACTTAATTTCAAAATCCTTAATGCCCCATTTTTGCTTATCATTTTCCAATAATTGAGCGATTTTTAAAGTATCTCGTCCGAAGCCAACAACTGATGATGTTTTTGATGCCTGATGGAGTCGAAATAACGATAAAATCCGTGGTATAAATACGAAGCGCAAATCAGATAATTCTGTTATTAACCAATAATATAAATCCGCAGTCATGTCCATATCTTCGTTCAAGAATCCGACAGACTCGAAAGTCTGCCGCGTTATGAAAGTTGAAGGTTGGGCAATAGAATTGCCGCCGCGCTTGAGCGCATCAACAATGGGAGTATCTCGGCCAGAGAGTCCTACTGAGCGTCCCGTTTGGTCTATTATGACCGCTTGCCCATGAATTAAGCCAACATCAGGATTTTCTGCCCAGCAGGTGGCTACAAGGCGCATCGCCCCCAAACTGTATTGATCATCACTGTTTAGCCAGCCGATAAGATTGCCTGTCGAGATATTCCATCCTCTATTGACAGCAGGCAATTGTCCATTGTCTTTCTCACTCACCCACTGGGTTAACCAAGGTTCGTATTTTCTGATAATATCGACGCTGTCGTCGTTGCTACCTCCATCCATAACAAAATACTCAAGATCTGGATATCCTTGTAATAAGACGGATCGAATCGTTTCTTCGATAAATTCGCCCTGATTATAGGATGGAGTACTGACACTGATTCTTGGCCAGTTACGTCCATCAGGCATCGTGTCAGGTAACTGAGCGCTTTCCTCGTTCCATGGCCAGCCGTTTTTTCCCGTGGGCGGGGATGGCAACTCACTCAATGTAGGGCAACGCAATTCTAATTTCCCCTGAACAAAATATTCCAGCTAATTCGGCAAGAAATCATAATAGTGCCCTAAGCTTAGCGAAACATAACACGTCATCTCCCACGGTAAATGTTTTCGCTTTTTCCGTGTAGCTCCAAATCAAGAATCGCGATATCAGCATCAACCATCAGTTTGACCAGTTGATCAAATCGTATTTTTGGTTCCCAACCAAAATCTCGCTTTGCTTTCGACGCATCGCCGCATAGCAAATCAACTTCTGTCGGGCGAAAATAATTTGAGTCCACTTCCACGTAGTCCTTCCAATCTAAATCGACATGGGAAAATGCCGCGTCCAAGAACTCCCTGATCGTGTGGGTTTCTCCGGTTGCACATATATAGTCGCCCGGATTATCTTGTTGCAGCATCATCCACATCGCTTCGACATACTCAGGCGTATAACCCCAATCCCTTTTGGCGTCGAGATTGCCTAAATATAATTTTTTATCAAGTCCAGCCATGATTCGAGCCAGAGCTCGAGTGATTTTTCGCGTTACAAACGTTGGACCTCGTCGAGGAGACTCGTGGTTGAATAAAATGCCATTGCTGGCAAATATTCCGTATGCTTCGCGGTAATTCACCGTCATCCAATAGGCGTAAACTTTGGCAATTCCGTAGGGACTGCGTGGATAAAATGGGGTCGTTTCCTTCTGAGGAGTCTCGACCACCTTACCAAACATCTCCGAGCTTGAGGCTTGATAAAAACGACATTTTAGGTTTGTCTCACGAATTGCTTCGAGTAGTCGGATAGTTCCCAGAGCGGTGATATCTCCAGTGTATTCAGGGATTTCAAAGCTAACCTTGACATGGCTTTGAGCGCCTAAATGATAGATTTCATCGGGTGAAAAGCGATACAAAAGTTTGATGAGACTGGTGGAATCGCTTAAATCAGCATAGTGGAGGAATAACTTGACGCCATTGATATGCGGGTCCCGGTAGAGATGATCGATGCGCTGAGTATTGAAGGTGCTGGCTCGACGGATGATTCCATGAACTTCATATCCCTTGTTGAGGAGGAACTCCGCGAGGTACGATCCGTCCTGTCCAGTGATTCCGGTGATTAAGGCTGTTTTCATATTAAGGCAATGGCTGAGTTTGTGGTTTGTGGTGCAATCCAGAATTTATAATTGCTTGTTTTAACTCTCTCGCAATCATGTCTGGATCGATTTCTTGGATACAGCGCGTTGTATCATATTTGCATTTCCAACTGCAGTTGTAACAATCCATTTTATGATTAGCTACCCTATTTATTTTTGGATTACCCCATGGGTAGAATCGCCCAAAGTGGCCGCCACCCATTATCCCAACAGTAGGTTTACGCAATGCAACACCGGCATGGAGACCGGCAGATTCGACGCTTAAAACAGCATCCGAGGATTCTATGGCGCTGATGAATTCCCTTGTTGATGTTTTGCCGCAATGACTAGCGGCAGACTTAACATTAGCACAGGAATCAAGATACTTCAATATCTGTTCTCCTATTATTCTGTCCTCTGGAGCCCCTAAGATATTGATGCTGAAGCGAAATTCGCTCAGCTTTTCGAGCACGAGTCTGTACTTCTCTGCAGGGTAAACTCTTGTTTGAACTGCGGCGCCCGGACAAAGGGTAAGCTTAATGCAATCAGGCTTGGCAGTAATTCTTTCCGTTGCCCATTCCTTATCTGAACCATTGAGCCAGAATTCAGGCCAAATGTCAATCGGCTCAACTTGCATGCCCAGCATGTTGAGAAACCTTGCTGTCACCACTAATTCATGAATAAGTTCTTCATCTTTTGTCAACTTCAATTGGGTCGAATAATACGGGGCGGCAAACTCATCCTCATGTAATGATTGATTGCAATAATCGCCTGAAATTCCGTATTTGAGCGGTGATCTAATCGACTTGAGCAACGAATGATGACCGTTTATCTTTCCGGTTGGCGAGCGAACTGGTAAAATAAGTAAATCGCATTTATATTTTCTGTTGATACTTCTTCTGATCAGCATTCTCAAAGTATCGCTACGATAGAGCCTCCAAACTCCTTTGGAATTCTGAAACGGCAGAGTCAATAAATCTTCCCATAGAATTATCTTATCGACGTATGGACACAATTCAATTAAATTGCGAATTCGTTCTTTAACACATATTGTGATTTCTGCATTTGGATAGAAATTCCGAATGTGCCGTAATGCACCAGAGAAAAGAATTACGTCGCCAAGGTTATCAGGACGTAATATTAAAATTCGTTTAATTATATGACTATACGATGTTAAATTGGGATTCACATGCATTAATTAATTATCTAAATAGTAGCGAATCTATTTTTTGCGGTATCCTCCGGATACGCTTATATAATTTTCCATGTCTAATAGAACCATATGATAAACCAAACCCTATATATTTCTGCGCAGGCACGCCGATCTTGTTGGATATTTTAGCATAATTTAAAATTGCCGTCGCGTGTTCTGCTAAACCTACCGACCACTTTCCGCCATCCCATTTAAGGTCTGTGCGGCAACCTTTTTGTTCAAATGCATTTGCCAGCTTGGGTTCGCGATTAATGTAGTACGAGATAACATATTCGAAACTTTCCGGGTTCAGCCAAATATTGGGAGGTACATTACTCAAATCATTTAGTTCCTTGGCTAATTTCTCAGTAATTTGCCAATCTGATATAAACCGATAATAACTCCTGCCTTTATTGTTATCGAGAATGTCGCGCTTTTTCTGCAAAGGTATTGTGCTTAAAATCGACTCATTTACAGTCGCAACCAATTGCAAGGCGGAAATAATTGATGTCTTAGTTAATTCCTCCAGTATGCGGTATTTGTTTTCGTCCATCGTAAACCATTCTTGCCTCAAGTTATCCACGAGAGCCGACGAATGTTCATGTTTATTTTCTACCGAAATACCAGACCGTTCAGCAAGTGAATAAGTGTATTTAAGACTATTTAACATACAAAGAAGGACTCGAATCCGGACGGGACTACTATACGCAATCCAAATTATGTCATGCGGTATTTTTACTAATAAGTAATCTACCAACATACCGAAAAAGGCGCCTTGCGAAACTGACGACGATGAAACATCGCCTAAGTCTATTCCAGAAAGAAGCCTATAATTAAATATAGGAAATAGCTTTGGGAGTATTCCAATAGCACCTTCCGTGCAGACGTATGGTGGATGCGTCATGAGTAATCGAACCCATTGAGGAAAGTTTTCAGGCTTGTAATTTTGCCAGGTCAATTTCACATCGTCTGGGTACACAATCAAATAATCAAGGTCGGAAATGCCAGGTGCACCAACTTGTCCAATTTGATATATTGCAATCGGTTTTGGGGCAAGTGAGTTCCAGAATTTCGTTACAAGTTCAGTCGTTTCTTGATAACGTTGGTCTTGAATTTGAAGAGGTAGATCAGTTACCGGGCGAGAGAAAACACGTGGACCAGGTTCCTTGGGAGCGACATCTCGTATTTTTGTTTGCATGCTATGGAGTAATGCAAGTACACGTCGCGGGAAATCTTCTCCTAAAACATTTTGAACATCGATGACTTGCTTACTATTTCGAGAATTCCGTCTTGCAATCTTTTGTAATAACGATGGACGATGAATTTGGAGCGCAAACCAAACTAATATCCGTGATGGCTTATGTCGCGGCCCAAGAGTTGCCCTTAAATTTGTCGCTAATACTATTGGTTCCCATTCTTCTTTCGTGAAGTATTTTTCTGCGATAGGGAATGTGTCCCTTTTGTATCTAAATTCTCCTGTCATACGTTGGAGAAATAAGGCTGGTAAAATCATCAGATTCCCCAAGCAGTGTTCCACATCGTAATAATCTCTCATCATAAATGGTTTCGAACTCCAAGCATTGAAGTAACCAGAAAACATTACAAGCATGGAATCTGTAATTTCGTTGGAAGGTACGACCATCACTTCGATTGGATCATTGGATTCAAAAAGATCAACGCCATAATTAAAGAGTATCAGTGGAAATTTCGCTTCTGGATAAGAGGACAACTCGCTTTGCATTAGATAATAGGGTTCATGATGCATAAAAGGATCGAAGGCATAAGTTAAGGCAAGAATCTCGCTACGAAGCTTATTATACTTACTCTGCATTCGCGTATCTGTTAAAGTCGAATCCTTCACAATAAACGTCAAATCTAAGTCGCTAAATCCTTCAACATCATCAAGTGTCGCGACACTTCCATGAATAATCGCCCGTAAAAACAGATCTTTGTTTTGGTTTGCCAATTTATGCAACTTCCATACGGGCCAATATTTTGACTGGCTGCCACCTCTGTCAAGCCATGATTGATAATTTGTGCCAGATGGAACTTGATGGATCATAATCTGTTTATCAGACTTATTCAACTTGCTTGCCATATTTTAAAATGAGCCACATCTTAATTATGAACTTTTCAATAATGAGTGGGAAGTAAGTCAAAACAATAAAGCGCAAAGCCACACTTTCAGGCATATATCGACGTGCCTGACGCAGTTCGTCTCTGGCAAGGGTTTGATAGCCAGCGAGTCTTAATGCATTACCCCACTTCAAATGGAATTTAGACGCACTCACCTTAGCTTCTTGAAGCTCACTCTCTGGAAGTTGAACAGGTTGACGACCTCGAACGGGGTTTCTTTCTAATTGCTCAAAGATCGAATTCAATCGAATTAGCCAGGTGTGATCTTTCAGACATCTTTCTCTGCCGCGTCTGGCAATTTGCTCTCTTTCTTCGTCATGCGATAGATAGTATTCGATCTTTCGGCGAGCCTCATCTGGATCTCTGAAGCAAACTACTTCCTGATCCAACACAAAACAATCTTCCAATCCGTCGGTGTATTCGGTAAGCAAAAATCCACCGCACATACAAACCTCAAAGACACGTGCTTTGAGTGTCTTGATATTTTTGTTATGCACATCTTTTGCAAAATCCAGGTTAATTTTGCTGACATTAAAAACCCTGACCATCTCATCAAAAGGCAGGAAGCGATTCCAACCTCCGCCAAACTTTTCGATCTTCAGATCCGTCGTTTCTATGGCTGTCATAAACGCCTCGCGGTCAGCTATCTTGGTCCCAACAAAGGAAACATCATATTCATAGGTAACATTAATCTTCTTAAATAATTCTGGAGATGCGGCGGGGGGAACATAAAAATAGGGGATTTTCAACGACTGGTATTTTTCTATCACTGATGGTGCTACGGTAACACAATAATCCAGATGAGGGATATAGAGCTTGGTAAAACTATCAAAAGCGGAGTGATCGTCCCAAAACCAACAAATTACGATGCAACCTTGCGACCTTATAAAATCAAAAGTCTCTTCCATAACTTCAAATCCCCAGCGTTGGGCGAGCCACAAGACGTATTTAGGTCGCTCCCTTTTAACCAAATCAATAATTTCTTGGTTGGTTTTCTTCATCCCAACATCGAAATATCTTTTGAACCAATCGTAGCGAACAAATTTTGAAAATACTTGAGGTAGCGCTTCTGAAAAAGGTCGGTCCTTATCAAAACGCACCAACCCTATAATGCCGTTTTTTCCGGCTAAAGGGTGCTGGCTATAATCGCTGTTGGTCAGCAATAATATCTTAGCGTCGATCATACGGCGTCGCCTTTAACAGGGATTTCAGGTCGTGCTGGTTCTGTGTCCTTAGAAGAAATTATCCATAATGCCTTCAAGTATGGTAAGCCTCCCATCGTTGACGGACTGATTGTTGCCTATATAGAAGGCGTTGGTGTGTAGGAAATCTGCGTTTTTAAATCCTTCGGCGTTATAGTGTTTCTTCAGGAAAGGTTGGCGCAGGAGGTTTCCGGCAACGAGTGGGCGGGACTCGATGCCAGCATCGGCAATAATCTTCTGAAACCTTTTCTTTTGTTCACAGTCCTTAAACAGAAATTGAAGAACAAAAGAGGATATCCCTTCGGATTCCGCTACAATAAGGGCGTCGCTATATTTCTTACATATCTCAACAAAACGGCTATAGTTGCGATTCCTTATTTCAATGAATTGGTCTAATTTGTCAAGTTGTGTTAGACCCAAAACCGCGTGGAGTTCAGTGTTTCGAACATTGAACCCGTCGGTAAGAAATAGAAATTGAAAATCAATGTACGGATACTTAGTTTTGATGTCGTCATGGTATTCAATCGGCAGTTCGCGAGCCAGTCCATGCGACCTTTTCAACAACAACAACCGGTATAATTCTTCGTTGTTGGTGCAGACCATGCCGCCTTCGACTGTAGTCATGTGGTGACCCCAGTAAAAGCTGAAGGTGCTGCCTATTCCGAAGTTCCCAACCTTTACCTTGTCAATAGTGGCTCCATTTGCTTCACAGCAATCCTCCATGATCAAAATGCCACGATCGCCGATGATTTTCTTGATGCGGGAAATGTTAGCTGGAAACCCGATCAGGTGAGTAATAAATATCGCTTTTGTTCTGTCGGTGATGCATTTCTGAAGCTGATCGTAATCAAAGGAGAAATCCTGAAGATTGACGTCAACAAAGACAGGTTTCAACCCGCTCTGCATTACCGGGGTAACATTGGTTGTCCATGTAACGGCGGGTACGACAACTTCATCGCCATCATTCAAGCCATACATCTCCTTCAAAGCATTGATTAATACCAGATTGGCTGAACTGCCCGAATTGACAAACACGCTATACTTACATCCCTGCCATTTGGAATAGCGGTTCTCAAATTCTTTTACTTTTGAAAATTGAGTAAATCTGGTTGTTTCCCTGATAAAGGAGACAAGAGTGCTAAGGTCATCTTGACTCAATATATCTTCTTGTAGTTTCCAGAGCAATTTATAAATTCCCCATGGTTGTTTTGCCCGATTTGATCAGTATTCCAGTTTGAAAGTCCATTTCAAACCCTGATATATGGGTAATTGGCTACAAACCAATTAATGGTATTTTCAATTCCTTGTTCTATCTTAGTGTATTCGAAATTAGGAAGATATTTCGCCAATTTGGAAGTGTCGGCAGGTTTGCGGTATTGTCCATCAGACTTGGATGTATCCCAAATCACCTTACCCATAAATCCGATTTTTTCGACTATAGTTTCAATCAGATATTTTATCGTTACTTCTTCTCCAGTGGAGAAATTAATTGGGGTTTCTTCTTCGTAATATTTCAGTGCCCAAACGGCCAATTTGGCGGCGTCATCAGATAACAAAAACTCCCTTAATGGCGTCCCGCTCCCCCAGACAATAAAGTCCGTATTATTCTTTTTGGCTAAATAACACTTGTGAATTAGTGATGGAATAGCATGTCCATCTTCCAGATTCCAGTTATCATTTGGCCCGTACATGTTTGTTGGTATGGCAGTAATGAAATTGCAACCCCATTCGTTCCGGTATGCCCGACTCTGCACATCTAACATCCTTTTTGCATAGGAGTATCCATAATTAGACGGGTGGGGTTGACCGTCATGGATCGCCTCTTCTTTTAACGGGAAGGCAATATTATCGGGATAAACACATGTCGATAGAAAAGACATTAATTTATTTACCTTGATTAGGCGAGAGCATTCTAATACATTAGTATTTATCAATATATTGCTTCTATAGAATTCACCGAGATGTGCCATATTTCCGCCCAATCCACCGACTCGAGCCGCCAAATGAATCACGCCTTCGGGATGGATATCCTTAATTATTTTTAAGGTTTCATCAAATTTCGTAAGGTCGGCATCCTTATGTGTGATAAATACAAAATTCGGGAGATTTAACCTCTGGATGGCGTGACCAACCAATCCATCTCCACCGGTCACTAAAATTCTACTCATTGATTGCTCCCTGATTGAGATTCCACTCAATCGTTCGTTGTAAACCGTCTTTAAAAGAAATAAACTGCTTTATTTTAAATTCATTACACACTTTGCTTACGTCAAGCTTTACGATGCCCGGGGCATCCTTCATCATCTTTCCCGTGCCAGCTTCGCACGTTGCTCCATATACTTCAGCAATTAACTGGGCCATTTCGTAAATAGATACGGTTTCTGTTGCCCCGACGTTATATAGTAACTCTTTTCCTTCAAGCATTATCTTGAACATCATAAATAGTGCGTCTGAAATATAACAATACGAACGAAGATCTTTTCCTTCATCCATTAGTTTGATGTGCTTATCAATAAAGGCTTTTTTCATAAAGTTGCCCATCGCCCGTTCATCATGGATTGAAAGACCAGGTCCATAGACTAAGGCTACGCGTGCGATCTTGGCATCTACACCAAACTTTCGATTATAGATAAAGCACAGCGCTTCCCCGACTTTTTTAGACTCAATATAAGAGGCTCTGCCACTTGAAGTCAGGGAATTTCCTGGATATGATTCCTTCGTCGGTATTTCATTCGGAGGCGGGTTTCCATAAACTTCACTGGTGCTAAGGAGAAGAAATTTTGCGTTATTTGCCTTGCTGATATCTAATAGGTCTTTGGTAGCGTTTACATTCAGTGAGATAGTTTTTAGTTCATCCCCCAAGAACATTTTTGGCCCGCTATAACAGGCGGAATGAATTACGAAATCAACAGGATGTGAAAATGAGAAGGGTTGTGAAAGGTCATGAGTGATATAATTAAATCTATCATCCTTCCATACCGGAGGATTCTTACTGACACAATGTGCCATAATATTCGCATTATAATATTCATTAGCAGTACTTAACAAGTTCACTATGTAATTTCCAATAAGTCCGTTACTGCCTGTTACGAGAAAACGTTTATCGAACAGTGCTTCGAAGTTGCCAAAATTCGTTAGCAGGTTTCGGCAATCTTCTCTAATCAAGGTTGAATTCATATTAGCCGTTCGATTTTGTTTTTTATTCCTGGCGCATCCAAGCCCAAGGCAGAACAATGCTGCTCATAGCTTCCATAGTTTGTCAGGAATTTGTCTTCTATCCCCAAACGAAACTGCCGGACATTTTCAAGACCTTCAAGCGCTCTGGACACTTCATCACCAAGTCCCCCGATAATGTTATGTTCTTCGATGGTTAGCACCTTGCCAGTTTTAATAGCGCTTTGCCTTATAAGCTCAATGTCCAGTGGTTTGATCGTATGAATGTAAATAATTTCTGCATCCATTAATTTCGCTACTGTGATAACATCTTTAAGTTGAGGCCCCGTAACAATGATCGAAAGAGATTTACCTTCTTTAATCTTAATGCCTTCGCCAACCTTTATCTGGATCGAATCAAATTGAACGCCATGTTTTACCGCGGGTAATCTAAAATAGGTTGGATTGCAATTATTGTAAGTTTGTTTAAAAAGTTCATCGAACTCAAGCTCGGAGGTTGGATATACAATTTGCATCCCAGACAAGGGTTTTAAAATGGCAAAATCCTCATAACAGTGATGAGTACATCCGAGCGAAGCGTAATCAAATGCTGAACCGACGCTAATTATGCTGGCGCCTAACTTTTGATAGCAAAGATCTACTTTGATTTGTTCATAACATCTTTCGAGAATGAAAGGCGCAATGCTGTGCACTACAGGATACATGCCAGTTGCCGATAAACCAGCCGCCATGCTGATAATTGTTTGCTCGCAAATTCCCAAGTTGTAAAATCGTTCGGGATGTTTATTTTGAAAATTCCGTAATAGAAATACACTGATATCGCCCATCAATACGACTAATTTTTCGTCAAAATCGCCGACAGCTTCAATTGTCCGAGAAAATTGATTTCTCACTCCAATTCCTTCAGGATGACCTTTAATTCTTCCTCAGTTGGGCTCCTGTGGTGCCAAGTGAAGCCGTTGTTTTCCAAAGTCTTCGATCCTTTCCCTTTTACCGTGCGAGCGATTACCATTGAAGGTCTATCCGTTTTACAGTTTGAAATAGTTCTAAAGGTTTGTTTCAGCTCATTGATATCATGGCCGTTGACATCATAGACTTTCCAGCCAAACGCTGACCATTTTTCGACCGGGTTAGTAATTGGCAAGCACCTGCTGGTTGATTCATTCAAATCTAAAATTCCAATAAAATTATTCAATTTACAATTTGCGGCAACCATAGCGGTTTCCCAGATAGTTCCTTCGTTACACTCTCCATCACCGATCAGAGAATAAACATAATTGGGTTTACATTTTATTTTCATGCTTAACGCGATACCGGCAGCGAATGGAAAACCGTGTCCGAGGGATCCAGTGGAAGCCTCGACTCCCGGAACTTTGTTTCTATCGGGGTGTCCGCCGAGTGGGCTGTCATATTTACCGAAAGTGATAAGATCATTCTCGGAAATATATCCTGCCTTTTGTAATACCGCATACAAAGCAACGGAAGCATGACCTTTACTGAGAATAAAATAATCTCTATCCTCCCAATCCGGGTTTTCCGGGTGATATTTCAGCACATCCTTATAGAGAACAGTCAGTATATCCACGATCGAGAAAGAGCTGGGGATATGACCTTCTTTTGCTTCAAAACACAATTTCAGAATTGATTTTCTGATTTCGATTGGATTTATCATTTTAGAGCAATATTTGGAAAACCGTGAGCGTTTACGGACCATCTCTTGAAATACTTAAGATAATTTGCTTTTAAATCTTTCCATTTCAATAAATATTGAATCTCTACCATTATCATAAACCATTAAATAATTTAAGCTTGATAAGTAATTATTGATATTATGATAGTTATAATGGACCGTCTCCACAATCAGAAGACTTGGACGGTATTTTCCCCAATCATTACTCTTCAATACTTCTAATTCATATCCTTCAACATCTATTGACATAAAATCAATAGTGTCAGATGGTTTCAAGTATTTTTCTAAAATATTAGATAAAGGTGCCACTTCGACTTCTATTGTTTTTATGGCGGAAGCTTTATGCCAGATAAATGATTTTCTGCCATTTTATTATTGAAAGAAGATCCGTTACTAAATCCTTCTATCATATAAAAATCAGCTTTGCCCAACATTGGACCAATGCCAATGTTCAGATTAATATCTTCTGGCCTAGCCTCAACTAGTTTATTAAAAGGACTTAATTGTGGTTCAATGTTAATTCCTCGCCAGCCTTTTAAGTAGAACCTAGTAGCATGAGAAGGAAACTCGTTGGGATCATTGGCTCCTATCTCAACATAATACCCATGACTCTTAAAATCTAGGAGAAAATCTATCAACAGATCCTCATGATCATAACCATCATAAGATCCGAAAACCTTATGTATGAATTTTTTGCCTCTCCCAGAAAAGTCATTATAGTTCGGATCATTGCATTCCTCAGCGTTTTTTGCCAGAATGTTTTTTGCCAGAATAGACTTTATTTTCCTCAAGATTCTGACAATTAGAGGTGGTATAAAATCTAATAGTGTAATGTGTTTGTTAAAGATCTTCATGAAAGGTAGTTCCTTGTTGTTTCATGTGAGTATGTGAAAAGGTTATCTGTTATTTTGTTGCTTCGATTGTCCGTGTCAAAAGCAATATTGTATTTCATGACTCTATGTCATTAAATTTTATGTTGTTCAAAATGATTATTTTAAACTTAAGCTCCAATTTGTCCCACCCAGAACACAGCTAAAATGCCTCGCTACTGCGCCATAGCGTGCCATTGTGGAACCGGTTTCTATGATGTTAAAACTTGAAACATTTTTACGTGTATCAATGCTTAGCTTGTTTGGATTGTGTGCAGAAATATAAACAGTATACATGTCAGGGACAAGAAAGTTCTCCCTTATCCGAATGGTTGCTTGATACAAACCGGGCTTAAGTTCCACAAACGCCTTATTATTTCCATCAGATAAACTACTAAATAATACATTAACATCATTAGAATTAGATAACATAAAAGTGATTTCAGTATCTGTAGTGTGGCGCAATACTCTGAATTCAAGTCCAATCATAAACGGATTCAGAACATCTATATCCGCGCTCAGATTACCTTGATGGTCAGTTATCCAAACTTTTGTAAAGGATACGTTGGCGTCCAATTGAGGAACCAACGTAACAACTTTAGTTGTTTCTACTCTTTTATCAGTTATATACTGGCTTATAATATCAGATACTACTCCAGTACCAGATATTCTGCCATTATCAAGTAATATCGCTTGAGTACACAATGACCGTACCGCTCCCATATTATGACTCACAAACAGCACCGTCCGACCCTCGTGCGCGACTTCTCCCATTTTCCCAAGGCATTTTTTCTGAAACTCAACATCGCCAACGGCGAGTACTTCGTCAATAACAAGTATCTCCGGGTCCAGATGCGCCGCCACCGCGAATGCCAGGCGCACCTTCATGCCCGACGAATACCGCTTGACAGGAGTATCGATAAATTGCTCAACGCCGGAAAAGTCAACAATCTCATCGAACTTTCTGGTCACTTCAGCTTTTGTCATTCCAAGGATCGCGCCATTCAGAAATACATTCTCCCTACCCGTCAATTCCGGGTGAAATCCAGTCCCGACCTCAAGCAAAGCCCCGATTCGTCCTTTTATCTTGATCTCACCTGAGGTTGGCGCAGTTATATGTGAGATGATTTTTAATAATGTTGACTTACCAGAACCATTCTTGCCGATAATGCCGAGTACCTCACCTTGATTAACTTCAAAGTTTATATCGCGCAACGCCCAGATGTATTCGCCGCTCTTGTTGCCATGATCCATCTCGCCGATTTTTAGCAGTGGGTCAGGTTTGCCTCTCGCTCTCGCCCACCAGCGACTAAGGTCTCCTGACAATGTACCTCCCCCGATAAGTCCCAATTTATAGAACTTAGAGAGGTTTTCGACCTTGATAACGACACTCATTGCGCGCTCAACAGGTCGATGATTGCAGTTACTATGCCGCTCAAATTGTGTCCTCGAAAGTCCGTTCGACGCGGTTAAACAACGAGATTCCGATCAGAAGGATAGTGATAGACATCACAGCGCTATAGGAAAGATAAATTAAATCAGCTTTACCGGCTCCTAAGAAGGCATAACGGAAAGTCTCGATCACTGGCGCCATCGGGTTGGCAACAACAATCCACTTGTATCGTTCGGGAATGCTCGACACCGGATAAATCACTGGCGTCGCATACATGAACAGGTGAATTCCAAAAGTCACCAAAAATCTTAAATCGCGGTAACGAATCGTCAACGAGGAGACGATTATGCCTAAGCCCAATCCGAGACTACCCATGATGATCAGAAGAACGGGAGTAAGTAAAATCCAAATATTCGGAGATACGCTGGCTCCGTTGATCAGAAAATAGATGAGAAAACCAATGAAAAAAAGGAACTGAATTCCGAAGGCTATAATATTAGAAATTACAATACTTACAGGCATTACGAGCCGTGGGAAATATACTTTGCCGAAGATGGCGGAATTTGCAAGAAATGTTTCCGCTGATTTGGTGATAACATTTGAGAAGTATGTCCAGGCGACCGTGCCAGACATATAGAAAAGGAAGGGCGGCAGTCCATCAGTGGATAACTTCGCAACCTTGCCGAATATAATAGTGAACACTACGGACGTCAACAACGGCTGAATTATGTGCCAGAGCGGGCCGAGAATTGTCTGTTTGTACTGCGCCACAAAGTCGCGCCGCACAAATAGCGATACCAAATCTCTGTAGCGCCACAATTCTTTAAGACGAAGATCAAACCACTTGCCCCGTGGCTGAATTACCGTCGTCCACTCAGTCTGGGTTTCCATCATTTAGTTAATGTCGTGATTATGTCGTTTTCGAGATCCGAACCAATTTCATCGATTTTGTTCGCCCGGAAAACAGGCATCGTTATCTCGTGATTAGAACGCAAATTATGATTTCCTCCGATGCTATGCAAATTAGTTTTCCACATCATAAGTACTCAGTATATTTTCTAATTCTGATAGAAGTTGTCGTAATGAATCGAGAGAGTCATAACGAAGACTTATGCGGTTTTTAAAGATGTGGACAGAATCATTAGCTTTGGCGAATTGTTTTAGTTCGGGCAGGACATCCCATTTCTCGTTTGGGTTCCTCTTTTGTTTGCGACGGATAATTTCGTCATCGATCAATTGCTTGAATTGCTCCAAGTCAAGGCTGGCGCCTCTCAAGATCAGCTTTGCCCTAAGGCGCTCAATAGGAATCTTCGATAATGCCAGCGCTTTCTTCAATGAAAGGGTCTTGTCGGCGATTGCCTTTTTCAGGTCCGCTGGTAGAAGCAAGAGTGATAAGCGATCATTCACAAAAGACGCAGACTTACCGATTTTGGTGGCAATATCCCGGTAGGTTAATCCAAGTTGTTCGATTAATTGCTTGATGGCTCTGGCTTCCTCCATCGGTTCCAAGTCAGAGCGTTGCAAGTTCTCTATCAGGGAATATAGAAGGAAATCTTCTTGTGACAGATCTAACACAATACAAGGAACAGCTGTCAATTCTGCGCGCTTGGCCGCTTCCAATCTACGGTGACCAGCAATCAGAATATAGTGCTTGCGACCTTTGCGAATAACCAGCAAAGGCTCAAGGACCCCAACGTCTTTTATTGAGGCGGTGAGCTCATCAAGCGAGCGTTGGTCGTTCTCAACCCGTAGTGGAAATGAATTGGGGTAAAGAAATCCAATCGGCATCAGTTGGGCGTTCTGAAGAGGTTCAGGTTTGTTCGATGGAAGAGTTTGACCGAACGCTTCATGAAGTTCAGGCGCCTGCAGACCTATTGCAGGATTGTTATCAGGGTCGTAAGGCAACGTTTTTGATCAGTCCGAAAGTCGATTGTGAAATCCAACTGTTTCATTGCTACAAATATCACATACTTATCGTTTGAATAAATATGTATCACAATGATGCAGTTTTCAAAAGTGCGAACACTCAAAGTAACTATTTTCATTGTTAAAGTCAAGATTAGCATGGAAATTGTAAGATGTGGCGTCTTTTTTGATTGGTCTATCCTTGATAGATGTCTGTTGAAAAAGTCCTCGCAAGACCAAGCGGACGCGGATGTCCGCTTGAACACATCCGAGTGAATATCGATGATTTAAAGAACCGATACTAACGAAGTCGAAATTTTGTGCCTTACTAATTGACATGTACTTGACATTAAGGAATATAGAGACTAACTTGAATATGCCGTCACAAAGTAGCCATAAACCAATTCTATTATAAGTTTTACGAAACAGTCACCATAAGGTCAAACTAATGAAAACGATCACTGGAATGCTACTCGCAGTAGTTCTTGTTTTGGTGGTGCCGCAGTTCGGTTTCGCCAGAATAATCAACGTCCCCGAAGAAAATCAGACTATTCAGGCGGCTATTAATACTGCAGAAGCAGGAGATACCGTTCTGGTTCAGCCGGGAATATACGGTGAAAATATTCTTTTTAACGGAATCGATATTGTCGTTGGCAGTCTGCTCCTGACGACCGGCGATCATGCTTATATCGACTCGACAATTATTGATGGAAACGCCAGCGCATCGGTTGTTAGAATCCGTACTGGTGAAACTGATGCTACTGTATTAACAGGCTTTACGATTATTAACGGCAGAGCAAATTATGGCGGCGGAGTTTATATTAACGCCGCCAGCCCGACACTCGATCATCTCATTATAACTCGAAATCACGCGATCAGAGACGGCGGCGGGATTTACTGCACGCATAACGCCAATCCCATTTTTAAACATTTGACCGTGTCAGCCGATACTGCCGAACGGAGTAACGGCGGTCTGTTTACCTTTGATAATTCTTCAGCCACTATAATCAACTCCATCTTCAGGAGTAACATCCCTATCGGAACTCCTGCAGGACAAACGATTACCTTTTCCAACATTCAAAATGGTTACGCCGGACAGGGCAATATAAACAGTAATCCCCTCTTCGTCGATCCGGGAAATGGTAACTTCCATCTGCAAGAAAATTCGCCGTGTATCGACGCTGGCGATCCGAATTCGCCTCCCGATCAAGATGAGTCTCGCGCTGATATAGGGGCTTTTTATTTTGACCAGACTCCCTATCCGCGTATAGTTGCCTCGCATGACTCATTGGACTTCGGAGGCGTTCTTCCCGGTGCAGAACTTGCCAGAATAATTACAATTATTAATCAAGGCGACGCCGACCTAATCGTTCAGCATCCCACGACCGACGGCGAACCTTTCCATGCCGATCCGGAGGATTGGGAGTCCGTTACTCTCGAACCGTTAGATACGCTCGAAGCCGAAGTTTTTTTCGCTCCAACCGAAATCGGGGATTTCGTGGGGCATTTCATCATCGAATCAAATGACCCTGATAACGAGACTCTTGATATAATACTCATCGGAAGTGGTGCTGTCCCGATCATAGCCGTAGCTTCTGATTCGCTTGATTTTGGTGTTGTTTTAATTGATAATAGCTCCGAACTGCCTCTCGTCGTGAGCAATAATGGGGGAGCCGATCTGACAATAAGCGACGCCAGCGTTCAAGGAGATAACTACTCGATTGATTTTGGTGGTGAGTTTACCGTTCATCCCGATGAATCTGCTGAGATAATTGTCACATTTTCCCCGTCAGAAGCAGGCGGCTTCGATGGGGAAGTCACGATCACTTCTGATGATCCAGAGAATGCCGAAATGACTGTGGCCCTGGTCGGAGTCGGCAGAGAGCGAACCATCACAGAATTAGGGGCAATCGATACGCCGGGACAAGCGCTGGGAGTTGCTATCGTTGGATCTCTTGCACTCTTGTCCGACGGTCAGGGCGGTCTTCGAATAATCGATTATTCCGATCCTGCTAATCCTGCCGAAATTAGCTCCATCGAAACGCCGGGCAACGCCAGAGATATTGTTGTAGTAAATGGTTTAGCTTTTATCGCTGATGAGGAAAGCGGGCTGAGGATGATTGATTTCTCCGATCCCGAGCATCCTGCCGAAGTCTGGACGTTCGACACGCCCGGTCGGGCTTATGGAGTTGCGGTTGTTGGTTCGTTTGCTTATGTAGCCGATTACGAGGGAGGGCTCCGTATCGTAGATATTTCTGACCCCGAATCTCCCCATGAAGTAGGGGCATCCGAAACGAACGGCAATGCTCGAGCGGTAGCCATACTCGGTGATTATGCGTACATAGCCGCGGAAGAGGGTGGCTTGGAAATAATCGATATTTCTGATCCGGAAAGTCCCCACCGAATTGGTTCTGTCGAAACTCCGGGGAGTGCCTATGGAATTATAGCTCGGGGAGGTTATGTTTATGTGGCCGATGGAGATAATGGTCTTTGTGTGATCGATGTTTCCACACCTGCTAACCCATCAGTAATTACCAGCTACAACACGCCGGGGATTGCGTCCAACGTCACATCGACAGGTGAATTGATCTACGTTGCTGATTCGACCACTGGTATTCAAGTGATTAATATAGCTGATCTTGAAAATATTGAAACGGTTGGTACATTCAACACGCATGCCGAAGCTTGTGATATTGCCATTCTTGGCGACTACTGTTTCGTCGCCGATGGAGAAAGCGGACTTCATGTATTGGACGTCTCGGAGATTGCTCAATACCCGGTTGTTTCCGTCACCCCAGAGGCGCTGAGGTTTCAGCGTACCGTTACCGGCTATAGTTCAGATATCACGTTGACAATCCATAATCGCGGTAATTGTACGTTGAATATTTTCGCGGTAGCGGTCGAGGGAAATTACTTCGAAAGTGAAATCGCAAATCCGGTGGCGATTGAGCCAATGGAGAGCTATGATTTGGCAGTTACTTTCACTCCGGAAGAAGCCGGCGATTTTGCTGGAACGCTAACAATTATTTCGGATGATCCATACCAACCTCACAAGCAAATCTCGTTGTCGGGAAGCGGGCTGGTCTTTGATCTTATCGAAGAGACCGGTTCACTCTTAGAGTTTTTCGCCGGAACTGAAGATGGATGCGCGTATGACAACTGGGTAAGCCATATCTCCGAGGGGGTTGCCCGAGACGGTTACAACGAATACTGTCCTCCGGAACTTGACCGGCAGACGAACGGCTTCGGCTCATTTACGATAATCGATAGTCTCGAAAATCCGGACGAAATAACCGCGAGTTGGTATGAGATATTTTCCAGCCTGTATCATGGGGACATCGAAACCGCACGCGTAACCCTTGCTCTATCAAGTTTCAGCGATAAGTATCAGATAGTTCGTCTCGAAGATGGTGAGAAGAACTATGTAATCTTGAGAGAAAACCTGAATAATGAATACTTTGATGACAATGGTACTCAGGACGCCGCCGATGACGTTCGCGGGTCGTTCGACTTGGGATGGGGGTTGTTTGTCTTCGATCTTGACCCTTTCACGCCGGATGTTATCATCGAAGTACCTCACCCGGAAGACGATTTTCTTGCTCCTCCATCTGGGATCGATGCATTTTTTACGATTGGCGCGAGAGCGCTCTTCGTAGCAGGAGCCGGTCGTGAAGTCAGCTGGACCGGTGAGGGAAACTATACAAATCTGAAGTCATTTTCAGATCCTACACGCATTGAGGGTAGTGCTTTCAATCAAGCACATAAAGCGGGGGTGGACTTGATTGATCAGGAATTTGTCATCCAGATTCACAGTTACGACAGCGAATCGCATCCCACTTTGATGCCCGCCGAACTTTCCACACGGCTCGACTACTATCCTAATCGCCCAGTTCTGGATTTTGAGAATCACTTCGATATCGTAAGTCTCACGCCGGAGATTCCGGTTCCCGCCAATTCAACTGGACATGAAAACCACGATTCGCTACGGGTCGATGATTTCTATGCTGTCTGGTATGATATCGACGTCTTAGGTACTTATCGCTATCACAATCGCTTGGATATATCGAACGACGTGGTGATGTTCGCATCGAGCATGAATGAACAGATGCTTTACTCGATGGCTGGCCATGATACTCTGCGGGACGATGAAAAATGGCTTCATGTCGAACAGGACGAATTTCCAAATGTCATTACTGAGGATATTCTAAACTATTATAGCGCTGGCGGAGCTATGACCTACCATAATTTCAGCCCAGCAGTTCAGTTTTACCGCCCGGTGTACACGGCGGTAAGAAACTATTACCATCATAGAACCCTGCATAACGTTCCTGATGATTATCAGACAATCCAGGCCGCTGTTGACGCTTCAGTCAGTGGAGACACAGTGCTGGTTCAGCCCGGGACTTACGTTGAAACCGTCAACTTCAAGGGCAAAGACATCACGGTGGGAAGCCTCTTCCTGAACACCGGAGACCAAGCCTACATAGAATCAACTATCATAGATGGCAACCGCAACGGCAGTGTGGTGAGATTTGACAGTGGTGAGACCAATAATGCCTTGTTGACCGGATTCACTATTCGAAACGGTTCCGGTTCCATCGATGCTGAAAATGACATCAGCGGCGGGGGGATACATTGCCACAACGCATCGCCCCGTCTGAATTATCTCAAAATTGTTAACAATAATGCCTGGTATGCCGCGGGTATTTATTGCGAATTAGGTTCCGATGCGATTATCGATCATTGTCTGATTACTAACAACGTCGCCGCTATTGCTGGTGGTGGTATGGATTGCTATGCCGCCAGCCCCACCATGAGCAACTGTACCATTGCGGATAATCAGGCAATCAGGGGAGGCGGGCTCTACCTATTCGATGGCTGTAATCTGACTATTACGAACAGTATCTTCTGGAATAACGCTCCGCAAGAACTTCTTTATTCACTTAGCGGAGTTCCCGATACGGTTATATTTCAGTACACTGACATTATGGGTGGTGAGCGTCGAGTCAACACTCACCGTAACGGCGCTGTCATCTGGGGAGAAGGCAACATCGATCAGGATCCCCGATTTGTTGCCCCTGAGGAGGGTGACTACTCTCTAAGCGAAGGAAGCCCCTGCCAAGACGCCGGAAATCCTGGCGATACACGTGATCCCGATGACACGTGGATCGATATGGGAGCGCTCTATTCTCCTTATGAGCGAGACAATCAGCCGCGCATGGTTGTTAATTCTAATAGATTTGGCTTCGGAACTGTCGAAGTCGGGCAGAACCTTCACTTGATATTGCAGATTCACAACACGGGCTATGCCGCTCTTACGGTTTCAGAGATGAGGCTATCAGGAGATCATCCCGACGACTTCAGCGCAGACTTCGGACAGGAGTTAACGGTCGATCCCGGTCAGATTCGCAACGTCACATTGACATTTGCCCCCGGCGATGCAGGTCGTCGAGAAGCCAATATGGTCGCCACAAGTAATGATCCGGTGCAGGCAGAGACTCAAATGGCACTTGGTGGATTCGGATTAATCCGTGGAGATCGTCATTTATGGATTGTTCCGGATGACCTTGAAAGAATTCAGGAAGCTATTGATATATCAGTCGATGGCGATACTATTCTCGTTAGATCGGGTGTTTACCAGGAGAATATCGATTTTTCGGGCAAAGCGCTTGTAGTAGGTAGCTTCTTCCTGACCGATCGTGACCCGGAATTGATCACAAATACCGTTATCCGAGGCGACAACAGCGGCGGAGTGGTTTCTTTCATCAGCGGAGAGGATACGAACTCTGTATTATCAGGATTCACAATAACGGGTGGGCAAGATGGAGTTTACAGCGCGTCTTCAAATCCAACTATAAGTTATTGTGTTATAAATAGTAACGCGGCAGTGAACACCGGCGGCGCGGGATTGTACTGCCGCGGTGGCGCTTCGCCAAGCCTTCTTAACTGTACTTTGGTTGATAATTCAGCTCGATGGGGCGGTGGTATGTACATTCGAGAAGGAAGTGGCGTCACCTTGACCAACTGTATTGTTTGGGCAAATGATCCAAACACAGTTTACTCATCGGGTAACGGCGTAAGAAATCGACTTTCGGTGGATCACTCGAATATTGAGGGTGATCGACAGGGGGTTGTTACCAACAATAATTGTCAGGTCACCTGGGGCGAAGGCAATATCAACACAGATCCTCTGTTTGTTGATTTGGGTAATGGAGACTTCCGTCTGGGAGCCAACAGTCCCTGCGTCGATGCAGGCAATGCCAATTCGCCGCTCGATGCCGACAGCACCCGCGCCGATCTTGGCGCTCTTTACTATGACCATCGGACGCCTCGTATCGCTGTGGAGCCTGCCGAGCTCGATTTTGAACTGACAAGAATAGGCGAATTGTCAGAGAAAGAGATAGTTATCTTTAACAGGGGTGTTGCTGACCTGACCGTTACAAATCTCCCCATAGAAGGCGAATACTTCTCTTGCGATTTCAGGCAGGAACTCGTGATCCACCCGGATGACTCTACCGTTGTCACTGTAGCCTTCATACCTGAGGTGCAAGGCGATTTCGAAGCTGTTCTGACGATTTTGTCCGATGACCCTAACAATTGGGCGATTCCTGTTCGTCTTCATGGTGTTAGTGGGAGCCAACCACCGGAAATCATCAGCGAGATAGGAGATCTGTCCTACCCAGAAGACTCTGGTCCCTGGACAATCGCCGATCTCGATACGGTCTTCAATGATCCGGAGGGAGATAACCTGACTTTCAGCGCTATAGCGCCTGACCCGTTGACGGTGTTAATTGGGAACGAAGATCATGTCTTGGTTCTTGAAGCGCCCGCCAACTTTAACACCGAAGGACTCGAAATTCAAGTTACCGCATCGGATAGTATTGGCGGAAGACGGGTGATGATAATAAGGACTTTACGCGGAACCGCTAATCAAATGGTACGGCTTACAGATTTAGGCTCAGTACAGCCGAAAGATGTCGGCAGTACCAATGAAGGAATTAATTCCTCATCGACCCCATTCAAAATTCACCAGATCAGTCGCGATGGATCAGCAGAGGATATATTTACGCTTGTTATAGAACCAATCAACGATGAACCAGTGTGGGTGAATTACCCGCAAGAGATCATCCGAGTCGAGAGTGGTGGCGTTATCGAGTTTGTAGTAGTAACGGAAGACGTCGATGGTGATCGGTTGAATTTGAGGATGATTGGCAACGATCTCCCGGATGAAGTCCAGTTTGTCGTAACTGAAAATGGCCGAGGTCGCTTAAATTGGCAAACCACAATTGAAACGGTTGGTCATTTTGAAGTAGTCCTGTCGGTTTCTGACGGTGCGGTTTCGTCGGAGATCACTGTAAACGTGATTGTCATCCACCCGCCTCAGCACTTCACGGAATTTGACCAGACAGAGCAAAGCCACAATTTGCATGTAACAGGCGTCTCAATCAACGGTGACCCGGTCTCTGCTGGCTGGGAAGTCGGCGTCTTTACGCCTGCCGGTGTTTTGGCAGGTGGGGACGCTTGGACGGAAGTTGAGATGGATCTGCCAGTCTGGGGCGCTGATGACAACCATCAGGATTATTTCCACGAAGGCGAGACAATGAGTCTCAAGTTGTGGGACTACCAAGCTGATGCGGAGTGGGATGGTGGGGCAGTGGTCGAAGAAGGTGAAATGAATTGGGTGAATAACGGCAATACCGTTCTTACTGTCGAAAGCAACAGCCTAAAAACATTGGAAGTAGCCATGCGTCTGGGCTGGAAACTGATTTCGGTCAACGTGATCCCATCCGATCAGGATTTCTGGGCTGGCGACCCCGGTCCTGAAATTGTTCCGATGATGTCCCAGCTCCGCCGTCCGAACAACGGAGCACATCATCTAATTCTGATGAAGGATGAGCGTGGGCGGTTCTATATACCGGAACGTGGTTTCGGCAATATGTCTTATTGGAATCTCGCAGAGAGCTATCAGGTTCGTATCGACTCCGCTATGTCGGCATTCTGGACAGGAACGCCGATCAATCCACAAGCCGATGTTCCGATTACCCGTGGTTGGAATTATATTGCTTACTTTCCGGATTATCAACTTTCTGCGTACAGCAGAGATGGTTGCTATGTGTTATCGCCGATCATCGATCACGTTCTCCTAGCCAAGGACGGCCTTGGTAACTTTATGATCCCGTCACGCGGATTCTTCAGCAATATGCCGCCATGGCGGGAAGGACAGGGCTACCAGATCAATGTCGATCAAGATGTTGTCCTGAATTACCCACAAGCACAGAATCAGGCCGCGGCATTGTCAGTCGATCCTGAGTCTGTCAAGGGTCGTTGGGCCGATGTACCTTCGACCGGTGCAAACATGAGCGTGTTGGTCACCAAGGTATCGGGCGTCGATCTTTCGACTTCCGACCAGGTTGCCGCGTTCAGCCCGTCCGGTCTTATGGTTGGCGTAGGCCGAGTAATCGATGGACAGATTGGTATTGCAGTCTGGGGCGACGACGCCTCAACCCAAGCGGTGGACGGCCTGAAAGACGGCGAAGCGTTCACGCTGAAGTTGTGGAATGCCGCTGAAGACGTAGTTGTCGATCTTAGTTCGCGGGTTATCGAAGGCGACCGCCTTGTCTATTTGACAGACGGTTTCACGGTAATCGACGCGTCTGTAACGACAGCACTTCCGACCGAGTTCTATCTCAGTCAGAACTACCCGAACCCGTTCAATGCAGTGACTCGTGTAGCCTTCGGCTTGCCGGAAGCATCACGTGTGACGGTTCGCGTGTTCGATCTGTCTGGACGTGAAGTATCGACGTTGGTGAGTGGTGAGCTTCAGGCTGGCCATCACAGTGTCGTGTTGGATGGCGAATCGATGGTATCGGGCGTTTACATCGTCAAGATGGAAGCGACGAACTTCAGCGCCGTTCGTAAAGTAATGCTCGTGAAGTAAAGAAGTAGTAGCTCAAGCAGTGGGGCGGATTGCAATCCGCCCCTACGGCAATTCAATATTCTATCGAATTCAACTTAATATTAGAAATTATGGGAAATCATTAGCTGGTGAAATCCGCCTCCATAGGGAGCGCTGGCTCCTCGAGTCGTTGGCGCAGGCGACGCCGCGGGTAAACTGCGACGCCAGGTTTTTACCGGGATTAATTGTGTGAATTGGTAGCTGACCCCTAATCCAATTAGAGTAGTGGAAATCTCAAGCTGTGGAATGCATCCCAAAATTCGGCGAACCGGAAGTTCGGAGTGTTGCAAATCATCTTGACCGAAGATCAGGAATTCAGGTCGCCAATGTTCGAGCGTAGCTTTTGGCCGAACATCGAACAGATGCGTTCCGAACGACCATCTGAAAATATCGTTGCCTGCTTCAGATTTAAATCTGCTGAAGTGGGCTAAATAAAGTCTCCAAAGCGTCCCTTCAGAAGAGGTAATGAAGTATCGCCTCATGCCGAGTAAATCAATAAATCCACTGGTGAAGGGCCAGAACTCTATGTGTCCCCGGCTTGCCGCGTCCCATTGAAAATACTCCAGTTCACCCTTCATCGACCGCGACGCCAATTTAGATAACTCACTATCAAACCCGGCAAAAATAGTTCGGACGTCAGTATCGAAACGGGTGATCTTGGCAAAGGATGACCCTCCCTCCAGTCCGCGAGCCTGAAGGCGCGACACATGCCCGCGACTCCCGACCCAAAACAAGTGACCTTCCTTCCCATATTCGATTGCCGCCCGATAATTTTTCACGATTCCAGTCGGTTCAAAGTTTGGAATAGGGGACATTTTATCAGGTGATCGAAGGCTACTCTGACTATATGAGGCGACGGCTTTAAAACCTCTCAGCTTGGGTGTGCGCAGAGAAATGCCATAAGTATCGTAGGATAGTGGTAGCTCGACTGCGGCGTTCTCTTCCTGCCAATCTCCTGACAGCCTCCATAAATCACTCTGCCGCCGCCACCTGAATGTTACCCCACCGTCGCGATATGCCAACAACCTGCCGGCAATATCGAAACCAGCCGGATTGCTATAATTGTTGACGTCGGACTTTAACGTGACGTCTGCTTCCGCTCGGACAGCTAACTTCGACGTGGCAACACTGCCAGCAATCCCAAGCTTGGCTCCTTCAATATCGATGTGAATGATTTGCTGAGCGAGACGTTGTTGGAGTTTCATCGACGTTCGGCTTGCAGAAGTTCCGACTTCGAGAGTCCAATCTGCCATCCCTTTTCTGCTGACAAACGCCTTCCCAAGAACCCTTCTGCCGAAGGATGCGCTCGGCCTCTCGATAGCGCCTTGACGGTAATAATCTGAATAGGTCGAAAAGAGAGAGAACCCTCCGGTCAGCCGCGAGCGGCCAACCGGAGGGTCTGTGACATTTGAATTGGGAAGACGATGCAACTCTGCCTCTGTCATCCATACGGATTCGTGTGTGGTCAGCAGGTAGTCGATGAAGGGATCAATCGTCAATGCTGACAAATTGCTCGCGGTCAAAAGCACCGCACCAAGCGCAATAATCAGCAGTGGCAATGCCTTAAACAGATCAGTTTCCCATGCCGAAATCTTTCTGCCAATCTTCCTCAGTAAAACCCATAATCCGCTTCAAACGGCTGTCGGTCATACCGGGCAGAAGTCCACCTACCGTCGGGTTGGGAAAAATCCACTCAGCATAGCTATTAGCCTGCCAGGTGATATGCGGCGAATACCTCCACTTGGTTGACTCATTATATTGGCAACTTATGTTAGCCATCACATTTTGAACGCCAGCATCCAACCACCAGCCGTTAAAACTAATACGGATATAGGCATTGGATTTAGAGCTGTATTGCGCCACCCAACGGTCGAATTCTATATCCCATGCCGGTGCGGGGAATGATTTTTCCTCACGGTATTCCTGCAATTGACCATTGTCATAATAAGCATAGCGACTCCAATAGTAAACGCCCGATGTGGGAATTTCTACTCCTGCCACTACCTGAGAGTCGATATAGTGATACTCCGTCTCTGACTCCACCGTGTCGAGGGTGACGCTGTAAGCGGGTAACAGGGACTTCAAATCATTGACCGGGTGGTTGAACATTGCCGAAAGAGCGATAGCAAGGTCTTCGTCACCATCGCCAAAATCAACCTTGAATGTCTCTTGTCCCGTCAGAGCGCGCCGTACACGCGGGATGTAGGCTTTCAGAGAGTCAAGATCGGCGTCGTTATCGTGGTCCAATTTAATCAGGTCATTGTCTTGATCATCGGTTTCGCTCTCAAGGAAAGCGACGCCGCTTTCTACACTGTTCGCCGCGTCGAGCCAGGCTTGCCCGGCGGCTCCCATACGGATTGCCCCACTGGAGCGAAGCGCCATAAACGGCGAACCTTGGGTCAGCGCGACCCGCATTGCATTGCCGGTCCAGTCGCCCATATCATAGCTGTAGGCACAAAACTGGTTCAACAGCGCGAGCTGTACATCGACAGCAGTGATGGCGGCATAGATCTCGGTCAGGTCGAGCTCCAATGCATCTTCGTTGGGATCGCCCTGCATGCGTGGGGTAATCATGAACTTGAAGTCAGGATGAGAAGTGATTTTTTTCAGCCTCGCAACGGCCCACTCAAGACGCGGAATCAGTTCGCTTGCCAGCAGATCCTGAAACTCCCCGATGGTCGGATCACCCGCGGCGGCCGCTCGACTCATATTGGTTTCCATTCTCAGTACAGCAGAGATGGGCAGAACCGTCTCGGTAAGCCGGAGCGATAGTCCTGGGCCTGGTCTGGGAGCTCCCGCCATACCCGGTACTTCGAAGAAGGCGCCGCTATCCATAAAAGTCTTGGCGCGATCGAAGAAATCTTGAAAATCATGATCCTGACTGATCATAATGATTTCCAGCACCCCTGCTCCAAAGTTGGCGGCTGGATTGGAGTCATCTGCTTCGAGGGCTTTCATATAAGCACTGTAAGGACCGGTCAAGTCAACATCATCAGGCTTTTCCGGATTCTGGCCGTTGATTAGATCCATAAGGACGGCTTCAAGCTGAGTGTTGCCAGTCCCGACCCATGCATTTGCGGCGGTGGTATCAGTCGGCGTTGAGACAGTTGGATTATCTTCGCCGCATCCAATAGTTAAAGCCATCCCGACGAAGAATACGATTGCGATTGATAAACGAGTTATTGCAGACATTGTTACCTCATGTAATAATTTGCACAAGATTGAGGTGTTTCTGTGATTGGATGTGCGACCAATTTCACAAGATTGCCTATAAAGGCCACCTCCGACGTTTAATATAAATACAATAGTTGAGGAACTCAAGTTGAAATCAAAAGAATCTAAAAACAAGTTAGTTAAGTGGCGCGATTTATAGTAATGATCAGGTCAAATTAGTGTAGTACTAGGCGAGCGGCTTGAAAAGTCGCTCGCCTAGAGACCGAAACAATACAAACTCATTTAATTAATTCTACGTAAAGATTTATAATCTTCGACGCATCCTCTTCAATTCCCTTTACTGGTTTTATATTCTGACGAAAGGTATCGATAATCTTCTGATTATCTAATACATACGTCATCTTCTCAGCAAGATCTTCCATGTTCCCTGCTTCGAAGAGCAATCCATTCGAGCCATCCTCGATTAATTCAGGCAAGCCTCCTACGTTCGACGCGATTATTGGAACACCGGCATGAAGCGCTTCGCGAGCCGTGGTCGGGTAGGTTTCAAAGCGAGAGGGAATAATGAGAACGTCATATTTCGACAGTATTTCAGGCAGATCTTCCGGGCCGTATGAACCGCGGTAACGGACTTCGTGGTTATCGGAGAGTGATCTGAAATTGTCTTCGAGGATCTCCGGATTACGAATTTTACCGTAAATATCAAGACTTGCCTTTGATGGATCGACCTTCGAAAAGGCCTGCAAGAGAATGTCCAATCCTTTAACAGGGGCAATGTTCCCGATAAACAAAAAACGAACTCTATCGCTACCCTTATGGAAGATCTGGGGCTGGAAGAGGTTCATTCCAAGCGTGGAATGAATTGTTGCAGGATTTTCAAAACCATTTGCGCGTAAACGATTAATCAGATCGAGGGAAGGAACCAACACTTTATGGAATTTCTGGTAAATTTCGCGATGTCGTCGAAGCCGGTGTGACATATATGCTTCGACATTTTCATACTTCTCGGCCGATGGGTTAAGCTGGCGATTCATGTAACATGTTGCACAATTCATTATAGAGGATGGTTCTTTCACACAATTATCAACACCTTCAAATTGCATGTGAATCTGGTCGCAGATCAGAAATGTATCGTGCAGGGTCAACACAAGAGGAATGCCTTTGGCGGCCACGGCATCGACGGCGGAGGTTGTCCAAAACAACAAGTGCTGGAAATGAACGAGGTCAAAGTGATTGGCATCCAGCCACAACGAAAGCAACTGCCCCACATCAGGATAATCGACGTTATGACTTAATCTATGCTTGGGCGGTAAGTTTAAGCCAACGGTAGTAACATTGTCATAAGTTCCCTTAGTTGCGTTTCCCACCGGTCTTGATGAATCGAATTCCGGATAGAGAATTGTCACCTCTACACCTTTTTTCGAGATCGTACGGGCAAGATTAAGTGTGTAGAGTTCCGTTCCCGCAACTGATCGTACCAGAAAATCGTGAACTATAAATAACACCTTGGGAAGACTATCGACGGTGCGAGAAGGCTTCACCCCACTCTCCATTGGCTCCATAATTAATTTGTTCTCGATTTCCAAGATCAATTGACTTAATTGTTTATCGGGGTTAATTTTAAAGCAAATATTGAGATACTTCAATCCCCCTCTAAGATCACCCAAGCTGATCAACCTTATTGCAACAGTTATCAAAGCCTTTGCCTCTGAGCTTTGATTGCTGTTCCGATCCCAATCAATTTCGGGCGTTAATTCTCGTAGAGGATGACGCGCCAGTAATCCATTGACAACCAGAGCTTGGAAAGAAGTGACAACTTTTTCTTCGTTAGGGGACAGAATATCCTTGTTTCCGCGACACTTGACGACGGGGCGGGGGAGCAGTTTACAACGAATGAGTGAGGCAATGCGACTGCACCATTCATAATTGTGAGAGTGACGGAATGACTCGTCGTAATAACCGTAGGTGGCGTAACACGCTCGTTTAACCAGAGATCCAGAAAGGGGAAGGGGATCTTCAAGAAGAAACTTGGCAAGCAGTCCGGGGGAATCTGTGTACCAGTCTTTATAATTTATTTTATTAATAACATTAAGGTTGACATCCGTTACAAACAAATTCCCATAGTAGAGCGATGCATCGGGGAATTCTGTGATTTTATCTGAGTAGCTCTGGAGTACGCCCTTTAACAACACATCACCCGAATCGAGCCAAAGAATGTATTCCCCTTTCGACTCGATAATTCCTCTGTTGCGTGCGGCTGGGGCGCAAAAATAATTCTGACGGAAGTAGCTCAGCCTTGGATTAGAAAATCGATTGAACATTTCCGCGGTCTCATCCGTCGAACCATCATCGACAATAACCACTTCAACGGCAGGATAATCCTGCATTAGCGCGCTGTCGATAGTTTCGGCGAGGATTTTGGCTCGATTGTGAGTCACAATGACAATGCTGATCAAAGGAGCAATCTTATGCTCCCTGATTGGTAGAGGATTTTCTTTAAATGGGTCCATTATTGGAGATTTTGACCCGAGAGAATTTCAATGCGTGGATTCATCTGAGCTTCCAGACTAAATATCCTTCGAAATGCCAGTTGCCCCTGCCGACTTAATAAAACGAGTTTGTCTGGATTGATCCGGTAGTCGTCAACAACGTCAGCAATATCTCCCGGCTCGCGTGATATTATGCGAATCTCTTCACCATCAATCAAAGCTGAATTGAGAGAGAGTTCATCAGTACAAAACAATGCTACGCCACAAAGCCCTGCTTCGATGCAGGCTCCGGTCGGGAACCCATCAAATGCTCCGGGGCTCAACACAAATGGCACGTTGGGCGATAAGATAGCATCCATCCGGTTGTAAAATTCAGAGAAGAAATCGGTCTTTTGTGTTCCATAAAAGCGAATCCGTTCAGCGAAGTCACTTACCTCGATATCGCTTGAGTCGAACGATCCGACAACATGGAAGCTGTAGTTACGACTCCTTTTAAGCAACTCCCTTGCGGTTTGTATGAAAACGTCATATCCCTTGTCGATGCCCTGTTCCATGTATTTATTTGCCACGAAGCAGACGTCGAATGTTTTTTTATTCGTCCCGTAATGTTTCCGCTCCGTTGGAAATGCCGATAGCTGGTTCGAGGGTAAGACACCGCCGTAAATGAACTCGATTATTTCTGGATCGCAGTACCCTTTCGATAAAAGGTAATCACGGGTTACTCTCTGCGTTGTGATGATTTTTTTTAAGTACTTGGATGAACAGACTCGTTTCAGTTTCTCATCAGAAATATCTTGATCGAGTGCGAATCCTCCACCCGGATATAGGGTAAAGATAAAAGGAATGCCACTTCGCTCAATATCTGCAAGGAAATAATCCGCGTTATTCAAAAATATCATATAGACAAGCTCTCCCGCCAAATTTGATCCTTGCCTGTATTTGACAACGCGATTCCGGTATTGGGGGTAGTATCCAAGGTACTCCTCACGCACTTCCTCGAAAGTGCGTGATTCGTTGATGGCTGGAAAGGTAGAGGCTGTAGATTGGACTTCCGCATCAGGGAATTCGTCAAGGAATGCATTGAATTCGGCAACGCGGAATGCAGATAACAGGTGCGGAAAGATGTCATCCAGAATTATGAGAGATTTATGGGGCTTACCGCTGATACTATTGGCACGAGGCGAGAAGTCCGAATCTTTCTTAAGAAACTCTTCAATTTTCTTTGACAGCTCCGTCAGTCTGGCAATCACGCGGGCATTTTCGACAAACCCGGGGGGAAGAGCATTAGCCAGATTCATCGACCGCTCCAATAGTGGCGCAACAATGTCGATCTCTCCAGCCTCAATAAGGCGATCAGCCGCGTCGCATATCAAGAGAATCTTTTGGATGCTGTCCTGAATCATCGAATGATCATATAAATCAATCTGTATTTCGAGACATTGACTTTGCTTCGGCAATAATCGAGCGAAGGGTGGTGCAAATCCGGAATATCTCGGTTTCGCCCATCGATGTGCCAGTTGGGAGGGAGATGACCCTTTCGGTCAATTTCTCCGTCACTGTCAGGAGGAGGCCGGCGTTGGGGAAATAGGAGCGATACGGTTCCATCTTGTGGCAACCCGGGTGAAAGTATCGTCTGCAGAGGATGTTCAGATCGTGCATCTTACGAACGATTTCATCACGCGAAACGCCAGTTATCTGTTCATCGATGTCCAGGATGATGTATTGGTAATTATTGCTTTCGTGCGCGGGATGTTCGACAAGATGTATCCCGGGAATTTCCGAGAGAGCGGTACGATAAAGATCGTAGTTACACTTGTTTACGTCGATGAATTCGTCTATGCTTTCGAGGTTTGTAAGTCCCATTATGGCAGAAATTTCGGACATTTTGCCATTAGTGCCGATGTAGATAACATTGTCGTAACCACTGAATCCGAAATTCTGCATTAGTCTGGTTTTCTCAGCAACTTCGTCGCTATTGGTCAATACTGCTCCTCCTTCGAAGGAGTTGAGAAATTTTGTGGCGTGGAAGCTAAGCACCTCTGCATCTCCAAAACGACCGATCATTCTGCCTTTGTAGGTACAACTGAGTGCATGTGCCGCATCGTAGATCACTTTCAAGTTGTGTTCTTGGGCAATTTCGGCTATTTCATCGACCGGGCAGGCATGTCCCCAGATATGAACGCCGATAATGCCGGTTGTTCGCGGCGTTATGAGCCTGCGAATCTGCGCAGGATCGATGGTATGAGTAATCGGATCAATATCGCAGAAGACCGGTGTAATTTCCTGCCATTGCAGTGCGTGCGCAGTTGCAACAAAAGTGAATGACGGGACGATCACCTCGCCTTTCATCTCCAGTGCCCTGATTATAATCTCGAGCGCAATAGTGCCATTGCACATGGCAATGCAATGCTTTACCTGACAATATTCTGCCAGACGTGCTTCGAACTCACGCAGGAACGGCCCTCGATTGGTCAACCACCGGTTGTCGAGCATTTCATTGATGCGTTCGAACAACCGTTTTCTATCGCCAATGTTAGGTTTGCCAACGTGTAGTGGTTCAAGATGCGCATCACTCTGATAGGAAGAAACCAGGTCGGTAGTGAATGTCTTGGTTGTATTTGCTGGAAGAGAGAAATTCCTTGCAACCATAGGATCGCCTCGGATTATTAAGGTTTGATGTTAAAAAAAATCGAACGAATGCAATACTGTATTTAGGGAAAATTTGGAATAATAATGTCATCTGTAAATACTAAAATAGGTGTCTCTATGCGAGGACGAGTTCTTCGAATTATTCTGAATTTGCGCCGACATGTCCACGCGGACGCCCTCGTCCGCGCTTTTTTTGTGCTCGAATGTTCGGCGGCCGTAGGCGTCCGCCTGGACACTTTTTGGCATAAAGTTCGTCTGTGAATACTAACATCTGTGCTTCATTGTGAAGACGTTCTGCGGCAGGAAATCATCCCGTTTTGCTTGCTTCAACTTTTTTAACTTTTGCATGAGGGTATTCGTATCCTCGGAAGGAACAAGTTCATAACTTCTGGCTATCACCTCGAGCGCCGCCGTTACATCATTCGATTGTAAAAATTGTTCTGCCGCTAAAAGTAAGGCAGAAGCTTTGGCTTCTTTTTCAGGTAGAGTCTTCCACTGAATTTCCGGGAAAACATCCATCAGCGAATGAGCGCCTAACAATATTTTTAATACCCGAACCCGCGATGCTGTATCCAGTTGATTGCTTTCGGACCCAGGCTTGTCGTTGAGAATTTTGCAAATCGGAAACCCAATGTGTTTGATTTTCAACGATCCGATATTTTGCGCCCAGAACTTGTGATCGAATTGAAAAGTTCCTGTGTCTTCACCCCTCTTCAGTTCGCTAAGGCGACGTCTTCTTATCATCAAACCGGAGGACGGCAAGCAATCCCCTGATCTTAGTTTGGCGACGAGGAGCCTTTCACGATTATACCAATCCTCGTACCTTTTAGCCGATTTGACTCGCATGTTTTCATCTACAAGCATAGAATCGCCGTACAGCACGTCGGCCGTGGGGATGATAGAATGTGCCTTTACCAAATTGTCTATCGCGTGAGGAAGCAGAACGCTGTCTCGATCAAGCCAGACGAGAAATTCCCCCTTTACCTCCGAAGTACCTGATCGAAAAATTGTGTCGAAGGCATCTTCGGTTACACTCTGCACGCGGTTATCCAAAACATAGGCATCGCCCGATTGATCTACCAGAAAAACATCGAAGAAGGGATAATTTTGTGACAGAACACTATGCAGAGATTGCTCAAATAATGCTGATTCACGATTCGCGAACAATACTACCGTAATGTGCGGAGTAGGATCGATCTCATCGATTGTCCCGGCAATAGGAGCTGAATCGAAGACGATCTGTTTAAATTGATTAATCTCGGAATCGAGATTGAAGCGCTCCTCGACGAAATTTCTATATTCAATCGGTTGATGGTCATCTGAAAGAATCAGTTGGGCGGCCTCTTCAGGAGTGTCGAAGATATATTTGGTGTCGAACGACTCGCCTTGATTACCCAAATAATTATGAATAATGGGCTTCAGCCCAAGAGCCATGCCTTCGATAATTTCAAAGTGGTTGTTTTCGACTATACTGGTCGAAAGGATAAAATCCTTGTCACTCAACCACTCAATCATATTTTCGACCTGACCGTCGTAAGTAAAGTTCTGCTCGATTTTCAATTTCTTAATAACATCGATTATATAGCGATGCAGGGTTAAGTCTCTTATTCGACCGGCCATAAACAGATGATAGGACGGATCATTTTTCACAATCTGATTAAGTATCAAAGGCATTAGGGCTGGATTCATTTCACTATGGAAGTCGGACAAATAGGCAATTCGCTTTTCGCAACCCCTCTCGATCATATTAAATTCTCTTAAATCAATGCCGTACGGAATTACATGAACTTGAGTATTTTGATCGATGTTACCTTGCAGTAATTGTTCGAAAAGTGCCCTGATCGATTTGCTCACGAAAATGAGATGGTCGATATTTTGCCAGTTGATCTGGCTTGGGGCTGGGGAGAATACTTCGGTGTTATGGAGCCGGCAAATCATTTTGCACACTTTGGGCATTCTTGATGCCGGGATTACCGGGCCATTAGCCCATTCGAACCAGGAGACGTCGCTCCATTTCATCTGTTCGTGAAGCGTTTGCAAGGACAAATCAGTCGATTCAATAACACGTACTTCACAGCCATCTAATCTCAATAAAGATGTGAATTCATTGATATATTTAAAATTATTATTGTCACCTGCAAAAAAAGCAAATTTGAAGGAGCTTGAAGCTCGAAGCACAGATTTTGGCGCGGAATTAACAATGGAGCGTGGTTGGAGCGTGGTTTTTGAGTTTGGGTCAGCAGATTTTAGTTTTGAAATCTCGGCCTGTCTCGATTCAATATTCGGAAGTATAATTTTGGAATACTTTCCCTTAAAATGGTCATTTACCTTAACATACATATCGATATCAACTTCACATTGTCGAATTCGCGAAAGAGACGTCCACATACCCGCGGTGTGGATTCGGTAATTTGCCATTATTTCATTAATATATCCGATTTTACCATGCTCTGCGTTCATAATGTGGAGCGGCCAGTCACCCATCAATGTGGTTAAATACCATTCTGGAAAATCTTTTATTAATCCATTTCGGAACATTACCGAACATGTGGGGATGAAATTTCCGTGAAGAAGATCCTCAAGAGTTGAGATCGGTTTCTGGTTTCTTTGACAGTACTCCCAAGGCTGTTTACTGCCATCTTCGTAAAAACAGATGATGTTGTGAAATGAAATTGCTAATTCAGGATTTGCATCAAGCATATCCACTTGCTTCTGAAGCTTGTCCGGCGATATCCAGTAATCATCTCCCTCCAACATGGCGATATACTCGCCTTGGCATGAGGCGAGAACTGATAAAAAATTCTTCGATGCGCCGAGATTCTTCTGTCGTAAAATGGGTCTGATCTTTTCGGGATTCTTGATCGCCAATTCACGAATGATTTCCTGGGTTCGATCAGTCGAACAGTCATCACCAATAACAATTTCGTAGTCGAAATCTGTTAGTTGGAAAAGAGCGCTCTTCACGGCCTGCGCGATAAACTTCTCATGATTGTAGGTTAGCATGATGATGCTAACTTTCATCTTATGTTCCTTGCGTTGATGGATAGGATGGACAGAGTAGTCCAGAGACCGAGCTTTAGCTTGGATTGAGCAAACCCAATGCCATAGGAATTAATGGAAAGATAGGTGGAGGAGTTGAAATTCGAGAGGCAGTTATTGCTGAAAGGGATTCCCAACAGAGACAAATGGGAAAATATTGCCGATGTGTTTATACTATTGAGTCGGTTGAAAAACTCCCCGTCTTACCGAGTAAAATGTTCAACCTCCTGACTTTTTCAGCAGACTCATAATGTCATTCTTCAATTTAGATTGATACTGCATAGAGATCAATCCGCTGTATTGCGGCAGATTGTGTCTTAACCCAAAACAAAATGCTTATTGGCACGAAGCGGTTTGACGACCGCTTCGGCCTCTAAGCGAAATGGGCGTATAGAGAGATACATCTTGATGAGCCCAACCTACTGATATTCGTGGGCAGATATACATGAGTTTTTCTGAACAACTCACGGCACGATCAGCCATCGCTCATATGCCACCCCTTCTCCATGGCCTTCACAGCCTTCCCAGGGCAACCAACAACAGTCGTGTTAGGCTCCACTGGATTGATTATGGTGCTACCAGCCCCAATGCGCGACCACTCGCCGATAGGGAGTTTCTCGAGTATATTTGCTCCTGTTCCGATGAATGCTCCCTCATTGATACTCACATTTCCCGAAATGTGACATCCAGGTGAGACGGTAACAAAATCCGCGATTGTTGAATCGTGCCCGATGGTACAGTCCAAATTGACATGAACATGCTTCCCGATCGTTATGTTCGTCGTGAGAATGCACCCGGCAGTGATGATACTTCCCTCACCAATTACCACGCGACGAGTCACTATCGCCCGCGGATGCACGATGGAGCAGTACTTTGCCCCAAGAGTCTCCAACCGCTTGATCATACGATATCTGAGGTCAGGTGTACCTATCGCGCACGTCAACTCAACCCTGTTGACGTTTTTGGCGATCCACCTTGTATCTCCGAGGATTGGCAGTCCATTTATCAGTGTTCCCGGCGTTCCATATTGTCCATCAACTATGAACCCGATGCACTCCACCGAATTATCTCTCTCTTGGATGGCTTCGACAACATCAAGGACCTCGCGCGCGAAGCCGCCAGCGCCAATGATTGCAATTTGTTTTGGTTTGTTCGTTTTTAATCCATTTGTTTGGTAAACTTCGCAAGTCTGGCATGTTACGCTACATGCTGATTTCTCTGTCGCAAGGGAAAACTAAAACTCGTTTTTTCATATCAGTAATAATTTGCCATTTAGGTTTTTATTTGCTACTGTCTCGAAGATTATTTTTCGCAAGCTGAATCTGTTGACAGCAAAATAAGATACACCTGTATTTAGAAAAATCGATTTATAATCAGGTTTTTCGATTTACGAAATTTATTTAGGGTCTGCTGAAAAAGTCTAGCGACATTCAGGGAGTTGCCCTCGTCTGCTATTCCAGCGTACTTGACCAAACGGCTGACAAGGACATCCGAATGAACTCCATGTGCCGTCACGCGACAGCTTGGCCCGCCCAGCTATGCTGTGCGGGCTACTCGCCACGATTTTTATCATTTGGAATTTGGGCAATAGCCCCTCTTAGTCTTGCAATAGCATTGCTGATTCACTATCCTTGACATTGGTGAGGATGAATATTATCTTTGCAGTTTATATGAAGGTTGCGTGATTCTTGGCGACCTGGCAGAATAAGCATCCCGCTTACTTTCGCAATTGCCGTAAAACAATCTCAGTTAAGACCTGCCAAGAATAGGGTACGGCTTAAATGTAAGAGGAGTTTCCCAACTTATGGAGTTGCAGAAGGAAAGTAGAAGCCTCGAATCGGTTGAAGCACATTAGGCGTGAGAAAGCCGTTCGGGTTGCCATATCTGAAAATCAAAGGAATCCTATTCGATGAGCATCGCATCTATATGAGCGAATTTCTAACGAGTCTTCCACAAAAAGGGAGATTCACTGTCCGACTGCTTCTCTTCTGCTTGCTTTTTCTACTGATCTCTGAGATGGGGATTCGTGTCTTTATCCCTACTTCAGATCCCCTCGCTTCAATCGCAGACAGTCACTATCTGATCAAACGCTATGATCCATCACAATACCACGAGGGAAGGTGGGTCTCAGGAAACCTTGCGCAGATCATTGGTCGATGGCGAGTCAACAACCTCGGCTACTTGTCTGAAATCGACTTTTCCCCCGATTCAATCCGCGTCAAACCGGCGATTGGGTTGATCGGTGATTCCCATGTCGAGGCGTTTCAAGTTGATTTTAACAGACAGATGTCAGCGTTCCTTCAGAGTGAATTCGGCGATTCAATTCTGGTTTATCGATATGGTAGATCGGGGTGGGCGTTTTCCCAATATCTCCACCAGACTCGCGTCGCGATGGCGGAAGTCTCATTAGATGCAATAATTTATCTTTGTGCTCCAGAAGATATTTGGAATAGCGATTATTCAATAAATCACACACCATTTAATGTTCTGTTGAAGATAACCCCGACCGGAATTCAAGAAACCACGCCAGTGATCGAGCAGAGATCGACGCTTGAACTGAGATTAATGCATAGTGCTATTCTACGGTACTTGGTATGGAACCGCAAATTCGACTTCGCCACTGGGTTGCATAGAAAGTCGGTAAAACTGATCCAAAATTCGGCCCCCCCTACAAATCATTCAAGTTATGACGACGAACAGAAGATGCGCATGATTACCGACTACATCGTCGGATCACTTCGGCGAGAATTTCTCGGCACGCCGATTCTGTTCGTTATTAAACCTGAAAATGATCGTGCTCCTGAAGAGGAGGCAATTCTCCGGATGATTGTGAGAGCGGCGGCTACGAATAACTGCGGGTACCTCGATTTGACAAGCGCTTTTAAGACTGCCAGTGAACAAGGCATTAAAGTTCGATTCGAAGGAGATTCTCATTTTACGGAGGCAGGGCATCAAGTTGCGGCAAAGGCGATCAAAGATTATCTCAGTTCATGGGAAGAATTCAGATCCAACTTCCGTCTCTCGCCAGACCCACTGTTTGATCGGCAAGAGTCTGCCCGATGAACTTCACATCCACAATATTCTATCTGTTTTTCCCATTGGTGTTGGCGGCTTATTATCTGATGGGAGTCGAAAAGCGTTTGCAGAACGGCATATTACTTATAGCGAGCGCAGTTTTCTATTGCTGGTTTGATTGGCGTATCTACGGATTGCTCATCGTGAGCGCTACGCTCGATTTTCTTATTGCGCGGATGATCTCCATACAATCCAGTCAGACTCAAAAGCGTGGATGGTTTATTGTCAGCATATTGGTTAACTTGCTTCCTTTGATATTTCTAAAGTATGCAACACTTTTGTTAGGGTCTTTAACCAGCGTAGCAGTCGCCATCGGCTTCAAGGACGGTTACAGGCTTGCTCCATTGATGATACCTCTCGGGATCAGTTACTTCACCTTCGTGAAAATCAGCTACATGTCGGACATCTATCGAGGTAATCGTTCTCCTGAACGGAACTACCTTGATTTCATTGCCTTTATAACGTTCTTTCCAACCATCATTGCCGGCCCTATCGAACGATCCAAAACTCTACTCGATCAGTTGAAGGTGAAACGACTATTCGACGATCAAAGGATGAGAACCGGATTGCGAATGATTTTATGCGGGTTTTTCAAGAAGTTGGTGATTGCAGATAATCTGGAACCGGTTATAAGCCGGGTATTCGCAAATCCGGAAGCTTCGAGTGGAATCGAGTTGGCGATGGTTCTATTTTTGTACTCAATCCAGATATATGCCGATTTTTCCGGGTACTCCGATATTGCGATTGGCATAGGCAGGCTTCTCGGCTTTCAGTTAACGCGTAACTTTGCCTTTCCCTACTTCTCAAGGAATATCGGTGAATTCTGGCGCCGCTGGCACATCTCCCTGTCGGGTTGGTTCCGTGATTACATTTTCTTTCCCCTCGGCGCAGGATACAAAGGAAAGACTCGATGGATTATAAACACGCTCATAACCTTCACTCTTTGTGGGCTTTGGCATGGCGCGAATTGGACATTTGCGGCGTGGGGAGCTTTGATGGGATTGTATTTCATTCCGCTCATCATTAAGGGTGAACCGGAAAAGCAGTCGCGTGTCGTCGCGAATGGGAGAATATTCCCATCGATAAAGGAATCGCTTCAGATGGGCGGAACATTCCTATTGGTGACGTTGGCATGGGTATTCTTCCGTGCAGACTCCCTACCAAAGGCATTGCAGTACTTAGGAATGATGGTTACAAGGACGTGGAGCGTATTGCCGAACGATGCAGGCTTGATTTGGCTTGCCGGTGGGTTGATTCTCTTGGAATGGCTACAGCGAGCCCGCGAATACCCGCTTGATATCCGGTTTCTGCCGGTTTTTGCAAGATGGGGAATTTATGTTGTTTTGCTTGCCATCATAATGATATTCGGCAACTTAGTTCAGAGTCGCTTTGTGTATGCGCAGTTTTGATTTAGTCACGAACGACATGGATGTGTGTGGCCGAACCTTCAGGCGACGTCCTCGCCCGCGCCTATATTGTGCTTGAATGCTCGGCGACGGGTGTATCAGTCTGGATACTCTTGAAATTCTATCGAATTTTCAAAGAACACGGGAACACCTTGCGATTTGATTGCCTCATGGTAATTAAGAAAATCACTTGATGATTACCCCTTTAGAAACGCAGACGGCTCCCGCTGACTCCAACCGCAAGTAGTAAATTCCCGCCGGAAGCCCGATTCCATCCCAGATCGTCGTATGCTCACCCGGCATCAGCCTCGCATTAATGATCTCCTCGATAAGTCTCCCATTCAAATCATGGACCGTCAGCCTGCTGGTTCCTTCGTTCGGCAACGAGAATCTCAGCGTGGTGCTTGAATTAAACGGATTCGGGTAAGGCGCCATTAGTTCGAACTTGTCCACTTTCCCGCTTTCCGGTTTATTAACGCCATCAGGCGCGATTACGATCGCCCAGACTACAGTATCCAGTTCAGTGCTGTCAGTCAATACGACCAACATGTTTGCGATTCCTGTGTCTCCGAACTGAACTTCAATGGCCGAGCTGTCGCCAGCGATCTGTTCCTCATTGAAAAACCATGTATAGTGTAGAGAGTCGGAATCCGGATTAAACGCGACAACGCTAAAATCAATCGAATGAAAAGGCCGTACATTGACTTCACGGGAAGACGGGAAAAAGCTCCGCACAACACCGCGCACGGCGATATCCCAGGTTACATCGTCATGGCTCTCGCCACTAAGGGCTACAGCGTTGATTTTATAGCGCCCGATAACAGGGAAAGCGATGGCTTCCTGAAACTCCTGCCCCAGATCGATAAGCTCCTGTGTCTCAAGATCGAGTTTTGACCATTGATAGTTGACAGAGTCCCGCCCATCTAATGCCCGAAGGCTGTCGATAGAAAACGTGACTTCGTTGCCTCGACGAACTGTTAAATCGAGTACTTCGGGTGTTTGCGCAGCAATGTAGAAATCGGTGACCTCGACATGCCACACGACTTGATCGGAATCGCCACCGGAATAGGCGCGACCGGTGATTATTTGGTCGTCCAGATTGTCAAACTGAACGGTAACAGTGCTATCGTTAGCAATTATCTCGTCATTCTGGAAAAAGGCATAAGAGATCGAATCGCCCCATTGATTCACTGCATGAATCATGAACTGGAGAGTGTCTCCGATAAGAATGACCGGGTCAATGGTATTCGGCTGATTGACAACAATGGTCGGACCGATGATTTCTGGTTCGATTTCGACGATTAAAGCCGAGCAAACGCCGCTGATGTTAATTCCGCCGGCTGTTGCAATAGATCCATCATTATCGAATATGATACCCCGAAGATCGACGCTGGCCGTTTCAAGATCCACGCGTCTTGTCCAACTAATTCGTCCAAAATCGTTCAGCCGGTACACGATACCAAACGTGCGATTCATACGAGTGCTAGTTCCAACGATCGCATATCCATCTTCATTGAAACGAGCCAATTGATACAGTACCGTCTCGTCGGCGCCGATAATATTTCGTGACCACTCCCAGTGCCCAATACTATTGATTTTCATAACATGGCTGTCTGTACCACACACAAAACCACTATCAGGTGAAGAAACCATCGTCTTGATTAAGCCATTGATTTGGCTGGTTGAATTCCAGATGACCATCCCATCCAAACTCAATTTTGCAACCCATGGGACTATATGATTATGAAGTTGATTGAATGTATAGCCTGCCAAAACGACACCTCCATCTGTTTCACGACCGGCGTAAAACTGTGAATACGGAGCATTAGGAATCCCTTCGAAAGACCGCTCCCAGACCAGATCGCCAGCTGAATTGGTTTGTATCACATGACCGATAAAACCGGTAACCGTCGATGCGCATCCAATCAGTAAAAAATTGCCGTTTTTCAATTCAATGACCGCCCGGCAACCTCCCCCACAGAACTCATTTCTCCAAATAACGTCACCGATTCCATTCGTTCGCATCGGTGTAAATGTCTCATTCGACCAGCCGCCAGCCAAGTATCCGCCATCATCAGTCTGGATGATGCTTTCAATTTGGTTATCTCCATCGCCTTGATAAATTTCGGACCATTCCGACTGAAATTCAGCGTTGATTTTGTTTAACATCCAGTCATCCTGATCGTCATGAACCAGGCCGCCGGCAATGTAGCCGCCATCGGTCGCTAAATAGATGTCATTGAATCTGGCAAACATGCCTTCGTCATATCTGTGCAGTCCAACGATCCGCGGCTGTGCGAGAGCGCTACCCGCCAGACAAACCGCCAGTAATAATGTGATAAAGAATTGAGCCACTGTTGAGTTCCTTTACTATTGAACAAAACAATTTGAGAATGGGATTTCCCGGTCACGATGACTGAAGTCTGACCGGAGCCGACGGACACACGCACTGGAGAACCTTTTGCGACCGAATGGACTCATCCTTTCAACGTAATTAAGCCAAACTCCGATTCCAAGATACTGATAGCCGTTTAATAACCTGGATATCAAGAATCTATCCGAAATCAAAGGAAGCTTTTTGATCGTCAAGCCCAAAGCCTTGATCCGGCAGTAATAGTAATTTGCGGGAACGGGTGAGGATCGAACTCACCACGGCTGTAATTAGCAACCGTCATCGGATTTGAAGTCCGTGGAGTGCACCAGCACCCATCCATTCCCAAGGACGTTCTTCTAAAGAGAGCAACACTTGTCTTGTGGCTCCATCTGGATCGATACGCACCTTATTTTGAATCAACAGAAACCTTCAATATAAGTCTGTTGAAAAAGTCGAACAATAGGCGAAAATGTCCAAGCGGACGCCCTCGTCCGCTGGTAGATCAAGCACAGTGAGAGGGCGGACGAGGGCGTCCGCCTGGACTCAGCAAGACTTATTCAAAAGATTCAATATACTCTTATAGATCAAATCAATCTCATCATCCTGCACTGTGCGCATGTCAAACAACACCCTGTCATCTTCAATTCTTGTAAAGACAGGTGATTCCGATTTGCGAAGACTCTTCGCCAGCCACTCGGCAGAATGATTTTCCATAATTATCCTAACCAAAATCGTTGGAATATTTCGCGCAGGCAGAGCTCCCGATCCCATTACGCTGAATCCCTCTGCGATTTCGCAGCTTCCTCTCTCTTTAATCACGCCATTCAGCTTTTTCCTCAAACGCTCAGCTTTCTTGCGTAGAGTAGTTGTGGACATAGCGAGCATAGCATAAAGCGGATGAGTCAATGGAAGACGGTCAGGATCGCGAAAAAGCTTTAAAGTCCCCTCCAGCACTGCCAGTGTTAGCTTATCAGGCCTAATCGCGCGCAAGAGCGGGTTCTTCTTACAGCGTGAGATCAGAGTCTGCTTCCCGACGAGAATCCCGCACTGAGGCCCTCCCACTAATTTATCCCCGGAAAATGCTACGATACCCGCACCATCGGCAATTGCTTGTTGAATAGTTGGTTCTGCGGGTAGATTCCACCGGCTCAGATCGACTAACGCTCCACTGCCTGCATCGTAAAAAAATGGCAAGTCCTTTTGAGAGGCAAGTTTTGCAAGTTGTTCAACAGAAACTTCTCTATGGAATCCCTCAATACGATAGTTCGAAGGATGAACCTTTAAAATCATCCCGGTCCGCTCCCCGATAGCATTGTTATAATCATTGAGATGGGTGCGATTAGTCGTGCCGACTTCGATCATTTCGACTCCTGCACGACGCATGACGTCCGGGATGCGGAACATTCCACCGATTTCGACCAACTCACCTCGTGAGATAATCGCTTCGAGCCCATCGGAAAGAGTGTTCAGCGCTAAAAGCACCGCGGCGGCGTTGTTGTTGACGACCAATGCGCTCTCCGCTCCGGTCAGTTCGATGAGAAGGTCACTGACATGGGCAAACCTGTCGCCGCGCGCGCCGGTTTCGATATCTATTGCCAGAGTGCTGTAACGGAGCGCGGCTTCACTGAGCGCTTGCCTCGCGGCTGGAGCCAGCGGTGCCCGCCCCAATCCGGTGTGCAGGAGAACTCCCGTAGCATTGACGGCATGCCTGATGCTATTTCGAGTTTCTGCTTCTAACCGCCTGATGACAGCTTCGATAAGAGACTTGATAGAAAATTCTCTACCCTCGGTGAGGTAATTCTCCGAAAGAAGAGTCTGCCTCCACGCTTCGATTTCCTTTTGCACCGCCTCTCGCACTGTCCGTCTTGAAAAGCGTCCGGCGAGTGACAGGAGTTCATCGGAATCGAGCAGAAGACCAACGGAAGGGATTTCCCTTAATTTGGCGACGCCGTCTTTATTTTCCAGAGTATTATCTGGACTTCTCATTCCAGGTTTTAATGTTAGTAGGTTGTCAAGGAGTTGGATGTGACAGCAGGGAGGTGGGTTGTCTCTCTTCTGCTGATCTAATATTATTCAACGGATGCTTATTATTAGGAGAGCATTAAATTGTAGCGATTTTCATTCATAGAGGGGGGACGCTCCGGTCCGCCCAAGCCAACTTCAACTCATTTTCTTCGCCTGAGCTCAAGATATGTGCTTAATTTCTGCCCGCCCAGCAAAGTCTGTGCGGGCTACAAGCTATGATTTTTTTTCATCATTTGGGATTTGGGCAACAGTCCTATTAATTTTTAACCAATATGTGACGATCATCTGCCCGGCGAGCACCTACTTCACCTATAATTACAGCGGTATCTCCCCCATCCGTCAGCTCTTTTACTAATTCCATTGCTCTGCTGTGCGGAAGACTAATGAGCAATCCCCCGGAAGTTTCGCTATTAAAGAGCAGATTTCGAATTTCGTCTTTTACCTCTTGGTCGAAATCGATGTATTTTCCGAACGAATTGAAGTTCATTCTCGCCGCGCCGTCTTTGACGCCTTCTCGTAGAAGATCAAGCGCAGATGACAGTATTGGCAACGAAGAACTGTCGATGAGAAGTTTTACGCCAGATGCGATAGCCATCTCGCATCCGTGGCCTAACAACCCGAATCCTGTCACGTCGGTGCAGGCATGTGCCTTGAACTTCCTCATTGCTTCGGAAGCTCTGCGGTTAGGCTTCAGCATGGAATTATTCACATTACTCACAACCGGACCGGGCAAGGCTCCCCGTTGCACGATTGCTGATACAACCGTCCCTACTCCCAATGGCTTTGTCAAGACAAGCGCATCCCCGGGTTTGGCATTGGCATTCGTATAAATTTCACACGGATCGATTTCGCCAGTAACTGCGAGTCCGTAACGAATTTCATCAGAAGCGAAGGAATGCCCCCCTACCACAGCGGCGCCGGCTTCGACAACTGCATCCTGACCGCCTCGCAGGATCTCGCTCATAATCGCGGTATCACCACCATACGGGAAGCCGATGATGCCAAGGGCGGAGAGCGGCTTGCCTCCCATAGCCCAGACGTCCGACAGCGAGTTCACTGCGGCAATCTTTCCATAAGTGTAAGGGTCGTCAGCCACAGGGGCGAGCACGTCCACCGTCTGAACTAAAGCTCGATCAGGTGAGATTAAGAATATCCCCGCATCGTCAGCAGTCGAATTTCCAACCAGAACTCGAGAGTCTGGAATATTAGGGACTCGAGATAACGCAAGCATCAACTGCGCTCGATTAAGTTTGGAAGCGCAACCGGGGCAGAGGATAGTTGCCAGAAGCCCCGAACGACGCTTAGCCTGTATTGCATTGGCGTCGATGAACAACCCACATTCACAGCGACCAATCGAAGCGATTTCATCACTGGCTTCATGGCAGGGGCAAATAGTATCGTGGGTTGTATCGATGGGAATGTGGCTTTTGCAAGGGCAGTAGGGGCGACCGTGGCGTTCCAGGTTATCGGCAAGGCTATTTATGAGTCGCTGTAACAAGCGAGCGTCACGCTGAACGCCCCACCCGTTTCGAGCGGCAGTGGACTGGATGAATTTCTCCATCAAGCCTGTCTTGTCGGAATTCAAAACGACCTGATTTAATTTCCCCACGATCAGTCCTGATTATGGTGTGGATAGTCTCTTTTGAGAGCTTATCAATGATTGGATTAAAAGATAATCTCACGTTACTGGCAATGTCAATACTGTTCGGCTGTCAAGACTTCTTGACGACCGAATTCAGTTCCCGTGTTATCTTGCGAACTTCTCCCGTTCGATAAGTAAGGCCGTGGTCGTCCCAGTAGGTAAGCAACGGCGTCGCGAACTTGCGGGAAGTTCCTATCAGTTCACGAAATTCAAAAAATCGCATTTCGTCATGGGAGTTGAAAAATTCGATAATAACGTTATGAGATTCCGCTAAAGCATTGTTGTGATAAAATATTGTTTTGCCGTCCGAATCGAACAGCCTGACTATGACCCCAAGCTCACAAAGCCCGGTGATGAGTTTTTCCAACGAAGATCGGTCGAGATTCAACACAGATGCAATATGTGCAGGATCGGGGGGTGAAAACAGTTCGGATAAGAACATAGCCTCCACCGTTTTACGAGCTTTTTCCTGTTCCTGGCTAAACGTTATCTGGTGACCGCGAAGCCAAAGTAGATCGCCTGATGATTCGGCAGTATCGTTTTCAACCAGCAATTCGATGATTTTATCAACAAGTGCACCGGGAGCGTTTGGCATCACCCGGCTTCTCAGCTCTGTCCTCTTCATCCCCTTTATTTGCGGTTTTGCTCGGTGAAAATCCTTCAATTCCTTAGCGGCTGTTTCGAGTAGCTTTCTGACGAGATCCGCCTCCACGACAGCCCAGCGGGGGCTCCCGATCAACACAATTATACTCTCATCGACCGCGAGCGAGCCAAGGACATCTATCACTTCGTCTTCCAGCATTGCCAACTCGCTGGCAAGTTGAGAAGCTTCGATAGCGGCTACTCCTGCCGCCCGGACTACCTGCATGGTAAGTTCGCGTGGTTCGCCGGATTCACGTTTCTGAAGACGTCCGATCTCGTCTGCTGATACACTTTTTTGCTTAGGTGGGTGGATTTCGAGTGCCACTCCTCCCCCGAGAACACGGCCTTCCGAGAAACTGCGGATAACGTAACGGTCGCCGATGTTTGCTAAAACTTGTGTTTCAAGACGGAATTGGACGAATCCGCTGTCGTTGGGAACAAGTTTTTTTCCATCGAGAATAGTGACCCTTCCTATGTATTCCGCGCTACCAATGTGGAGACGAACTCGAGTTCGTTGTTCGAGCGGCTTGCTCGCGGTTGCAAGATAATCAAGGCGAGCGTTAATGATATAGGTTGGACGGAAGTTGTCAGGCGTTGCCAAAAGGTCGCCGCGCTGGACCAAATTCTTATCGACTCCGTGGAGATTAAGCGCGATCCTATCTCCCACTGAGGCTGATTCAACATCGACATTGTGAGTTTGAATGCGCTTGATCCGAGTTTGTATGCCGGAGGGAAGTATCTCTACTCTGTCTCCTGTCTTAATCCCGCCGGAAACGACAGTTCCAGCCGCAATGGTTCCCGCTCCCTTTAGAGAGAAAATACGATCTATCCAGAGTCTGAATATTCCTCGTTTTGTACTCTGCCGACCAAGAGAGATCATCTCATCGAGAGCTTGACGGAAGGAATCCAATCCCTCGCCAGTCCGGTTGGAAACAGGCAGAATTGGTGCTTTCTCAAGGAAAGTTCCTGCTGTCAACTCAGCAATCTCTCCTTCGACCAGCATCATCCATTCTTCGTCTGCAAGATCGATCTTGGTGAGAGCGATGATCCCTCGTGGAACCTTGAGAAGCCGCAAGATGTCAAAATGTTCGCGCGTTTGCGGCATGATTCCATCGTCGGCGGCGATAACGAGGATGCAACCATGAACACTCGATAAGCCTGCGAGCATCGTTTTCAGGAATTTCTCGTGACCAGGGACGTCGATGAATGTCACTCGATCACTATAGAATCCGAAACCGAGATCGATGGTCATTTCCCGCTCTTGCTCCTCTTTGAGACGATCAGGATGGACGCCGGTCAGGGAGTAAATCAGAGAACTCTTACCATGATCTATATGTCCTGCGGTGCAGATAACGGTATGCGGAGTTGGTTTATCGATCATTATCTTCGGCAGATTTCGAATAGAAGATCATTGAGATGATTTTCACGATCTTTGAGGTGCTGTTTGCTGGGCTTATTTTATTGAATAGTAAATATATCAGGAAATCGCTATCATTGAAGAGAGCAAATATCAGGCTGAATGGGTGGGCACATTGTGTTATTGGAATCTCCAGTGGTTAGGTGGTGAAAAGTGATTGGATATTCCCCTTACTGTTGCCCATGCTCATGAAGTTACAAACGTAATTTGGATAGACCGGAATGTTATAGACAAACTCGAACTTGGTTTGACTTGCGTTCAAATTAAAATATACATATATTAACCAATAAGTGTGAAGAAGTTATTCTCTCTAATCGGAAGAATTCAAATTGTAGCGTCATTTCAAACATAGCAGAATATACCTTAGGATATTCTCAACGCTTCTTCTAATTCAATCGGTTGCATACAATTTCTCATCTGAGGTGGATATGGCATCACTATTACGAATAGCATTAATCGCTTTCGTTTTTCTCGCACTTCTTACTATTTCTCCAGTAGTACTGCTTGCCGAGGAAGTCAACCTGTTCGGGACGATCAAAGATCACAACGGCAACGTCCCAGAGTCGGGGTTTCTCGCCATTGATCTAATCAACGGCCAATCCGGTGGGATCACTATCGGTGGAATCAGCTACGACGAAGCCGGGAACTGGAGCATCACCGCGGATGCAGGAATATATACTCTTGTACTCCGGACTGGTTGGTCTGATGGCAGTACTTGGGCGAGCGGTTACTGGAATGGCGCCAAATTGCCCTGGGAGGCGCCCTGGTATCAGTTGAACTCCGGAATGGCCGGTCCTTTTAACATTGTTGTGAGGCCCGGTGGAACCGTTACGGGTATCATTACCAACCCCGAAGGTAACCCTGTCGATCAATTTGTCTATGTTGAACTCATCTACCAGAAGCAAACTCTAAAGAACTTCAGGTTTTCCAATTGCACAAATGAGAATGGTCAATACATCATTCGAGGCGTGCCTGAGGGAACATACAAATTGATGACAGAATATATTTTCGAAGAAGATGATGGCGGTGGTTGACTTCTCGGATGCGACTGGATCAGTCGCCCTCATCCTGCCGATTCAACGTTCGTTTTCGATCCGAATCATATTTGGCCCAGAGTCTATAGCGGAGGTGTTTATCACCTCGATGACGCATCTGAGTTTTCGGTCATCTCTGGCGACACTACACGTGTAAATCTTCAATTCACGCTTGCTGGAGCCATTCATGCACGCTTCACAGCTCCTGACAGTAGCGGCTACGACGGAGGAAGGAACGTCCTCGTTATGCCGATTGCTTATGGAGCGGAGGAACGGGAATTCTGGACCATCACCCCCAGCCAGATGTATGGAGGCTATGACATTTACATGGTTCTGGAGCCAGGGACTTACACTTTTGCCGGTCTCCCGGTTTATGCTATGATGAATGTGGGAGCCGAGATTCCGAATGTGAGGCGCACTTTTTATGGTGGTGGGTTAAGCCTCGATTCTGCCGTGACCTACGACCTTCGAGCCGGAGAAGTCGCCGAGCTTGAACTGCAAATGGTCGAAAATGGTCATTCGATCACTGGCAAACTCACTGACCCGGAAGGTGCGGCCATTCATGCGACTGTCGCCCTTATCGATGAGACGAACAAGATCGTCTGTTCGAATATCTCGTATAACGACTCAGGCTACTATTTTCTGAGTGGAGTTCCCAGCGGGATATATTTTATACTTGCCGTCGTAGAAGATCCGGTCTGCCTGCTCAGCACCTGGTATCCAAATGTTTCATCACCGGGAGCGACCCCAATCTTCTTTGAAATTCCACGTGAAGCCTGGGGCGTCGAAATCAACGACGCTGATCTACATGAAGTTGATATCCAATTACAACGTGGCGAAGGATATACCTCAGTGCCCAGTGACCGGGGAAAGAACGTCGCAGTTGATGGCTTCCGCCTGAGCGCCCCGTCTCCTAATCCGTTTAATTCTGTCATGAATATTCACTACCAGCAACCAAAGCTTGAAACGGTGAACCTCTCGGTTTATGACATCGAAGGCAGGTTGGTGGAGGTGTTATTTAACGGGCAACTTTCAGCGGGTGACCATAGTTTCAACTGGGCCGCGGGGGGGCATTCAACCGGGATGTTCGTTGTGACGGTAACTTCCGGGCAATTCAGACAATCTCGGAAGGTAGTTTATCTAAAATAACTTTCGTCGATCACTTGCTTTGCCATTCAGAATCCATAGATTTTAATTAGGGTGGGCGAAAAAGTTGGAAAAATGAGCCGAAATGTTCAGGTGGATAAGGACGTCCGTCTGAGCGCGACATCTTGGCGTGTAGCCCGACCGGCTTTGCTGTGCGGGCTACACGTTTTTTGTTTTTTTGGCAACAGTCCCAATAAAGGACGTCGAAAACCAAAGCCCGACCGCTCCATAAGGCAAGAATCCGTCAAATTCCTTCCAAAAAACTTGCACAACAGATACGCTTACAGTAACTTATGTTTCGTCAAGATTCCGTTTCAGACGATTACTACTAATCTATGACAACGATGATCATCCGATTGCAACCTGTTACCTGTTCATGTTACTTAATGGATGCTTGTTACAGACTTTCCCCACCCAATCATACTTCCAGTGTCGTGGAAGTTTATCATAAATTTCTTCTCCATATATCTGATATATATTGCCTTAATTTAACCTAAGGCATCCTGATCTCCACTTGATTCGGTTTGGCATGGCTATTGCAAATCCCTCTTGAAGGTGAGAGTTCTGTCCTGTTGTAATTTCCTTAACCTACCTGCCGTAGTTGGCGTCATACAATAGACTTTCTCCACTGATAAAGTGAGCTAAGATGCTCCGACAGAGATCAACTTCCTGAAAGCCAACATTTCGCCAATTGGCGTGGTGGCCTTTTTTTCGGTGGAGTCTATCTCATCCGATAAGAATCAAAATAATCAAATGGTAATGCTATAGGCATTATCATTTAATCATCAAGATCAAAGGAACAAAAGATGCGCGCATTAATCATGCTCCAAATTCTATTGCTCGGGGTGATCTGTTCGATTTCCAGTGCCGAGATCATACATATCCCCCGCGATTTCGAAACCATCCAAGCCGGTATCGACGAGGCTGAAGAGGGTGATACGGTGTTGGTTCAGCCCGGGAGGTATGTTGAGAACATCATCTTTCGCGGGACGGAAATCACCGTTGCAAGCTTGCTAATATTTGGAGGCGGACAGGGTTTCATCGACTCTACCATCATCGACGGCGACCGGAATGGAAGCGTCGTCTCTTTCATGAACGGAGAGGATTCGACGGCCGTCCTGATGGGATTTACAATCACTAACGGCACAGGACGCCCCGATTGGACAGGTGATTTGGGCGGGGGAGGAGTCTATTGTGTCAGATCTTCGCCGACACTGAGCTACTTGAAGGTAACCGGCAATCGAGCAAGATATGGGGGAGGGCTTATCTTCGAGGGTTCCACCGCACGGGTCAGTCATCTTGAAGTTATCGGTAATCATGCTACTCGTATGGGAGGTGGTATTTACTTTTCCCACAATAACGTAAATCCTTCTGTTGAACAGACCTTGATAGTTCACAATACTACCGACTACATGGGTGGTGGATTGGTTATTTACAATGGCGACACCCGGCTATCGAATGTTACTATCGCAGATAATGATTCCCAGGGAGTCTATTTCATCCTCTGCCGCGCCGAATTAAAAAATTGCATAATCTGGGATAATCGCGTTCTCGGTTATGTTGGCGAAGAAGGAGGAGCTTCCCCCGTCTCATTCTCCTACACTGATATTAGTGGAGCCGGGGGTAGAATCAGTGGTTGCAATGTGACCTGGAACGAGGGCAACATCGACGAAGATCCCCAATTCGTCGATCCAGCCAACGACAATTATCTGCTCGCAGAGGATTCTCCCTGCATCGACGCCGGTGACCCAAATGACGAGGGTGACCCGGATGGCAGTCGGGCGGATATGGGCTGGGGTCTGTTCTCCCGTCCGTATTTCAATTTTGCGGAAGTTGCCGGGCAGGTTATCGCATCAGATACCAGATTACCGATCCCGTTTGGTGCAGTTTCCATCAGTGAAGAGAGAAGTGGATTCGGAATCATTGTAAACACAGATAGTTCAGGCTATTGGCATGCTGATTATCTACCTCTCTTCGATACTCTGTGCCATTATAACTTTGATGCAATTGCCGCAGGTTACCTGAATTGCCGGGTTGAGGCAGAGATAGTTAATGGAGACTCGATTTGGATTGAAATTCGCATGGATCATTCAGAATTGTCCACATCTTGCGACAGCCTATCCCTTCAAACGAATCAAGGTGGATCAGCACAAGCTTCTTTTTCCATTCGCAACGACGGCAATGGCCCTCTCACGTGGACAGCAAAAACTCGTTCGACGAATGATGTTGGCTACGAGCCCTGGAATGTGCGACAGATGATCTCCGTCAGTCAGATCACCAACGATAGCCGCATCGAGGGAGCAATCTTCGATGGAGAGTCATACTTCTGCGCCGGAGCAAATGGTGAAGATCCGAACCTGATCTATCAAATCACGCCAGAGGGTGTGGTCCTTAGAAGTTTTCCTCAGCCCGGTCACAGTCGCTTTGGATTCAAAGATATGGAGTGGGATGGGGATCTGATCTGGGGGAGTGGCGAGGATACGGTTTTTGCCATAAATCGCGACGGGGAAGTCATTCACAGCTGGGCGGCGCCGTCCGATCCAACCAACAACATCGCCTACGATCCAGTCGATGAAATCCTTTGGTTGAGTGGGACGACTACTGACATTAAAGCCTACGACCGCGGTGGGAATTACCTTGACCGCACACTCGACCGGCAAGGACTGCGCCTCTACGGCTTAGCGTGGTTCGCGGATGATCCTGATAGCGCTTGCTTATATGGGCTAAACGTACCTGGCGAGGATACAACTCAGATCCATAAGTATAATACCAGTACAGGTGAAACCAGTCTTGTGGCAACTATCCCTTTAGACAGCACCTCCCGATTGAACAACGCCTTTATCTGTCGAAATTTCGACCAGTATCGAGGCTGGGTGTTGATGACTATCGCAAATTTTGACCCCAACTCCGGGGGCGATCAACTTCGTGTACTCCAGCTCCAGCCTAACAATGATTGGCTGACAATCGAGCCTGATAGCGGCGAAGTCCCTGCAGGCGAGGAAGTTCCCCTTGATGTCACTCTCTACACAACAGGCGGAAATCAAGATTGGGTGTTTGAGCCTGGCGAATACGAGGGCGAGATCGTCTTCACACACGACGGGCAGGGCGGGCAGACCATTCTGCCGGTTTATATGACAGTGGTTGAGCCTGATGGAGTCGGTGGTCGGGACGGATACGGAGATCCGTCCTCCTTTGAGCTGTTTGCACCTTATCCCAATCCGTTCAATTCTCGGACGACGATCCGATTCAGGCTTGACAAATCAACCCCGGTTAGTCTGAAGCTTTACAACCTGACCGGCGAAGAGGTGGCGAGACTGTTTGAGGGTGACCTTCAGCCGGGAATTCACAGTACGGAAGTAGATGCTGTTGACTTACCCTCCGGGCTTTACTTTGCACGTTTGACCAGCGCGAAAGATATCCGGACGCTGAAATTAATGCTGATGAAATGATGCGACACAAGCGAATGACTTCCATCGAACCTGTATCAAACAATAAGGCAATTCACCAATGAGTCGCTCACCACCCTAAGCCCATGATCACGCTCATGCTGGCAATAGCATTAAATGTAGCATCCCTGCCGCAGGGTGTCCTCACTCTGCGGACAAGTTGCTAATTTATAATTATTTGTCGCAGGGTGTCCTCACCCTGCGACACACATATTCTTACGCTCGGCTAATCCAGAAACGGTTTATGATGTGCCACACATTTCACCGTTTCGCCTACCCCGCCACCCACTACACTTTTTCAACCCCTGTTTACAATCCTTCGAAGCGGGTTAGGACTGCCGCAGGATTCATTTCGTGGAATCCTATAACCACGCTAGCGCAATACACCGATTAATGTGAGATTCCTAACCTGCATAATTTAGACATCAATTTGTGCTCTGAATCAATTATGCGTTTTCCAGTTAACGGTAGATTATACCAATCCAAGTTTAGGGCAACTCAAGCTTTGGATTCGTGCTTGGTTGTGGTTAAGTTTCAGGGCGAGTATCCTCTGAATCTTTAAGGGCGATCTGATCGTTGATATATCATAATAGACAAATTAAGCACCCTTCAAGGTGGTCAGTAATAAGAGTCTTTGCTGGCTTTCATACTGGACAAAAATTAATCCAGCGAGAGAAACACCAGCCTAACGTAGAGAAATTTAATGAAAAAACTGGTAATTATATTCATTGTTCTTTGCACGGTTCACTTGGTTCAAGCCCAGCCTCATTTTCGCTTTGCCGAAACGGATGTCAGTCATTCGTTATTAATTGAATCAGCAATCTATTACGGTGAACCTTTATCCGATGGCAACGAAATAGGCGTGTTCACTCCGGGCGGTGTTTGCGCCGGCGCTGTTGTATGGCATCGCCAGAGTATCGAATTATTGGCGTGGCGCGATGACGCCCGAACACAAGAAGTGGAAGGATTCCAAAACGACGAGGCGTTTAGCTTTCGATATTGGGATATTCAAGCCGAAGAAGAAATTGCGGCTGAAGCCCATTTTACGCGATGGGATGAACTGTTCAGGGCACATGGCCATTCACGTCTGGAACTGACAGCCGGACAGAATCGAGCGCCTGAGCTTTCTCACATCGGTGACCAGCAGGTTTCCGAAGGCAGTGAGTTATCGTTTGACTTAGCCGCATCTGATCCGGATGAAGACCAACTGACCTTCAGCGCAGAAGGACTGCCTGAAGGCGCCTCTCTCGATGGATCACATTTCGCATGGACTCCTTCGTTCTATCAAGCCAGAGATTACAATGTGACGTTCACCGTCAGTGACGGCAACCTTACTGATAGTGAAATGATCACGATAAATGTTAGCGACGTTAACGGCGCTCCTGAGCTGGCTGAGATTGGTGACAAGCACGTAGCAGAAAACAACGAGCTATCATTCGACCTATCGGCCTCTGACCCAGATGATGATGCCTTGACCTTCAGCGTCGATGATCTTCCCGAAGGCGCCTCCATCGATGGATCGCACTTCAGCTGGACGCCTTCATACGACCAGTCTGGCAATACCTCTGTGACCTTCATCGTGACCGATAATAGTGAACACAATCTAACCGACAGTGAAACAATCTCCATCGCTGTCATCAACACCAATCGCCAACCCGAATTTTCCCCTATAGATGACCAACAGATACCTGAGATGGAAGAGCTTTCCTTTGACCTCTCCGCATCTGACCCCGACCACGACGAATTGACATTCCGCTCCGATAATCTTCCCACTGGCGCAAATCTATCTGGTTCTCATTTCAGTTGGACGCCATCCTTCGATCAGGCAGGTAGTTACGAATCTACCTTTACCGTGAGCGATGGTGACCTGACCGACGAGGCCACAGTAACGATAACAGTCAATAATACTAACCGGACGCCAGAATGGACTCTCGTTCCGCGTGAAGAAGTGATTGTCGGCTATGTAGATCAAGAGCTTCAGGTCGAATTTACAGCATTTGATCCCGACAGCGACGATGTAGAATACACTTACGAATACCTGAATGATCCCGAAGGCGAGCCGGAAGCCGGGATAGTGATGGTCGGTGATCGTGCCAGATTTACCATGCAACCAGACAGGTTTGAATATGGCGAATACGACGTCTTATTTACTGCATCAGATGGCGAAGTCTCCATCGAAACACATGCTATGTTTGATGTACGCGTCGATCACTTTCGTTTTGAAGAGACGGGTCGAGTTCACACAATTCGTATCGATGAAATCAAATTCGCCTTCGGGGATCAGGATAATATGCCCGATCCGCTCGACGAAATCGCGGTATTGACTCCCGACGGTTTGATTGCAGGCGCGTACAGGTTTAATGATGAAGATGATGCTCCCTGGAGCCTCATTGCCTGGGGCGATCTTCAACATGTTCAAGGAATACAGGGCTTCCGTAACAATGAAGCCTTTCGATTCCGCTATTGGGACCACTCTGCCGGAGAAGAGTACGATGTTTCCGCCAGCCTGATAGCTGGTAGTGTTACTTGGCGGCTGGAAGGTTTTTCAGTATTCAATCTCTTCATTGGTCCCGAGCTTGCCTTAAACCTCGAGGAGATCGACTTCGGATATCTGAGAACGGGCACTCAGTTGCAGCGAGTTGTTCGCGTATCATCGACTGGGAGCACACCTGCGGAAGGTGTCAGCGCGACTGTAGAAGGAGCCAGTTTTAGCGCCTCCCCTGCTGGTCCTTTCGACATAGCTGTTGGACAATCGCTTGATATAACAGTTACCTTTACTCCGAATAATCATGGTGAATTTTCTGCCGATCTCACCATTGGCAACGATCTTACTTCGGTTCAGGTCGATTTGAAAGGCTTCGGTATTGAGCAGAATCACTTCACCTATCCCGTAACAAATATCAAGAAGACAATTCGAGTCCTTCAAGCTGATCTCGATGGAGAAGCTTTAAGCGAGGGTGATGAAATTGGCGTCTTGACTCCGGATGACCAGTTTGCCGGCAGTGTTGTCGTTCATAACGAAGAGGCTTGGGACATATACGCTTGGGGCGACGATCCCACCACGAGAGAAAGTGATGGCTTCCGTGCCGATGAAGCCATTCGCTTCAAAATCTGGGACCCTGCTTCTGATCGCGAAGTTCCTGCCTTCGCCACCTACTTTGACGGTGATGAACATTGGACAGACGGTGGATTCGCGGCAATAAGTTTGACGACGCGTACCGGCCATTTCTACCCGACGGCTACTGACTTGCGGCATCATATCGTTGTGAACACGGTCGATTTCTTCAATGGTGAGCTGTCGAATGGCGACGAAATTGCAGTCGTCACATACCGCAATACCGTTGCAGGAGCTACGACTGTCGAAGGCGAGGCTCCCTGGGAGTTTGATGCATACGGCGATAATCTCCAGACGCCCGCTGTCTTCGAGGGCTTCGCCGAAGGGACCCTGCTTTACTTCCGGTTGTGGGATCACAATCAGGCGCGTGAAGTTTATGCTGAAGCCAATATAGTTGAAGGACCTGATAGATTCGAGGATGGTGGACGGACAGTAGTCGAACTAACCGCTTCCGCCAACGACAATCCCCCGGTCTGGCGTCAAGTTCAAAACCAGAGTATCGATGAAAGTCAGCAACTCGAGTTCGATGTCGCGGCGGTTGATCAAGATAACAATCCTGCCCGTCTCTCACTTGTTGGCGCCAATCTTCCACCCGAAGCTCGATTTACCGATAATGGTGACGGCACCGGACATTTCGTCTGGATGCCAAACTACCAGCAGGCGGGAGTTTATTTAACTCGATTCACCGCCTTCGACGGCTGGACGCGCGTCGATCTCGATGTCCGCATCACTGTTAACGATGCCAATCAGCCTCCCGTATTGGAATACATCGGTGATCGAAGCGTCGATGAAAATCAACAACTAAGCATCATGCTTGAGGCAAGCGATCTGGACGGCGACAGATTGACCTATCGCGGTCAAAATATTCCATTCGGCGCGTCTCTCGTAGATAACCTCTTCCGTTGGACGCCAAACAACGATCAGGCTGGAGAATATGACAATGTTCGATTTGAAGTGATCGATGTTGGGCATCCCCCCCTGTCAGACTTCGAGGTTATCACTATCACTGTGAGTAATGTCAACATACGACCGGTATGGGAAGATACCGATCCGGTCACGCGGGATGAAGGCCAGCGAATTTCGGTAAGTTTGAACGCATCTGATGCGGACGGAGATGATATCGAGTTGAGTGCGGGCGATCTCCCGGGCAACTCAAGTTTCGAAAATATTGGTAATGGGCGTGGTACATTCAACTGGCAGACGAACTTCGTCTCTGCCGGTGAATATACTCCCTACTTCGTTGCCTTTGATGGCAATCTGGGTGACACCTTGCGCCTGCTAATTATTGTCAATAATGTCAACAGGCAACCCGTCTTGACTCCGATAGGGAACCAACAGGTCAGAATCGGCCAGGAGTTGGATGTTCGCTTGACGGCTTCTGACCCCGATCCGGGTGAAGGAGCTGAGCTAAGATTTTATTCTGAGAATCTCCCGCCACATGCATCGATTGAGAATACCGGACCCGGTGAAGCCCATCTTGTCTGGCGCCCAACCTATCGCGAGACTGGTTCGTATAATAACGTCAGAATCGACGTCGATGATCCTTCCGGTGGTCACGACTATGAACAGGTGCGAATGACTGCCATCTTCGAAGATAATGAACCACCCGTTATAGCTAACGTCGTACCGGCCAACGGTGCTGTCGTTCGCTCCAACCAGCCGACCATCTCGGCAAATATCACTGATGAGCTGACGATTGTCGATGCGATAGAATTCACTTTTGACAATCGGCGCATGCAGGATTTCTCATTTGTCGTCGATAACGGTGAATTTAGCTGGACTCCCGGTCAGCCAATCGGTGAAGGCGCCCATTCATTCAGAATAAGAGCCCTCGATCAGGCTAATAATCGATTGGATGTGACGGTTCGCTTCACTGTCAACAGTACTGCTGGCGAGATTGTAATGGATGAGGCTCCCATTTACACCAATCGAAGACGCATTCATATCACCGGTATCGCAGAGCCATTCCTCAGCATTCAACTTTACAACAATGACGAATTGGTTCATGAAGTCGGAGCAAACGGCAGAGGCATTTTCCGGGTTACATGGTTACCATTGAGCGAGTTGTGGAATCATATCCGCGTCGAAGGTCACGATGCCGCCGGTAATATCGCTACTCCTGCCGAGCTCAGCATCTACGTCGATCTCGCTCCTCCAACGGTCGAAATCGCTTCTCCCGGGGTATTGACCAACGACCCGACGCCAGAAATTTCTGTCCTCGTCGAAGACCTCGGAGTTGGCGTCGATGCGGAGAATGGAATAGATATCTCACTCGATGGAATGATCGTCGAAGGCTACCAGTTTCAGGATGGTCTCCTGTCGTACATGGTTCCCGAAGCTCTCTCTGAAGGTGAGCATCTCCTGACCATCAATGCCGTTGACTTGCTCGGTAATGCTCCTGATGCCGCGATCGATAATCCGTTCTTCGTCGATAGTCGCGCCCCGGTACTTGATGACATCAACCAAAATCTCTTCGATGAACAGGCTGATACTATCAGTAACCAAAATCCCGTTTTCTCAATACCAATGCACGATCCTCAGCCAGCCTCCGGTACAGTTTGGGATGATATTGTCTGGACACTGGATGGGGAGGAGCTAAGTTATGTGGTTGATGAAATTAATGGATCGATCACTCACGACTTTGCCGGTGAAGAACCGCTTGCCGAAGGTCATCACGATCTCAGGGTATTGATCACTGATATTGCCGGAAATCGTTTTGAAGATGATGGTGAATTTGTTATCGCAGATATCCCCGATGATGATAGCCCTTTCTTCGGCAATCTCAATCCGCCCGACGATGGTATCGTGGGCGATGGCATTCGTCCTGATGGTAATGGCCGCCGCGCACCGGCAAATGCCTTTGTCGCAGACACCCTGACGGTGGTGATCGGCGATAATGACGCCGGTGTTGATGTTGAATCAGTAGAAATCCGGATCAATGGACAGCTTATCGGCGGAAGATTCATCCAATTTATTCCGCCCGGAAGGTTCGATGTGCCTCTTTGGGTGGCTCGCAATGAGGACGGCGGACGGCAGATTCCAATCGAAATGCCCGGTATCGAAGAAGGTATTAACTTTGCCAATGCCTTTGGCGGCGATAACGAAGGCAATGTTGGTGAAATGGAATGGAACTTCTATTACGATGGTTCCCAACCCGGGGCTCCAAGTCTTAACGCTCCCGAACACGAATTCGTCGATGTCTCTGAGATTACTGTAACAGGAAGATCAGGATCGGATGAGGCTTACGATGATGGCTATGAAAACCAAGCCACAATACGAATTTATCGAAATGATGAGCTGGTAGCAGAACAAGAAGCCGAGTTCGAATCCGACTACTCGGTCAGCGGAGTGCTTCTTGTTGCGGGCCAGAACACCATCAAGGCTACAACGGTCGATGCCGGTCAAAACGAGTCAGAATACTCCGATCCGATTGTGATCTTCCTTGATCGAGCCGAACCCGTTATCGAAGACTTTATGACAGTTGGCGGTCCGTTTATCGCGACAAGTACACCAACATTGACCGCAACACTGCTTGATGAGGACAGCGGCATTGATCCTGAAGCGATATCGCTGAACGTTGATAATCAAGAAATCGAAGTTGCCTTTGATGAAGAAAGTAATGTTGTAACTGGCGTTGTTCGGGATGCGATTGCCGATGGCGAACATTCAGCAGTTCTGGTGATCCATGATCGTTCGGGCAACGAAATGACTGCTGAGTACTCCTTCGATGTCGATACTCGAGCGGTATCGCCGCCGGAATTTACGTTACAACCGTTTACTTCTGAAAATCAAATTGTACTCAGCGGCTCCGGTGTTCGGGGTCAGTATGCGAATATCTATCTCAACGATGAGCTGATTGAAATCATCTCGCTTCCCGATAGCGCTGAATTCAACTTTATATCGACTCGCGACGACTTGCCTGATACATCGTACGTCACCATGAGCGGTCAGAATGAGGCCGGAGTCGAGTCTGCTCCAAGCGAACCCCAAAGATTGATCAAGGACAGCCTGCCGCCCGGCTTTTCAAACTTCTCGCCCGACAACGGTAGTAGCGTCGAAGCGAATCAGTTGCAGGAGATATTCTTCACGCTCACTGATACCGTTACAGGCGTTGACCTGAACAATTTCGAACTTACAATGCAGGGTGAGGCTCTTCAGTATTCCACTGAAGAAATCGAGTTCGGGTATCGCGTTTTTGCCGATGTGAGCAACTACCGATTTGGCATCGACGAGCAAGTTGTTATGAATGGCGTCGCAAATGACCATTCGATCCCGCCCAACCAACGTTCCAGATCGTGGAATTTCGTTACCACCGTCGGCGAACCACCCAATGTCAATTTCCCCGACACGACATTTGCTGAAGATGGCGAATTTCAGTTGTATGTCTTCAATTATATTACCGACCCCGACAATGGTGGTATTGATCCGAGAGTAACGCCGGAGTTGCTTCAAGGCGCTGAAAATGCAAATGTATCCGTCAATGATAATGGCTTCCTGACTATTACACCAGCAGAGAACTTTTTCGGAGAACTGATTCTACGTATTCATGCCCAAGACGCTTCCGGCCTCGAAGATGCCGACACTTCGATTGTGACTGTCACTCCGGTCAACGATTATCCGGTGATTCACCAGATTGACAACGCTATTGCAATTATCGGTCATGAGTTCACCTTGCAAGTCGAGGCAAGCGACATCGATCCCGGCGACACAATTACCTTCACCGACGACCTCGATCTCTTTACAATCTCGCCCGGTGGATTGATCGACTTCACACCTTCGGAAGACATGAGAGGACTCTACAACGTTAAAGTCTATGCTTCTGATCAGGCGGGAGGGAGGGACTCTTCCGGCTTCCAGCTTCTGGTTACATGGATTAACCGGGAGATCGAGATTGTCGGAGAGATGTCAGATGTCGAAATCGACGAAGACTCTCCTCCAATCATGCTGGCCAACCTCGATGAGATCTTCTCAGACCCGGATGGGCAGGAGTTGCGTTACTCTGTAGAGTTTAGCGATAATGGCGCCGGTTTAAACATCGACATCGATTCCGAAACTCACATCCCGTTAATGACGCCGAATACCGACTTCAGTGGTGACGTGAATGTAACGATTACTGCCGACGACTACGCTGGATCACGGGTATCGATTGACTTTGGAATTCACGTTGTGTCTGTGAACGACGCTCCTCGTCTGGGCGGTATTCTGCCTCAACGATTGGCGGTCAACGAAGACGCTGGCAGGCTTGTAATAGTTGATCTCGACTCGGTATTCTATGACGTCGAAGAGGACGCGATTAATTATTCTGCAGAAGGCGCCGACGAACTCGGTATCCAGATATCGCAAGACAACATTCTATCCATCCAGTCAGCAGAAGATTGGTACGGTATTGGAGTTATTACCCTTACCGTCGGCGATCGTGATGAGCAACGTCGCGTCACACGTCGAGTACAGGACGGAGAAGCCGATATCGCCTCAACGAGCGCTTCTAACTTTGGTTTGATCAGCAGTTATCTGCCAGTAAGAGATGATTTCTTGACAACTGAGATAACGGTTAATGTCCGTCCGGTCAACGATGCCCCGCGTCGGCAGGTCAACGATCCCTGCGTAATCGATATGAATGAAGATCAGGATCCTTTAGCGCTTCCCATCACCGTGGGCGAGATGTTCACCGATGTCGATCAAGGCGATCAGATTGTAGTCGCTTGGGAGAACTTGAACGGCCCGATAGCTCTGTCATACGATCTAAATCATACGAATATCATCGCCACGTTGACCCAGGAAAACTGGTTTGACGATGAGTATGATTATCCTGTCACTGCCACCGACCAGCTCGGCGCCCAAACTCAATTGGTGTTGCGGTTCGTAGTAACTCCGGTCAATGATCGGCCCACGGTCAGTCGTGCCATCGCCGATCAAACGAGAGCTGAGGATGCCGATCCATGGCTGATTGCTGATCTGGACGAAATTTTTGAAGACCCTGATGGTGACCAGTTGCACTTTGAGGTAGCCGGCGCAGAAAATCTAATTTTTTCGATTGATGAAGAAAATAGACTCACATGCCAGCCACAACCGGACTACCACGGAGAATCAATCGCTTCCATAACCGCCTCCGATGGGAATGGCGAAATGAGAATTCGAAATGTGCAGGTTGTTTCCGCTGGACTATCTGCAAAATCAGCTCAATCAAAGCGAACTCTCCGTTCGGTCTCTCTCCAGCCTGCGCTGGCGCGTGATGAAGCAGTTAACTTGGAATTTCAGATAACAATCACTCCTGTCAACGACGAACCTGTCTGGGTAGAATATCCGCACCAAATTATTATGGCGGCTGGTGGAGACAGGATCACGTTCGCCGTGGAAGCTCAAGACGTCGATGCCGATAATTTGAACATCACTGCGTCGATGGAAGGTCTTCCCGAACAAGCAGTCTTCGACGAGACCGGCAATGGGACAGGGCAATTTACCTGGCAGACAAATGCGGAAACTTCCGGTCAATTTGAAGTTGTTTTATCTGTTTCTGACGGCAACCTTGCCGCTGAAATCACGGTGCGACTATCCATATTTGCTCCTCCAGTTCACTTTGTTGACTACGAACAAACTGGTGCAAGCCACAGCCTACTCATCACCGGGGTCTCTTTTGATGGTGAAGCCGTTCAAGCTGGTTGGGAGATAGGCGTATTCACACCCGGTGGCGCTCTTTGCGGCTCTGCCCGTTGGAACAATGACCACGTCGGTGCGGCTGTCTGGGGTGCTGACGACGCCCATCAGGACTATTTTCAGGCTGGACAGACGATGCTTTTCAAGTTGTGGGATCCAACAGCAGATGCTGAGTGGAGTGCTCGGGCAGTCGTCGAAGAAGGCAGTCTGGTCTGGCAGGCGAACGGTTACACGGTTCTTGCTGTTGAAGCTTTCAGCGCCAAGACCCTCGAGGTAGCGTTCCGTATCGGCTGGAACCTGACTTCGATCAATGTGACCCCAACCGATCAGGCTCTCTATAATGGCGATCCCGGTCCAGAAATCATTCCGATGATGGCACAGCTTCGTCGTCCTAACAACGGCGCACACCATCTCCTTCTGATGAAGAATGAGCGTGGATTGTTCTACGTGCCGGAACGTGGTTTCAACGGTATTCCTTACTGGCACATCGATGAGGGGTATCAAGTACGGATGGACACCGCCATGTCAGCATTCTGGACAGGAACACCGATCGATCCACACGCCGATATTCCAATTACCCGTGGTTGGAATATGATCGCTTACTTCCCGGATTATCAACTGGCGGCGAGTCGCGCCAGCCAGAACTATGTAGTATCCCCCATCATCGATCATGTGATTATCGCCAAGGACGGCCTTGGTAACTTTATGATCCCGTCACGCGGATTCTTCAGCAATATGCCGCCATGGCGGGAAGGACAGGGCTACCAGATCAATGTCGATCAAGATGTTGTCCTGAATTACCCACAAGCACAGAATCAGGCCGCGGCATTGTCAGTCGATCCTGAGTCTGTCAAGGGTCGTTGGGCCGATGTACCTTCGACCGGTGCAAACATGAGCGTGTTGGTCACCAAGGTATCGGGCGTCGATCTTTCGACTTCCGACCAGGTTGCCGCGTTCAGCCCGTCCGGTCTTATGGTTGGCGTAGGCCGAGTAATCGATGGACAGATTGGTATTGCAGTCTGGGGCGACGACGCCTCAACCCAAGCGGTGGACGGCCTGAAAGACGGCGAAGCGTTCACGCTGAAGTTGTGGAATGCCGCTGAAGACGTAGTTGTCGATCTTAGTTCGCGGGTTATCGAAGGCGACCGCCTTGTCTATTTGACAGACGGTTTCACGGTAATCGACGCGTCTGTAACGACAGCACTTCCGACCGAGTTCTATCTCAGTCAGAACTACCCGAACCCGTTCAATGCAGTGACTCGTGTAGCCTTCGGCTTGCCGGAAGCATCACGTGTGACGGTTCGCGTGTTCGATCTGTCTGGACGTGAAGTATCGACGTTGGTGAGTGGTGAGCTTCAGGCTGGCCATCACAGTGTCGTGTTGGATGGCGAATCGATGGTATCGGGCGTTTACATCGTCAAGATGGAAGCGACGAACTTCAGCGCCGTTCGTAAAGTAATGCTCGTGAAGTAAAGAAGTAGTAGCTCAAGCAGTGGGGCGGATTGCAATCCGCCCTACTGCTAAAAAGCATGAAGACCCGAGCCAATTGGTTCGGGTCTTTGTTCTTACTCCTGTCAGGGCGATAACTGTGGATGTCGATAATAAAAGCCCGACCGCTCCATACCGCAAGAATCCCTTAAAATTCCTTCCAAACAATTTGCACTACAGACACGCTCACAATAACTTATATTTCGTCACAATATCGTTTCAGACGATTACGACAAATCTATGACAACGATGATCATCCGATTGCAACCTGTCCGCAATCAATGTTACATATTGATACATGTTACAGGTACGTTCCACCCCAGAAACGCTCCAAGATTCAGCTATTTAATCATAGATACTCCATCTATTTATCTGATATACATTGCCTTAACTCAATATAAGGCGTCCTGATTTCCACTTAATCCGGTTTGGCATACCTATTGCGGTAATTGCCGCGTAGGATAAGCGTCCCGCTTGTCTTGCTTCGCGTACGACGGGCGTCCCGCTGGAAGCCCGACCAACGCGGCGTCAACCGGGACGGTTAACCTACGCGCCAGAGTCCAAGCGGACGCCCTCGTTCGCTGTCAGTTTGTGCTTTAAGTTCGGCGGACGAGGGCGTCCGCCTGGACTGATCATCACTCCGGCGACCGGCACGGGACAAGCTCGCGCAGTCAATGCCGGAGGCTATCACCGAATTCACTTTGTCGCAGGGTGTCCGCACCCTGCGACACAGAATCCAAAACAACGATAAAGGAACTCAACCATGGCACAACTCATCATCACACTCCTGCTGGCGATTTGTCTGGCCGGCAACGCCGTTGGACAGCCGAGGGTCATCAACAGCCAAATCTACAGTTTAATCAATGATGCGGAGTGGGAAGCATTCAACGACATTTTCGCAACTGAAGATGGCGGTTACGTTGCCTGCGGAAGATCAGGGCCGCGTAACTATTGGATAACAAAGGTCGATTCAGATCTTGAGGTACAATGGTCTCGAACTTACGAATCCTACTATCGAGGATTACAAAGTATTATCCAGACCGATGATGGCGGCTACTTGGCAGGTGGATTGGATGGCAATATTTCAGAATTTAGCGCAATCCTGACTGATGACGAAGGAGAACCAATTTGGGAGCAAACATACGGCACCGGGATTTGCTTGTCGGTCTTGGAATTAAAGAATGATAATTTTCTACTCATAGGCCAGACGTCCGCTATTCGAGCGTATTTGGTATTGACAAATCCACAAGGAGAACCAATTTGGGAGCGTGAATATGGTCCTCCTCAAGGTCAACAAGGACTCCTGCGGTCAGGAAGGGAAACGGATGGTGGTGTAGTGCTTACAGGTGAATGGGGGAGTCATAATCCAAGCCTGTGGAATATGAAAGTCGATTTTGATGGTGAACCCATTTGGAGCAACTTCTCCCCTGCGGCTGGTCAGGAAGGCTTTTATGGCAAAGGCACCACTATTGTGTCGATGCCAGGTGGCGGTTTCATGTGCGGTGGATATCAAGGAGTTCAATACGAACCATATCGCATGTTTGTCACTAAAATCGATAGTGATGGAGAAATTGAATGGTCGCGATTTGTTGACGATCAGTTCCATTCAATATGGGGGGCACAGTTAGCAAATCGTCGGGATGAAATCGTATTTACAGCTTCAATATTCACTGATCCTAATACAGCTCTTCCAGTCATTTACAAACTCAGTCAAGGAGGTGAAGTTGAATGGAGATCAATTATTGCGAATAGTGATTATGGTTGTTTCTCAGTTGTTTACTCCAATGATGGTTCTATAGCCGCAACAGGTTATCATTGGGATGGTCGACGTATTTATTTTATTGATGCGTTTATCGTCGAAATCGAACCTGAAGTCGTTGGCCCAACAATCGTATTCCATGCACCGAGCACTACCGACCAAATAGTTTCGGAATATCCCATTTTAAGGAAGTGAAGATAATAGCATAGCGGAGTCACTGATTT
>CAYHEC010000011.1:0-123695 GCA_964355675.1 uncultured Caldithrix sp.
ATAGTTTTAGTTCAGTAGTGCCGGTAGTAGTGCCGATTTAAATCGGCACTACTTTAACTGTATCAGGGTGCGGACACCCTGCGACACCGAAAGGGCGGGTTGAAACCCCGCCCTCCAAGAGAACAAAGAACCGCTCCGGCAGGAGCGGTTCTTTGTTATGATTCATGATATTTCCCGCAGTAAGTCAAGTTCTGGGGATTCATTCCTCATCAAAACGCAATAATTTTGGCGATCAATGCAAGCCAGAACCTCTCAAGCGTTTCTGCGACGCCAGAAGAGAATTAAGCTTACTACGACCACCACCGCTGCGGTTAACCAGACTGCGTTAAACCGCTTGAACGGCCTGAACATATTTAATTTACCTTGGGTTGTGTTAGAATTCTACGGATGTTGCCCCGCCTCACCTATAATTATGATAAAGGTTCAACCATAGTATGGTGATGGCAATCACTAAACGCAATACTTGTACTGATATTTTTATCCGAGCGACCATTTATTTAGTAATGCCATCCGATCTGGAGTATCTCGCTTCAAATCGAACGGCCTTCCACGTGTGTCGATAATCAGTCCGACTACTCCACCGGTAAGCAGTCTCTCAACAGTTTTTCCGGCTCCCTCCCCCATGTCCCAGCCTTTGGCGGGTTCAATGAGGGCTCTGACCGATTCACCAAGTTCCAACGGAATAAGGAGAAGCTCATTGACGCCAACTTCGAGTTTTAATTCTTTCCCAGTATCAGTCGTCCCCGAAACTTTGACGACCGGTCCCTTTGTCCCTTTGATCTGTCCAAGGGGAGCGACACAGCAACCGAGGTGAATTAAGCAATCCTTCTCGAAAACTTCAGTTGCGGCTTTCTCGTTCACCGTCGCGAGCACGCCTAACTGAGGCATCATGAAGATTGAATCGACCGCCAGACGGGTGACGCCTTCAGGCTGAAAAGCATCGATCATCATCTGCGCCGCTTGCGCGCGTTTAGGAGCGTGCGAGAGCACTCCACCGGATCCGACCAATAAATTCAGCGACATCATATTGACCAGAGTCTGCCCCGAAGAGGTTTGTTCGAAGGCGTCAGATATCGAACGTTCCTGCTGAACGCCTTTAAGACCAACTGCGAAGGATTTGTGCTGGATGAAGGCAAGACGCAAAGCTTCGCGTGCAATAGCTTGTTCGATGCGCAATTCTTCGAGGGTCTGGGGAATGGTAGTCGGCCGGATCATCTTATTGGCAATTCGATTGCGCAGTTCAGCCTCAGTGATCTCAATGGGAACCCAGCGCATAATGTTATCGAAACCAGCCTCAGCCAACACATTCGAGATTGAATAACTCATGCCAAGATTGGCTGATACGGTTCGATTGAAGACCCCGCTGAAGACACTGAAGACATCCGTTGTTGCGCCGCCGATATCGACTCCGACGAGTTCAATTCCATCTCGCCGAGCGATGGTCTCCATGATAAATCCGACCGCTCCGGGTGTGGGCATGATTGGAGCGTCTGTCCAGCTCATCAGTTTTTTGTAACCGGGAGCCTGAGCCATGACATGCTCCATGAACAGGTCGTGAATTTTATCGCGGGCGGGTCCAAGATTTTCTCGCTCCAACACTGGCCGCAGATTATCGACGTGCTTCAAGTCAACGACTTCACCCAAGGTGACATCGATCTCTTTACGCGCCTCTTTGTTGCCTGCGTAGATTACCGGCAGGGCAAATCCTATTCCGAGGCGGGGGCGTGGTCTGGCGGCGCGAATTAATTCAGCGAGTTCAACAACGTGCTTGGTAGTGCCGCCATCGATCCCTCCGGAGAGCAAAATCATGTCGGGGCGAAGCCGGCGGATTCGCTCTATCTTCTGATGAGGCAGGCGGCCATCATTCGAGGCGAGAACGTCCATCACAATAGCTCCAGCACCAAGCGCCGCGCGCTCGGCCGACTCTGCCGTCATTGATTTGACCACGCCGGAAACCATCATCTGAAGTCCGCCTCCAGCCGAGGAAGTCGATATATAGATATCGCAACCTTTTCCGTCTTTTTCAGGGCGAGTGATTGTTTCATCTTCTCCGATAAAGGATCGGCCAGAGATTTCTTCGACTTCACGGACAGCGTTCAGTACGCCTTTGGTGACGTCCTCGAACGGCGCTTCGACGGTGGTCGGTGCTTCGCCTCGAACAACGAGACGATATTCTCCGGAAGGCTGTCGTTCGATAAGGATTGCTTTGGTGGTTGTGGAGCCACAGTCGGTGGCAAGGATCAGGTGCGGTGCTAATTGAGACATAGATAGTTAATGCGATCTTGAAAATGGATTGATTTGTTACCGGTAATTTTGCAGAAGAAGCAAGTTTTGAGTTCAAACTTTAGTTTTTCCAAAGACACGCTGAACAGACTGTCCGAGAATACCAAAAGCCAATATACGCTCTCATACCGGCGAAAGCCGGTATCCAGTAATTTCTTAAATATCATTGCGATACGTGGATCCCGACTTTCGTCGGGATGAGAGCACTTGCATTTTTTTTGCATTCTCGGACAGACTGTGAAGCTGTGAACTTTGAACTTATCACGACCTGTTCCAGACGCCCAAGACTCGCCGCATCGCCACGATTTGCGCGGCATGATAGCTGTTATGGTTGTGCATCATCGAAATAATTTCGGCGGCAGTCAGGTTATCCCATATTGGATAACGCTTTTGCAGATCGATCGTGTCAACCAACTCCTCGATGCGAGAAATGTCGGCCTTAAAGTCGAGTTTGAATTGTTCCCACGCGTTTTCGGAAGGCGGAGCGTCTAATGGTCCAAAGCCATGCCCTTCGGGGAAGACAATCTGCATGCCTTCAAAAAGATCGATCTTCAACCGCACCCAGAGGTGCATGTGTTCGGCCACCTGCCATATTGTATTGGGAATGGGTGAGGCATAGAGACCGACAAACCGGAACTCGAGTCCATCGAGAACTGTCGTGGTATCGATGTGTGCATGGGTTGCTCGGATTCCTCGTTTGAGCAGTGCGCGTAAAATTTCTTCCATTTCACGTCCGTTCTTACTTTATTACTGAAGCGTCTCGATCAAAAATCAAACGACAATAAATATCACTTGGAGGGCGGGATTAATCCCGCCCTCCAGGCCAAACTGTCTATTATGGTCGGTGATATAAATTTAATAATCTTAATGTTGTAACCACCTGAGCGGTGTGATATGCAGTGTGGGCAACGATAAAAACCACTGCCCTGCCGTTATTGAAACTCTTCCAATCTTGGTGATTTTCTGTATGGTTGATCCCGGTAAGAGCATTTTCAAAGGCGTCAACAAAGGCTTTCAGAGCGTTTTTCGTATTTTCCCATTGTTCTTTCGAAGGCGTCTCATCAGGAGGAAAGAAGTTCATCTCTTCCTCAGCTTCAGTGCGAATAAATGGTTCACCAATAGCACCTTTCAGCCCCCATGTTCCCCAGGCGATCAGATGATGGACAATTTGATAAATTGTATTAGGAAGACCTTCGACTTGTCGTCCAGCCGTTTCACAATCGACATCTTTGACGATATCGAGGATGTCCGGGCAGATGAAATCGCCATGGATAGATTGATTAAAGGCCTTGGTAAGAAACTCGTCCATAATTATAACTCCAGAGAGTGTTAATCAAGTAGTGATCCTCATTTAAAACTTCCACCACTTCTTTTTCGTTCCACTGCCCGCCGCCTTTTCAGCAGATCTGACAGCTTTACGCTCGGCTTTGGCCAGCTCTTCTTTTGCAAGGACATCCGACTCTTTTGCTTCGATCAAGTCGAGAAAATAACCGATAGATTCCCGCCGTTCGAGTACCAATCTAAGTTCGTCCCACTCTGGCAACCCGAAGAAACCCCGTACTATCGGGGCAAAGAATACCATGACCTGACTTCCAACGTAGTTCAACGGTCGGACAGATTCGAGGAAAAGAATTGCCGGAGTTGTCATCCGCATCTGAACGACTCGCTCGGCAAGGCGGTTCATCAATTCACGCTGACGGTCATTCAGGACTGATTCGAAATTGGATGGCGGTTCTCCAGTCATTTTAGCTATTGTTCCATTATTGCGAAGCAACTATTAGTTGTTTACTTGGAGAGCGGCTATTCAAGCCGCTCGGATCGAGCCAAAAGCCCAACCTGCGCAAGCGAGAGCGCTTGAAATGCCGCTCTCCAAGCTCTACCCACAAGCGGCGATTACATAAGCCACACTTTGCCCGTGACGTTTTAATGCTTCGATGCACCCGATAATGGTCGATCCGGTGTGAACTACATCATCGACGATTAAAAAAGATGATGGGATACTCTCTGATGGCGATAGCATAGGTTCGAAGGCATCCCTAAGATTAACAAGTCTTTCTTTATCGGAAAGCCTTGATTGCGCTGATGTATGCCTCACCCGTTTCAAGAGATCCGTACGGATCGGTAATCCAGTGACTTCGGCGACTCCATGTGCAAGCGCCAAGTTCTGATTGTAGCCTCGTTCACGAATACGAACCGGATGAAGCGGAACCGGAATAATGGCTTTGACGGGCCAGTCAGCTCCCCCTAACAGCAGATGTTCTGCCGCGTATCTACCCAGTTTTATGGCAATGTCCTCGCGACCATAGAACTTCATCTGATGTACAAGAATTCGAGCCAGTTCATTGTAACGAAAAGCCACAAATATCCTGTCTTGAAGCTGAGATCGCTCCGACCATAGCCCTTTTCCCGCAGGCGAAAGAGTTAACCAGCAATTCTCGCATGCCCAGCCATCTCCCTCAGACATTTCCGCCTTACATTCCGGGCAGTATTGGGGGAACACCAACGCAGTCAGTGACTGTACGAGTTCTCCTTGAAATCCAATCATCATTCAGGCAGTGCTTCAAGTTGCACGTTTAGCTCAACAGCTTTGCTCCCGACCTGAAAATCGATCTCATCGCTCCAGACCTTGAACGCTGGATTGTGAAGTTCGATGACATGCTTCCCGAATGTTACAATAATCGGCTTCGCGCGCGGTGTAAGTCCGTAAGAAATCCCATCGACAACAATTTCCGCCCAAGGCTTGACTGAAAGCACCTGAACGACTCCGACCATATCCCACAAATTGGCGTCAAGCGTCGCTGTACCCCCGGAAGGGACATTGACTGTTTCAGTGAAGGGAGTGGGAAACTCAGGATTATTGAGAGTAATGAGATGCTCACCGGGAGAAAGCTCGATGGCTCCGGTCAAGGGCGTCTGACCATAAGAGATGTTATCTATCGTTACCATAGCCCAAGGACGGGTAGTAAGCGTCAATTGACCTGGGGTGGTCGGCACAGTTACATGGGCGTTAATCGCAGGGGATGGCGGAGACTTAGTTGAATTATCCAGAGGTATATTATGAGTATCACTCTTGGGCTTGCCCGTCTCAGGCGTTGGAAGAACGCTTCCATCAGAAAAATCACCTCTCGACATTTTCGATTGCCTAAGTTTAACCGAAGATGCGATATTCCTTGAAGCATCGAGAATTGATTCTTTAAGTTTGGGTAGTCCGTCCCCAACCAGCTTGGAGCGTGAGGGAACCATAAACAGCATTATTGCGACCATTGCAACTGTCAAGCCTAACGCCCAGACAGGCAGTGCACGCTTTGCCATGCCTGACTGCATCGCCGGTAAAGGTATTACGGACTTGGAAGCAGAACCATTTTCGACTGAGTGCAGAGAATCCATTACTGTCGCATGATCGAGTTCGACGCCTTTCATATGGGCCAATTTCTTAACTTCCTCGAACACTCCATCGGCGGATCCAGCCCTTTTTGATGGTTGCTTCTCAAGAAGGTGCGCCAGTATCTGGTCGAATTCCTGTGGGATTTCAGGAATGAAAGTGGATGGAGAGGGAGGCGAGTAGGTAAGGATTTTCTTCAGCGTTTCACTGAAAGTCTGCCCACTGAATGGGGCTGAGCCAGTCAGAACCTCATAAAAAGTGACTCCAACGGAAAACAGGTCGCCACGATGATCAAACTTACCTCCGCTGACCTGTTCGGGAGGGAGATATGCTGGAGTCCCTACAACCGCATCCTGAACGGTCATACTGGCAGAATCGGCGATTGTGGAGAGACCGAAGTCAGTAATTTTTATTCGACCATCTTGGGAAACAAGGAGGTTGTCTGGTTTAATGTCCCGGTGAAAAACGCCTTTCGAATGAGCATGCGCCAGCCCTTTTAATACTCCCGCAAGCATTGTCAGGGCAACTTGCCATTCGATCCTGCCCTGCCGTTTCAGCAGATCGCCGAGACTCTCTCCCTCAACAAATTCCATAACCAGAAAGGTAGCGTCTGCATCGGCTCGGTAACTGTAAATATCGACAATATTTTCATGCTTGACGCGCGCACAGACTTGCGCTTCGCGCTCGAAACGCTTGCGAATATCTTCTTCGCGAGCCATTTGCGGGTGAAGTTTCTTGATAAGGACGGGACGCCCCAGATTCTCCTCATACGCTCGATAAATAGTGCAAATGCTGGAGTGGGCGATCTCGGCGTCAATCCGGTATGGCGCTAATCCGCCGGGAGCTTCCATTCGTTCAATTTATAATGTAGCCAGCGTAGCGAGACGTCGAGTGCTTCGGCTGTCATAGTTTTATTACCACCACACTCCTTCAACACTCTCAGAACGACGTCGCGTTCGTAATCTTTGAGTGTTTTGTTTTTCAGCGAGAGTCTTTCTGCTTCGGGAATAAAAAGGTCTTGCACTTCGATCATGTCGCCATCACTTAGTAAGTGTGCGCGTTCGATTGTATTTTGAAGCTCGCGCACATTCCCGGGCCACTGATAATTCACCAAAGCCTGAAGCGCGCGAGGTGACTCTTTTTTCTGGGGTGTTTTACCTTTGTGAGCAAGCTCTTTCAAGAAATGACGGACAAGTAGAGGAATATCACCTTGGCGTTCTCGAAGAGCGGGAAGATGGATAGAAATAACATTAAGGCGGTAATAAAGATCCTCACGGAAATTTCCAGCCTCGACCTCGCCTTTAAGACTTTTGTTAGTGGCTGAAATAATGCGGACATTTACCCTGCGGGAGTCGGTGTCGCCGACTCGGCGGATTTCCCCGTCCTGTAACACGCGCAATAATTTTGTCTGAATAGTCGGTGAAATGTCGGCTATTTCATCGAGGAAGAACGTACCGCCATCAGCAACTTCGAACAGGCCTTTTTTGTCAGAAATCGCGCCGGTAAACGAGCCTTTTTTGTGGCCGAACAACTCTGACTCAAGCAGTGACTCGGCGAGGTTGCCACAAAACTGAGTGACGAATGGTCGTTCCCGTCGGGGACCATCATAATGCAATGCCTGTGCGACAAGCTCCTTTCCTGTTCCTGATTCGCCTTCCAGAAGAACCGAGATATCCGAGTTCATCACCCGTCGCATCAGATTGAAAACTTCCTGCATCTTTGGCGATTGACCGACGATGTTATCGCGCGCCCAGTTCATCTGGCGAAGCGCTTGCAACTGTTGTGTAGCTTCGTCATAACCTTTGGCGTAATCAGAAGCCAAAGCGGCAACTTTGGCAAAGGTAGATACGAAGTCGATATTGTCGTCGGTAAATCGGGAACGATTACGGCGGCTGTCGAGGTAAATTACTCCGATTACCGTTTGTTCATGAAACATCGGAACGCAGATAATGGAAGTGATCTGATGAAGAATCACGCTTGCCGCCTGGCTAAAACGAGGATCAGCTTGAGCGTCGTGGGTTAAGAGCGGTACTGCGGTATCAATAACTTGCCTCACCACCGAGGTTGAAAGATCCGTCAAATCGCGGGCGCTCTCATCAGAAAGATTGCGGGAAGCGACTATTTTCAGCGTCGATCCTTCAAGATGGATCAAAGCCGCCCGATCGGCGCTCATCATATCCAGAGCCCAGTCCAGAAGAGTGTCGCGAAGGCGGACGATGTCCTGACGTGGAATAACCGTCGATACGGCTGGAGTTGGGATAATTCCCGTTAAATGTTTGTCTATCATCTTAGAGAGGAGGACCTATTTTTAAAATTCCTCTTCGTGATCGTGAACTATTTCCAAAATTATCAAGTACCCAGACTTCCCACAAATATGTGCCGTTCGCCAGGGGCACTTCGACATAATGCTCACCGCTTGCCGATTCGCCGGGAATAATGGTACGTCGGTAAATCTCTGTCAATTCAGGGGATTCACGATATATTCTCACAAGGTAATTGAAAGTGCTTATATCAGTAAGTTCGTTCCAGTAAGTATAGTTCCACTCTAAATGGGGAAGAAAATCTTGTAGTGGATCTTGAATACCTGGAACACCATGTAAAACACGAGCAACAAAGGCAGTGCGTGGCGGAGAGGCTTTTCCGGCAAAATCATATGCACGAAAGGTGAAGGGGAGGAACAGTGCATTATCGGTGCTTTGGTTGGGGAAAGAATTTGCAGGAATGTCCTTCCACCAGAAAGCTGAGTCAGGATTGGTGCTGTATTGTAGATCTAAAGTGAGATAATAATTTCGTAATGTATCGATCAAGAACGCCTCCACTCGCGCAAGATGGGTGATGCCATCCGGATCAAGCACGGTTGCCTTAAGACGTATAATGTAATCAGGGTCAGGTTGATTGGCGCTATCAGCAGAAGAAACAGAAACTGCGTAGGTAGAGATAAACTCGGGGAGTGCGTCCAACTGAAGCGAAAGTTCAGAATCATTCTTTACGACAATTGTTACTTGCGCTGAATCTCTCGCATAAACAGCTCGACCACTAATCTCTCGATAGGCGACTGCCCACCACGTTCCGGTCGGAATCTCATTGAAATGAACCAATCCGCTATCATCTGAAACAGCGAATTGTCCCAATTCAGGCAATAGGACGGTTGCCGCCGCGACCGGCTGCCAATTCAAGGTTTGAACTTGAACTGTTAGCGAGCCGAAAGGGTAATGATAGGCATTGGAACCATGGTCGAGAGGATTATCATGCGGAGGGTCCCACTGGCAACCTGATAATGTTGCCATGCAAAATACGACAATTGAAAGCTGACGCTTCAATCTCTTGTAATTCCTTGAATAATAAAGGATTGATCAAACGACCTTAAATGAGGAACGTGCATTTCTTGCGCTCTGTAAGATAGTCTTTGAAAAACGATTGCGCAAGAGATGCATCATATATTGAAATGAAATTTTGGGAATGAGGAGCTATCTTGGCTGATCATCCAGACGAGATCAACCAAAATACTGCGCAACAAGATATTATTTACCGATGAGCATCTTGATAGAAATGAGCAGAAGGCTTACTGCAAAGACCTTTTTCAAAGTTTCCGGTTGCAGACTGATCGCCAATTTCGCTCCTAATGGGCTACCTAATAAAAACCCGACGCAGAGTAACCCGGCGATCTTCCAATCTATCAAGCCTTTCTGATGATAGGCAAGAACAGCCAACAGTCCAATAGGAGGCAACATCATGGCGAGTGTCGTTCCTTGAGCTATCGGTTGGGAGAGTCCAAAGATCAGCACGAGAGCAGGTACGACGATCACACCACCGCCCAGACCTATCAAACCGCTGAAATATCCTGCTATCAATCCGAGCAAGAGAATTCCTGATAGCTTCATCATAAGCAAACCTTATTATTAAAAAGTGTTAGGGGCTGTTACCCAAACACAAAAACGTATAGCTCGCAAAGTGGTATTGAGCGGGACTCGCGTTCTATGCAGGTAAGGGCGGACGAGAGCGTCCGCCTTCCAGGCAGTGACTTGATTAATTTTTCTTCTTACCATCGCGCGAGGCTGGCTCGAGCAGACCTACGTAACTGCTTCTGTCACGCAAAACGCGGATCGCTTCCTGAAGTTGGACGTCTTCATCGAAAGTCGAACGCGTTCGCCACTCCCTTCCACCAAGCGCCGACGCCATCTCTCGGTCAAGACTCTGGCGAATAAATTCCCTTACTTCCGGATTCTGGTGGTTAACCTGTGCGGCGAGAGTTTTCTGAAGTGCTTCGAGCTGAGTAAAAAATGTCTGGTTGAGAGAATCATGTTCACCGATTTGCCGGAGAACGCGCAATTGATCGGCTCCGGGTATCGGAGGTTCGAACTTCGAGCTATCGACAAATTGATCAAACTCTGCCAACATTTCTTTGGTCACTTTTATAGTGTCCGGTCGTCCGTGGGTTGTCAACCATTCTCCCATGAAGGTGAAGAAGAGGTCTCTGCGGAACATTTCAACCTCAATCGGCGTCAGCAGAGGTTGCTCGATCTCGATGTCCGGCGAAATTCCACCACCTCCAAAGACCTTCCTGCCGGAGCGGGTGACAAATGTTTCCAATGTTGAATCAGCTTTTGTCTTCACTTCCCTTATGACGAGTTCGCCGTCGTCCGAAATCAGGCCTTCCTCCTCACCATCCGGTCCGAGAATTTCACCTTTCTTGGAGCGGTCGCGCTGAATCAACCTCCCTGACGGAGTGTAGTAACGCGCCGTGGTGACTTTTAAAACGGCTCCCTCTGAGAGATCGACAACGGACTGTACTAATCCCTTGCCAAAGCTTTGCGTTCCGATGATAACGGCACGGTCAAGATCTTGCAATGCTCCTGCAACAATTTCAGAAGCTGAAGCGCTCCCGCCATTAACAAGGACAACCAAAGGAACATCGGGCGCTCGGGGATTGCCGCGAGCCTGAAAAATCCTGTCGCTTCCAGGAGCGCGTCCTTTAGTCGAAACCACGGTATCACCGGGTTTCAAGAATTGCTGGGCAGTTGCTATGGCCGCAGGAAGCAACCCACCGGGATTACTGCGGAGATCGAGGATCATCCCCTTGGGTTTTTGCGCAAGAAGTATTGAAAGAGCACTGTCAAGCTCTTCGCCGGCAAGGCTTGAGAAATGTGCCAGCTTGATATAGGCAATGTCCTTGTCGATCATTCCTGAGTAAGCTACATCGTGAATACGAATTTGCTCACGACTTAAAGTATAATCAAGCGGTTTATCGAATCCTGGTCTGTGAATCGTGAGAGTCACTTGGGTGCCAGCTTCGCCGCGAATGAGTTTAGTGGCGTCCTGGGTCGAGAAGCCTGCGGTTGATTTACCATCCACAGCGATGATTACGTCTCCCGACCTGATGCCTTTTCTGGCGGCGGGGGTATCTTCGATGGGTGAGATGACCGTCAACTCTCGGTTCTTACCGCGCAAGCCAATTTCGATTCCTACACCGCCAAACTTGCCCTTGGTGATCTCCTCAAGCTGTTCGGTATTATCTGGCTCGAAATAGACAGTGTAAGGGTCGAGCGTTCCGAGCATCCCATCGATACCTGCCTTGATGAATTCCGTCTGCGAGATCTCATCGACATAGCGACGATTCACTTCTTTGTAGATATCGCCGAAGAGTTTAATCTGTTGTGCAACTTCTCGGTATTGAGACTCTTGAGTTGCCGTTGGGGTCGGACTCTCGGCACGCAATGGAAGCAACATTCCGCTGCCCACGAGAAGGCCGATCAGGAAAATGTAAGCTACGCTTTTCATCTATCATCATTCCTTGGTAAAGAAAATCTAAACAAGGGTGGGTTGAAACCCCGCCCTGCAAGTTAGAAAACACTTCCAGCTTGTATTGAGAATAGGCTTTGATTGGTTAGCCCTCCTGCGCCGAATAGCCTTGCCCATTGAAGATGAATTGGGCCGACAACAGTATCGAGGGCAAAATAAAGTGCCAATGAATTATTCCATTCGATTCGGTCGATATGCAGAGTTGGGTCGTCCCAACCGCTCCCAACATCGTAGCGAACACCAATATAACTATCAGCAAGAACACGACTTAACATATCGAAGCGATATTCGATTCCGGAAGCGAGTTGCCGGGAATTCACCAGCTCGTCCAGTTTCAATCCTGGAAAATTGTGCAACCCGCCCAAACGGAGTTTCTCGTCCCGGGGAGCATTATCGGAAATTGTTCCACCCATCAATCTCCAGCCTACGGTGTGTCGCCGGATAGGGGTGACGAATGACTCCCAGCTTCCCCAAATTTTAGTAAACTCACGCTCTGAGCCGATCTGGTCGGCGGCTGTTTCAACAATCGTTTGAAGCCGGACGCCTTGGTTGGGATAAGGGGATCTGTCTTCAGTGTCGAGACCGAGTTCCGCTCCCAAGGCAATGATGCCAAACCCCTCACTGTTTGCAACCAACGATGGATAACGATTTTCATGCCGCTCCCAACGACCGGTTAGCGACAACTCTCCCCAACTCCACGCTTGCGCACCTACTTCAAGCTTTCCACCCCAGCGTGATTCCTGATAATCGCCAATTTTACCGTGACGACTTGTGTAGAAATCCCGGTCACGGTGAGAATACGAACCAACCAGACTGATGGCGAGAGGCTGACCGAATAGCTTGTCGATATTTGATTCAACTCGATGAAGTTGATCTCGTTCCCCGACCGAGGCGAAAATCACACCTCGTGCCGCATAGTTAAACGGACTCGGGTATGTAAATTCTGCAAATCCGCGCGTCCTTTGCTCGTCTTGATAGGCCAATCCAAGTCTGACGAGCGGCGAAGGATTTTCTACAACATGGTATTTAATAATCCATTTTATCCCGGAACTATCAAGTAATTCAGTGTCTTTGGAAGCCTCTATTACCGGATAAACATTACGAAATAGTCCGGTTGCGTAAAGGTTTTCCATCCCGTCGATGATTCCGGAGCGTGTAATTGGGTTGCCGAGTTCGAGAGGAACTTCTCGTTCAAGCCAGAGCGCTGAAACTTTTTCCAAACCACTAAATTCAACACCATCTAATTTCCCTAAGTTCAGTTTAATTTCAAGTATGCCGTCATCGATTAGAAAATTGACATTTTCAACTATTACTGCCGAATAACCTTCCACCCGGTATTTTCGTCTCAATTCAGCGAGGCTGTGAAGGAATGTTTTCCTGTTGAACCGTTCGCCGATCTGATCATGAAACAATTGGACTGAGGAAACTGAGAGTTGGGACATCCCCCCCGAAATTTGTACATCATGAATAATAGGCGTCAACTCGATGTCAAGTTCCAACAACCGGTTCGCCGCATCGAATTCAGCAAAAGCGTTAAAAATGGAGCCGGTGGCATACATCGATCGCAGACGGTCTCGAATTTCCCCCACCGTGACAAACCCACGAATCCTCCATTCCGACGGGAAGGACAACTCTTCCGGCAATCCCGGCGGCTCCTTTACTCTGATAAACCGCAATGTATCGACATCATCGGCTTCACGCTTCGCTTCCAAAAGTTGACGGAGAGTGTCGAGCTTTGAGTTAGTAGTGAAGATCCCGGCCGACAGGATCGAGTCGAAGGGCATCGAAGCGACGTTATCGCTGTCGTTCAAGGTCGGCGTCAAAACGATTGTGGCGTTTGCAAGCGATTGTTGATTGGGTATTTTCGTGAGTATGGTTGTCACCTGATCGACAATCTCCCACGGTTGCCAGAGTGTGTACCTTCGCTGAAGGTCCGAAGTAACGTCAACCGCCAAAATAATATCTCCACCCATTTCGCGAGCCGCCTCAACAGGGATGTTTGATGCAACTCCTCCGTCGATCAACTGTTGGGTGTCAAGTTGAACTGGTTCAAAGAGTAATGGCGCCGACATCGACGCCCGTATTGCCATTGCCGGATCGCCGTTATCGAAATTCACCCGCTTCCCAGTCAGTAAGTCAGTTGCTACGATACGAAGCGGCGTTTCCCACTCAGCCCATTCGCCCGGGGTCGCGGCGAACGGCAGATCGAGTGTGAGCCTCAGCAGTTGTCGATAGAGCTTTTGCCCCGGGGTTATCGCGCCGGGTACAACCGGGGTTAGATTACTGCCGAGACGCAATGTTAGTAGATGCCTTGAGTGTTCGGCTTTGCGGGCCATTAATAGTGAACGTCGCTCTGGTTCGTCCAGCAGAAGACTATTCCAATCCACGTTTCTTAGTCGCCAGCCAATCTCGTCTGGAGTGAAACCGCCTGTATAGAGCGCCGCTATCAAAGCTCCGATTGAAGAACCAGCAACACCGTCCGGGTGCAAACCTCCATCTTCGAGCGCCATGAGTACGCCGATATGGGCTCCACCCCGTCCTCCACCTCCCGAAAGCGCCAGAATAAGGCGTGGACTAACGGGCTCGACCATCTCGAACGGTAGCATTCCCCTCACTGGTCTTACCGGAACATCGATGGTTCGGGCAACTGCCAAAGTCGAGAGGATAAGTTGAAAAAATAGTCCTATTATACGGACGCGGCAAGGCAATTCTTTATCCGGTTACTTTGAGGGGCTGTTGCCGTGATGTCAAATCAGGCAAACTTGAAGCGCGTAGTCAGGCGAGCTGTGCTCGGCGAGTGCGATTATTGGTGCTCCCGCCCAGCGAAGCTGTGCGGGCTACCCGCCCTTAGGAGTTTGCCCTTGACGGAATTGAGAAATCCTTAGAACGAGTTTTCGGCTTCGTGCGCACTAATATTAACAGACTTACTTCACCAGCACCATTTTAATACGCGCTCGCTGGACAAATCCGTTTGAGTTTGCTGTCAACTTGGCAAAGTAGAGCCCATTTGGAAGATTCGTCGCATCCCAACCAAGTTCAATTGTTCCAGGCCTTTGCGCTCCTAATTGAAAGCTCTGCACCGAGCGCCCTTCTTGATCGACGATGTCAAGCGATATATTAGCGGGTTGGACGATTGTCATTTGGAGAGCAACTCGTCCATTAAAAGGATTAGGGTGTGAACTTAAAGCGACGCCTATGGGAAAGGGCGGAATTTCTATTTCTACGTCAAGCTCTGAAAAGCCATCTGTTTCGTAACAGGTTGTCCCGATTATGCATTTAAAAGATAATTCTGTTTCGACACCGTTTTCATTACGCCAGTATGCCCGCAGGGGTTCACCATCTGCATAACCCGGTCCTCCCTTGCTCTCTTCCCGCCACGCGGCAATTCCGACAAATTTAGTATTCGCATCGACAACAGCTCCACCGGCAAGATTTCCCTGTGAGTCATACAGTTTTATCATACCGCTGGAATGTATTAGGGGGAGGTCGAATAATAGACTCATGTTGAAGGGACTCTCCGGAGAAAATCCTGGTAAAGGAGAGGAGGACGGAGATACATTCCTCTCAACGAGACCATTTCTGTCAGAATAGATCAGAGTATCAGCTTCACTTAATTTGACTGATAGCCCCATGCCGGGCTCAAGCGCTCGTAAGTTGCTGAATCCCTGTTCGACCGCCCAGAATTCGCCGAAGCCATTCTTGGCGAAAATCAGGTGCTCGACAATATCGTCAAGAGCCGCATTAGCAGACATCTCCGTTGGGGGCAGATAGCTGATAGTATTCCAGCCTCTCAAGATGAGCAGAGGAGTATTGACCGGGATGCGCGCACCAGGAAATACGAGAGTATCAGAGTGATTCATTTTGATCTGATACCCAGCAAGTGGGTTCCACGCCCTGATCTGATCGAAATTCATTGCGGGCAAAAAGAAACTCCCCCATCCGTCTTTTATCATGATCAGGGATCCCCTTTCGATCCACGGTGAGAAAATTGCCGATGGTGAAGGATCCGGTACTTGCATTGGAGCACTCACCAGGCTCCAGCCAACAGTGCAACGCAGGACGAGTGGGTCGAATCCCTCTGCCGCCTGCTCTGGAATACTGAAGAACGACTCGTCTCCGTCAGCATCTACTGACTCAACGGAATAGACAAGTTCCTGCTCATGATTTTGTGTATTTCCATCCCAGTGCAGATCTTCGATATTTTCAGCGATAATATCTTCGCGACTATAAGTTGGGAGGGGTGAAATATCGTCGATGTAGCAGAACTCGCTGTTTGCGGGATTGGGAATAACGTTGAACGAATAATATCTGAATCGTAATTTTACCACATTTCCGGTAAAATCACCCGTAGTCCAGTAAGTATTTTGCCACCCCCCCGATGTCCCGGTGATACCATGGCCGATGCTATGATTATTTACCACAAAATCCTGAGTACGGTTGCCGGGAAGCGGCTCCCATGAATATCCTTCCTCGGAAACTTCAAGCGCAATACAATGTGATCTATTAGATCTGAGGGTGTAATTCAGCCATGCTCTAATGGTGTCGGGAGCGACGATAGGCTCGGCAAGCGTCATCGTTGACATCGGAGATTGAAGCGCCGCTCGAAAGCTATGGGTTCCACTGTGGCGATCATTCTGTGACATATTAAAGTTAACTTTTACCCAACGAACATCATTGGGAAGTCCTTCATCGACTGTTGGCTCACCGGGCATTCGCGCCTTGATTCGATACGAAACAGGCGGGTTAGCCTCATCTTCTGCCACTGTCCAATCAAGGCTTAACCGTCCTGCTGGAGTTATCGTAGCAAGGGCAATTTCCGGGGTTGGCGGTTGAAGAACTCTTCGGGGTCTGTCTGAGTATTCGATGAGGGTCATTACGGTTTCGATATTTTCGGCCACAAGCGGTTCGACGCGATCAAGCGGCGGCCAGAAGTAGTCCTGGCGGCTTCCGACCTCCATAGTGAAAGCAAAGACTGGGTCGTGACCGTCGTCCGAATAGAGCCAATCGTCGCTATCACCATTGGTCCGATAGATCACTTCCCAGCCGGTTCCTGGCAGGTAGTGATTAACTGCGACCATCTTCTTGGCAAGCGCTGAAAAGACCGCCCGATCCGGAGGCTGGATTACGTCATACCCATAAGGATAGAGACAGAGATTACTGTAGGAGTGAAAAAAGATAGAAACTGTAGGGTGATGACTGGCGACGAACTCTCTGATACTTTGAGTTTCCGGTTCTGAAAACCCTTCTGTGCCTCGATATGTCTCATTATCACCAGCGGGACTCGAACCGACATTATCGTAACCCCAGTGAGCGCCAAAATTGCGGTTCAGATCGACGCCAACGCTTCCGTTATCATTTCGTCGGCGATTTTTGCGCCACATTCCTCCCCCTTCGGGGCTACTCTCCTCGTTATAGACATAACCATCAGGATTCACTACAGGAATGAACCACGTCTGACGTTCATCGACCAATCGAGTTATTCGTTCGTTGTCGCCATATCCCTCAGCAAGCTGTTCGATCACCCCAAACAGAACATAGGATGTGATTACTTCACGGCAGTGAATCAACGATGTGAAGAGCGCTTCCGGTTCGTCTTCATCATCACCTGGATTGTCAGATACTTTCAGCGCTAACATCGGCCGACCCTCGATGGTCTCTCCAAACTGTATGGGTGAACTTATGATTTCGGGGTAGGCTTCCTGGAGGCGGACCATCTCTGCCACGATTTCATCGAAAGTCCTGTAACCACCCATGTCGTCGCGAGCCGGGCTCAGTCGTGACTGGTTGAATTCCTCGATGTTTTCAATAGAAATGAAGTAAGGAAATCCTGTATCGTTCAGCCGCGTTCGGTCAGCTTGATTCATCAGGACAACTTCAGCGAGTCCTCCCGCTGAGTAGTAACTAACGTCGAACCCGGCGCGTTGGAGTCTTTCAAGCTGGGAGAGGTCGGTAAGGGCAACCTGAGCGAGCTGGGAGGCATTGGCAGGTGCGACAGACATCAATAAATAGCCGCAAATCACCAGTAGGCCGAGCGAGACGCTTTTACTCGGCAGGAATCGATGCAAATATGTAGTCATAAGTCACTCGTCGGTTACGGATTTAGATGGGGAGAGGCGGTAGCTGTATCGCCGCTCCCGGGCTGAAAAAAAATCCTATCTCGCTGCCACCGCTGAACTCTTGGATTTGCGAATCTCCCGTCGAGGTCTTGTCTCGATTGGTTTCGGTAAATTAAGCATGATGTCAAGCACCTGATCGACGGTTTTTACGGGGATAATTTCCAACGGCTCTTTGACAGCATCGGGAATCTCAGATAGCTCTTTACGGTTCCGCTCAGGTATGATTACGGTTTTGATACCGGCCCTGACCGCGGCCATCAGCTTCTCACGCAATCCACCGATTGGAAGCACATCGCCGCGCAAGTTGATTTCGCCGGTCATGGCTATATCGCCGCGAGCAGGCTTCTTGGAGAATGCCGACGCCAACACCGTCGCCATCGTAACACCAGCGGAAGGACCGTCCTTGGGCACAGCTCCTTCTGGAATATGAATATGGACTTCACTCTTCAGATAAACGTCCGAGTCAAAATTGAGTTTACCTGCTCGTGCTCTGACAACGGTCAGCGCCGCTTTGGCTGACTCCTGCATGACATTCCCTAACTGTCCAGTCAGTGTGAGCGTACCCTTCCCCTTCATGGTTTCCGCTTCGATAACCAGAATATCTCCTCCGGTTGCCGTCCAGGCAAGGCCGACCGCACTACCTACTCGCGACAAACCATCGACCGCGGGTTCCTCGTAAGGAGCGACGCCTAACATTGTAAGAGCCTTGGCAGAATCGATGACGAATGGTCTGGGGAGGTCTTGATTTTCTGTAAGCTGTCGGACGGCTTTTCTCAACAGCTTGGCAATAGCTCTCTCCATCTCACGAACTCCGGCTTCGCGGGTGTATCTCTCGATGGTGATGTTGATGGCCGAATCGGTGATGGAAATATCCCGCTCTTTTAAGCCGCACTCTGATAGCTGTTTGGGGACAAGAAATCTCTTGGCAATCTCAAATTTTTCTTGATGAAGATATCCGGGAAGCTCGATGATTTCCATACGATCTTGCAAAGGCCATGGGATCCCATCACGATTATTGGCGGTTGTCAGGAACAAAACCTGTGACAGATCATAATCTACTTCAAGATAATGATCTGAAAACTGATGATTGTGTTCGCTGTCAAGTACTTCCAGCAATGCCGATGAAGGATCTCCTCGAAAATCGGTTGACATTTTGTCGATTTCGTCCAGCAAGAAAACAGGATTGACCGTCCCGGCCTTCTTCATCGATTGGACAACCCGGCCCGGCAGAGCGCCAATGTAAGTTCTTCGGTGGCCGCGGATCTCTGCTTCATCTCTGACTCCACCGAGGGAAACTCTCACAAATTGTCGGCCTAAAGCTCTCGCAACGGATTTGCCCAACGAAGTTTTGCCGACACCTGGAGGGCCAATAAGGCAGAGGATTGGACCCTTAATCTTGCCTGCGGTCGCCAAAACGGCAAGATGTTCAAGAATACGTTCCTTCGGTTTCTCTAAACCGTAATGATCATCATCGAGGATTTTACTTGCCGCGGGGATGTCGCGATTATCAACGCTGGCGTGGTGCCAGGGAACGCCGATCAACCAGTCGAGATAGCTTCGGATCACCGTTGCCTCGGGTGACATCATCGAGGTGATTTCCAGTCGCTTCAGCTCCTCTTCTGCCTTAAGACGGGCTTCCTTCGGCATTTTCGCCTTCTTGATCTTTCGTCTGTATTCTATTACGTCAGATAGATCGTCTTCGCCCTCTTCGCCAAGTTCTTTCTTGATCGTTCGAAGTTGTTCCTGCAAGTAGTAATTTCGCTGTGATTTTGAAATTTTCTCACGAACTTTACCTTCGATGTTCTGTTCAAGATTAAGTATCTCGATCTCGCGCACCAGTTCTTTGGCCAGAGCAACGAGCAGATCATAGACTGACTCTGTCTCCAGAAGCGCCTGTTTTTCGGCAGTAGTCCGGTTCAGGTGCATGATGACGAAATCGGCAAGTCTTCGAGGCCCGAGGAAATTCTCAACTGCGACAGCTACCTCATCAGGTATTTGTCGATTCAGGATAACGAAATCCTTGAAAACCTGGACAATATGGCGACGTGCCGCCTCAACCTCAGTTACACCAACATTATCGTCCTTCATCACAATTACTGACGCCATAAGCTGTTGGCCTGACCGGTGATAGCGCGTAACTCGAACGCGAACCAATCCCTCAAGCAACACTTTGGCAAGACCGTTGGGTAATTTCATCATCTGTGCTACTCGTGCGACGACCCCGATACGGTACATATCCGCAGGACCGGGGTTTTCGGTTGTAGCATCTTTTTGTGCAACCAGAACGATCAATCTATCACCTTGCAGCGCCGCTTCGACGGATTGAACAGTTCCAGCACGACCGACGACAAGAGGAATGACCGTGTGCGGAAATATTACGAAATCACGAAGAGGCATTACCGGTAATACCGGTGGCATGATCAGTTCACTATCTGGTGAAGGAAGCGCAATCTTTTTTTTCGACATATTCCATTTCGGAGTTTGAACCTCTTTTAAGGGCAGGTCTAACCCTCATAAGAGCGGACTGAAAGAGTTCGTTGAATTATTCGAGAAAATGCTAATTTTGTTCAGGCGGACGTCCACGTCCGCCGACAATCAAGCACTAAGTTCGGGCGGACGAGGACGTCCGCCTGAACAGATCTAAGTGAATTTTGAATAAATCAACGAACTCTGAAAGTCTGCCCTCAAAGTATCACTATAAATTAGCGCGCCTGCCGCGAATCGAACGCGGAACCTACAGCTTAGAAGGCTGTTGCTCTATCCGATTGAGCTACAGGCGCGGATAGAAATCGCTTGACAAAACGGATATTCAATGTTATATTAAAGAATACATACTATTCTAATGTGCAGATAAATGGCATCCCGAAACATCCGACGGACCCAACACACACACTTTTTAAAAAGCCATCCGTCACAAATTCAGTTCGATTTCAGCTCCAACGACGCCACACAAACCACAGGGCGAGGACGACCAGTTGGAGACGAAAACCCTAATTCGTGGTTTGAAAACGAGTTTGACAGATCATGTCCTCGTTGTGGCGATACCGGCTTCGTTTTTGCCTGCGGTCATCGGTGTCATTCATGCGGCTTCAAGATTGCCTGTGATGACTAAATCCCGCAGGGTGAGGACAACTCTGCGGCAAGCTTTTTCAGCCATTCCTGCGCCGGTAAGAACAATTTTACCCCGCCACTCCAAGCCTGCCCCAATCCCCAATATTCAATCGTAGTAATAAATTGGACGTATTGAGGAAGGTCTGCAACTTCCAGGCATTCATCATTTTTTTGAAAACCCGATAGTCTTAGGCGCCACTCATCAGGAATTTTGCCGTCTTCACTGGAAATAGACTCGATAGCCTTTGAACAGGCGAGCTCCGGTCTAATGGTCTCCCGACCACCATCGGAAAGAAAAGCTACCCCCGCCTGTTTCGACCAACCCCACTTCTCGACAATTACATTTTCATGGCGATCGAGATTAACTCGTTGTAAGAAACGAAGCTCAGGTTGTGAGAGTCTGCCAGACTCTGTGCCTAATCCCAACTCACGACAAAGGTTCTTTGCCTCAGGGGTGAGCACGGATTCGGTCGAATCATTCCAGCGTGCCATCAGGAATTGGCGTATCTCCTCGCCAACATTCTCATAACGGGTTAATTCTATGGCTACCAGCCGGATCGGCTCTTCAGTGACGATCTCTCCCCACCAGCCGATAAGCGTATTTCCTGCCCAAACCTTATTCCACCCGGGTACTGGTACTGCCGACAGATGACGGCAGTACTGCAAGTCCGACAGATGTCGGAGGTACTGAGATGCCTGAATGGCATTCCCCTTCCCGATGACACCCTTAAGTTCACTCCGATGGTCACTTGTGATAATGCCCTGTTTCACAGCCCGGTCGAGAATCGCCCGTGCCGCCTCCTGCCAGTTCACTTTGGCTCCTGAATCACTCCCAGCGCCACAACCACCGCGGCAGTCACACCAGCATCGTGGGTCATGCTGACGGTAGTGTTTATCCAACCAAGCGATGCCGCCTGTTTGGCCGCCCGGCCATAAAACCGTAAGGTTGGCTTACCAGTAATAGCGTGAATAACTTCCATCTCTTTCCAGCCGAGCCCCCGCAAGCCCAAACCTAATGCCTTGGAAGCCGCCTCCTTGCAGGCAATCAATCCAGCCATTCGTTCGACCCGACCCCGAAGTTGATTCTGCTCGGCAGTCGTGAAGAACCTCTGGACGAACCGGTCTCCCCATCTATCGAGCATTCGGGCAACACGGTCAGTCTCAACAATGTCGATTCCAACTTCTACCGTGATAGGCGGAAAAGGCGGTGTATTCAAAATCAGCCGCCGACCAGAACAGTGCCGCGCTTTATACCTAAACGATTACCAAGCAATGAGGTGGCTAAGGCAACGATCTTTCCATCTCTGCCGTCGATGGTGATTTCCCAGCCTTCGCGATTCCTAAGCCCCGCCTCGGGGAAGGCGTTCTGAATATCCAACAGGTTCGTTGGGAATTTCCCGAAATTCGTGAAGAACTTTCGGCCATATTCTGCGTAGGCCGGCAGTGATTTGACCATCTCACTTAATTCATCATAGCGTCTGGCAAGCGTTATGTCATGGGCTCGCAGGCGAGAGAGCAAATTGGAATCGTATTTGATTCCGCAGTTGAGATAAAGTCTTCCTGCATCTCCTGAAGAATTGAGGAATTCAATTCCACGCAACCAAGCCAAATTTACCACGTCTCCGGTCATCGATGGATCGAAGGCAACGGCGCTATCGAGAAGAGCAATCACATCTATAGCGCGAAATTTCTCGCGCCCAGCAACCGTTGCGGCTTTCACTAAGGCTTTCGCCGCATGAAACCGACCATCGTGATTCAGTTGGTTCAATCTCTCGATATCTTGAAATCCTTCTTCCGTCCGATTTTCCGCAAAGAATGCAACTGCGCGAAAGGATAGACATTCTATACTTGTCGTGTCGAATCCTTCAGCTTTTAACAGCTCTAACGCTTCTGCGTACTCATGCTGTTGGGCTAGTTGCTGTGCATTCTCGAACGGTGTCGTCTGACACGCCGACAGGCACAAGAATATCAGTAAGCTCTTCCGGACCCTCATCCCTCATCCTTTTTCAAATCGCTCCCATGCACCACATCATAATACTCTTCTGTCCGTGGAGACGGTTCTCCGCTTCATCGAACACGACTGAATTGGGGTGCTCCATCATTTCGTCGGTAATCTCGCGCCCTCGCTCGGCAGGTAGGCAGTGCATGACCAGGCAGTTCTTCTTGGCATGGGACATCAACCCGGCGTTGATCTGATACGGAGCAAGCAACGCGGTTCGTTCCTCGACTTTATCCTTTTCACCCATGGAGGCCCAAACGTCAGTATAGACTACATCGGCATTCTTTACAGCCGCGACCGGGTCGGAAGTGATAGTCACTCTACCCGCGCCGTTTTTCATCACTCCGGCAATGAAATCTTTGCCGGGATCCGTTTCAGGCGTTGTGCCGACCCAGAGATCGATGTCGAGTAGCCGAGCCGCTTCGATCCAGGAACGAGTCATATTGTTACCGTCGCCAAGGTAGGAGATTTTTAGTCCCTCGACAACGCCGAGCTTCTCCTTGATCGTCATCAGATCGCAGAAAACTTGACACGGATGCAATAGGTCGGTCAGCGCGTTGATGACAGGAGCGTCCGACCATTCGGCAAGTTCAACAATGTCCGACTGCTTGAATGTCCGAATGACGATCAAATCGACGTACCGCGACATCACACGCGCCACGTCGGCAATCGTCTCACGCTTGCCAAGCTCAATCTCCTTGTCGGTAATAAAGAAGCCCGTCCCGCCTAATTGTCTGACGCCGACTTCAAACGAGATACGTGTCCTGAGCGACGGTTTATGAAAAATCAACGCGGCGGTTTTCCCGAATAGCGGTTGCGGACAGACCCCAGCCCGTGTTTGGTCCTTGAGACGAATCGAATGATCGATAAGGTGCAGGAATTCGGTGCGGGAGCATTCCGCGAAACTCAGAAAATCGCGCTTGGGTGTCATAGACAGCTCGTCTTGTATATGAAATTTGGATTTATTGCTATAATTAGCCAAACATTAAATATAGTAATTTGTGAGGCAGAAGGGGAGTCTTTGACGCAGGTTCGAATCACTTCGACTGAAAATAGGCGATCAACCTCTTGGATGTCGGGTTCAAGCGTTTGTCAGATTAAACTCAAATAGGTGTCTCGGTAAGTCGCAGAATGTCACCGATCTACGAAACGATCATTGATTATTAGCAACTTAGCCGTAGATTGAGGACGAGTTCTTTGAGATACTCTAAATTTGTCCCGACTTGTCCAGGCGGACGCCCTCGGCCGCGCTCTTTTGTGCTTGAATGTTCAGCGGACGAGGGCGTCCGTGTGGACACTCTCGGCGTATTAAGACAAAAGAGTCAGCCATGCGGCTGACTCTTTATTTAGGAACTCATTAGAGCCGCTTCTACCTTATCAGAACCATTTTCTGTGACTTGGAATCCGCAGATGTCTCGATTCTGACAAGATATATGCCACTGCTTAGACCTTCTCCGTCGAACGAAACGGTATGGCTGCCCGCCTCGATTTTCCCAAGATTTAATCTTCTCAGTTCCCTTCCCATCGCGTCGAACAATGCTAAATTCACCGGGCTGGCTTCGGGAATACTGAAAGCCACTTTAGCCTTCGAGTTGAACGGGTTGGGGTAGAAAGATTGCAAGGTTAAAGTTGACGGAATAAGTTCGTCATCCCTTATCGAAGACTCATCACCAACCGTGAACGTCACCGGGATTTCGAATACTTCTCCTTCGGCATTGTGCGACAGTTCAAGAATCATGTGATATACATCTCGCGGCATATCCTCAGATTTAAACTCGATAGTGAAATCTTGTGCTTCACTTGGCGGTAAAGTTCCAGCAGAAGGATTAAAATTGATCCAAGAAGTATTCGACGCAAGTTGGAAACCTATCAGGTGATCGCCATTCACATGGTTCACGAGCACTGCAAGTGTCCATACAAGTGGATCGTAACGCTTGGTTATAACCATGTCGAGCGGACTATAACCTTCACCCAAATCCAACGTGCGAACAAATAGCCAACTTCCAGTTGTTGGATTCATTCGCCATAACTCGGTCAGAGTGCTTTCAGGATTGAAGCGCATTATATAGAGATAAAAGCTGTCCGGATCAGCGGGAAACCAGGCAAATCCATAAGTACGGAATGAGTTCTCAGGAGTTCGATACTCTGCGATCAAGTTTCCATCTGGATCAATCTGAAAAACCGTGCTGCCGGTAAGTCCTTTGGTAAAATATGTTCCCAATGAAGGCGCATATGCGAGGCAAAGCGAAGCCGACCTTTCTGGCGTCAGAATCGATCTGACAAAATCGCCCTCTCGCGAGATTTCTACAATGCTTCTTTCTTCGACTGCAACAAGATTCTGACCGTTGAAGTCCATGCATCGATAACCTTGCGCGGCGGAGTCGATCGGAATCTGATCGATCTCCCGAACCGACTCGCCTAACTTATTCAGCACATAAATCGGATGAGGATAGACGGCCCGCACCCTCTGAGCCGAGAAGTAGAAGAAATCATTATCGGCAGTTACCCCGCGGAACTGTTGTTCGCCGGTCGTAGCGGTAACATCCCAGTTGAACATTACACTCCAAAGACTGTCACGATTCTGTTCTCCCGGTGGAGAAGTCAGGACAATGTTGTAATCGAGAGTTCCGTTGCCATCATTCGAAACCCGGAAATTCCGGTACCGGATCGAATCGGGTGGAACGGTCACATCGATCCCCTCGATGTCGATACTGAAAGTTGGATGAGTAAGGCTGAAGTCAGCGACGGTGGTTTCGTCGCGTCGTATTTCCACGTCCGCTTCCGTATCGTCGTTGAAGTATCTTTTACGAGCCATCACTGAGTAAATTCCAACCGCCGCTCCATCGATTCTGTAGTCGCCATTCACGTCGGTCATCGCGAAGAATCCGGTTCCTTCTAACATAACGCGGACGCCTGGCATTGGCGCTCCAGTCTCAAAATCGGTCACGCGACCCTCTAACGAACCAATTTCTACCGATTCACCTGTAGTGAATTTGATCGCCAAACCGTTGCGTAAAAGCCCGGTTCGCAGGTCTGAGGTACGGGCATGACGAACCGTTAGCGATGTCTTGCTGTCAGACGAGGCAATTCCGATAGTAACTGCTTCATCGGGTATGTCGCGTTGTTGAGGAATATCGGTATAGTTGATGACGATTTCTCCGTCACCTGTGGCAGTAACGGCAACGGTTGGATCGTAAAGGACAACGGTGAAATTCAGCGTCTGTGCTCCGGCGCCGCTAAAGTTTCGCCATTCGATAATGAAGCGGGAATTGTCAGCATCGAAGCGGGTGAATACGCTTCCGCCATAGAGATCATCCCACCAAGGAGCTATCATTGCGGCTGGTGTCAGCCCGCTTCCCAATTCCTGATTATTCCAGCCGATAGATATCGACTCACCGAATGCTATGAAGCCGTTGCTACTTACCGTAGCGCGACGGTAGCGTTCTCCATAAAAAACGAAGGAGAAAGGCAAATCGATCACTCTGACCATTCCGCCGATACCTGTCGGGGTGGCGACATCGTTATTATCGTTCAGGTTGAGATTGACCGCACCCTGAAGGCGTTCGTAGGTTGGTTCAATTCCTGTGACTGTGTCTCGAGAGTCGATAGCCCAGTAGCCGTAATCGTCGGGTCCTTGTGGTGAGTTAACCTCTGGATCGCCCAAGATCATTGTAAAAGCGATGCTATCGCGTAGTCCAACTTCGTCCACCAAAAGCAGACCAAGATTGATCGTGCCACCATGATAGGAATTCACGCCGGCAGTCAGTTCGAATGGATGAGCCGCATTACTGCCACTCTCCCCGACATTAATTGCGTCGAAGCGCGCCTCCGATCCACGCAGTTGGATCGTCCGGTCACTGCAATAGATAGTCCCAATCAGATTTGCCGAGGATAAATCCCCAATATTCTCAACGGTCACAACCAACCTTCGGGTCATACCGGGGGCTAAATCGCCTCCCACAGTTTCAAAGCTGGCGACTTTGAACTCATAGCCACTCACCATTCGTGAGAAGTGAATTGGAAAATTATCGTTTCCCGCGGAGACATTTAAGCGAAAGTCAATCTTGGTATTCGAAGGGGTTTCCGGAAAAATTTCCACCAGATATGGAGCGTTCGATACCGCATCGGAGCCGGATTCGATACTGCCAAATTCAGCAGAAGACCGAGTGATATTAACATAAGGGCTGGGACTCTCGAGCGTTGCCTCAATATTCTGCAATGTCTCGGATCCGCGATTGGCAACGGTAACGGAAAACTCAATCAGTTCACCGGGAGTGATCGCTCCGTCTCCATTTCCTTGGCTGTCACCCTCATTATCATCGCTCAAATTGAGGGCGGAGAGCGACGCAAAGCGGGATTGTGCCGCGATAGAAACCTCGTCTTGATATGGAACAAAATTTGTCGCGGTTACCGTCAATAAAAGTGAGCCTTCCTCCAAAGGCGGAACTTCGATCAGGACTTCACCGTTTGAGTCGGTGTAGGCTCCATAGCGGTGGTCGTCGTCGCCATAGTAATGGATGTAAGCTCCGATAACTGGAGCGTCATTGTCATCCAATACAGTGACCATCAAATTTGTCGTTCCGACGGACAGGTTCTCTTGGAAGGTAACATTCAGACTTTGAGGATCGCGTGTCCGAACCTGCATACTTGGATCACCTAATAGATTGTATGCAAAGAAGTAATAACCAGATGCGGTACCGTCGCCGAGTGTCAGGGAGGATGGGTAGTTTCTCAACAGCGAGAGTTTGGAGCCGAGACATAAGGCTCCGAGAGAATGGACGCCCCGCCTGAGCAACAGTCGGTAGAACTCGCCGTTCATGGTGTTGTTAAACCAAGTGTGGGTGTGCCGGTCGGTTGGCCCAAAGCTGGCAACGGCACCGCAGGGAGTGTTGTTGTCGTAGGCGCGAACCCAAGCTTCGCCGATTGATTCGCCTCCAAAACGATTTGCAAAATCGTTGGTAGCGCACACCATTCCGGTGACAATGGGGAGCTTCCAGCCATTACGAAGCCCGCGAATTTGCCCGGTGGTATAGCCTCCCCAAAGATCATAACCCCTGAAATTAACGAACCCAACGCCACTATTGACGCCATTAGTAACAATGGCGGCATCGACATTTGGCGTACCGGCATGATATTCTGCATAAGCTTCACTAACCCGGTTGGGTCGATAGCCGTACTCGATCATTTGCTCGCGCACTGCTTGATTCGTCTGGATGCACGAGTGGACGCCCGCCGCAATCATCACTCCACCTTCGACCCAAGGTTGCTGAACAAGAGGAGTGCTCTCGTAACCGATGATCTTCCTCACCATCTGGACGGCTTCCGGAGCATTGGCGGCAGGAAGCCTGCCAATGAAGGATTGAGGAATCCACCCGGCAATTTCGTTGCCTTCGTTATATCCATAAGTTACATATTGATTGTCAGAAATGTACCAGCTAAGACCTTCGGCGTCATTATCCCTGAAGCAGGGCATCTGAGAAGCGTCGCCCACAAGGAGGATAAAACTCGGCGGAATGTCCCACTCTTCCCAAGCAGTTTCAAGGTAAGATTTTAATGCGGCGGCGGTGTTATCCATATCGCGAACCATTCGGACGACGGTCACCACATATCCCATGCGCTTTTTCCAGTCAACCAAAGGCGCTACACTGTTGGAATAAGCGTCAGAGTTGGGAATAACAATTACCAAATGGCCAAGGTTGTCAGCGCGGAGGGCTACATCGTCCCGCGAAGGACCGCCTTCTATCGCGGCAGAAAGCTCGCGCCAGGCAGGCTCATCGAACTTCTGCTTCGGAGGAGCGCTTTGTGACGGTACAAACTGTACCGAAGCCTTAAGTTCATGATGAACCAAAAGTGTTTGACGGGCGGGATTGTATTGGCAGGATGAAATAGTCAGGACTGCATAACGCTTGCCACCGACCTGAAATGGTAATGAAAGGGAGACCGCTTCTTCGGGAATCAGGCCGTCTTTCTCGTATAATTCCTGACGAAATGAATTTTCAGTTGTCTCGGAATTGTCGGATGAGCAGGGAATCGGTGAAAGATTGACATGCTCGATTATCTCGACATTGCCGGGATCGAAGCTAAGAACTGGCTCCATTCCTTGCGGAATTTCTATCATTCTGGTAGTAACAGGTACTGCCGGACCGCCAACAGCGCCTGCAAAAGCCTCGGATTCAATCGCAATCGATTGAAAAGTCTTTCCTTCAAGCGTAACATCCATCAGTTGAATGGATGGAGTTGACTGGGAGACAGCAATACCATCGTTAGTAATATTGACCGAAGGTAAAAGACCCGATATCGTCGCGGCGTTACTATTTATCGACAATGCCGCAAACGTCAACAACGAAAGAATCCACTTTGGATTCATTATGTTCCCCACTTTATTTCTGTTTAACGAGATGATTTACGATAGCATTCGATGATCCATGCAGTTCGTGTAATTTGGGAGCGGAACTTTGGTCAATTCTGGGTTGGTCGGAAAATTTTTTATATTTTATTCATCTCACGATAACGTGAGAATTTCGATGCAGATATGGTCATTATTAGGTGAGTGAAGTCCGATATCACTCGCGCGTATAAATCAATCAGTTGTCATCGAACCAGGATTCCCCCCCTTGTCAGCAGGGGGGGGAGTTGTTCCCGGAAGATAGTATGGGCTATTTGCCCAGACGGTCAGCCTCATCATCTAATATTCTCTGCCTTTCTTCGGCTTTTCTCTTGGCATCATCGGCGATTACTTTCGCTTCTACCGCCATTTGTCGCGCTTCAAGAATTTTATTATCCCTTGCCAACTCCTGAGCTTTAATCAGAAGTTCTTCAGCCTTGGAATAATCATCTGAAGCACTGGCGTCGGCGCCAACAGCCAAGGCATCATTTAGAGCTTTCTCAGCCCGTTTAAGTTCGATATCGGCAGTTGTCTCACAACCAGCCAGTCCGGTTGCAAGTGGAATAAGCAGTGCAAAGAGCATCGCTTTAAGGGTCAATTTCATACGGAAGGTTCTCCTTTGGATCTATTTCTAATTTGAGAGTCGGGGTCTGAGTGGAATTTTGCCCATCGACTATCGTGAATTGTCTCTAATTAGGCTGGTAGCCGACGCCCCCAGCGGGTTAATGTCCGGTTGCTTTTTGAGCCATTTCCATCATGTTCCACATTGGCAGGAAAATTGCCAATGCCAAAACGAGTACCATAGCTCCCATGCCAACGGTTAAGATCGGTTCGATCATGCCGGTCAAACCTTCCACCGTCGATTGTACTTCTCCATCATAATACTCGCCGATATTGCCAAGCATCTCGTCGATTGCGCCTGAGTCTTCACCAACCGAGATCATTCTTACTACCAATGGCGGGAAAAGTCCTGTCTCCGAAAGTGAGACTGCCACTCCGCGCACATGTTCAATTCCTTCAGAGGCTTTAAGCAGTGCTTCGCCTAGTACTTTATTGCCGATAGTCCTGGATACGACCTCAAATATTTGAAGGATAGGCAAACCAGAGCGAGAAAGCGTCTCGAACATCTTGGTAAATCGTGTCATCGCTGTCTTCATTACCAATGGACCGAAAATCGGCAATTTGAGGAGTGTGGCATCCCACCAATATTCCCCTTTAGGCGTGGAAAGATAACGCTTAAATCCGAAAATTGCTCCCCCTACAACAATTATAAGCGCCCACCAGTAATTTTGCAATAGCGAAGCGAGCCCAAGCAATAATTTTGTCGGAAGCGGCAACTCCATATTTATTTGCTCGAAAACCTTGGCAAACTTAGGAACTACGAACGAGACCAACACGAGAAATGCAACTGCCATACCGATCACCACGATCATCGGGTAACGAAGAGCGCTTTTTACCGACTTGCGAATCTCCCAATCGCGTTGCATTACACCCGTTAAACGAGTCAGCACTTCATCAAGCACACCACCCACCTCACCTGCCCGAACAGCGTTACAATAGAGTTCACTAAAAACTTTTGGATGTTTAAACAGCGCGGCAGAAAAATCATTACCAGCCGCAATATCAGTAGCAACCGTGACAAGAGTTTCTGCAAACGCAGGATTTGCCGCTTGACCTGCTAGCGTTTCAAGGCTTGAAAGAATTGGTACACCAGCCTTCATCAAAGTAACTAACTGCTTTGTGAAATCGATGATGTCGCGCTCACTGACAGCTTTCCGCTTGCCTGAGGTTTCCGCCACTGGCGCTACGACTTTGGCGGCGCTTTTCCCTTTGGAGTCAACTTGACTCACGCGAAGCGGCATCAGCTCCTGTCCCTCAAGCTGACGTTCGGCGGCACTCTGGTCAGCGGCTTCAATTGAGCCTGAGACTTCGCGCCCCTGCTCATTTATAGCAGTGTATGAGAAAGAGGGCATAATTTTTTTCTGCTTTTTTATTTGGGAAGGTTGACTGAACTGTTTTTAGAAAGTCAGTGTTTAATTCGGGTTTGTGCCCAAATTATTTCAATCCGTGCTCTTCCATCTTCTTGTATAGCGTACCGCGAGCAATCCCCAGTCGTCTGGCGGCGAGGGCAATGTTTCCGTTGGCTTGTTCCAACGCAAGGCGAACTGTCTCTTTCTCAGATTCTGCAAGCATTCCCCTTGGAAAAGTGGGCTGGGTCTGAAGTTCATATCCTCTTTCATTCAGCAGATCAGTAACAAAAGCATAGACCTCTTCTGCCCGCCTCAGAGCTTCTTGAGCCTCTTCAAGAGATATTTCTCTCCAATCGTCAGGATATCGTGATGTTATTGCATATCGGTAGAGACGTTCTGCTGTTTCCATGAATATTGAGAGTCCAGATTCGACCTCAAGACACTCCTCAAGAAGAAAAGGCAAATAGTGCGATTTATGTATGTGCTTTAGTCGGGATACAAGCACCGCTTTGAAGCATTTCTCGATACATTGCTGGCAATGAAAACTTCCGGTGTCTGTGATAGGATCTGTATCCTTCAAAACAGAACGGGCAGTTCTTAGGTCGTGTTCGGCCTTGATCACCCAACGTCCAACCTCTTCATGGAGATTATCAGGCATCTACCAAGCATCCGGTTTCGAAAACCTCGCGAGCCAGACTCATAGGGAGAAATTTGCGTTGATTGAATTCCGCAGAACTCATAATAAAAAGGTCCATCGAAAAATCATGTCGGGTGAATGACCGCACCACCTTCTGTTCCACTTCTATTTTTGGCAAGGGTCCATCATAAATCAAGAGAAGGTCGTAATCACTCTCAACATCGGATGTTCCATCGGCGCGCGACCCGAAAAGGTAAATAGACTTCGGGCTTACTGCACTGATAATTATTCTAACAATGCGTGCCAAAGTAGGGTCGGAATCGGCTTTGATTCTCTTCGGTTCTTTATTTGGCATTCTTCTCTTCTCTATTGGACAATCCGTGCTCTTCCATCTTTTTGTAGAGCGTCCCACGAGCTATCCCAAGCCGTCGTGCGGCGAGGGCGACATTGCCGTTAGCGGCGTCAACCGCTTGCCATACAGCATCACGCTCAATCTCGGCGAGTGTCCGAATCCCCTCTCCTTCAAAATCCTCAAGCAGTTCGGGGTCGTCGTCGTCCGCTTGCTTAGGCATTTCAAAGTGAGTTTTGAGCCAATCAGCCTGCGATTGAAAATCAACAGGTCTTAACTCAAAACCATCGCTCAAAAGGAGCGCTCGTTCGATTGCGTTCTCTAACTCCCTGATATTTCCGGGCCATTGGTATTTCGATAACAACTCCAAAGCATCAGAGTCGATGGCGCGCACTTGCCGATTATTTCGTTTAGAAGCTTCGTATAGAAAATTGTATGATAATAGAATACAATCTTCTCCGCGCTCGCGCAATGGGGGAAGTTGAATCGGGAATACATTTATTCGATAAAACAGATCGGTGCGAAATGATCCTGCCTGAACCATTGCCTCCAAATTTCGATTTGTGGCCGTTATCAGTCTCACATCGACTTTTACTGTTTCAGACCCACCGACCCGTTCGAATTCTCCATATTCGATGACGCGCAGTAACTTGGCTTGAAGAGCCGGGGTCATCTCGCCGATTTCGTCAAGGAATAGTGTTCCGTTGTTCGCCAACTCGAATTTCCCGGCGAGTTTTTGTGCCGCGCCCGTGAATGCCCCTTTTTCGTGACCAAAGAACTGACTCTCAAGAAGCCCTTCCGGGACCGCCGCACAGTTTACGGAAATAAATGGACGCTTAGACCTAACAGAAGTCGAATGGATCATCCGAGCCACAAGTTCTTTGCCCGTCCCAGATTCGCCGGTGACAAGAACTGGTACTTTGCTACCTGTAACTCGTTTCAATCTTTCGTAAACGATACGCATCGAAGGGTGGGCGCTAAGAATTTTATCATACCCAAAACTCCGTTTAAGCTCCTCACGAACTAACTTTACGCTACGCAACCACTGGTTCCCCAGCAGGATATCAGTGGCTAGCCGAATTAGATTTTGCTCACCTTCTGGTAGTTGAATTACTGGAGGGTAGCCAAGATTAAACAATTCAATGGCGTCTTTAACCGGTTCTCCTGTCGAAACAGCAAGAAGTGCGATTTCAGGGCGCACTTTTTTTAATTTAGACGCGAGGTCAAGTGCGTGGAAAAGAGGTAATCTTAGCTGAGTAATCACCAGATCGACGTGTTGAAGAGCAATAATATGAAGAGCAGTGTCACCTGATGCCGCACGATCGATCGACACCCCACTACCGAGTCCCTTCTCGATCAAATTACCAAGCTTTTTACCAGAATCGACGACAAGAACCTTGTTCTCGCTTGGTAAAAAGGAAGGTGTCTCTAAAGAACTCATATATCCCGCACGGCCATAGCTCGGTACCCGGCTCGGATTGGCAGGAACAGCGCCAATCCATTGAGTAAGATAATCGCCGCCAACGCCATGGTCACCCGATCAGTTGGGAACGGAGCTCTTCCCAAAAGGTAATGAAAATAACCTCGCGCTGGCCAAGCCATAAAGGAGACCATTATACCAACATAAACAAGTGAGACTATTACTGTCAGCACCCCACCGGGCGAAGAGGCAATTCGCATCGGAGATTCTTCCTTGAAGTCCGGGAAAATCGCCCCCATTCCGATTGCGACGCCGGTAAGAGTAGCTCCCATCAGGAAAGTGCCAGTCGTCATCAATATCATCATTCCCCCTCTGACATGCAGTACATGACCCGATATATATACGATCAATTCGCATAATCCCATAAAAACTATAAACGCCAGTGTGAATTTCTCTAAGAATAATAGTTTTGTTGTTACCGGAGCTGATCGAACCACCCAATAACCTCGCCCCTCAAGACTCACTAAGGGAAAGACAAATCTCACCGAAAGTGTTGCGAGGATAAAACCTGTAAAAGAGAAATTCAGGAACAGCACCATTGTTTTCCAGTAGGGCGCTTCAAAGTTGAACCGACTTGAGACGTAAATCAAGTTCATCAGATATATGATTAAAAATGCGATTAGAATCATAAACTGAGCCCACTGACTTGGCGACCGAACAAATTGGAGTAAATCCTTGCGCAACATCGCCCACGCCGGATTTGGAAACAATCCGCGATTAAAACGCAATGCCCGATGGGGAGGCTCACCTCGACTCTTTTGCCCAGTTATCTCACTGAAAAACGTCCAGCTTGCATAGTAATGCCTCCCAGCCGTAACCCCAAGCCACCTTAGCCACACAGTGGCGGTAAGCGATAAAAGACCGATTAAAAATAGCGCTCGGCTCTGATCGCCGCGACTTACTGATCGCATTGCTATCGATAACCAGGAGCTTGGAACGAGAGGCGCTCGGTTTTCTCGAGCGAGTGATGAAATATAACGTTCTATGGTTGAGGTTCGGGCCGCCCCTTCGACGATGAACTGTCGGTTGCGATTTACCGCAGTCATGGCTATGGATACAGCAATGATTATAAGCACCAGCCCCATTGTGAAAGAAGAGGATGTTTTGTGAGCGATAAAGATCAATCCCATCAAACCCGCGGCCCCAATCACTGCCGATATAATGATCATCGGCCAAAGACCGAAAAATATTATCCCTAACACCCATAATGCATTTACATGGAAGGTCGTTCCCCACGCAAAAATAAGCGGAACTCCCAGCACTGCAAGCGACCACGAAGAGTAAGCCAGATTGTCGGAGAATTGATTCAGAAATACTCGTTTAAAAGGAACCGGGCGAGTCATCATGAATATGATCTCGTTCGATTTATAGAGTGTTGCAATTCCAGTAATTAAATTGCTAACGACGAGCATTACAAAGACCGTAGTCAATGTCATTCCAACGACCCGCCATAATAATGGCTCACCAATCCCTTCCAACTCGAGAAGACTGTGAAACACTTTTTGAAAGAAGTAGGTCGCACCAACAGAAAAGCCAATAATGACTATAAAAGCGATCAACTTTCCTATTCTAACGCTCCAACGATCGAGCTTATACCCCCCCCATAATGCTCGCAAGCGCCAACCGAGTTCTGTCTTGGGAAAGTCACTCATGCGATATATTCCATCCGGAGCGAGGCGATTTTCCGCGAAAGGAGCCACATGAGGGCATGTGAGATACGTGACAGAACAAACGTATTCTGCTCACAGGGCGTTCTCCCCTTGTGTAAAGCTCATGAAAGCATGTTCAAGATTTTCTCCCTCATGTCTCACTTCGTCAAGTCGGCCGCAAACAACCATTCTACCGCGATGAACGATCCCGATCCGGTCACAGAGTTCCTCAGCGTCGGAGAGAGTGTGAGTCGAGAGAAAAACCGCGCCACCACTATCAACGAAATCTCTTAACACCTTCTTAACCAGCCTCATCGCCGCTGGATCAAGCCCCACCATCGGTTCATCGATAAGGATTACCTTAGGATCGTGAAGAAATGCTGAAGCCATCACAATGCGCTGTTTCATGCCATGCGAGTACTGTCCGGCCCGACGGTCAGCCCAGTCGGTAATCTGAAAAAGATTCAGGAGATGGGCGACCTTATCAAAAGTCTCTTTCGGTTCCATTTTGTAAAGCCCGGCGCAGTAATGCAGAAACTCGCGGCCAGTCAAACTTTCGTAGATGTATGGGTTGTCAGGAATAAATCCGAACATTTTTTTCGCAATCAGTGGTTCGGCTTGAATATCGTGTCCATTGATTAATACACGACCGGATGTCGGCTTGACAAGCCCGGCGGCCAATTTCATCGCAGTCGTTTTCCCTGCTCCATTTGGGCCAAGGCAACCAAAAAGCTCCCCGGCAGGAATGGTAAGAGTTAAGTCGATAAGAGCGTTAACGCCGTTGTAGTTCTTGGATGAGTGATCGAAAAGGATTGAGATTAAGGACTCCGTAATTTGGCACGACCTGAAAAGTGCCCGACTGATGAAAGTTAGTCAGAGAATGTTAACCAGCAAAACTCTTGGAGGGTGGACATTCAGTCCGCCCTTAACCGTGGCAGGAAGCCCACCATACGCGGGTAGAGCGGACCGAAAGTTCGCCCTCCAAGAGTTGTTTAAAAAATGTGAAGACAAAATATCAGAGGCTACTCTCGTCCACATCCTAAGAATATACGGCTCATCGATCGAAAAGTCAACGATGATTCAAACAGTGATTTTACTCATCTCTGGTGAAAAGGGATGATCATCCCTTGACGGGGAGTCATTCTGCTGATATATTTGATCGGTTCGGGAGAGGCGCTTACAGACTTCGCCCGTAGATGGTGGGTGTAGCTCAGTTTGGTTAGAGCGCCAGGTTGTGGCCCTGGAGGCCGTGGGTTCAAGTCCCATCACTCACCCGAATTTAGAGTTAAGATTTTATAATTTAGAGTGATAGATCATAATCGCGGGCAAATGTCCATCCTTTTTCACCCTAAACTAATTATTCCATTTTCTGCATTTCCCTCCGGCCTCATCGTTCAGTGGTAGGACACGAGGTTTTCGACCTTGCGACGGGAGTTCAATTCTCCCTGAGGCCACCTACAGAAACGCCCGCCTTTCGGTGGGCGTTTCTCTGTTTTTGGAAATCGGAGCGGAATTCAAGGCGGACGGGCTTAAAATCCGCCCTCCTTGAGCAATGTCTTCTTCAGCGAGGATCGCTCTGGCGAAGTTGCTTAACAAGCGACTGTTTTCTCTCAATGGGCATTGCGAGGATTATTTTGATCAACTCGAGTCCAATAGGAGATGTTGCAATAGATTTGGGTTGATCGTCTATTCTTGAATAGAGGGATGTATTTATCGATGCTGGAGTTACAACGGGAAGCGGCGCAACCTTAACGGGTGGTCGTTCGCGTCGGAAGAAGGTGACTTTGATCGTCTCACTCTTCTCGGTAGGTGCGCGTACCTTGCGCAGAGTGCGGGGGGTTGCTTCTTTGACAGGCGCGGGTTTTGGAACTTGGATCGGTTTGGCGGCTTTTTTGCGCTGGTCATCGAGAAGAGCAGTCAGCCGACGAAGCTCATCCCCGATGATTCCATGTTCGATCAGATACCGATCGAAGTGGGCTCTGTCAAATTTATGCAAAAGAGCAATGTACATCGATTCGTTGACTGGTTGCATCTGTTTGCGGGTAACGTCCTGACCGATATCGGCCAGATAATCGATAATTTCGGGTGTAGAAATCTTCAGTTCGCGGGCTACTTCAAATATACGTTTCGGAGTATAATCACCTGTCATTCTGGTCATCCTGTCGGAAATTGTATGGGGCTGTAACAGAAAATCCACCATATTGGGGATAGAAGCAGATATTCAATCGAATTACCGCCTCATACAGCTTAATTTAACTCATTTAAGGGGCAACTGCAATGGGTTACGGTTGATATTATAAGATCAAATCGCAGAATGAGGGTCTGCTGAAAAAATCGAAAAACTGCCCGGTACGTTTGATTTTAATCGCCCAATACAAACCGATTTGTGCTGATTTGAACACACAGCGAATAAATTCGCCGCTACTTGTGCGACCTTTTCAATAGACCTCAATTATCAATCAATTCACCCACAAATCGGCAAGCTTCACTTTTTCTTGATTGAATAGGCTTCATTCGCCCACCAAATTTTCAGCGTCCTTTGAAAATTTCTTACAAGCAGATCTCTAATCTCACCTTCAGTTAATCCGGAAGCCAACAATTCTTCGATTAGATCAGGACGTGCCTCGATGCCGATGTTCCGATTACCGCTTTTTGCCTTTTCAATTAGGAATTTCAGCCCCGCTTCTCTTCCCTTGTCAGTCGATTTGTCGAATGATTCCAGATAGACAAAGACGCCTGACTTTGCAAGCTTGTCAATGTCCTCAATTTTAGTCGAAGACATATCGACCAGGCAAAGCACTTGCTTCAGCCATAAATCAGCGTTATCTGCGATTGCGCTTACGTACCGGCTGTCCACACCAATGCTGTCTTTTCCGAATGTGAATAACGGCCTCATATTACAATTACGAATGAAAGCGGCGTTTAGTCTCAGTTGACCGTTCATCGATTCAACAATGTCAACGCTTGCATTACGACGCAATGGTGCGGCAAAATCAGCACCGATCTCCACCGCGTCGAAACCCACGCCAAGTCGTCTTAGAGCTCCCATTGTCATATCATTATATTTTGAGATTGGAATTCGCGCCAAGTTCAGAGACGAGGCTATGACTCCCTCCAGATTATCAGAATTGCCAGTAGATATTGAATCTACTTTTATCAACGGCACCGTTTTTAAGTCGTTCATTCTATTAACATTCTCCAGTGCGGTCAATACCCACTCAAAGGGAAGTCGGTCGATCCATTCTTCAGTCGCTGAGTGGGGTTTCGCTTCCTTGCCTCCGACGCCGGGCATGCGATCGATTTTAAGAATCGTAATCGGAAACTGATAATCGACGCCCTTGATCTGCCTCTCATTAAGTGGCCAACGCAAGAGCGTATCGCAGTTGACATTCCCATATTGACCAACTTCGACGGTTTCAAACCTGACGCCGCCATACCTGTTCACAAGCCACTGCCCCTTTCCACCCCGTGGTTTAAGGGGCTCAGGGTAGTTAGCCATAGACTTTACACATTGGTACATCATATCCCCAACCACCTTCATCACTTCCGGCTTAATGTTTCCAGCAGAATCTCCCGGAGTATGATAATTGGGATGGTCACCGCGTGCGCCTATCACGTAGGATGGTATCCCGGCGTCACGGAAACTCGCATGATCGCTTCCGTCGTACAGCCCCCAGAAATCAAGTTGTTTAAGCGCTGAATCGGACCAGTTGGCAAACATCATCTCGCCGAGAGCCGGAAATTCGCTTATGCCTCCTATCCCCAACGAGCAATTTCCTTGACCGACCATGTCCATGTTTAACATCGCCACGACTTCCATTTCTTTCGGCATCCTCATCTCTTTAACAAAGGCTTTTGAACCACATAGACCTTCTTCTTCGCAGGCAAAACCCATGAACATGATCGACCGCTTCGCTCTCGGTTGCTTCTCTTTAAAAATGCGCGCCAGTTCCATCATCGTTGCAGTTCCAGATGCATTGTCGTCTGCTCCCGGATAGAGATTGCCAGCCGGATCGATGCCATGGTGGTCCATGTGTGCGCCAATTATAACTATTTCATTGCGGAGAATGGGATCGTTGCCGAGTAGCAGACCGGCGATATTCTGTGTTTTTCGTTTAGGGTAATATTTCCCCGAAACCTCTATTTCGATCTGTGCATCCAATAATCTTGAGATAGGAGCTTTCGTCGAGTCACAGAGTTGCTTCCACTGGTCTTTGGTCCTGCCTGTGCCCTTTAAAATACTATCGGCGAAGGTCTTAGAAATCCACATCGCCGGCATATTTTCACGGTAGAACTCTTCCATGATCGTCGCGTACTTTGGCGGATCTGCTTCGCAATATACGAACCCCACTGCGCCTTTCTCCAATGCAAAGGAAGACTTACGACCACTCATACCCCAACTGCCAAATTCCTTCCCCTCGAGGTGTGGAGTGCCTCGCCAAGCCAGTACCACGGCTCCCTTGACGTCGATTCCCGCATAGTCATCCCAGCCGTTCTCAGGCGAGCTGACGCCGTACCCGATAAAAACAACCCGCCCTTTTGCTTTGCCAAACCCGGAGTACTTAAAGACGTTCACATCCTTCCAAAAGTGAGCCGTATCAGTGGTTCCGGTCGGGAAGAACACCACCAATCCGCTTGGCATAAGGTATTCGCCCGCTCCGTAATTGAAACGGTGCATATACCCATCACGTCCCCAGGGTGGCTCAAGCTCCAGTCCGTCAAAATGTTCGGCTATGTAGCGGTTGGCCTTGTCAGAGCCTTGGAAGCCGCTGTACCGCCCGCGCAGAGAGTCTGAGGCAAGCACTTTCACGTGCTGAAGCGCTTGATTGCCATCGAAGCCCGAATCCCAGTCTCCTTGACCGGGCAGGGGCGAAGCTGAGGTTGAGGCTGAGGTCAAGGTCAAGGTCAAGGTTAAGGTTAAGGTCAAGGCTAAGAGGTGCGAAAGAGTCATTGGAGTTTCGGTGTTTATAATTCGTAGCGCCGCCATTCTGGCGGAAGGTTTTTACAATCTCAATATGGTCACCAATCACCAAAAAATCAACTGCCGTCGGAATACTATTCCTAACGGCAGTTACTTTAGCATCTGAGCCTTGAGCCTTGAGCCCTGAGCCCTGAGCCCTTACTTAATACAAACCACCTTCACGCTTCTGACAGCTCCCTCTGCTCTCAGGCGCACTGCATAAACGCCAGTGGGCAAATCTGAGGCGTCAAACGTCAGCTCATGCCTTCCCGCCGTGTGATAGCCGGTCACTGGTCTGGCGACTGTCCTGCCCTGAAGATCAAAAACAGCAAGTTCAATATCGGATGCCTTGGGTAGCTCGTATCCAATCCGGAACGAAGAATTAAACGGCGAAGGATAGGCGGATGATAACGCCACTTCGGTCGGCAGGTTAAATCCATCCCCTCCTTGAACTTCCAATCCTCTAACATAGAGCGTGACGGGGATAACGAACTCTTGCTCGGCGGCGTTGTGACTGATAGTTATTTCGCCGGTAACCATGCCGGAATCAAGTCCTGCTGTATTCAATTCGACTAGAATCTGCCCCAACTCGTCCGCCTCGATTACTCCGGATAGAGGTCTTAGACCAAGCCAGGTAGTCACAATTCCGAGCTGATAGACGTCGATGCGGTCACCACCATGATTGTTCTGGGGATCGTCTTTCATTACTACAAGTGACCAGTCATAAACAGAGAAATCAGAGGAAACCTCCATGCCACCGGGTCGTTCAGGCTCTTCAGGAACAAGTTCTGTCACGAACATCGTATCGCTTCGACCAGCAAGAGAATATTTATGAATGAGTGCCTGTTCGTGATTGAGTGAGTCCGTGACGGCGTGTAGGACGTAAAGGGGATAGCCATCGGGATCATTGGGCCAGAAGCCTAATCCCCGCACCTTGAAAGCGCGGGTACTCAATGTTGCAAATACGCCTCCCTGACGATTGCATCCGTAGATGCCGTTATTCGGCTGTGAGCCGCTCACCCAGAGAAGCTCCCGTACAGGATCCCATGCGATGCCGACATTCTCGCCATAGGGTCCAATAAATTGGCGTTGAACCCGTCCCTCAAGATCGAAACCGTAAACATTCCGACCACCTGCCCCCCAGAGCAACTCCCCGTCCCAAACGAGGTCTGGCATCGGGCCAAGAAAGACTCCTGGTTGTGGAAAGCTGTCGATTCTTGCGCCACGTTCATCGAAGACATAAATTAGCGCGCTTCTGCCACCATTACTACCGCTGGCGTAGAACCGGTCGCCCACTTGCGCCACTCCGATCAGCCCCGTATCCTCTGCCCGGCGAGCGGCAGGGAAATTGAACCTGCGACGACCGATTGGTTCGCCTTCACCTTCGACCCGCTTCTCTGCCTGCCATCTTAGTGGGCCGTTGCCGCCATTGGCAATTCTTAGAAGGATTGTCTCCGATCCGCCGATGTCGATTGTGCGGTCGATCTCACCCGCTGTGATGGAGAATTCGGGATGTCGCAAGGCAAAATCGACATGAACTGTATCATTGAGATCGATAGCTATGTCTGTCCGGCTTGAATCATTCCAGCCAATCCCTTCCGCTGTTAGTACATAGCCCTCTCCTATCGCCAGATCGAGAACGTAATTACCTGCATTATCTGTAACAGTAAGTCCTCGTCGGTTTGATCGTATCGTCACGCCCGCGGCGGCTCTGCCCGATTCAAGATCAGTTACCCGCCCCTGCACAAATCCCGAAAGTACCTGAATTGTTGGCGAAAATGTTATTGCCATCTGGTTGCGTATCTCACGCGCTCCAGATGGGTATCGATTCCAGTAAGTATATTCGAGACCCCCAGTATCTTCAAGATTTCCAATGCCTATTGTGCAAAATGGAATGTCGTTGTGCGCGGGACGGTTTTCATTGGTCACATCCAAATATTGGAACGTGATAACGCCGTCCCGGCTCGGCGTAGGAAGGGCATTTTGATTATATAGGATAATCTCAAATGTCTCCCTTGCCCCAATTCTGTCGTTCTCAAGGAGCCGAGCTACACCGTTCCACTCGATGATAAACCTTCCGCCTTCTTCGTCGTAATAAGTAAAAATACCTGACCCGTTGGGAGTTGTCAGATTGTCCCACCAAGGACAGAGTTGCGCTGATGGTCCCAGAGCCTGCCCAATATGAGTGTTGCGAAAATCAGCAAGTTCGCTCTGATCCCCAAACGCCGCCCAGCCGTTTGAACAGATGGTGATCTGGTCGAACTCTTCTCCGTAGTATTGGAAGTTGAAAGGCAGTTCTACCATGCGACTGACGTCCTGGTTGTCTCCACCATCGGGCAAGTTGACTCGTTGACCTCGAAAATCAGGTCTTTGTACATCAGGATCGATTTCTATCCAGTCGTAATCAGGCGCCATCGCCCACGATGTATCGTAGGAATCAAAACATAGATATCCATAAGCATCCGGCCCAAACGGATCGCGCAATCCCGGTCTGCCAACTGTCAACATTGTGGACGCGGTAGCTGAGGTGTTGTCATCGAATTCGATCTGCAACTCAAGCGGAAACTGCCTGCCCGGAACGATGTTGTTATTCGTAGAGATACGGAAGGGTTGACCTCTCTGCCAGTCACCGTCTCCGACGTCAAGCCCAATATAACCGGCTTGATCCTGATGAACCGTCATGTCCCGGTCGTGGCTTATAAGCGTTACCATGAAGCCTTCAGAAGGTTTCGATCCAAAATTGCTCAACCGGAAGCTGATGTTGCAAATATCACCGGGATTGATAGCTCCACCCTCGACCTGATAGGACTCAATGATAATCAGAGGAGCCGAGCTAACTGGTTCGATTGCTGAACGCCAACTATTATTGCGGTTAATGAGAACTATTTCCATCGGGAGCGCAACTCGATCAGGGCAATCGCCAGCTACGGTCAACGAATGTTCGAGCTCGACATTGGCGTCGGGCTCAGGAGCTTCGTCAATAAAGACGGTATCGGCTTCTACTTCAACCCATGGCGAATGAGAGATTATTGTAAAACCAACTCTTCCTTCAGGTCTCTCGCTACCAAAATTCTTCACTCTAAATACTAAATTAGCCGATTCGCCCGGACTTAACCACTCATCACCATCACCTCCCACAATTTCCCAGTCTTCGACGCCGAGAAACTCTTGCTCGCGTTGGACGGCGGCTTGCCCCAAATAGGGTCTTACGTTGTGCTTGGTCACTGTAACCAGCATGTCACCTTCGCTCATCGCGGCAGGATCGAGGGCAAATTCGGCAACGCCTGCATTATCGGTGTATTCGACCGCATGGAGTTCTTCACCTTTGTAAAGACAGACCAGCGCTCGTTCGATAGCATCGCCGCTATCGGCATCAGTAACGGTTACGACAAAATGGCTTTGACCGAGAGCAATAGTTGCGGAATGATCGACCTCTATACGGGAAGGCAGACCTGTCCATAGATGCGTCCCCGCGTCACCCATCAGGTTGTTCCAGTCCATAAACGGAGTATAATTATTATCAAGCCCTGAGAATGCTCGCCAAAGCTCAAACTTCCCAGCGTTCAGCCCCCACCCGAACGAGTAAAGACCGTCTTTATAAATACCCTTCCAAACTCCTCCCGCTACCAGATTGTTAAACTTTACATTAGTATTAACAGTCGCCGTACCAATGGCTCCCACTGCTCCTCCACGAGCACGCAGAAAATGTTCGGTATGACCATCTGTGGCCACGGTAAAGTTACCCGTTTCACAGGAAATGGCAAGTACTGCCGGCCAGCGTCCCTCCATGAACGGCAGATCGTCGATGACTTGCATTGGGAGGTTGTTCATAAGGTGAAAGGCGCGGTAATGAAGCACCGATATACCCCAGCGGAACCAGTCAGTCAGGAAGGGCTGATTCTCTCGAGCATCACCGTCCACCGGCCAGAAATACCCCCTGACTTCTGTAAAGCCGAGATTATACAGCTCCTTACGGACATATTTTGCAACGAATACTTCCGAAATTCCGTTTATACTGGAACCAGCAACGACGCCACCGTGCAGGAACCAGCCTTCATTTCCGTCGAACGGATCTACCTCGTACGTGATAAGCTTATGGACGATTGTCCTTAACTGTGCTGAAGTCCGGCAACTAAGCCTTCCGATGGCCAGATCGGCGAGAGCGTCATTTCCTTCTTGCAGTGTGTAACCCCAATCACCTTGCTGTGAGAAGGCGGGGATATTAAAATCGCCCCGTGTTGCATCACCGACAAGCGTTACAAATTCCACTGAAGATTCTGCTCGATAAGCGTCGCTAACAACCTGATTAATCACATTCTGCATGGCGTTGTTCGCCACGATAGCGACGCTTACTTTGTGACCCTGTCGCCTGCGCCATTCAAGGAGTGGTTGCATCTCCTCGATAGCCTGTTGATGATCTGGAATGATATAGAGATAACTACCGGAAAGTTCGTCATCGCGAGGTGGGGGTGGGGGATTATCGACAAGGGAGTTAATCAGTTTCCAGGCATTCATCGAAGGACGCGGGCGTTCAGGAGTTGCCACCGGATTTATTTCTGGTCCTTCAAATTCCAGTCTGAAGTCGAAATTTTCGTTGTGGCGGACTTCACCAGTCTGCAAGTTCACTTGTTCCGGGAACATTCGGACGCTGATAATTCGGTAGCCACGCAAAATCGCCGGCTCGCCGAGGATGACCTTAGAGCCAGGCCAGAATCCGTCTTCATCAGCTTCCAATCCCGTTTGGACTATCGCGTTCTCATCGAAGTTGGCGATGGTCGAACGAATTGATCGCTCGATTCGACTGTCAGTTTTAACGTTAGCCAGACGGACGCCCCCGGTGCTGGGAATCAGCAGATTTCTCGAAATAAACGGTATCTCCGGTTTACCGGGCTGGGTAATAGTCGAGAATCCGGGAATAGAAGATGCTTCTTCGGGAGATTGCGAGAAATCGAAAGCCTGATCCGGGATCTCTGCGGTGATTTGAAGGTGCTGAGGCGTCGATTCGGTTATTTGAACGACTCGTTTGGAAACACTTCGATCAGACAGTTCTGTTGCGCTGAGTAATGATACTTCAACTAAACAGAATAGCGCCACGAAGAATACCGCGAGTGAGCGCATAATTTGCATGTTAACTCCAGTTTCAAATGTTTGAAATGCACAACCATTAAAGCATTGTTTGGTGCTTAAATACTTGAAATTCAACAAATATCGGTTCAATGGACTGCCTCATCCTGAATTGATAGATTTTAGACCTGTAAAATACGACTTTCACCCTTGCAAAAATGCTTCCAAATCGAAATAAACCGCGTCGAAAGTAATTCTACCTCATCTTGCAAGAAATATTTATTTGACCGAATACTATGTTTTACTTGACACTGGGTTAATGGTCAACTATCTTTAAGTAGTTTGGAATTCACCCAATAGGGACTATCGCCCAAACGCAAAAAGCGTGTAACCCGCACAGCTTTGCTGGGCGGAACTCAAATTTTGTGCTTAAATCCTGCCCGCCCAGCAAAGCTGTGCGGGCTACACGCCTCGATTCTTCATCTTTGGAGATTTGGGCAACAGCCCCCAATTAGTCATACGGAACGAAAATCGATCTCAAACAGCCCATTCGGCTCGACATAGGATGCTCCTTTCACAAAGTTCCAGGCTGGATAGGCGTGGACATTGAGCGAAGCGCCGACACAGATGTTGCAGGCGATCTGCACGCCCTGCCTTTTAAGGACTCGTCTGTCGATGAGATTCACAGCAGGCATACCTTGGAGCATGTGCGCGAGCCGCTTCAGTGTATCTCCGAAATGTATCGAGTTGTGAAGAGTGGCGGCAAAATCACCATTATAGTTCCGCATTATTCCAATAACGCCTACTGGTCGGATGTCACGCACTTGAGACCCTTCGGAGCGCGAGCCTTTGAGTATTACGATCTCGAGCACGCCAGACGGGCGGGTTTTCCGATCTATCTTCCCGAAGTCAATTTAATAACCCGCAGAGTGAGCCTGACCTATTGGCCCGAACGGATCTACATCCATAAGAGTCCATTGAAGCAGGCAGTACTTAGGATGTTCAACGACTTGTTCAGCGGTCTTGCTAATCTGAATCCCTTCCTCTGTGAACGACTCTGGTGTTACTGGGTGGGTGGATTTTATGAAGTTACGTTTGAGTTGGAACCGATGAAGGAGAAAATTTGAATTCTCCCGGAATGGTTGGACGTATACTTAAAGCTCTCGGTCCCGGATTGCTATCGCGGCTAAAGAGAAGGTTTTTTCCACGTCAAGTGTTGTTCATGGGGGATTACTCTTATGGAGATCCCAAGGTGATTTGCTTCAAAGGATTGAAAACACCTGTCGTTCGAATAGGAAAATACTGCTCTATTGCCGCCGATGTAACATTCTTACAAAATGAAATTCATCCCTATAATCGGATCAGCACATTCCCATTTCGAGCGCGCATGATGCTTGATGGAGCCTACACCGACGGCTACCCAGACACCAAAGGCGACACTATCGTAGGCAATGACGTCTGGATCGGCTATGGGGCAACGATAATGTCAGGGGTGAAAATAGGAGACGGCGCAATCATTGGGGCCGGAACCATCATCAAAACGGATGTTCCACCTTATGCGATAGTTGTCGGCAATCCGAGCCAAATCGTTAGATACCGTTTTGACAACACGACCATCACAAAACTGCTTGAACTCCAATGGTGGGAATGGAGCGATGAGAAGATACGTGCAAATATTCATCTCCTAAATTCACCAGTTGTGGACAACCCTCTACTTAAGAAATAACTAAGCAATTCGCATAGTTATAGCGCAGGGTGCGGACACCCTGCGCCAAGTTTTGCGACAGGGTGTCCGCACCCTGTCGCTAAATAACGAAATCTTTACTGAGTCTAAATATTAGTTTCAGATAGCGCGTCATTAATCACAATGGACTGAGGTTAGAAATGAAACAGAGAATCCTTCCCCTTTTCTTGATTTTAGTTGCATCAGTCTCACCCTGCCTTGCTGACACAGAAGTCCGCGGCGACGTAGATGGCGAGTGGACCGCCGAGGATTCGCCTTATATCGTTATGGACGATATAAGGATTCCAGAGGAAAGGTCACTCGTTATTCAGCCGGGCGTCAGTGTTGAATTCAATGGATATTTTCGTTTAACTGTTTCAGGCAGAATTTCTGCCGTCGGAACCGAAGATGACACAATCAGGTTCATCCCTCACGAAGGCGATAGACAATGGCATGGTATCAGATTGACAGATACCAATGAAGACAACAGAATTGAATACTGCTATTTTCGCCGGAGCGCTCAGCTCGACAACTTCCCCAGCGATCAATCCCACGGAGGCGCCATTTATGCGGTTCGCAGTCGAATCTCAGTCCAAAACAGTGAATTCGACTCCAATCACGCCAATGGGCAAGGCGGAGCGGCTTGCTTTACGGAAAGCGAGGGTGACTTTTCCTTTAACAATATCCACAACAATTACGGTTACTCCCTCATCGTCTGGGAGCTGAACGCAAACGTATCAATCCGAAACAACCTTTTCGAAAATAACGAAGGTGCATACGGGGCCGGACTTCTACTTGATGCCAGTAGCGCGCCAATCGAAAACAACGTTTTTCGTTACAACCGCTCGAACACCATGCGTTGGGGTTGCGCTCTCTATCTAGTGCATGATTACAACTCTGAAGTGCGGAATAATTTGATTCACGACAATAGAGGTGGCGGCGGTGTTTACATCGGCTATGGCGCTCGTCCTTCCGCTTTCGAACATAATACCATCGCCAACAATCAAGGCGATAACGGTGTCTTTGTAATCAACGGTTCCCACCTCAATGCCGTTAACTGCATATTTTGGGGGAATACCGAAGTCGATCTGGCGTTTTCTGGCGGAACGGCTTCTCTTGCATACTCTGCGATTGGCGAGGTTCAAGACGTCGATATGGGAGATGGAATGGTACGAGAAGACCCCCTTTTCACCGACCCTGAAAATGGCGACTACAGCCTGCAAATCAACTCACCGTGCCGAGATTCCGGCGATCCCGATTCTCAGCCTGACCCGGATGGAACTCGCGCCGATATGGGCTGTTTTCTCGATCCTCCCGCCAACTTTGTCTGGATTCCTGATGAACCCGTCAATTTCGGCGTCGTCGGACTTGGCGAAAGAGCCCGGCGAACAGTTCTTCTGGCTTATATAAATGGCAATAACCCAGATATACTGGTATTGTTGCAACCGAATCCCCAAGACTGGTGGTTGCGTGTCAGGCCGGGCGAGGAACAGTTGGAGCAGGGCGACTCACTTGATATTCAGCTCGATCTACTGATCCCGGAAGATGCCGCGCCCGGTGAATATGAAGCAAGCGTTGAGTTACGGCTCGACGAAAATAGAGGGCCGTTTTCAACCCTCGATGTGTCGTTCTTCGTGGTCGAAGGTGTGGCGACCTACTACGGAACAATATCAGACGCGCAGACCGGCGCTCCAATCCCGGGAGCTGAAATTTCCCTCAATGGCTTTGAACGCGGTGTTATTTCCGACGTCAGTGATCGTAATGGGCAATTCTCTATTTCACGTATTCCGGCGGCGGAACTGCGCCCCGAGGTCTTTCACCCCGACTACCACCGCTGGATTGGCGATCCAATCCGGTTCGAGCAGGGCGACAGTGTACTCTACGACGTAAACCTTGCCTATGCTTCGTGCGTCCCGGATCACGACTCGATTTCAGCTGATATTGCCGTCGGCGAACGTCTTGTCCGGGAGGTTGAAATAACCAATCCAGGCAGTGGAAGACTCGATTTCACGACCGAAGTCCTGCCTTTTTGTGGAGGTTTGGACTCGCTTGAAATTCGTGCGAATATCCCCACATTTCAACAGACACGTGAGAATATGTTGCAAGCCGTCGAGTTCATTAACGGCGAATATTGGGCGGCGGGCAGTAATAACGGAATGGGGCGGGGAATTGTCTATCATTTTGACCGGGAAGGGGCATTGATCGATACATTTTTCCAAGCCGCTCTGAGTCAATACGGTTTGAGGGATCTGGCTTGGGATGGCGAGGTGCTTTGGGGGTGCGATGAATCGACCATTTACGGCTATTCGTTGGACGGCGATGTAGTGCATCGGTTCAACGAGCTTCCAAGAATCTGCCGCGGCATTGCGTATGATCCTGAAAGCGAACTGCTTTGGGTCTCCGCTGGGGCGAACACACTATATGGCGTAGATAGGGCAGGAAACGTCGTATTTCAGCGTCGTGATTTCACCTACCCGGCGACTGGATTATCGTGGTTTTCCGAAGACGACGATGGGATGAACCTCTACGTCGTTTCTGATACCGAAGATGGCTCCCCGACCCTCTCTAAATTCAATGTCAATACCGGTCAACACGCTCTTTTTGGCGTCCTTCCGGGTGAAGAAACAGCTTCCGGCGGATCAGCGATCACCAATCAAGTCGATCCCGGAAACTGGACGTTAGTCAATATCATTCGAAATGGCGACGACCCGGAAATAGGCGAGGGTTTCATCCGGGCTTTCTATCTCGAAACCTTCCTTGGCTGGCTGGATGTTACACCCGCTGTCGGAAGCATCGAGGCGGGACAAAGCTCTCGGCTCGCACTGAACATCGAAGGCGTTGCTTTGCCGGTAGGAATGACACTCCCTGCCGAAATCCATATCAATCACAATGGACGCGGAGAAGTAACTGTTATACCGTTGGAGCTTACTGTTCATCCCAACGCCGTCGATCCATACAATCCCCACGCAGGCATTCCCTCGAAGTATAGCCTACACGCCGCATCGCCAAATCCGTTCAACAGTTCGACAACACTCCGCTTCGATCTGCCGGAAGCAAGCGTCGTATCGCTGAGCGTGTTCGACCTTCAGGGGCGTCTGGTAGAGATACTTGCGGGTGGAAAACACGAGGCGGGTATCTACCGGGCGAGCTGGAATGCTGATGATGCTCCGGCGGGAGTCTATCTGTGTAAGATGGAGGCGGGACAGTTCAGTGCGACGAGGAAGTTGTTGCTGGTGAAGTAGGGAAGTGGGAAAGTAGGAAAGTCTGAAAGTGCGAAAGTGCCGTCACCTTCGGAGAGGTGACGGCGGAGCACTAAGGGTTAAGGTTGTTTTATGTCGAAATGAGGTTTAATACTAAGTTGCATTCATTGGGACACCATTATAATTGTTTTCAGTACGACGGACATTCCTGTCTGTCACAAAATACAATACTTTAGACAATCCCTGTTTTCGGAGACAGACAGGAATGTCTGTCGTACTGAACGCAACTTAGTATAAGGCGCATTGCATTGCGCAATACGAGAAAGCTGGCAACCCCAGAGGATTGACAGCTTTCTCTATCGCACTTTCGCACTTTCGCACTTTCGTACTTTCATACTTTCCGACTTTCGACTTACCCACTCACTCGCTTCATATAGACCTCCATCGACTTCCTTGCGATCCCTGAGAAAATTCCCAGCCCACCGTGAATATTGCAGAGTGGCCGCTCTGCCATTCCCTGCCCGATTCTGAATGAGCTGTAAAGGTAATCGTAGTAGCTCTTCGAGATCGCCTGCAACTCTATCTTCGTCGGGCCTTCCCACATAAAGAAGATCCAGGCAATCGAGATACGCCGCTGGTCGTCCCGCATTACAGTATATCCAGCACGGTTTCGTTCTTCCATCTTCACCGAATCGGTCGCCGCGTCCCAGTCCGGGTCGAGTGGCACGAGCGAATCCCGATCTGTTTGTGCGATAATTGTCCCGGCATAGCCTCCAGCTGAGTCACAGCCGGACCACTCCCAGAACATCAGTGGATCACCACGAGACAAAGTGTCTCCATCGCCAACCGGGAAACGCTGCCCCTGCATATCCATCAAGAAAATGTTAAGAATGGTGAACGTATCGGGGACAGCAGTTTCCGCCCACAAGAACTCATTTGACGGAGTCGTTGCTTCGATACGGTAATGGACTTTGCCTCGAGGGATGAGAGAGTCCCCGACCGCTGGAATATAACGCCCGCGAAAGTTTGGGTCATCGATCAGCGTCAGTGTGTCTCCACCGCCCGTGATGCGGATATTACCGCCGACGATACCGTAATTACGCGGGTCGTAACCGGGACGGAAAGGAGCTACTCTTTCGAGGAATACTTCTTTTACCGGCTCACCATTATACAGGTAGGCGCTCAACACCGGTTCGGGGTCATAGCGTGCGACTTCGGTCGGAGTGTTTTCACAGCCGAAGAATGTGATGGTGATCAGTGCCAACAGCGTGAGGATAGGCATTCCTGCCTGTCTCCTCATCGACTTGCGCACCGTAGCCAGACTGGCAAGAATGCCTGCCCTTCCGAAATTGCGGATTCTAAATTCTGCATTCATTAGAACTTTACCTCATAGCTGACAAGTGGGAGTATCGGCAGAAGCTTGATGAATTCTGTCTCCATTTTGAACGTATCTACGCTGTACATCCAGTAACTTCTCCGGCTGTAAAGGTTAAAGATCGACATGTTCACTTTTGCCGGATGCTTGAAGAACAGATGGTTATAAATCAGCGTGACGTCTAATCGATGGTCATCCGGGAAGCGGTAGTTGTTCTTCGATCCGGGAAGATCCAACCTGCCATAATCCGCGAAATCATAGGGATCCATACCGGCGTAATACGCAGTAAAGACACCTTTAGTATTAGTGAATCCCTGCCCGGTATTGTAACGCCACGAGCCTGACATCTCCCATCGTTGATTGAAGGCATAATTCCCAACGACAATGAAATCGTGCCGCCTGTCCCATTTCGGATAGTACCACTCACCACCATTGATTTGCGATTCAGGAAAGCGCCGTTTTGACCAGGATAGCGAATAGCCCGCCCAGCCCGTCAATGGCCCAATTTTCTTTTGTAACATCAATTCCAAGCCATACGCATTGCCGTGACCGACCACAAAGGCATCCTGAGCTTCCTCCCCTTTATCAGCCATGGCATCGAAGCTGGTGATGTTCTTCATTTCTGTGTAATAGGCTTCGGTAGTAAGCTCAAGACCATCCTCTCGATCCCACTCACAACCGATGATGTATTGATCCGTATGAGATGGTTGCATTGACTTATCGACGGGTATCCAGAGATCGAAGTTGGTGAAGCCTTCGCCAAAGGTAATTAAATTCATCCATTGAGTGTATTGCCCAACAGTGAACTTGTATCGGAGCCGGGGGTCGTAATGGAAGACAGTGCTTAAGCGTGGATCGATGGCACTGTGTTTACCGGCTTCGTGATAGTAGGCTCGAATTCCGGGTTGAAGCTCCCAGAAGGAACCGACCCGCCATGAATCCTGAATGTAAGCTGAATAGTTGTTGGTCGTCTCATCGACGTCAACAAAGTTTAGATCCTCGTTGCCCTCTTTGAAGCGAATATCGTAACGGCTGACCCAATATCCAGCTTTAATTTTATGCCCTTCGAGTCCGTGGTATTCGACGTCGCCTTTGGCAGAAATGTCCTGCATCTCGTCGATACCTTCATCGAAGAGAACTTCGTCTGTGCCCACTCGCCAGTGAGAGTTGTATTTACTGATGGCAAGTGAGCCAGAGAGATAGAGGTTACGGTTCAAAGCATGGCGCCCCCTTACCGATAGGGTTTTGTTGCCCCATTTCAGAAAGAAGTTCAATCGGTCGTCGGATGGCCCGAACGAGAAATCCATTACGTCATCGCCAAAGTAACCAGCCACTGACAGAGTAGTACGGTCGCTAAGGTCGAAATTAATCTTGCCATTTGCATCGTAGAAATAATAATCGGGCAAATCGGTATCAAGTGAGGATCTCATCGCGGAAAGCATCGGATCGAAATAAGTTCGCCTGCCTGAAAAGGCATAAGAGCCGCGCTCGTCGGGCAGAGGTCCTTCATAAGCCGCCTTGGCGGAGACGAGTCCCAAAGAAACCAGACCCTGCCGACTTTTCCGGTTGCCTTCGTTCGTTACGACTTCAAGAACCGAGCCGTTTCTGCCACCATATTCGGCTGGAAAGCCCCCCTTCATCAGTTCGAGATGTTTGACAGCATCAGCATTGAAAGTACTGAAGATTCCAAACATGTGCGAGGGATTATAGACGACGTTGTGATCCATCAGAATTAACGTCTGATCAGGGCTTCCTCCACGGACATGGAGGGCGGAGGAGATATCTGAAGACGCCTTGACGCCGGGGATCGTCTGCAGGGCTCGCATAACGTCCATTTCGGCGCCGAGTGACGGCATCGACTTGATTAGCTTGCCATCGACTGGCACTGTCGATACACGAGGCGAGCTTCGGCGGTCGTCTGCCGCCTCACGCTTGGTTGTGACAATTGATTCTTTGATAATCAGGCCTTTGCGAGTAATCTCGATGCGTAAGGGCTTCTGATCACCATCGGCTTTGGCATTAATTTTGGCAGATTCATAGCCAAGATATGAAACGATCAACCGGCATGACCCTTCTTTCAAGTTAGTTAGGACGAAATAGCCATCAAGGTTGGTCGTCGCTCCAATGTCCGTTCCCTCGACCATCACTGTCGCAACAGGGAGCGGTTCGGAGGATGCGGCGTCGATGATATAGCCGCGTATTTGCGCGGCGTCAACGACTTGTGAGATAATCAAGACCGTGATTGCGGTTAATTGTAACCGTAGTTTCTTCAATATTAGTTCCCTTCAATAATTAGGTGTGCGGGATTTGGTGGATTTCTCCTGGAATGCGAACAATAGTGTCCGCTCTCCAGTCCAGTATTAAGCGATCAATTAATAATCTGAATATACTCGCGACCTCTCGTTAAAGTTATAATTATTAGTCGCTTGATAAAATTAAGCGGTTAATTTAATAATTAGTATCATTAAATGCAATATTTTTTTACTCAAATTTCTCTATTAATTAAAAATGTCACTCCTTTCTTTTCAAACTGTTGCCTTTAATTCCTTCGCCAAAATCCAGCCGATCACTCCGCATAATCCGCCACCAATACCTATCGCAAAAAACAACACCGGCGCTCCGAACATCTCAAGCGCAATTCCAGCCAATCCTGCCGAAATCGCTGACATACCGACTACTGCTATGTTGACCAGCGCGAATATCTGCCCGGTCATTTCTCTCGGTACGAGAGTCTGGATCAGTGAAGCACGACTTACCGTCAGCATCGGTATGGCAATCGAGTGAACAACAATGGTGATTTCGAGACCTAATAACGAATGTACCCAGTAAATCGGCACAAAGGTGATACCATCCAACATCATCCCAACCAGCAATACCTTCCCTTTAGGTAAATTCTTTCCCAACCACAGCAATAGCCCTGTCCCGATTAACATCCCAATCGCATAACAGCCTTCGATCAGGGCAAATGAACCAGCTCCTAACCCAAGATTATTCTTGATGAAAACAGGAGTTCCGACTATTGCTGGTCCCATAATAAAAATATTATCAGCAATAGTGATCAAAAGTAAAGGTCCAATCACTTTGTGACGAGTCGCAAAGCGGATGCCGTGAAGGATGTCTGACCATCGGATACGAGAGCCACTGTCAACCCGCCGTGGTTGACAGTCAGATGCCTCACTGTCAGCCACGGCGGGCTGACAGTGGGATTTTGTAGCGGGCTGACAGTGGGAAACGTCAACCCTCATCGCCAGTATAGTCCCTAAAGAGAAGGCATAAGTTACAGCCGCCGCCCAAAAAAGAGGAATTTTACCAAAATAGTACAAAACCCACCCGGCGAGACCGGGTCCGATAAGCATCGAAAGCTGCCAGGAGGTTTGGATCAACGAATTGGCTCGGACAAGGCCCGGCTCCGGAACAATTTGAGGAATGATAGCGTCGCGAGCCGGGTTAAAAAACGTCGCCGCGATGGCTATCGCAAAGGCATTAATCCCCAGAAACAGCGGCGTTATTCCATCCGCCAACGCCAGAAGCGGAACCGCTAACACCAAGATCAGTCGCACAATATCAGCGGAGATCATCACCCGCAAGCGGTTGTAACGGTCGGCCACAACTCCAGCAAGCAGGCTGAAGATTACTGCAGGAAGGTATGACGCCATCGCAACCAGACCCGTCGTAGTCTCAGAGCCAGTCAACTCCAATGTGATCCAGAGAAGCCCGATCTGATAGATCGAATCACCGCTCTGGGATGCCATCTCACCGAGCCAAAGCAAGATAAGATTACGATTTTGAAAAATTCTTTTCAGCAGATTTCAGCTCTATTTTCCCGTTAATTCTCTCTTAAATTGAAGCAATCTTCAACGCTTCACAGCCTTATTTAAAATTCTTGATCAATAGCCAAAATATAACACTCTTAATGCCTCAATATAGTTGACAAATGGGATGATATGTGTTTATTTTGTTAGTTGGATAGTAGTGGGCGTCTCACCGGTAATTAGCGCAAGCTTAAAATCGAATGTGATGGTATCCCACTAGTGTGATGTCGAGGCAATAATGTCGGGTGCTGGTAGCGCAGCGATTTATCGCGCCTGTCGTCCCAATCTCAATATGAGCGCGATAAATCGCTGCACTACCGAATATACAACACGATAAATCGCCGCACTACCGATCATTATTCCCATGACAACACATTAGGTTGTCTGACTCTCTTTATTAAACATAAGACTCGCCATTCCAAATTCTTACGAGGAGGAACTCATGGGTTATAAGTTTATCACTCTGTTCAGCGTTTTGGTTCTATTGCTTACAATTGCCGGAGTCGGCAACTCACAGCTTGTAACAGAAACCCGTTCGATCATTGTCACACTTCCAGAAGGCGAACCGCAACAGGACGTCGCGATTGACCTTCAGAACGACGGCAATGAAGCCGCTCAATTCCGCGTCCGGGTCATTCCACATCGACTCGACCTCGAAAACCGAGCAATTCGCGATGATCGTGGAGGTCCGGATGAAATGGAATATGAATGGCGCGACTCCAACGAAGAAGATGGTCCAGCATATCAATGGATTGATATTCGCGAACTGGATGGCTTCCGCGATCTCGAAGTCTGGGGCGACGATAGTCTTTGGGGGCCGTTCGACCTCGGTTTCGCCACCAATTTTTACGGCCATGACTATGACGAAATATATATTGGCGCTAATGGCTTTGCCACCTTTCTTCCGTCACTATTGTTTCCGTTTATCAACGTCTGGGAACGCCTGCCCAACGCCACCGGGTCTGAGACTTCCGCCCCGCCACGAGCTTTGCTTGCCGTAAATTTTCAAGACCTCGATCTTAGGGATGTCGGACACCTTTATTACTGGTCGGACGAAAACATGGCGATCGTCACCTGGGAAGACGTACCCCACTTCGACCTTGTCGGTCAAGCGACATGGACATTCCAGCTTATTATTACTGCTCAAGGCTTGATGAAGTATCAATATCAGACTGTTGGGGCTTACGACAATCGACCTGATATGGTAATCGGCTTCCAAAATGAGGACCGCGATCTCGGCTTCACCTGCGCTTATAACACAGCGGATTACCTTGAAGAAGAGTTAGCCATCGCTTTCGGACCTCCATCCGTGTGGGTGAACTGGGTTGCCGTAGAACCCGAAGATGCTATCGTCGATGCTGGCGGCAATGTTGAAATGGTACTTCATTTTGACGCCGCAGATGTTGACCCCGGTTATTATTACGCCGATCTTCTTATCGACGTCGAAGGTGATCAACCCAACATCATTATCCCAATGTTGATGAGCTGGAGCGCGCCGGTCGGCGGCATTCACGGCGTCATCACCGACCTCTCCAGCGGTCAACGCGTTAACAACGCCAGCACAGTGCTTGAAGAGGTCGGGCTTGTGGATGAAGGGAGCGAATTTACCTGGGAGAACATCCCGGTTGGGCTATGGGATATCACTGTCAGTTCACCCGACTTCAACACAGTTAATCTTCATGGAGTTGAAGTAGTCGCGGATGAAGTGACAGAGCTTGCCGTTGAACTTCGATACGGTAGTTTTTTGTTTGATCGGCGCGAGGTCAATGAGCAACTCGCCCCCGACGCCGACATCGGCATCGTTTTGCGTGCGACAAATGATGGCAATTCGCCAGTCAGTTTCACCGCCGAACGCCAGTTGGTTGGCGACGCAAATGCCGAGCCTTGGGATTTGCGCCGTGAATACAATTCAGGACAGATGTTGAATGACGAGCGTTTGCAAGGAGTTGCTTTTGGCGATGACATGTTCTTCGTCGCCGGAGCGGCAGGAGATGCAACAAACCAAGTATATATCCTCAATCGTGATGGAGAACGGATCACCGAGTTCGATCAAGTTGGTGAATCCCGCTACGGAATGAAAGACCTTGCCTACGACGGACAACTTATCTGGGGTTCTGGCGATCCCGATATATTCAGTTACAATACAGACGGTGAATTGCAAAACCGTTTCCGCGGCCCCTTCAATCCCATCAGCAACATCGCCTGGGATGAAAATCGCGGGGTTCTGTGGTGCAGTGGCACAACGACCAATATTCAGGCAATTGACCGTCAAGGTAATTTTGTTGGGCAAGCGCTTAATCGTCGAGGTCTGCGAATCTACGGCCTCGCTGTCTTTCCGGAAGATCCCGATGGACATACTATCTACGTCTTGAATAACCCTTCTGCTGAACTCGGATCATGGATTCACAAGATGAATCCCGACAACGGCGACACAATCAGGGTGCGCCAGATTGCACAAGGCGGCGCTCCTCTTGCTGAAGCTATTGAGATAACCAATCAGTACGACATTTATTCCTGGGTGATACTGACCATAAACAACCGACCAGCAAATGCTGGCGGAGATCTGCTTAGTATCATTCAGCTCGATACTCGCACGGATTGGATGAGCATCGATCCAGTGGAGGGCGTCATTGCGGGTGGTGAACAGCAGAGATTTACGTTGACGCTTGATGCATCGGGATTACCCGACGCTGAATTTGAGGGTCAAATCCTCTTCACACATGACGGACGTGGCAGTAGCTTTGTCTTACCAATCACGCTGACCGTGGCAGAGGGTCCTGCCGTGGCGGTCCGTCAGGTACAAATGGTTCAGGGCTGGAATCTCATTTCCGCTAATCTTCAACCAGCTGACGGCAATGTCCGGGTAGTGACGCGGGCGCTTGTTAACGCTGGTCAGTTGCTCATGATGAAAGATGGGTTCGGTCACTTCTATCATCCGGAGCGCGATTTCAGCAATATCCCTGATTGGGATGTGGCTCAGGGTTACCAGTTTAAGGTTACGGAAGCCTGCGTTCTCGAAGTTGAGGGCGTTACCGTTATGGCTGATGACCCTCTGCAACTTAGCAGTGGCTGGCAGGTAATATCCTATTATCCTCGCACTCCCGTCGCCGCGCCCATCGCACTTGCCGGGATCAGGGATCACCTCGTGGTTGCCAAGGACGGTTACGGTAACTTTTTCCTTCCAGCTTACAATTTCAGCAACATGGGTGAAATGCGTGAGGGAAGAGGCTACCAGGTTCGCGTCGATCAAGACATTGAACTGGTTTACCGGCTTCATGAGCAGATCGCCGAGTTTGCTGACAGGGACAACTGTCCACCCTACCGTCTGACGCCCGGACATTTCCGAACAGTCGCGCCGACCGGCTGTGACATGAGCTTATTAGTAGAGACCGATTTGCCGCAAGGCGAGATCGGCATTTACTCATGCGACTTGCTCGTAGGCTCAGGTGTAATCCAGAACGGTCTCTGCGGTATTGCCGTCAGGGGTGACGACCCAACAACCAGCCAGAGGGACGGCGCTTTGAAAGGCGACCAACTCTCGGTTCGCATCTGGAACGGATCTGGCGAAAGTGAAGCGTCGCTGGTGCTGATGACTGGTGATGGATTTTATGAGACTGATGGAATTCTTGTTGGGAGGTTGACCGGAGTTTCGTTGCCGACCGAACTGACGCTGACGGGAATCTACCCGAACCCATTCAACTCGACAACGAATATCAGTTTCCAGCTTCCTGAGCCGACTTTAGTAAGAATCGCCTTGTACGACCAGAGCGGCAGATTTGCTATGGACGTTATGAATGGCAGTATTTCGGCAGGCGGTCATAAAATTGGGATCGACGCATCCCAGTTGCCAAGCGGAGTCTACATTGTCAGGATTTCCACTCCTGCGCAAAATCTTAAGGCAAAGCTTCTTTTAGTTCGGTAGATTTAATGTTGTTCAAGTTATAAGAAATAATTTGAACGCAACGTAGAACATTACTGGTAATCCTGTCACTTTACGTTGTACTTGGAGGGCGGGTTTAAACCCGCCCTCCAAGGGATGTTAGGACACTATAAAACGCCCCCGTTAATATATAGGTGCAGAAATATGATTCGAAACGTTGCGATCGCTATCAGTATCCTGATTATTATCGCAATTATTGTTTATATATCGTTTCTTATTGAAAATGGCGCTGCAGGATTGGGCTGGTTCTTTTTTGTGTCGGCAATCTTTACGCTGGTACAAATACTATTCAGAAAGTATTTTGATAATACTACGGGGGGCAAATTATAGTTGCTCTTGGAGGGCGGGTTTAAACCCGCCCTCCAAGGGTTGTTAGGACATTATAAAACACCCCCGTTAATAATATGCCCCGTAATAATAGATTACGGTGTCAGATGGGGGCATCTGACACAACACTGTTATTGACAGCCCCGCATATCATCATATCACCAACTTGGCAGTCGGAACCAAACTGCCATCATAGCTAAACCATCTGGGAGAGAGATGAGAATTTCCACACTGCTCGCTTTGACGTTAACTTTTATAGGGACCGTCCAAGGGTCGCCGCTACAAAATCAGTCAACCGGATTGGCTCATACCGATCTGATTTCCTCAGATCCATCGGCGGTACTCATCCGTTACAATCTGACCGATGTCACTTTGCAAACATTTGATGTGGAAGGCAGTCAATTTACTGGTTTTCCCATTGAAAATGAACCTATCTTCCAGCAAGATGGTATGCCGTTGCTCCCGGTTGTGACACGATATGTGGTTATCCCTCCAAACTCAGCGGTCAAACTAATCGTCACCGAAGAAGGAACTCCGTTGCGCATTCACCCGGCAAATCCGCCTCTAGTCAGCAACAACCCCGAATTCGGCGAACCAACGATCAAACCTGGCGAAGATGGTTTGTATCCGCCCAATATCGCCGAGATATCTACACCGGTAATCCTGCGTGGCGTGCGAATGGTTCTGGTAACCGTTTATCCGGTGCAATATGACTTTAATTCCGGAACATTCCTTAAACATAATAATATCCAGACCGAAGTACGCGTCACCGACGGCGAAGTCATCAATCCGGTCACCCAGCCGATCAGGCGGGGTCGAACCCGGGAATTTCTCAGGATGATAAGCTTGTTTGCAATCAATGGCGATCAAGTTGGACGCGACGATCCCGAACGTGATGAGATACCCCGCTACAATGGTCATTATCTGATCGTTTCTCACGAAGCGCTACTGCGATTCGTCGCGCCTTATATCGAGTGGCGCCGCAAAGCCGGCTATAAGATCGATATTTATTCTGTCCCGGCAAATCAAGCGAACAGTCCAGATGTAATTCGGGACAGTATTCGAGTTAAGTACATGAGGTACGTGAATAATCATCAGGAACCGTTCGAATACGTCCTTGCCGTCGGCGACCGTAGCGCTTATTATGAAATGCAAAACCCTGCTACCGTTCTTGAATCACCTCAGGGAACCCCATCTTTTAATCCCGCAAATCATGCTGACTATCTTTATGGATGTCTTGAAGGAAACGATGAACTTCCCGACGTTGCCACCGGACGCTGGGCTGGCGGCAATGCAGATCTTGTCGGATTAATGGTTGGCCGGACTCTTGCCTACGAAGCAACCCCCGATATGCGCAATCCCTCGTGGTTCACTCGCGGTGGAGCCATTTCACAACATTGGGGGAACGGCCAGGAAGCGGCATACCATATAACAATCCCGTCGATGGTTCGCTGGGCTGAGGCAATCCTGAAGAATCAGGGATATACCAACGTTCGCTTTCAGGAGAGTTTGGACTTCGATCAATACGGAGCTAACACAGGACCAGTGTTTCGGGGTCTTTTCAATGATGGAGCAAATGCTGTATTGGCACGGTCAGAGAATTACTACTGGGCTACACGAAACCCCAACCGGCATTATTTCGATCAGGATGTCAACGACAATACGGTCTTCCCTTTCAGACTCAACGCCTCTGGTCACGGCGAGTGGTCGGCTGAAATGGAGTTTCGTACCGGCTCTGCTAATCACCTCAAAGGCTGGGTAGGTGTCACTTTCAGTTGGAACGGCCCGGACACACGCGTTTCTACCAGTCTTTGGTCTGATGAAGTTCAAGCAGTAATGTGTCACGATCTACCGCTCGGTTGGGGATATTCTTATGCTATCGCCCATCTCGAAGCGGGAGCTCCGGGCGTCAACTATGCAATGGGACGCACCGAGCACAACTACATGGGAGATCCGGGTTTAAAGGTCTGGAGGGGAGTCCCGCGAGTCGTCGAAATGGAGACCCCCGCTTCGATTTCACCCCAAGCGCGACTGGTCGAAGTCTTCGTTCACCAACCCGACAGCGATACGCCTGTGCCCGGAGCCCGTGTGACGTTGTACGCACCCGGCAATCTTCCCGCTTTCGATAACGCCGGTTACGCCACATACAGCCGTTTCTGGATCAAGAACAGCATTTCCGATGCCGATGGCATCGCTCGATTCGTTTTCGAATCGACGGATACGCTCAGAACCGCAACAAATTTGTTTGCCACCGTGACCGGAGACGATGTTGCTCCCTGTTTCAGACAGACGAGAATAGAAGCACAAAATGCCGTAGTAGAAATAGGTGGAATCGAATATGAGGAAAACGAGGGCAATGACGATGCGCGCCTGAATCCGGGCGAGTCGTTTTTCGCGAATTTGACAGGTCGAAACATAGGACAGAATGTTGCTGAAGCAACCTACGCAACTGTCACAAGTTTGTCGCCATACATTGAGGTCGAGGATGATAACGAGGTTTTCTTCGGAGATATTGCGGCAGGTGAATCAAACGGCGGCAATCGCGCTGTCTTTTTCACGATTTTACCTACCTGCCCCGATGCAACCGCTAGACCTGTGTTGAAGCCTTCGATTCTCGTTGAATTCACATCTGGAGATCAGACCTGGCGCTCCGCCTTCAACCTCGATACATGGGCTCCTCATCTTGAATTCCGGTCTATTGATGATGGTGATATAATCCCTGATTCCTCGGCAAGTATCAATGTCGAAATCGCTAATATCGGGCGAATAAACTCTAGCGAAATATCGGTTGAGCTTCACAGCGCCGGTCAAGGCGTTACCGTAATCGACGGCTCATCATCGTTCCCATCAATCTCACCGGGACGGACTGCAAGGCTTAACGGCGGTTCTTTCGACATCAGCGGAAACAAGGTCGTTGTACCGGGATCGCGCTCTGATCTCTACATGGTATTCAATACAGCCTCGGGCTTTGTCGATACCAGTTATTTCTCGGTACAGATCATGAGCCCAAGGGCTGGAGCACCGATTGGACCCGACAAATACGGTTATATCTGCTTCGACGATACCGATACGCTTTGGGATATCGCTCCGGAATATGATTGGGTGGAGATCAACCCCGACGATAATCAGGCACAACTCGACGGCGTCAGGCTGAATTTCCGTGGCCAATCCGCCCGCGATCTGGGCGAAGTGATCGTAATTCCACTCGGCTTCACGACCCAGTTCTATGGACGGGATTACGACACAATAACCGTCTGCTCAAACGGCTATGTCGCAATGGGTAACTTACCCCATTTTAGCAACCATCACAATTATCGTTTGGATTCGGGCGTCGGCGCTGTCGGAGTCATCGCTCCCTTCTGGGACGATTTGCGTTTCAGTCAGAACACAAGAATTTTTGCCTGCCGCGACACTGTGGACAGCCGCTTTATCGTCGAGTGGTACAGGATGGCGCCAGCAACAGGCGAAGCCGACCAGACCTTCCAAATTATCATTTATGATAAAAGCATCTGGATCACCGAATCGGGTGACCCGAATATCCTGATGCAATACAAAACAATTCAGAATCTCCAGAATATCCGTGGGAACGATAATGCCAACAATCCCTTTGCCTCGGTAGGTATTTGCAGTCCGACCGGGAATACCGGCATCAACTATACTTCAAATAATCAATATCCTACGGGAGCCGCCCCTCTTGCGGCAAGGCGAGCGATTCTTTACACGACCTCTGTTCGCTTCCGCGCCGGAACCCTTTATGGTAGAGTCACGGATGCGGCAACTGGCTGGGGCGTCGAGGGTGCGACTGTTTATACCAAGCAAGGATTCGTGGCAACAACCGACGTCGATGGTTACTGGCGGATTGCCGAAGCGCTTGCCGATATTCTGTTCGACATCACTGCCCACAAGCAAGGCTATAATGACTCAACCTACACTTCTGCCGATGACAGCCTTAGGGTTCCCGAAGGAGATTCGTTAGAAATTAACTTCGACCTTCTGCATCCTGAGTTCTCCCCGACAAATTTTGAGTTAAGTGCGATACTCGATCCCGGAATGACCATCGATCTCGGTTTTTCACTTACCAATACCGGCAACGGCCCGATGGACTGGAACGCAGAAAAACGTCTTCTTGGCGACGCCGACGCAGAACCATGGGAATTGCGCCGCCGCTACAACGTTGGCCGAATCACCGACGACGATAGAATCGAAGGCGTCATATTCGCCCAAGATAAGTTCTTCCTTTCCGGGGCAAACGGGATCGACTCCGCAAATCTGATCTACGTCCTCGATCGCGACGGAGAGCTCCTCAATAGGTTCGAGCAGATCGGTTCCTCACGCTACGGTTATAAGGATATGGATTGGGATGGAAATTATCTCTGGGCGGCAGGGGAAGACTCGATTTATTGCCTGACGACCGACGGACAGGTCGTGACGAGTTGGCCTGACCCGCTGAATCCGAGCCAGTACATCGCTTACAATAGTGAAGAAGGCATCCTCTACCTTTGTGGTACAACTACCTCAACCATTGTTCGATGCGACCTTGAGGGTCACGTGCTTGAAGGCGCTCTAAGCCGTCGCAGTTTACGCATGTACGGTCTTGGTTACTGGCCTGAAGATCCTGACGGTTATGACCTTTACATAGTGAATCATCCCTCTGGGACACCAACGAACATTACCAAAATGAACGTCGCAACCGGCGATACCATGTTTGTATTCGAGATTCCGCAGGATTCATCTTCGAGTGGTCAGCAAAGCGCTTGGATTACCAATGAGTTCGACGTTTATAGCTGGGTGTTTATGAGTATCCAGAACGTCTCTGCCCCTGGCGGTGGAGACCGAGTTGAGATCCATCAGCTCGACGCTCGTAAGGACTGGATGAATCTCGACGTATGGTCTGGGAGACTTGAGACCGGCGAGACACAGGATTTCATAGTGAATCTCAATTCAACCGGACTCCCCGACACGCTCTTCCAAGGAGAAATGTACTTCTCTCACAACGCTGACAGTGGGAGGGCTCATATCTCAATCGCCCTTCAGGTGATCGGCCCAGTGCCACCAGCACAGTTCGAATTGGCGCTTCCCGTCGATGGTGACACGTTGACAGCGCTTCCCTTGCGAGGTGACACTTTGCACCTGCCTGCCGTAGAATTCGTGTGGTTCGCTTCCCGCGACTTGAACGCAAATGATTTTGTTCAATATATGTTTACCATTAGCGCGGCAGATTCTTCTGTTAGTTTCAACACATCGGATACAAGTATCACGTTGAATCTTGATACCTTGGGACTGCCTCTCTGGTACGATATGCCCTTGGTTTGGAGTGTGAAAGCCCGATCGGCTGGGGACGAAATTCCCTGTGTGAGGCCATACACTATGCACATTCTACCTGATGATATTAACCGGGAAAAATCAATTGCCCCGGTCGAATTCGCTTTACAGGCGATCTATCCAAATCCGTTCAATGGCCGGACTGCGATACGCTTCGGAGCGGACATCAGCCAGCGGACTTCGCTTATCGCCTATGACCTCGACGGACGAGAAGTCGCAAGGCTTTTCGACGCAGTTCCAACTGTCGGCTATCATACGCTTACCTGGAACGCTGAACAGCTCCCGACCGGAATTTATGTAATCCGATTAAAGTCTGCTGGTCGGACAAGAGTTGCAAAACTCGCACTGATTAAGTAAATTAGTATAAGGCCATTTTAGCGGCTAGGGAATTGAATCTGCTTCAGGCGCTGGATCTGCCGCTGACGACGCGTCCAACTCAAATGACGCTAAAGCGTAAAACATTGTAAATCAAGCGCCCAACAGGTTTGCCTTATGGGCGCTTTCCCATTTGACCACCAACGCAAGCAAGCTTGCGCACTTCGAAGAGAACTATGCGTACTACAATTTTCGCCTTTGTCTTTTTTGCAACATCGGCAATCGCCGCCGTTGGAACAAAATCCATTTCACTTACCGGTTATACCCCCGAAACCCGCTTCGACGTCTTAAGCAGTGGTTCCGGGCTTAATATAAGTGTCGAAACTCTTCCGCTGGACTTCGCCAAACTTCAGGAAGTTTCAAGTTCGCCGGAGTGGAACGGCAGCGAACCCATGCCAACCGTCCGCTGGATAGTACTGCCAAGCCATGGGAGCGCTGACGTGCATGTTCGGACGTTAGAAACCTCGCGCTCGGCGGACGATTTGTTGGCAACCCAGTCAGCCCAAGCCGACGCAGACAAATTTGCTTCACTGGGCGCGCCACAAGTAATGCGCGGTATCAGAATGGCTCCTCTGGCGGTCAAATCGGTAGTCAAGGACGAAAATGGTAATGCGATCATCGCTCGACGCATCGATATCGAGATCGAATTTACCGGCAGACAAGGACAGAATGAAGTCGATTACACAGTGCCGGTTTCACGCGAGTTTGAGAGCCTGATCCGAGATATGACGCTCAATCCTCCGGCGCGTTTTCCACACCGCGATCTCGCCGACCCAAACTCCGGCAAGATGTTGATACTCCGTCCTTCATCGCTGGCAAATCAAGCCGCTTTGAACAGCCTAAACGACTTTGCCGCCTGGAAGCGACGGCAGGGGCTTGATGTTACGATTACCAGTATCAATACCGCCAATCAGACTCCAGTGATGATTCGTAACGTCATTCGCGAAGGCTATCCCGAAGATCCTTATGATTACGTCATTATCATCGGCTGGTACTACTCACTGCAAGGCTACCTGAACCCTGATGCTACATTGCGTTTTCCAGCTTTTGCGGCCCCTGGCGACACAACAATCCGCCCAAGCGATCTGTTTTATGCCGCTCTCGACAACGAAGGCAATGAAACAACCGACTGGCTTCCCGACATTATGATCGGCAGAATGGTCGCTCATAGTCCTGCTTTATTGGGAGCCGTCCTAAATCGCTCGATGCGTTATGAACTGGATCCCTTTACTGGCCCACAAGGTGAGGAGGGTGATTGGTATCATCGGGCAATCCATTGTGAAGATGGCGTCGATACTTCTTCAGCACTTACCGACGCCGACCACGAGATGGCGTTATGGGTGGAAAACAATCTCACTCGGAACAGCTTGACCACGGCTGTTTACAAAGGCAATCGCCTTGAAACTCAAGATGACGAACGCGCCAGTTTGGAGCAAGGCGTTTGTTTTGCTTCCGCAGACGGCTATTTATTCGGGATGGCTGACTCGATCGAAGGGGGCTGGGATCTTGCCCAGACAGGTAGAATGCATCCGTTTGTTATCGCTAATGCGCATTATTACGACATACCCAGACTCTACCCGTTCTTCAGTTCCGGTTCGGTGAATGCTCCAAATGGACCCATAGGAGCCGTCGGATTCGCCACCTCACATTGGGAGGCCGAGTCCCGGTCGTTAGTTGGCGGAGCAGTGAGGGCTTTTATTCATGGCGCTGATCACACGATTGCAAACTACTGGCTCGGTGGAGTGCTGGGCGTCATGGGCGACTTGGCGATTATTTCTGAAGATGACGAAAACGGAATCGCATATCTGAAACAGAAGTATTCACAGGTTATTATGTTAGGCGACCCATCGGTAAATCTCTTTACCGACCTGCCCAAGGCTTTAGACAGCAACCTGCCTGAAACTCTCTATCCCGGAGCCACCGCGCTTGCCTTTCGAGTCACCGATGCCGATGGCGAGCCGGTTTCGGGAGCCACCGTCTGCATAAACCAGACAGACAGAATACATTGGGTAGGAAAGACCGATGAAACGGGAGCAGTTGCTATTTCGATCCCGGAAGGTCTCGCAGAGGGCAATGCCCAGATAACTGTCAGCAAACAGGATTATAAGCCGATCTATCTCCCCAATATGCTGGTCGAATACCCGGTAGTAAATCTTGTCCTGCAAAATTTTTCCATCGACCCCGCTCCGCTTGTCAACGGAACATCCTCGGCATTGGCTCTAACCATCGAAAACGATGGTGAGCAAAACGGCACTGAACTTGACGTGGAATTTCACTCCGATTCGCCTTTCCTCACCTTCTCACGCAATAGCGCCGCGCTCGTCGATATTGAGTCGGGAGGAAACGGAGGTCTTGCTTCTGCCGTGCGTCTGATTCTTTCTCCATCCTGCCCCGGTGGAACCGTAATTCAGGTAATGCTGAATATGTCTTCGAGAAACGACGCCTGGCAGGCGGCTTTCGAGGTGACAACCTCAGGTCCTCGTTATGAATGGCCTTTTATCGGTGCGATCTATGATAATCTCCGACCCGGAGCCGAAGGGACGTTATCCCCTCGTCTTGACAATAACGGTGATCGTGACGGCATCGCGCTAAGCGCTACCCTCGTCAGTCTCACCGAACATGTGAGAGTCGTTGGCGCAAATCAGAATTATCCAGTGATCGCTCCAGACAGTTCAGCGGAGCCTGCAAATCCCTTCCGCGTAGCCGTCGATAGTCTATTCGTGCCGGGACAGACGGCTGAGTTCGAATTGAGGTTGACCGGGGCTGGCAACGTGAACACCGCCCTCCGATTACGGAGAATCATTTCAACGCCCGATGAAGGTGATCCCATCGGTCCGGACAACTACGGGTACTACGCTTTCGACAGCGGCGACGCAAGCTGGCCAGAAGCGCCGGACTTTCGATGGTTTGAAATAAATCCCGATTTCGAAGAAGGATTTGATTTTCGAGGTACAAAGCTCGATCTTCCTGATAATGCCGCTCCTCCAGAACCAGCAGGAATTTCAACCTTGATCGATCTTCCCTTCACGTTCCGATTTTACGGTCAAGATTTTGACCATTTGGTTGTCTGCTCAAACGGCTGGGTTTCGTTCGACACGCTTTCGATTGGCTATAAAAGCCCCAACAACGAAGGTATCCCCGGAACCGGTGCCGCTCCCGACGCCCAGCTCGCCGTTTGCTGGCAAAATTTGTTCAATGACCGACCTTCCAGAAATGGTGTTTACATATATAATAATGAAGATGCTGGATTTTTTGTGATTGAATGGAGCGACATAATGCTGGAGCAGGTCACCCAAGATACAGCTCAATTCCAGATCATCCTCTACGATCCAGAAAAGTACGTGACGTCTTCTGGTGATGGCGAAATCAAGTTCCAATACCGACGCTTTGCCGAAGTGCAGGGAGCGGTTGATCGTCACCATTTCGCCACAATCGGCATCCGAAGCCCCGATGGTAATGACGGAATCCAGTACCGCCACTCGTTTGGTTACAACGATCTGGCACATGAAATCTCTAACCGATTTGCAATCAAATTCACCACATCGCTCGAAAATCCTCGCGGCACTGTTCGGGGAAGGTTTGCCCGTCTGGAAGACCAGCAGACTGCGCTTGCTGGAGTGAGGATTTTTAGTTATAGAGGTATCGACGTAGTCAGCGCTGTGGACGGGAGTTTTGAATTCAATGTCAGATCAGGCAGGTATGACGGAATCCGCTCTAACCTGCAATATTTTAATGACATGATGTTGAGTTTCGATGTACGCCCCGATGCCGTGACGAATCTTGGCAATTTATTGATGGTGCATCCTGAAATCAGTGAAGTCCCCGAGCGAATCACTACTCCTCTTCAACCGGGATTCCCAACCCTACAAGCGGTGTTCTTCCGCAATAGTGGCAGTGGGCCGCTGGAATATTCGACAACTATCGCTCATGAAGACGGCAGAAGAGCGACCTTTGGCATACTGGATACTTTTCGAGTAGGTAATATTCTTGCCGATCAGACCTCCACCAGCCCGGTCTATGTAGATTCAGTTGTGTATCTTCCTCGCAGTAACGGCGGCGGTGGAGCACAAGTTATGACTGCGTTGAATCTTAACAATGGCCGCGTAGGTGAGGAGGTCCCTTTCCCGGGCAGAGATTCACTTGAAACAACACCGAATAGTGTAACATGGGATGGTACACATTTTTGGGGTAGCCTTAAGTACTTGGATCGCCCCAACTGGATCGTCGAATTCGATAGGCAAGGCAGAAAGTATCGTCAGTTCGTCGCCCCGTTCGATAGAGGGTATGAATCTGCATTCATAACTTATTGTGATACCAGAAACACACTGTTCGCAGTTAAGCTTGAAGTTAAGGAGATTATCGAAATTGGATTGGATTCTGCGAATTTGGGGCAAGTGATCAACCGATGGAACATTTCGTTTCCAGCCGAAGACTTTTCTCCATCCGGAATTGGTTGGAACTCCTGGGATACCGACAATATGCCGTTATATATCGTCGAGAAACATTGGGTTAGCCTCAATGATACTACTCGCGGACAGCGGATTATCCGCATGAATCCCGATTCCGGCGTTATCGAGATCTGGGCATACATCAGGAATGTCAACAGACCTCCTCAAGCAGATCGTTCAAGCTATGGCATTTCCTTTATACCGGGCTACAGGGGTGAAAGTGTAGCAATTGTTCTCAATGAGTCAGCGTTACCACGGGCAAACGACGTCTTGAAGATCATCTCCATCGGCCCCTACATTCCGTTCGTCACCGACGGACTTGCCCGTGCGGCAGGTACCGTCGGCGCTGGCGGGCTGGGATGGTTTGTCATCCCCTTCGATGCAACCGGTCTGGCTGAGAGGGATTACAACTTTGGTGTTTGGATCAAACATAACGCTGTTGGCGACAGCATTCTTGTCCCGATCACCCTGCATGTCGATCGGTTCGCTTCCAGTCCAGGCGATCCGTCTCCTTTACCGATCGATTTTGGCATTACCAGACTCTACCCCAATCCGTTCAACTCGCGGATCGGGATCGATTTCGTCATCCCTCAAGGTATAAAATCCCTCCTCAAAGTCTATGACGTTGGCGGCAGGGAAGTTGCGACGCTCTTCGACGGCATTACGACCGGAGGCAGGGAGCAAATATATTGGAACGCAGATGGCGTCTCAACGGGAGTATATATCATGCGATTGGAGTCGGGTGATCGTGTGATGACTCGCAAGGCCGCGCTGATCAAGTAATCCGGTCATTAAAATCAGCTAAGCATAATTGTAGGGGCACGGCAAGCCGTGCCCCTACAAATATCCAATTGAACGCAAATCGACTTTACAGAGTTGCCAGAGGCATTGTATTTCATTACTTTTCAGTCTGGCACAATCCCGTGAATTTCTAAAATCAATTCTCATTTTTTCCAATTCCAATATGACCGATTCCGAACAATTATCCGACACCATTACAGATAAATCACCAAACCAAGCATCTCAAATTTCACAACGAAAACAACTTCTCGCCCAGGTTGAAGAACTCGAGCAACAAGCCGGAGTCCTTACTGCTGAAATCGAAACGGAACGCGATAAGCGTTTGCGCGTTACCGCTGAGTACGATAACTACCGTCGTCGTACATCGAAGGAATATCTCCACCTTGCCGAAACAGCCAGCGAACGAATTTTGTCGAAACTTCTTCCAGTCCTCGATGATTTTGACCGCATGATGGCCCACTCCGACGCCGATGCTACCTCGCTTAAGCAAGGTACAGAAATGATTTACCGCAAACTTCAAGGATTCTTCGAGTCTGAAGGCGTTGTCGCGATCCCGTCTGTCGGAGCTTCTTTCGATGCTGGACTGCACGAAGCGGTGGCTCAGGTATCGATAGCAAATTGCGAAAGCGGCGCCATCATCGCCGAAGTCGAGCGAGGCTACCGTCTGCGGGAAAAAATCATTCGTCACGCTAAGGTCATCGTCGCTCAAGCCATTGATCAAACGACAACCACAGAGGAAGATCAGAATGGCTAAACGAGATCTTTATGAGGTGCTCGACGTCGAGAAGACCGCCTCAATCGATGAGATAAAAAAAGCTTATCGCAAGTTGGCAATGAAGTATCACCCCGACCGGAACTCTGGTGATAAATCTGCAGAAGACAGTTTCAAGGAAGTCGGTGAAGCGTATGCTGTTCTCTCAGACGATCAGAAACGCGCTCGTTATGATAAATACGGGCATGATGGTCTGGCTCAAGGGGCGCCTTCAGGAGGACATCCCGGATTTGATTTTGGCGAAGGATTCAATCCTTTCGATATCTTTGAGTCTGTGTTTGGGGGACGATTTGGCGGGGATGTCTTCGGGCAGAGAAGGGGAGGTGGTCAGCGTGGGACTCCTCGTGGAAGTGATCTCTCGATTGAGTTAAAGCTCACGCTTGAGGAAATTGCCGAAGGCGCTACCAAAAAGGTAAAAATCAAGGTTCTCGCTCATTGCGAAACTTGCCACGGGTCAGGTTCAAAGAGCAACGCAACAGAAATTTGCACCCGGTGTAAAGGCTCTGGTGAGGTTCGTCAGGCGGCAGACTCCATTTTTGGAAGGGTCATTAATATCACCGCCTGTCCGGCGTGCAACGGTGAGGGTAAGATTGTTAAAGATCGGTGCCCAGCTTGCGAAGGCGGTGGGGTCAATCGAACCGAGAAAAGCATTTCGCTACGAGTTCCTCCGGGAGTTTCTGGCTCGAATTTTCAGAGACTTGAAGGAGAGGGCAACGCGGTCCGGGGTGGTTTACCAGGCGATATTATCGTCCATTTCAGCGAAATTCCTCACGATTTGTTCATGCGCCATGGTGACGACGTATTTTACGAGATGGAGATAACCTACCCTCAGACAGTTATGGGCGCTTCGATCGAGGTGCCGACTTTGACGGGACTCGTAAGGCTTTCTATCCCTGCCGGAACAACTCCGGGCAAACTATTCCGTCTTCGCAACAAGGGTATTCCACACCTCAACGGTCATGGACACGGCGATCAGTTGGTGCGAGTGACCATTTATGTACCTAAAAAAATTACCCCCCGCGAAAGAAAATTACTCGAGGAGCTCGACGAAAGCGAAAGCACCAAACAAAACGCCGAAAAACCAATTTTTCGCAAAATCCGCGACTTTTTCAACTAAATTTGGTTATCATCAGCTGTTTCGACGAATATCGGAATATATTAAGAATTCCGGATTCAGCCGGTATGAACGTCGTGCTTTGTTATTGCTTGTTACTTTGGTACTGATCGGTTCCTCCATTCGGATCTACCAACGTCGTTCGATTACCAACCGTCTTGAGGTCTGGAATCGACAATCCATAGAGCAAGATTCCCTCGCCCGTATTAAGACTGAGTATGAATCATCATTACCAATCAATATCAATCTTGCTGATGAGAATCTTTTGCAACAATTGCCGGGAATTGGCCCGGCGCTTGCCGGACGCATTATTGAATGGCGGAAGAATAATGGTCTATTTCGTTCTGTTGATGATCTGGAGAAGGTCTCGGGGATTGGAGTTGTACTACGGGAAAAACTTCGAGGCAGAATAGTCGTGAATACCGCCGACGCGATGGGGAAATAATACTCCCAAACATAAAAATTGTTTTGCTCACGACGATCAATAGCGGGTGTTAGACGTGAAAAATTGTTTATATTGAGTCTGTAAAATATCTCAGGGGTCGGTAGGACGGGGCTCCGTACCCGTCCACCTGAGCATCAGTTGTCCAGGCGGACGCCCCCGTCCGCCAATGACTTGTGCACGGATAAAGGGCGGACGAGGGCGTCCGCTTGAACTCTTGAGGTTTTTTCAACTGACTTGAGAATGCCCATAACAAAGCATGGAATTCTCAGATTTCTCAATTATTCTAATTTGATAAGCACTTCATGCCCCTCGAAAAATAAGCACCGACTTTTCTACACTTGATCTGCATTTCTTGCTTGGAGGGGTAGCAATTTACGGGAATATCCCGTTCTGGATATTTCCCAAAAGCGAAAAGCGCTAAGGAGAGATTTCCGTGGCTGAAATACTCGCAGTCACTTGGGGGGAGGAGGAGCTTGCACTGCGGCGGGTTTCTTCAGAAGGCATTTGGAACCAAGATGCTAAACTTCTCAAACGTGTAACGCTTCAACGTCCGACCCGTACCGGTCGCCTTGCCCACCCGGAAGTCGGGGGCGCTCTTGGCGTATCCCTCACCGAACTGTTTGCTGATGTGGACATTAATGTTCCCTGCTGGCTTCTACTGCCCAATAACTGGACGCTTCGTTTCATTTCCGAACCTCCTGATCTTAAAAGCCAAGAATTAACCCTAAACCATTTACGCTGGGAATCGAAGCAAAGAATTTCCGGAGATCCCGCCGACTACAAAATTTCCGCCGCTCTGATGATGGGCGGATCACGCTATTTCATCTGCATAACTCGCTCCGAAGTCATCCAACGATGCCTAAGCGCCGCCGAAGCGGCCGATCTTGAACTTGCCGGTATCGGGCTTGAGCCTAACCCTAATGAAAACTATACTTTTGAGCATCCGCTGGATATACGTGACGCGCTTCCTCTTGAGGTCGAGACCAACTCTAAAATTTCTATAGCGAAGAAAAAAGTCTCGCCGGCTATTGTGGGAATGTTCTTTATAGTTGTGCTTCTGGTGGGTAGCTCCCTTATTTATTTCTCCGGGACTGAAACAACTAACCTGCCCACAGCCCAGAAAGCTACCAGAAAAACTATTTCAGCCGAGGCCGCCATCACTCCTCCTCCTGTGAATGTTGTTACGAAGGCAACCGTCGATACTGTTGTGAAGCCGGAATTGATCTCTGAAACACCAGTCGAACCATCTGAGAAAATAGTGGTTGATAAAATTACAAGCACTGAGCCTGTAAAGCTCGCCTCCAAAGACGCCTCGATCATCCGTGGTTTGTTTGCTGGACTTCCAGCAGGAGCCAAAGCCGAGCTGATTGTCCTTTCGCCTGTCGATCTGAAGATTGAAGCAAGCGGAATCAAAGCCGCCGATCAATGGTTAGACGGTTTAAAAAATCAACCCGGGTGGGCTTCCGCCAAGCTGGTAGGAAATTACGAAACAGCAATTGGAAGGGTTACATCGGTAAGAATCGAGAATCCTGGCTGGTCGGTAACTGATGGCAAACCATCGACAAGATGGCAGGAATTGGCAAAAACTGCTGGAATGTCCGTGAAAGACCGTATCGCATCGGGCAAACTCGACGCCGCATTAATCCTGCTTGATCAGATTTGGAATAATTCCGGGGGGCTTTCCAAAGTCTATCTATCTCCAGTAGGCGATAGCTGGCAGGTCGTTGTGCAGTAGGGGAGCACATCTTTCGTTTTTCATTTAACCGTTGCAATCTTGGAGGGCGGGATTAATCCCGCCCTCCAAATACATTAGTGTCACATTTAGGCATGTGACAGCACTCCGGAAATACCCAATGCCTCGAATTATCAGTGGTGACGCCAAAGGGCGCCGACTTAAAATACCGCCAGGTGACGTCCGCCCCGCAACAGCTCGTGCCCGGACTGCCCTCTTCGATTACTTGAGTCTGATCATTCCTGGTTCAAATACGCTCGATCTCTACTGTGGTTCTGGTGGACTGGGAATAGAGGCTCTATCTCGCGGCGCTAATTCCTGCCTGTTCGTCGACCTGTCTCCCAAAGTAATAAACGTCGTTCGCGACAATGTCAGAATGTGCGGATATTGGGACAAGTCAGCCTTCGAAATTCGTGACGTATTTCGTTTTCTGCATAACCGCCCGGAAGTAACGGTCGGGGCGTTCGATGTGATTTTAGCCGCGCCTCCATATAAAATTGCTGAACCTCTCCGACTTCTTGAAGCTATTGATTCATCAGGGATTGTTGCGGATGGTGGAATTATCTGCATCGAATACTCGCGTCATACAATGGCCCCAAATCCATCCTTTTTTACTTTAGCAAGGAGGAAAATTTACGGAGAAACCGTTATCGAAGTTTGGGATAAAGGAGGTAGCGACGACAGCGAATCTGAGGAGATTAAGAAAGGTGAGGAAATTGAGGCGTTTGAGGAAATCAAGGATTTTCAAGAAAAATAACCTCTGAGGGTGGAATGACAATCGATCTGTTATAATTCTTCGACTTATCGAACCCCATCAGCGCCCCATGCTGAGTTAACTCCAACCGATACACGCCAGACGGCAGATTTGTAATCCTCGCATAATTGCCCTGCAAAGACTCGTGATACACCGATTGCTTTCCATTCCACAATTGCAGTTGATATACAGAGGGTTCGTGAAAGCGTTCGATGAAAACGGTTAAAGAGGGGTAATCGACCGCTTCTACTGCATCGATCAGCCCATACCCATACGCGTCGTCAGGCATATAGCTTTGTGACGCCGTCATCCTCAGTGCTTCTACGACCTTCTCACCCGGCCAGTCCGGGTGGGCTTCGATCACCAGTGCCGCGACTCCCGCCGCTATCGGGCAGGCAAGCGAAGTCCCGTTCCAACGCGCGTATCGATCGTATGACATCGGCTTAACACATACAACCTGCCTTCCCATTGCGGCAATGTCTGGCTTAATTCTGCCATCGGAAGCTGGTCCTCGCGACGAGAAATTTGTCAACCGCCCTGAGGAATCGACCGCGGCCACCGCTAATACTCCTGCCGCATCCGCTGGAGCTCCAATCGTAATCTCGCCCGGCCCTGCATTACCTGCCGAAACACAGATCACCATACCTAATTCTGCCGCACGTTGAGCCGCTCGAGAAATAGGCGCTCTGCCATCCATCTCGTCCGACCGGTACCAAGCCCGATAGGTTAACGAACTCGATACAACGTCAGCGCCCAGCCATTCCAACCACTCAATCGCTTCGATCCAATAATCTTCCTCAACAGCCGTTTCCGAACGAGTATCCTCTGTTTTCCCAAGCGCAAAGCTGGCCCTTGGCGCTATACCAATTAGACGTGCCGGATCGACGCCTCCGATAACCGAAAGACAAGCAGTTCCGTGGTTGGCCTGCCCTATAGCATCGGTACGAGGATCATAGGAAGGATCTGGATCATGATTAATAAAATCAAACTGTGCAATCAGTTCGAGTCCGGCAAAAGCCCTATGATCCAGTTGGAAGCCGGTGTCGAGCATTCCTATTAAAACCCCCTGGCCCGTTCCTCCACGACGGTGAATCTCTATCGCTCGGGCAAGCTCAGCTTGACGGAAAGAGAATCCATACGATCCAAGCGGAGTCGCCTCACTCACCGGAAGATCAGCCACAGTGATCTCGTCGAAGCTTTCCTCTTCTGCGACAGAGCGTCCATACTGCGACAGGGTGTGGACACCCTGTCGTAAATGGGCGGACTTGCGACAGGGTGTCCACACCCTGTCGCAGGAGGTCGTCTGCCGCTTGAGAGATAGAACAGGAATCACCACAGCGATAAACGGGAGTTCACGAATTTTATCGAGCTGTGCTTTATCCGCCTCAACAGATACGGCTCGCAACCATCTTGAACGGCAGATGATCTTTACGCCGGTCTCAGAAAGCGCCTCAATTTGCTCCGGGGCAATAGGTATGTCACTGGAAGATACACCGCAACCATTCTTGATTCTGCGTTGCAGAGATCTCTCTGGCCACTGTGAACGTAAAAGTTCGATCCGGGATTGATATAGGGAATCTTGTGCGATGATGTCCGCATTCTGTTGCAACATCACCCAATATCGTTGAGGAAGGGGTTGGAAATCCTGTTGGCAGAAGGCTTTGGGCGCAAGTAGCAGAAGCAATACAACCGAAAGGAATACGCTGACAGGAATACTGGCAGACCAGTGCGTCTGCCTGCGGGCGAAGCGGCGAGCGTTCATTGTTGGCGGGTTACTATACGAATGCCGCCACCATTGGCGTTCATGGCGACCTTTTCTTCGATTGGATGAATGTCGGGGTTCTCGCCATAAGTTATAATTTGTACATCTTCTCCATCGCGGTGGATCCAAATTCCCAGCCAAGTCGATCCGGAGCTTCGGGCGAAGGCGATTGTACTTCCTGATCTGTTTACCGAGAGATTAGATGTCCATGAAGTTAGCGAATCGGCCATGAACGGCGGATTTAAATCTGCCCTGCCATCTATCCGCCATAGAACTCCCTTGATCGTTCCGGTGACATATCGATTGACAATAACAAAAAGAAATCTCCCATCAGAGGACCAATCCCACTGCAATGCTCCATACCCGGATACGACGACTGGATTGACTCCTTCTCCACCTACCCAGACTCGCCCATCAATTAAGCCATCGCCGTATGCCACTTGATTTGACAGCGGTCTCCCTTGAGGCTTGAACCCCTGCGCCGCGATGAAGCGAGGATATTGCGACAGGGTGTCCTCAGCTTGCGGTAAGGTGATCGCGTATATGCCCGGAACACCCCCTACCGGATTCTCGATTTGAAAGTAAAGCGCGTTCCCAGAATCACCCCAGCTGACGTCTCTGCCTCGATCCCAAATACGAATGGTTTCGTTGGTTGCCAAATCCGCTACCCAGACTCCACCGAGCGAATCTTCCGGCGCGGCAGGAGATGAGAAAGCTATCTTCCCACCATCAGGCGACCAGCAATAATCCCAATTATGTGGGATGAGACGGCTTAGAAGCGTGACAACAGGGCTCGGTGATACCTGATCGCTATTCCAAATCCATATCCCAGCTTGTCCGGGTCTATCATCTCCGAAGGCGATTTTCGTTCCATCGGGATTCCAACGAGGCATCCGCCCAAAGTTATGGGATTGGGTTACCGACCAGACTTCCGGCTCAACATTGTTGCTACTACAGCCACTTAATTGCACAAAGAGAACTAACGCAACAACAGTAAATACTTTAATTACAGTATATTGAAGTTTGTTATTCATGATAAGCAAATCTTCACAAACCTTCTGAACGGTTGATTTCTTCAACCCGAAGGTTAAGCTGTCCGGCAGGTACGTCGATAACGACAACTTCACCGACCCTTTTACCCAACAGTCCCGAGCCGATTGGCGATTGAACCGAAATGAGTTTCAAGGACGGATTCGATTGTAATGGGTCAACCAATGTGTACTCAAAGACAGTGCCGTTGGCGATATTTTTCAATTTCACTTTGCTTAGAATGCGCACAACATCAGAAGCCATATCCTCCTGATCGATTATTTGCACTCGAACAAGTTTCTGTTGAAGATCGGAGATGCGACGGTCGATATCAGTAAGTTGTTCACGGGCGGCATCGTATTCTGCATTCTCAGACAGATCGCCATGAGCCCGGGCTACGGCAAGTTGATGCACTGCCTCAGGGCGATTTTCCTTGAGTAGTGCTTCGAGTTCTTTTCGTTGCCTCTCAAGACCTTCGCGTGTTAAATAGACTCTTTCCATTGATCTCTGTTGTTTATCGGCTTCTGTGAGTCATCCGTTCGTGAACGAATGCTGTGATGCCCTTTTCGATGGCTCGAGCCAATCGAACAGGGTAATCCTCACTACGTATCAACATCTCCTGATCGGGGAGCATCATGTATGCGGCTTCAAGTAGTATCGCTGGTTGATCAGTTGGGCGCACAAGTGCCAAATCGTCATAGTAAACGCCTTCATCCGGCAAGCCAAGCTCGGCTACCACCTCTTTTTGTACCATAAGAGCAAGTTCCCGGCTTTGTGACCGATAGTAGTACGTTCCAGTACCAAAATAGCCAAACGGGTTGACTCCATCTGGCAAGGCATTATGATGCAGACTGATCAGAATGTCCGCATCAAATTGATCTGCGGAGTTCGTTCGATCAACCAAACTGAGGGTCGAATCGTGGTCGAGAGTCAGCAGAACCGTTGCTCCCGATTTTTCCAACTTGCTGGCGACTGCTTCTGCACACCGAAGATTAGCCTGTTTTTCCTTCAAGCGTGTCGGTCCAATTGCGCCATCCTGTTGACCACCATGCCCCGGATCTATGGCGACTCTCAATCCCTGAAGTCGCCGTCCTACCGCTGGAGAGCGCCTTAACATCAGACGGTAACCTCTCTCTTCCCAACGCGATGAATAGCCCCAAAGCGCTCCATCAAGTTTTATCTCAAGTTTAAGGCAACCGTCTGCTGTTTGCTCCCACAGTACCTCACGAACAAACTCCGTCCCCGATGGATAGGAAATCTTGTCGATATGCGAGACCGCGCCGAATAATTCGACGATAATCTTTTCTGGGTGTGATTCGTCAGCCACCCTGACCAGGAGTTTCCGGTCGATCGGCACAAACAGGCTTGTTACGCCGTCAGTTGTGTCGAGATCGATCTTCCAGATGATTGCCGGATCCGAGGGTGTTGATTTGCCAGCGTCATTTCGAACCGTACGCGCTTCGACCCAGGCGGATCTACCGGGCGCAATTGGAAGACGGTAATACCCCCCGGACAACCCCGTCGCCGTCACCTTCGTTCCTGAAGCGGGGAAAATAAAGTAAGTCCCCCTTGGATCGGTTCTTAACGGTTGTCCTGATAATTCAAGAAGTCTCGGAAAATCAGCAGGCGAAAGTGCCGGTAAATTCGTTGTGGGTTGGGTCGGCTTGATGGCAAATTTAACCTCTAATGAGGTCGTATCCTGCCCAGAAACAGCCATCAGAGTATAGCGTTTTCTGCTCCAATCAACCGGTTGAAAAACGAGAAAGGCGCCGTTTTGGTTAACAGAAGCGCGCGTCCCGTTGATCCAAAGCTTGGCTTCGACAGGTTGTACCGAGCCGAACACAAAGTTGCTGTCAACTTTGGCGATATAAGGGATAGTATCGCCAGGAGCAATCCTCGGATATACGACGTCTATCACCGGCGCTATTTGTAAAGCCGACCAAACCAAAAATGTGGTCAATAAACTCACGGCCTGTCCCACCCAATCCGAGCAAACTCGGCGATACCTTCAAGAGTCAAATTCGGGAAATATTCGTCTATTTTTCGACTCCTTTCGCTGTACTTTTCACCATTTCCGCCAGTAGCAATGACATGAAGCTGGTGTTGAAAGGAGCTTTCGATTCGCTCAATCAAACCATCGACGAGATCGATGAGCCCAAATGTAACTGCCGATGCGATCCCATCGGCGGTTGATTTTCCGATTGGACTCGGCGGAAATTGTATCGTTTCAGCTTGTTCCCTACCCGTGGCGCCGATTACTTCGACCAAGTTAGGACTTCCTGCCGCAGTACCTTTTGAAAGAGCTTTTGCCATTAGTCCCGGCCCGGGCGAAATTACACCGCCGAGGAACCTTCCAGTCGCATCGATTACATTAAGAGTCACCGCGGTACCAAAATCAACTACTACTAACGGTCCGCCACTCCTTTTGAATCCACCAAGGGCATCCGCGAGCCGGTCCGGTCCGAGCGTCTTGGGGGTTGAGTAGTCAATACCATAAGGGTAATTATCCACGGATACCATCGTGATCGGAATATCATGGAATTGACGCTCCAACCATTCAAGGAATGGCGCTTGAACTGCTGGAACGACGCAAGAGTAAGCAATTTGATCCACTTCCTCAGCCTTAGCCTCAGCCTTGACCTTAGCCTCAGCCTTGACCTCAGCCTTAGCCTTAATACGATCCCAGAAGTTTTCCCAGCCCCTTAAGTTGGTCAGAAGAGACGTTGACTCGAATGCAACAGGGTGTCCCCACCCTGTTGCAGAAGTAGAGCGCGACAGAGTCTCCCCACCCTGTCGTAAAAAAAGTCCGGCTTTGACCCGACTATTCCCAATATCGACCGCAAGGATCATGACGCTAACACATGTTGATCAAAGACGATGGATAATTCTCCGGTTCGGATGATTCGCCTTACACCTCCGTCTTGATTTAGTACCAGTGCGCCATCTGGGAGAATGCATTCTACTATTCCGGAAGCTCTTTGCGCTCCGTCGGCGACATCCACGATTTTACCGATCAAATCAGCTCTCTTCATCCATTCCGTTGCGATCCATTCCCACCCTTCATTTTCCAGCCTATCGAGGTAATCTCCAATCGGCTTCAGGAGCGAAGGAAGCAGTTTCACGGGAGACATTCTTTGCCCTGTTATCATTTGGATCGACGTTGCAGGCGTCCTGAAGGCTTCTGAGTGAGTTCTTCCTGCCGCAACTTGGAAATCCTCTTCGGTCTGATTGACATTAAGACCGATACCTGCTACAACCAATTTCTTGCTACAGGTGGAACTTGACGAAAGGGTGTCCGTACACTGTCGCAAGGAGTGGGCTGATTCGCAGAGTATTCCACACAATTTACGTCCATTGAATAGAATATCATTCGGCCAGCGAAGTTCGAGCCGCTCACGACAGGGTGTGGACACCCTGTCGCATTCATCTGCAATTCCGTCGATCAGCGCGAGCGAAATCAATAACCCGATAAGAGGCAAATGTGATTCGGGTAATGTTGGGTTGAGTAGTAAAGAGAAAAGCAATCCCTGTGCTGGCTGTGACTCCCATTTGCGACCGAGCCTTCCTCGCCCTTCCGATTGATAATCTGCCTGTACAACCGCTCCGGGCAGAATCGAACCTTGCACCGCGGCATTTTTCAGCCAAAGATTGGTTGAATCGAGAGAATCAAAGTGAAAAATCTGAAATTCCAACTCTATCTCTTCGTTTGACTGTTCTTAATGAGACCGTCTAATCGTACTACGTCTCTTGGAGGGCGGGTTTAAACCCGCCCTCCAAGAGTCAAAAATAAGTTGGTCGCATTGATAACTCGCCTGTACAACGCTTGACAATTGCCTTGCAGTAGTCTTAGGTTTATAGAATGTCAAGAAGAATCCTACCAGTCCGCACGAATCTCTATTTACCAATCGCCATCGGCGCGGCGATAATAATACGGGTTATTTATTGGTTTTCCGTGGCGAAAGAACCTTGGTTCCAAACTCCCGGAATGGACCCGGAATTTTATCGTACTTGGGCTACAGCGATCATAGGCGGACACGGCGCCGATTATATCCCGTTTCCTCGAGCGCCTCTTTATCCCTATCTACTCGCTGGAATAATCAAATATTTCGGTTCATGGTGGCTTGTCCCTCGGATCTTCAACCTTGTCTGTGACTTGACGTCTGTCTGGGCAATCTGGACGCTCGCCAAACGAATTGCAGGCGTTCGAGCAGGCTTCATCGCCGCCCTTCTGTTTGGATTATGTGGAATGGCAATCTACCAGAGCGGTGAGTTACTGATGACCTCGTTAGAAACAGCTCTCGCCGCATTATTTTTACTCTCACTCATAACAGCAATTGAGTCGCGTAGTATTCGCGGTGCAACCTTGACGGGGTTCATCGTGGCTATGTTTACTCTTTGCCGACCGAGCGGACTGTTGCTGGTGTTATTCATGCCTTTGGCTATGATATATCTCTCTGGCAAAGGGAGCCGCAGTTCTCTGCTTCCTGCCTCATGCGCCTTGTTATCAGCCTTGGTCTGTCTAACTCCGGTAACCTATTTTAACTATATGGCGACCGGAAAGATAGTACCGGTCGCCACACAAGGCGGAGTGAATTTCTTTATCGGCAATGCTCAAGGTGCAACAGGCTGGGCTTCATCCCTGCCCGGTGTCGGAGCCGATTGGACAGACGCTGACGCGACAAGACTGGCGGAACTTGACGCTGGAATATCGCTTAATCCATACGAGCAATCTCAGCAACTTTTCAAAATGGGTATTGATCAGATTAAATCAGCGCCCAGCGCTTGGCTTGGCCTCATGATTCGTAAAACATTAATTATGCATAATATACATGAAATCGGTAATAATCGTCCACTTAATCTCCCGAAGGAAGCCGCACCTTTCCTTCATCTATTATTTCTATTATCTCTTGGAGGGCTTTTACCGTTTGCAATCGTTGGTCTTATTCAATCTCGTAGCAATTTCATTATTATTAAAGTAAGTATAGGATTTATAATAATATTTGGAGGAAGTCTTTTATTCTTTTTTATTTCAGGTCGTTACCGTATGCCATTATTGCCAGTTTGCATCGTCTTTGCTGGTATTGGAATCGCTTATCTCAGCAATAAATGGTCGAATGTTCTGCGCTTAAGTTCCCTTATTGCGATCCTCACTGGATTCATAATCGCTTTGCCTCCTTGGGCAGGCTCAAATTTCGATAACGCCGCTCAAGGTTATTTTGTCGTCGGAAATGCTTTGCTCAAACAAGGGCGACCAGCTGAAGCCGCAACGTACTACACACGTTCCATCGCACATGATCCTGAGTATCCCAAATTGCATCTGAATCGGGGTGTTGCCCTGATGGCAGGAGGGGATACCTCTCAGGCAATAGCGGAGTTCAAGCGAGAACTCGAGATTTTCCCAAATCGTGCTGAAGCGCTTAATAATCTGGCAGTAATTGCGGAAAGTCGAGGGGAACTTGATTTTGCCAGACAATTCTACCGGCGTGCGTTAACAATGCCATCGGGCATCGATGACGCGAGGGATAATCTTCTTCGGCTCACACTTCGCTCGGGTGACGACCATTTCCAGCAAGGCAATCTTGATTCGGCAGAATTCATTTATCGTGAAGCATCGATTGTATCGACCACGGATCCGCGTCCGTTATACCGCCTCGCCCTTATTTTCGCTGCGCGCGGTTACAATGATGAGGCCCATGAAAAACTCATCGAATGTCTTACTTTGAAACCGGATTATCAACTGGCGCTAAATCTTTTAAAGGAACTTCCGCCTCGGAAATGATTTCTAAAGTGGAATGTTTCAGTTCCGCAAAATTCGGATCAAAATAATCAATCACCACTTCTTTCAGACCCACACGCAATAAGAAATTTTCAGAAAGGTAGGGTGGACTCTCGATATAGTGAATATTTTGTTTTCCATTTTTCTTGAGAGTATTGACGATTGGTGCCAACATCTCGCCGTCTTTGACAACAAACCACGGTTGTTTATAGCTAACCAGAGAGCAATCCCCAGGCAACCACCAATTTCTTGTTACCACAACATCCGCTTTGAATTCTTGCGCCCAAAAATTAAGATCGCGATTGTAAGCATTCGCTCTAAATTCCAGCAATAAGGATGTAGCTTGATTTGCCAACGAAAGCACAACAAGCACAACTATCACGATCCGGGTCTGCTGATAACGTGACCACCAACGCTGGATTCTAACCGTTGCATACATTAGAATTATGGGGATAACAATTATTAAATGACGAGGCCCCCAGTGAATTCCCTTCATTGCCGGATTAAATGCGCTGAGCAATAAAATCGTACCCCATATCCCACCAAACACCAACATCCAATATTTTCTCCGTTCCCCCATTAGTGGTACCAGCGCCAAAGCCGCGACAGGCATCACCCACAGTAATCCCCCGGATTCGGTGGTGTTAGCAATCATGTTTGGCGCTGTGAAAATGGAAAATAAATAATATGCGCCTGCCAAGATCATGCTCCCGGCAATATAGGGCCGCCAACTACCTTCATCTCGCCAGTTTTGCCATAACATCACTACCCCTATCGGGAAAAGTCCCACTACCGACATGGCATTAGACGGATATCCCTGTAGCAGAAGAATATAGAAATTCTGTACCCTGCTTACAATCAAAGCGAATATACTATTCGGGGGTCTCACTCTGATATTCGAAAGTATATGCAGAGGGTACGGGACGCTTGTCTGCCAATAATTAATCAGCCCGACGAAGGCTAAACCAGCCAACAGACCAAAAACAAATCTCATTCTGGTACGGTTTGAATGTCCTGTTCCTTTCCAAAATACCATGATTATCAACGCCCATAATACAACTTCGCTTCTAAAGCCGGAAGCTAATCCAATCAACGCCCCAGCCGGAAAAAGCCCTGTCAGATCATTGGGATTAAATATTTTTGCGCGAGCCGGACAAAGCAACGCGATTGCATAAGTGAGCGCCGCAGTCGCAAGAGTATGTTCCCAAAGCGCTAATGAGTAGAAGAGAATTGGCGATCCAAACCCGACCAGTAACAGAAAGAGAGTCCCGTCATGGCTTTCCCGCTGTTGCAACCATAAGAACCATGAGGCAAGCAGGACAGCCCAGCCGCCAAGTAAAGGCAAAAGAAACGGTCCTGTATCGCCAAATAACTTAATAAAGATACCACCCAAAACCAGAAACAGAGGCGAAAACACAGGAACTTGACCGTTCGACGTCATAATTCCAAAGGGTGGTTGTAGTGAGCGAAACTTCGATCCTATCCCTAATCCCACCGGAGAATTAAGAACGACAATTTTTCCCGTTTCGGCAAACGCTTTCATTCCCTGGAACTTGACACCGTTGTCGACGCCCCAGAAGGCTGGCTTTGGTATCATCAACCAAAGTAAAAGATACAGCGCCGCGATACCCGAAATTAGGTATTTCTCGCGGCGCCGCGTAGATGAGTGTGTCATTTCTGGAGAGGCCGATGATTAATCAAATATACTCTCCCGACTGTAAATATCAGTGCGCGAAGGGGTAGAAGAACCAGTCGAGCATATTGTTATACATCTCAGTTACACTGCCTTCGGTGTGACCGGTTTGTACGCTATCACTGAGATAATACAAGGGAAATGTAAAGACGGCTACCCGGTATCGTACTTCAAGCGACCCGCCGGGTTTTTCGACAACCTTCTCATAACGAATGGCAACAGGTTTCCGGTGAAATTCTGAAGAAGGTTGAAACACATAATCCACTACTACTGAATCGCCCACGCTCCAAGGCTCTCCAAACGGATAACTGACGCGAACCACGGTCTGGGTATTCGATCCAACATTATTCGTCAGAGACTGTACCTGCCCCTGAACGCCTCGAGTGACGTTTTCAACCCGGCTGACTCTTAAAACTCGTTTCCGGTCGATTTCGATCAGACAGTCAACTGAAGTCGGCGGATAATAAATCGTATCGATGTTGACTTTGATAAACGCTTGTTCGTTTTGCACGTCTCCCGATGCGGTGTCTGTGTACGAGGAAAATGTATAAACAGTCTCAGCGCCACTGCCGGTTGTAATGATGTCGATACCAGGCAGACAGGGATAAAGACGATAGGGAGTCGATCCATTCCATAACTGTCGGTAAGCATCACCTGTTTTTGAAGTGTCGATGGAAAGAGACGGCAAGTCCCTTACCCCCGATATTGCTCCGGTGAATTCGGCTTTAGTAGCGCGGAACGAGACGGCGCCGGGCACGGCAGGGTAGCTCGATTCAGCCAAGGCAATCGTTGTGTTAGTGATCCATGAGCGAACATAACTCCCCATTACCCACAAACGACCTCCAGCACGAACATAATTACGCATTTCCCTTTCGGATGTGGTGTCGGAGACAGGAAGATTATCCGAGAACCAGACAACAAGCTTGAACCGACCAAGAAAAGCCTTGAAAGGTAAGGTCGTGTCACCTTGAGCAAAGTGGAAATATTCCGCGTCTGGATATCGTGATGAAAGTTGGCGGTAGAGCTCCCCGATCTGAGTGCCGGGATAAACGTTTCCGCGACCCGGCTGATTGATGTTCTCGCGGCTGGTGTTGTAGAGCAGTATCGACTGCTCGAAGGTTGGTTTATAGACGTCGAAATTTGCTGAGGCAGGGCGCTCGGAAACCTCGTAACCGTCGTCTCTTGCCCAGACCGTGAGCGTGTAGTGTCCTGTCTCCAATCCTGCCATGACCAGATCCTGACGGGTTGTCCAATTTTGCGATACCCATTCCCAAACGGTATCATGAGGTACTTTTTCCAGATAGTACCTGAATTCCAGAGGAATACGATAGAGCTCGCGATCATCAGGATCCGAAGAGCGCCAGTTAAAACCGATCCCCGGCCAAGATTCAGTAACCGAATTGAGACTATACGATGTATCGGTTATAGAGATTCGCTCGCCGAATGATCCATCAGAAGCCGTGAACCATTTTATTTCAGGTACGCGCGGCGGTCGGTTCGACCGATAAAAAGTCCTGTAAATAACCTGCGATTCGGTCTCGCGATCATCGACACACTTCACATAGAATACATGCTCGGTAATCGTGCCGGTTTCAGTAAGGAGATAGACCGTGTCAGAAGTTGCCTGAGTCCTGATCCAAGCCTCTTCTGGAATGAACCGGATAAATTCTCGCGGATCGTACAGGGCGGCTGAGTCGATAACATCAGCATACATATACTCTTCGACAAAACCATCCGGATCGCGGCCCTTCCAATAGATAACCGGTGCATACGAAAACGTATCGCGGTTCGCGGGGACATTGGTAAATTCGACTAATGGCAATTGGTTTGTCGAGACGTTGCCGTCCAAGTTGCCGCACCCCGCCATCAGGCCTATTGTTGTAACCGAAGCCAGCAACAACACTAACAGAACAAGGCGCTCGCCTCTCCCCGCAAAGATTCTAATTTTATTTTCAGCCATTGACTCGTCTCAATCTCTCGATTTCATCCAGCAGTTCTTGGCGTCCCGCCGGAGTGTTAATGTCTGCTTCGAAGGATGGATTTAAATGATCGAGCACTGTTGAATAGCTCGACGCGTAATTCCCTAAGTTGAAGTATGCGGCCGCCTTAAGCAATTGAAGATCTTTCTCGTTCAGCGTTGTTTCATGAAGGAAGCGCCAACCGGGACGTCGATGAAGAAGCGAATCGCTTTTATTTATGGCACTCTGCCAGTTACCAAGTTGATAGGCCGCAAAAGCCCAGCCGCCAATTGCGTCATAGCGAGCGGTATCGGTCTGGAGCGCCCGCGCAAAAAATGATGGCGCTTCGGCCAACCGTTCCGGAAGTTTTCCGAGTGCCCACCCCTCGCCGTTCCAGGCGTCAGAGAGGTTGGGATTGCGTCCGGAAGCCGCTTCAAATTCGGTCAGAGCTCTTGAATAGTCTCCCTCTTCAAAGTAGCTCCACCCCTGATCTACCTGTTGTTCTGGAGTTAGATCAGCGCCGGCGACCGGTTTATCATCTTTACTGCACCCTCCGAGTGTCAAGCCGAACGTCCCAACGAGGAGAACCAAAGCTGTGTACAGGTTCGTTCCGCGTCTTGTTGCGGTTATTGCCATTCCTGAATTACCTCACCAATAGCAGTTTAATTGAACGGACGCCATTATCTGATTCCAGCCTTGCCCAGTAGATTCCACTTGGTAACGGATTTCCACCGCCATTTTCTGCGTCCCAATGTACTTCATGTTTGCCTGCCCCGATATTTCCTGCCGCCAGTAGTCCGATTTCACGTCCAGTCAGATCGTGTATGGTCAGAGCAATTTTCGATGATGTGGTCAAGTCGAAAGTGATGGTTACTCCGCCGTTGAAAGGATTGGGAAAGGCTTCCATTAATTCCGCGGTTAAGGGAAGGGGCGGATTTGGCGAATTTGTTTCTTCGATGGCCAGAATATATTCTCCGTCACCCATGATCGGTACAACCAAATGGTTGTATTCTAAGCGACCCGGAACCTTGACCCAATCGGATGATTCCCGCTTATAGATTGCCAGAGGCAGGGCCGATATATCTCGGCCGTACTTAGAGTCGATCATCCCGTAGTCAGAAACTGGAACTTTAATTACAGCTTCACCCCCGAGACCGGTGATCGTCGAAGAACTGCTGATGGGTAGAAATGCCCTTTCAGGTTTAACCGATACTTCGCCACGTGATGTAATGATCAACCGTCGGGGACCTGCACTACCACCCGGTACATTGAGTTCACCTCCAAGATCAGCGAGATAAATAGTTCCTCCGCTACCGCTATTGAGCTTCACTTCGAATGTTCTACCGATTTTTTGTGGTAATCCACCGCTCATTTGGCCGTTTGCGGTCAGGAATATCGACCCATCAGACGGTGATTCCAGACTACCTCGATAGGACGAGGCGTCTATGGCAGTAAGCGAGACAGGAATCATTGAGCCGGGTGTGAATTCAACCGAACAGACAGGAGCCGAAGCAAAAGAGGTTGCGGCTGAGATAATGACGTCGCACCAGCGAGGAAACGCCGGATTCTGGAACAGATTGATATTAATCTCAGGTAGCCCCCAGCCTCCTCCGAGCGGCCCACCGTAAGCCCCGATATCGTCTCGAGACGTCGAGTGGGAGGGAGGAAAGAAATAATCGCGGTAAGTTGATTCGGGATTTCCCTTATCGATTAAAGGCGAAATGCTACTGAGCTGGTATGGTTCAGCGCCAGATCCCACGAAACCCGGATCGATTTCAAGATTCTTATTGGCTGGCAAGCCACCAGGATAATCTGAGTATGTGACAAGCGCATTACTGCCATTTTGCAACTCAAATCCGGATGTATTCCCCCAGATAATCGAGTTGATAACAGTCGGCAGTGATCTTACCAGACCGCGCATTCCTATGCCGGTATTATTGGCGATTGTACAGTTGACAAAGCGTGGAGCAGATCGGTCTGTAACCGTAATTGTACCAAAACCTGCCGGAGCTACATTGTCATCGATAACGAGACTCTGATATAATCCACCGGTTAGAAATTTGAGATAGATCGCTGAGCCGTCATCGGCGCGATTGTTTCGGATAGTACAGTTGGTGATGGTTGGTTTGGAATTGAGTACATAGATAGCCCCACCCAACGCCGCGCTATTGCCATCGATCAAACAACCGTTAATCACCGCGCCGCTATTTTCGATTCTAAATGCTCCACCTCTACTACTGCCACGCGCTGTGGCCAACGAATCGCCATTATCGAAAATTGTAGAAAATTGAACGCGCGGAGAGGCTTCACGGATAGTAATTCCATTCCGACTTGAACTCACTTTGCAGAAAGTCAAGCGACTGGCATCGACAAGTGAGAGCGTGATGCCTTTCCAACGTGCCGTCTCGTTCCCTGATGCATCTCTCGGTAAGAAATAGATGGAGTCATCCGGAGTTCCTATTGCGCGTACTTCGCCACTGGCAATAAACGCCGCGCCCGGTTCGAAGAGAATTCTTGCCCCGGCTTCGATTTTCAGTTTTTGATTAACGGGTACATAAACCGAATCAAGGACGATGTAATCATCGTGTCCTGCAAACCAATCCCAGACTCCACTGACATGCCCAAAGACGTAACGTCCTGGTTCAGCCATGCCTCTGCCCGAAAGTCTGAGCGTTGAAGGAGTGGGATAATTCGAGGAAATGGTTAACTGAGTATTGCGGATCTGATTCGCCACTGGGGGGTGGAATTTTACGATAAGACTGCCAGACGAATCAGGGGGGATAATCAAGCCTCCCACCGGTAACGCTGTGGTGAAGGCAACAGTATCGCCTACCTTAGCGGAATTAATAATCAAGTTTTCATCACCATCGTTCCTGATTATTACCCCTGATACTGCGGTATCCCCGTTGAAATAGACGTAACCAAGAAAGCGTGCGGAGGTGTCCGGGAGTACGAATTTGGGTCCGTATCCCCTACCGCTTGTGGTAAAAAAGACATCGCGGTCATTGGTGGTGATTTGCGCCGATGCGGTAAAGCTCTCAGGTCGCGGTGGCTGGAATCTTACTGTCAACATGGTGGAGTCACCAGGGCGAATCACATCTCCAGCCGCGGTAATGCCAAACGCAGGGTCAGAAACCGTCATGCGCATCCGGTTGTTTGAATCTCTAAGGATGCGGAGATCACTTATTCCGTTGTTCTTAAGATAGATGTTTCTGGAATTATCAGAATCAATCAGTCTTGGTCCAAATGACAGCGAATCGGCAATTACAGCAAGAGGATTAATTCCCGTCCCATTAAGAGTGACTCTTGGACTCGCAATAATCGTGTCGTTACTGATTATCGTAAGCGATTCTTGGTAAACGCCAAGTTGGAAGGGCTTAAAGTAAATAGTGAATTTCGCTTGTTCGCCAGGCTCTATAGGCGCAACAAGATAGGATGGTATAAACCCAGTTTCAGTCTTAGTCGAGTCGAGATAAAACGCGGTCGATGTGAAACGGAAATCTCTTAGAAATAGTCGATAGTGCCCGCGATTCTCAATTTTGATCTCTTTAGGAGTTGAGGCATTAAGTCGGTAGCTTCCATAATTAAGCGTGGCGAAATTGACTTTAATTACAGGAACTGAAAGAGTTGCATCCTCTGTCCCGCCGTAGGCTCCAACATCGATTCTATTTATTAGAACGTCGGGCTCCGCCATTGCGCTTGACTTGGGATCACCAGCATCGACGTCAGGCGAGGAATATTGAAGGCGAAAATCGTAAGGAGGAGTAACGCTAATGAACTCAGGCTCTAAGAAGATATTTCCCGAACCTGGAAAAGGGGATAATGGAACGAATCCGATATTGCTGAAATTCACGGTCGGTCGAGCAGATTGTGCCCGGCCAAAATCGGGGGTGAAAGCGTCGCCGCCATCGATATTTGTACTGTCGATCGAATGGAATTGATGGTTGTAGGTGACTATACAATTGACGATTGTCGGACGCGATTCTGCTCCGGCAAAAATCCCTCCGCCCCAAGCCCCGGCTGTATCAAGCGCTATGGTACAATTGATAATCTGCGGGCTGGAGTACGAGAAATAAAGCCCTCCGCCAAAATTAGTAGCGCGGTTATTGTAAATCAAGACATTGCTAAGGGTTGCATTTGAAAACCAACCATAATACCCGCCGCCATCGGCATCGGCTCGGTTCCCGACGATTTCACAGCGAGTAATATTTGGGTTACAACTCTCAACGAACAAACCGCCACCGCAGTTTCTCGGCCATACGCCACGAGCCCAGCCGTTCTCGATTCGGACGAAATTGAGTCTGCTACCATTTCTGGCTTGGATAAATCGTAATCCACCCCAACGAAGCGAATCGGGAACACCGGCCTCCATGGTGAAGGTGATCATTCCGTCTTTGGTGCCGGAGGCATTCAGCAAACCTCGAACAACAAACAGGTAAGGTCCGGTAAATTCTACCCTCACACCCGGTTCTATTCTCAGCGTATCCAGTGTAGAGAGTTCGATGTCGGCAGTCACTCGCACTGTATCCTGTGTTCGCCAGATACCGCTTACCCTGCCGCTGACGTCAACAGCTGAAACAGGCGATGAGAATATCCCCAGCGCTAACAGCGCACCTGCCAGGGGGAAAGTCAAGGGAAGGCTCTTCACGCGTTGAACTCCAAATTGTACTCGACCATTTCCGCAAGGTGTCTTCACCCGGCGGGCATTGATTCCGCAAGACGCACTGCGGCAACCCCTCACCAAAGTAGTGCGGCGAGCTTATAGCCGACCGTAAAGCGATGCACCCCTCCCAAGGTCCCGAGTCCCGCCCAGGCATAATCGACTGTGACGCCTGCTTCTGGTAAATTAAGACCTAAACCAGTCGAGAAACCGTCAAGGGTCAAACCTCCATCTTCATTAAAGAGGGGGTATTCGACGAACGGGTCACGCTGCTGATCTTCTTGATATTTATCCCATGAATCCCGCGACAAAGCGTTAATGCGTTTTCCAAGACGGAAACTGACCATCTGCATTGCGGTGAATTCCGCGCCAATATGATAAAACTCTATATTGTCGTTCGGATGAAGAAATTCCCCTGCCAGCAAAATGGTATAAAGGGGAGTTTCCCAAGCTAACATCGAAGCTCCGAACTTAAAACTGATCGGTAAAGGAAAGGGTGATGTCTCAAACTTCATATCGGGACCAAAATTCTGAATCACCATCCCAATATTTATTTTCTTCCAGCCAGTCGTATAAAATGTTCCCACGTCAGCCGACCACCCCGTAGCGCTTTTATCGGCTAATCTTTCATTCAATATTTTCACCGTACTGCCAACCGAGAATTTGTCAGTCAATCGGTAACAATAGCTGATCCCGGCCGCTAAATCACTGGCAGAAAAAGTCCGGCCGGTTCCATAGGGATTTTCCGGAGTTGTCTCGACCATATCATCGGTGAAAAGGCTCGTCACCTGAATACCCAATGTTCCAGGCGTACCCTTAAGCGGTATCGCGCCGCCGACGAATACAAATTTAAGACCGGCGGGATATTCGATCAGCGTGAAGATAGCCTCAGGCTTCTTCAACTGCACCAAGCCACCCGGATTATAATAAAGGGCTGATACGTCGCTGGCGACGGCGGTAAATGCATCACCCATCGATGTGGCTCGCGCGCCGACGCCGACCTTTAAGAACTGAAGACCGGCAGTGCCGACCTTGGCCTGACCGTGTGCAACTGGGCTCATGCAGGCCAGTAAAATTAACGCTATGAGGACTCCAAACAGCCTCTGCATCGGTCGGGCTCCTATCTTTGCGACTCCAATAATCGGAGGTATTTGGTGACTCGGAAGAATTACGGCGTTACTCATCGGATTACCACAAATTTACCAGTTTCAATATCTCCATCCCCCCCGGGGGCAAGATTTTCAACAGTAAAGAGATAAACTCCCGCAACCACCTGTTGGTGATTTCGTGAATTCAAATCCCAGCTTTCGGCGTAATCGGCACTCCAGCCTTGGTTGTCGTCACCGGAAACATTATGGGGAACAATATCGACAAGATCACCGGATAGAGTATAAATCCTGACCAGACATTCTTTAGGCAGATTATAGAAGTAGATTCGTCTGTCCGTCTGAGGGAAAAAGTCTGGCGTCCCATCATCTCGATTTTCCCAGGAAACACCACCGTGCTGGAGCCGGTAATCGGCATTGGCGCGGTACGGATTCGGAACAACTCCCACCTTCTTTTTATCCGTGCCCGATGGAGCTATGTATACTGCATTGGCAATTTTTGCAGTTTCGAGAGGCTGAGTTCCGGTCTTATAATCGCCATAATCATAAGCTGTTACAGCATAATAACGGGGAACCATCGGGTGGGCGTTATTGATGACATAATAGTAGGTCCAGTCGGTCGGGTTGGACGTCGAATCGATGACTAAATTATTATGTCCAAGATAGCCGGTGTTCTTTCTAACGGGCTTCAGGTACAATCGCTCTCCGCCTATGGAAATCTCTCGTGGCAATCCGGTCGTATCGGTAACCGGTCTTGATGCCAGCGAGTCAGTAATGCTGAAATAGGCGTAGTCTTCAAGATCGAACTCGTCAAGGAAGGAGAAGTATTTTTCCGCATTGGCGTTCGCGACATAGACCCGATACCCCTCAAAATCACGTTCACGGGAGAAGGGGTCTTTATAGTTAGAATCTTCAGTTGGCGTTTGGGTCCAAGTCAAGACAATGTTACTGGTGAGAAAGTCGTTCGTAAATTCCCTTTCGCCAGCGGTACCGGGATTGACAGTAACCGGACCGGAAAGATGAGAAAGAAAAGGCGCTGGCGGCGGAGGGGGGCCTTGAAAGTCGGGATGTCCATCACCGAAATCGAGCTGTTCGTTAAGCCTGGTATAATCAAGATATTCTGGACGTTCGCGCTCGTCTTCAATCTCTGAGACATGAGCGTCATTCTCGGTTCCATCGGCATCCGGTCCCGGATAAATCCGCTCCTCGCGATTGCCACCGACCCAAATATAACACACGTCCCCGGCATAAAGCCCAAACAGACCGTCGTTCCCGACATCCTCACCAAACCAGCCGTCTCCAGTATCCAATACGCCATCACCTTCCGAACCATCGCGGTCGCCGGTTCCAGCCAGATGATCGTTTCCCCAGTCAGAAATAGGTGTATCGATCATGGGATTGTCATAAACTCGTGCCGCCCAATCGGCGTTGTAACGGAGACTGGAAAAATTGAACAGGCTCGGATCGATGATCTCGTTGTCTATCTGAGCGCGGTTTCGGTCATGAAAGTTATCACCCGCGACATAGGCAATGGTCATGGAGAATTTTTCACCAGGGTTCAGACGATAAATTCGATTGCCTTGTTCGTCTATATGGTCGAAGATTCCCAACGGTCCCCACGAAAGCAGATAGCGGGTATCGAAGCCATTGGCGAGATCGTTTATTCGATCTTGTGGAGTATCATCAGGCTGGACGCCGGGAATTTTCCAATTGTGTGACGGTTCGGTGACTTGCCCCGGGTTTAAACGGTCAGGAAATTCCTGCGGATTTGTCCCTATCCAAGCGGCATTGTTGACATAGGTCTGATCGTAGTCAAATTCACGATTCTTAAGGACGAAATACTTTCGTACATCACCCATCGGTGTACCGTAGGAACCAGTCCAGCCACCAGGTGCGGCGTCGTCATCCCAAGATGGTCCAAAGTCGAGATTGGTTGCACCATTGGAAATCCACCAGTTGAAGCTGGTTTTGAGGCGGGGATTAGGAGCGCGAACAACCCTCACACCGGTCACACCAGGGCTCGTGAAATCATTTCCGGCCGCAGTGGCTTTTGGACGTCCGTCATTATCGGCAATCCAAGCAGTGTTAATGGCTGAAGAATCAGGTATTCCATCAGGTCGTGTGAAATAGTACCATTTCTGGAATCCGCAAATATCGTCCTCGTGCCAAGTTTGCTCGCCCTGAAAGCCCACGTCGGCGTCGATGTAAAGACCAACATAAAGATTTTTTAGATAGTTGCCCGCGATATTCTCAATTTCCCAGTCGATGATGATAAAATTCTGCGCATAGTTATAGGTCCATGCGTAGGTTTTTTGAGTGATTTTGATACCGAGCGGAATATGAGGACCGTCGATCGGGTCGTCTTTAACCCAGAAATCTTCTGTCAGAGTATCTGAGTAATTGCAGACAAAATCCTGCTCAGAAACAGCTGAGTCGCGGTAAGAACCAATATAGTTTCCGAGACAATCATAATCGATAGGAAGTGTCGATCGTTCGACGAAACCATTTGTCTGCGAATTAGTCGCACCCTCGCCAGGATTGAATTCGTTTATCGAGGGACTCAGCCAGCCATCTGTACCTACCGATACGCGCGGATATTCATAACCTTCGGCACGGATTAGCGCCCCCAACCAAAGGGCTCCCTGAAACAAATACTGAACTTTGGAACCGCCTGGAAATTCGCATTGTGGAGCCCATTCTCCCGGACGGCAAGGGTCATCCTTTGAGGATCGACCAGGCCCATCATTTCCAAAGTATCCGTAATTCGTGAAGTTCGTCCAGATGTTTGAACGTCTCGAAACGCGATTCATTCGGTTAAGCTGAGAAATGGCTACTCGTTCCGGTCCGACCCTTTTCCCCCCTTCGGATTGTTCTGCATCGAGTGCGGCGAACGAAGCTCCACTGGCGAGCATGAGTACCGACAGGGTGAGGACGCCCAGTCGCAATGCTCCGCGCATTAAAACCCCGCGGGGTGAGGATACTCTTCTGCAAGTCAATAACTGCCGCAGGGTGTCCTCACCCTGCGGATACAACAACCGTCGCAGGGTGTCCTCACCCTGCGGATACAGTGATTCGGTGTTGTTCCCACCCTGCTGTTCCAGTAATTCTTTGTTCACGTCATTCCTGCGCAAAGCTGCCCGTATGCTAAACGGAGTGCGCAAGCTGGCTTGCGCGCTTCTCCCGATAGCTGAAGTAAACTTCAGCACGCTACTATTCAATCGTTTTCCCCAAACGATGGCCTTACCTCGCATGAGGCCCGCCGTAGGCTCCCAAATCGTTCCGACTGCCATCGATTATATCGTTGTACTGAGGGTCTGGATCACCGGCGTCGATACAAAGCGAACCGGGCTTCAAATGATAGTTACCGCCGGGAAGATTGAGGAAAGACGGATCCGTGACGATGTTGGTTGCCATGTTGAGTGTTGTATCCGAAGATATGGAAACTGCCGTGATTGCGTTCCCCCAGAAATCGTTGAATTCGATCGATGGGAATGACGAATTTTCCGCCGAGACTCCCGTTCCACCACGAAGGATGCTTCCGTTGCGATAGAATATATTGTTCCGAACGTTAGGCGATGAATTGTTGGAACAGAACAATCCAAAGTAACGGTTGCTGGCAAATACATTATTGGTAATGACCGCGTTGGAAAGGTTTTCTAATCGAACACCGTCTGTCTCATTATTAACAATAACGTTATTCTTTATCGTAGGCTGAGAAGACTCGATTGCATGAATTCCGTAGCCTTTCCCGCCGCTGATAAAATTGCCGATGATCACTGGAGAACTATTAAACCGACAGAGAATACCAGCGATAGAATTTTCAATGAAGCGGCAATCCTCGATGGTCGGATTGGAGATGTTATCACAAAATACTCCGACCGAATCAGAATTACTGATTGTGCAGTGATTGATGTGAATGTACTGCCCAATAAGCTTTACTCCCCAGCGAGCATAGGAAATGTCCGTGTGGAAAAGAACACTGCCCGGATCTCCACCATTCTCGAAGATTATACCTATCCAATCACCTTTGGTGGGGGTTGCAGAAGCAGATGTGATTGTTATCGGATTATCTGCTGTACCCGAAGAGAGTAATTGCCCTTTGAGCCTGATTGAAAACCGGCCCATGACTCTCACTATAACGCCCGGATCGATACCGAGAGACTGTCCTGCTGGCAAGTAAATATCACTCGTCAGTGTGTAGGGGCTTTCGGCAACAGTCAGCCTGTCCCGGGTGAACAAACGCCGAAGTTCGCCATCCTGATAGGTATAAGAGTGAACGCCAAGATCGAGTCTCGTTCCGTCGCCATCATGCAAGGAATCTATTGGCCCAGCATCGATTGCCGACGACCATGAATTAAGATGGAAGTTCCAGCTGACACCATTTTTGATCTTCGAAGCATTGACATATTCCGGGTTCAGGCGAAGGTTAAACCTATAGTCGCAACTATCGAGGTTACCGTTCGCTCCAGCGATTCGTCCAAGCAATAACGGAGCCTGAAGGTTGTACTCGCCGGAAAAGTTTTCGATGACGATATTGTAATTGACGTTGGCGTCGGCGCGGCGTTCTTCGCCGGGCATTGCGCAAAAGATGCCATAGTCGTCATTTTCGGAAATGATATTGTAGTTGATTGCGGGATCGGCGTCGGAATCTAAATAAATTCCATGCCCGGCGTTATCAAAAAGGACTGATCTCTCGATTACTGGGCTGGAGCCTGAACCGCAATAAATTCCGTGAAACCCACTGGCGATGAACCAGGAATGCCGCACAGATGGGCTTGAGTTCATTAACGTCAAACAACCGTATTCGATTCGAGAGCTGTCAAGTTCAGTGCCGGTAGTGTCGTAGGAATAATGCCGCCCAAACTTGGCGCCGTAGATAAAGCGGCAAAACTCAAACCGTGAGGCAGGGTCGGCCGACTCCATCCAGATCCCATCCCAGTCTCCCCGAACCGGATTTCGGGAGCCGGAGGTGAAGGTGATCGGAGCGATTTCGTTACCTACAGCGACAATACCACCATTAACAACGAGGGCAACACCCGGCTCGAAGCGGATTTCTGTCCCGGCGTCGATTGTGGTCGTTTGGCCTGCTGGAATAGTCAGCGTGCTGGTAGCGAGGTACGGACCTCCAGTAGCGCTGAGTCTTACGGGTAATGTCCCTGAGATCGGATTGCCGCGAAACGTATCGACGACAATCGGGTTGGTATCGGTGCAGCCGGTGATAATTATTACTATCGCCAGCAAGGCGGTGATTTGTTTCATTTAGTTTTCTGAACTCTCCTAAAGTTCACGAACGATGGTCTCTGCTTAGATAGAAAAACGGTACGAGAGCAACCCTTATTACGCGAACATAATCATTCGCGTGAAGCTCTCAAAACGTCACGCCCGCTCGGAACAACACTTGCCTGCCCGGCTCGAAGTTGCGCGGGTTGGCGTCATAATTCTGGTTATTATTATTCGGGTTATATGCTGGATTGGCCGGATGAACTGATTCAGTCGGGCTACCTGTTTCGGCATAAACCGCCTGAATATTCCTCTTGTTGAAGAGGTTTTCCACCGTGAACCCAAAGAGAAATCTCGTCCCTTTGGCTTCATTCAGCGTGTAATACTTCTCCATCTTGAGTACCGTCTTCTCCCGCCACGGTAATCGTGCCGAATTCGGCAGGATCAGATTGGCGTTTTCGATACCAGTGGTATATTTGGATGGAGAGTAAGGCAGTCCCGATCCAAATTCCCATTGCAGTGTCATCATCCAGTCGTCAGGGAAAACCAATCCCAGCAAACGCGGATACTCATTCTTCTTATATAGAATCGTCAGGTAGGCGTTGATCTTATGAGTCTCATCCCAGTTGAGCGGGTGCTCATCGTAATTGTAAGGGATATTCTTTAACCGTGACTGAAGATTCGCATGCTGATCCGACGCCTTGCCAAATGCATAAGAAAAATCATAGTTGAACGTCAATGCATAGTGATTCGCCGGGCGTTTTTCGATGGAAAGCTCGAAACCTCGCATACGGCCATAGTCAAGATTGACATAACGATCCAGAGTCAGATTCTTCCAGCGCTCGTCAGCGGTTGAGATCAAGTCGTACTGGTCTTTGTAGTAGCCAGCAACGTCGATCACGACATAATCGGAAATCTGCGTATTGACTCCCAACTCATATTGAATAGTTTTCTCATATTCGAGGTTGGGATTACCGATTGTCGTGTTGGCGTCGAAGTTTGCAGTAGCAGACTTGTAGAAATACTGGAAATTCGGCGACTGGTAAAAGTGGCCATAGTTAAAGTAAAGCTTTGCCCGCTCGGTTATCGGATGAGAAATGCCAAGCCTTGGGCTGACACGATACGTACCTCGTTGCGCAAGGATTGCTCCCGGTTCGTCTCGAGCAAGACGATCTCGGAACTCGTCGATCGCTTTTTGGTCGTGGATGATGAAGTCAAGCCTTAGACCGGCGTTAACGATCAGTCCCTGAAATTCCATCTTATCTTGAGCATAGGTAGCTCCTTCGATGGGACGATAGTGATAAAAGTCCCGAATGCCACCCCGATCCGGCCACGGGCTTCCGGCTGGAAGCGAAGCTTCGCCAGAATATGGAAGGTCGGGTCTCGATATCGATTGCATTTCCAAATTGCGGTACTTAATCTCGAAACCGCTCTTCAATTCGTGGTGAGCCCCAACCTGACTCTGAACATCGCTTTTGAGCGTATATTCGGTAGAGGTTCGATCCTGCCAGAATGCTGTCGGATCCCATAGTCCCGGATTTAAAAAGGTATCTTCTCTGTCCCACTTGCCATTTTTATTGTAATCGTCGTACCATTCCTTGCCTTCGTCTGCCGTAAAATTTCGGAGATTGAATTTCGGATTGGCGACGTCATGCAGTGTTCGATTTATCCAAGTCGAGCGACCTGAAATATACGAGGTCAGTGAGTCTATCGTAAGATCAACCCATTCACGTCCTTTTTCTTCCTCGTCGAAATTATAGATGACGGGTCGGGTTCGGTCACTGTTAAAATTCCAGTCTGCCGGGTGGGTGAAGAGTTCATACTCATCGAATAAAAAGTTCGGACCGTCATATTTACCGTTGAGGGTTCTATCAGTTCCGATGTAGTATAATCCTGAACCAATATTTGGTCCAGTGGTTGCGCCAGCCGACGAAGGCAACTCAAACCAGATTTCTCCCGGATCCCAGCCACCATTGTATAGCCCTGTGATTGGATCCGGTTCGTCGATAAATGGTTCGCCGGTATCCCACCAATAGTCACCGTCGATAAAAGGCTCTGGATCGTCGTTGTTTGTCGTTCGAGCTTGAAGATCCCGCCGGTCCACTTGACCGTTAACGTTCAAGTCATCGTAACCTTCACCGTAGTCAAATACCCCGTTGCCATTTTTATCAGTGAATGGTTCTCCCCGATCATAGAGATAGTTGCCATTCAGGTCGTTCCAAGGCTCCCAGGCATCGTATTTCCCGTCTCCATTTGCGTCCTGGAATCGTTCGCCATCCCATTTACCATTACCATTCCAATCGTGTTCGGGAAGCTGAGGCTCTGAGGCGTCCCAGCGACCATTACCGTTGAGATCCGAGTATGAGTCCCACGGATCGAACACGCCGAGATTGTTCTGGCCAGTAAGCGGATTAACAACGTCGATCCAAGGTTCAGCCGCATCGTAAACACTGTTGCCGTTCAGATCGACCCAGTCCTCGCCGCGATCCCACCGCCCGTTAAGATTTAAATCTTCGTAACCTTCGCCGCCGCCTTCGAAGACCCGGTCGCTATTGGCGTCAAGAAACCCGTCCATATACGAATTTCCATCCGAGTCAACAAATTCATCATTGTCGAGTCGGCCATTTGCATTACGGTCGAATGCTATCGCCTGCTCATTCTCGATATTATCAAGCAGAGTGAAATCGCCGGGAGTCTTGCCGCGAGGCTGGACGATGGAATGTGTACGGAAGGTTATTAATTTTATGGAGTATAAAGTCTTAGAGGTCGGTTGATTGGTATAGGTGATAGTTCCTGAGAACTGTTTATTTTGTGCCCAGGGACGATTTTCAAGATTGTACTTGTACCCATACCCATAATTACCGTCGATACCACCTTCGCCTGATGGATAAATATCCCAGCGGTGGAACGATTCAGTCATAAAAAGAGTAAGCTTCTGCTTAGTGTCGTCAGTCAGATTGTAGGCAAGTTTTAAGGAAGTAGAGTAGTTGTTATCCTGTCGTTCCGGCAGGTTTAGACCCACGCCGAGGTAGTCGTTACTCGGCCGATCTAAAGCGAAGGGGGTGTAGGTATTGGATAAACCGCTGATCGAGGTGAAGTAGAAAGTGATCGGCCTTTTGAACCATTCCTTGGTGTTGGGGACTGGTCCACCGACTGAGATCTCGAGACGGTCGGTGTCGAAGGAATAGGTATCGATGATCCGGTCGGTCTGCATCTCAACTCTACCGGAATAATTTTCTTTATTTCCCTCGGAAGATGTAATCGAAACGATCGCGCCAGCTCCAGCATATTCAGCCGGAAATCCACCGCTTAGAATACTGATTTCTTCAACAGACTCGCTCGTGAATTCTACGTTAGTGTTAGTCGAAACCTGCACATCCCGTCGGTCAACCCCCTCAACGATAATGGCAACACCGTCGGTCCGGCTACCGCGAACATGCCAACCCCCTTCGGGGTCTCGCTTGAACCCGGTAGTTTGCTTCAGGACATCCCCGATCTCAACTGCCTTAAGGTTTTTAATAACGTCTTTATCGAATATTTTGTCGTGTCCTGTCGTAGTGGGCTCAACTACAGGAGGCTCATAAAATATATCGACGCCCTTAACGGCAATCGTGCTCAGAACCAATTTCACTTTGATTTCAGTGGTAATATTGGTGCTGATAGTAACGTCCTGAATCGTCTGCGGATGATAATTGAGCCGACTGACAAACACCTCATAGGTGCCGGGCGAAATACCGACGATAAACGCTTCACCTTCAAAGCTTGAACCGCCAAAGTTTCCACCTTTGTCCTCAATGCTGGCGCCATCCAAAAGTTCCCCGGTATCTCGGTCGGTAACTTTTACCTTCAGTTTGCCGCCGGCGGCATAACTGGCAGTAGTGATCAGTGCCAAAACGAGCAGTGCCAGCAAGCCACGATTCCAGATCGAGATTTCTCGGGTTGCCATTTTTACCTCAAGCTTCTTGGTAGATGCGATATTGGGCACAAAAGCGACGCCGCCATTTACCCACTTATGGTAGCATCACACAAGGTATTAACTTTTCATCATGCTGTCAACCCCCTATCCGTATAAGAAAGGGAGTTCTTGCGGAGATTACAACTCGCGCTCGATAAAATGAGACCATAACGGTACTCGCGTAGGGTCGATTTCCAAATCGACCTCCCCTTATAGTACTTTGTCTGCCGCAGGGTCTCCTGACCCTGCGGCAAACCAATCTGTCTGTTGCAGGGTCTCCTGACCCTGCGGCAAACCAATCTGTCTGTTGCAGGGTCTCCCGACCCTGCGGCAAACCAATCTGTCTGTTGCAGGGTCTCCCGACCCTGCAACAAGCAATTCATCACCCCATATTCTTGACGATCGCTTCCGCGTAACCTGAGCAGGAAACTTTGGTTGCGCCGTCCATCAATCGGTGCAGGTCATATGTGACGGTCTTTGCGTCGATGGTTCGTTCGATTCCGGTTTCAATCAAATTACCCGCCTCGCGCCAGCCCATATATTTCAGCATCATCGCGGCGGAAAGCATAAGTGATCCGGGATTGACCATATCTTTACCTGCATACTTGGGAGCTGTTCCATGAGTCGCCTCAAAGCAACCGATGAAGTCCCCAATGTTTGCTCCCGGAGCCATGCCGAGTCCGCCTACCTGTGCCGCAGTCGCGTCGGAAAGGTAATCACCGTTCAGATTCGGGGTACACAGCACGTCATATTCTTCGGGACGAAGCAGTACTTGCTGGAACATCGAGTCAGCAATGCGATCCTTGACAACGATCCGGCCGCCGGGATTTCCCGCCGGAGCGCCATTGCGCAAATGAGCGAATTCGCCAGGCTTCGTAATAGGTGTAACGCCATCAGCGGCGCGAGTTTCGTCCCAGAGTTCAGCTTCGGTAATAATATCATCACGGAATTCTTCGATGGCAAGCTGGAAACCCCAATCTTTGAAGGCCCCTTCCGTGAACTTCATGATATTCCCTTTGTGGACGATCGTAACCGAACTCCGTCCTTCAGCTTTCGCAAATTGGATCGCTTTGCGAATAAGGCGTTTCGTACCAGTTATTGAGATCGGTTTGATACCGATACCGGAATCGAGGCGGACCTTTTTGCCAAGTTGCGTGTTAATGAAGTTGATGATTTTGTCGCATTCGGGGGTTCCTTGTTGCCACTCGACGCCAGCATAGACGTCTTCGGTATTTTCGCGGAAAATGACGATATTCATTTTCTCCGGATGAACCACCGGCGAGGGAACGCCCTTGAAGTAGCGAACCGGACGAACGCACGCGTAGAGATCGAGAAGCTGACGCAGAGACACATTCAAACTTCTGATTCCCCCACCAACTGGCGTAGTCAGAGGTCCTTTGATCGACACCAAAAACTTCTCAATTGCTTTCAATGCGTCGTTGGGAAGATACTGCCCGGGACCATAGTGGTCAACGGCTTCATCGCCAACATAAATCTTCATCCACGCGATAGCACGCTTGCCACCGTAGGCTTTTTGCACTGCCGCATCGACTACCCGCTGTGTGGCGGGCCAGATATCGATCCCGATACCATCACCACGAATAAAAGGTATGATAGGATTATTAGGAACTTTCAATTCGCCGTTAACAACGGTAATAGGTTCACCGTGCGCAGGAACGATGACCTTGTCAAATTCAGCCATACTGGACTTTCTCCTATAAATGGGGCAAAGTGATTAGAGTGTTGTCATGGGAATAATGATCGGTAGCGCAGCGATTTATCGCGCCTATCATATCAAGGCAATAATGTCGGGTGCTGGTAGCGCAGCGATTTATCGCGCCTATCATATCAAGGCAATAATGTCGGGTGCTGGTAGCGCAGCGATTTATCGCGCCTATCGTCCCAATTTTAATATGAGCGCGATAAATCGCCGCACTACCAATCATTATTTCAATGACAACACATTAGTAATATTTGGTGAGATAACTTTTAATAGCCAAACCGCGCGCAGGACGGGCATCTTGCCCGTCAGGATGAGTCGGGCTGGAAGCCCCACCTACTCGAGTCAACCGGGACGGTTAATCTACGAGAGCTCCGCTTACAATCCGAAAACACTCTCAAGACAGGCTATAAAAGTCACCTCCGGGTTAAGCCTAAATTTAAGCAAACTTGTACGGACTTGTAAACTCGATTTACTCAAATCAAAGGGGTAAGCGTAAACTAACGAGACATGTTCAAAAAAAAACGGCGCCGGAAACTTGTCCGGCGCCGCTACTATTGTCCCAGCCAGGATTACTAAGCTCTGCGGGTGCCTGGTACTGAAGGCGTTGTCATCATCGGCCAGGGAGGTTTGGTAGAGCTGGACGGACGACAACCGGGACAGGTAATAATCTTGTAAAATAATATCGAAAAAATCATGCTTGTCTGGCGATGCAGGCGGACGCCGAAAGGATCGTTTATCTCATCAGCGGGTTGCTCACAATACGACCTCCTGCGTCTCGATACCCGGGCGACGACGCGGGAATTTGACGCCCGCCAACCGCATCACCTTGCCAGTAACTCAATATCGGCTGTTGCCGATGATTAATGTAGTACCGCGATATTGAATTACTTTCAAAGAATCGCAAGTTATCAGTGCTGACTGCTTCCCGATGGAATCCCCCTGATTGCACTCCGGCCACCAGCCCGACTTTCCTCAATGGTAAACCGTGCCTGCTCCAGCCGCGCTCTCGGAGAACAATCGGAAGTTTCCGCAGTAGTGCTTAGTTTCCCGTGCCAATCCACCTGTTCAATGCGTGTTAGTTGTGCGTGTTAACCGTGCCGTTTCCTGTGCGTGCAAACCGTGCCGGATTCAGTGCGTGTAAAAAGTGCGAGTCGTCGATATTTCGATCACGCCGTCAACCGTATCGAAGCAAATCAGTGGCGCAAATCGGGTGGATAGGAAGCAATTCTGTTCAAGATCAAAGCGATTTCTTTGCAAACCGTGCTCGTTGCTGCTCTGGCTATAGCTATTGCAAACCATGTGCCAGCAGTGTAAAGGTGTTCGTTTGAACTTGGAATTAACAATTAGGCGGGAGAGGCAGGAGAATTCGATGTGCATTATTTGCATTGATGCGCGGCGAATCTGCAAAATGTGGTTAGTTGAAACGAGTAATGTAAAATCAACATCTTTACGAAATGTCCGCTTCCGAATTCATGGAGGGCGGGATTAATCCCGCCCTCCATGAATTCGGAACCGATTAGGCAATTACGAAACCGAACTCTACGGAGTTTGCGGAGCTAACAGATACACATTCGGTTTGCGCCAGAGCGCGTCCAACATCGAATATCCATAGACAGTTACTGTAAAAGACGTCGATACAATCACGAGGCGAGACATGTTCCGATAATCGTTGTAGGCTTCTTGAATCTCATCGGGATAAATCGCATCTCGATATTTATCCCTTAACGCAGGCAATGATGTTTGAGCATAAATTGAAGTCGCCAATCCTCCCCAGAACAGCGCCCCTTGAACCCATCCGGAAATTTTCTGATCTTTATAAATCTGCCCCGAACCAGGCAGTAACAACGAATGATAGACCGCCTTACGGCATAATTCAGCCTCCAAAGAAAGCTCCCTCTGCTCTGAAGCTTGAGCAATCTGGATCCACTCTGCGCGAGCACGGTCAAACACTCGCCGTACTTTGGGCGACCAGCCGATCGGGTCCGGTTTTAAATTCGGATTAAACTTCAATGTCGAAACAAAATGCCTTCGACCATTCTCCTCGTCGTCGTTGGCAATCGAACAGAACGCCAAAACTAAATAGAGTTCGGATTGTTCGAGACGAGTCAGTTCGCCTGGTGCGTCAAGGGTCTTCAACGAGAGGTGCTCAGCCTCTTCGAGCCTGCCCGATTCGTAAAGAAAAATGACCTGTCTTACCAGATCCGACCCGGCACGTTTCTCATCTTCGCTTGGCGGTTCACCGAACGCTTGAGTTGCACAAATCGAAAGAATAGCGACAAGAACCGCCCAAGTCAGCGCCACGCTAACCTGTGGCTGTTGAAAACGCCACCAAACCCCAGATATTCGTCCAGGCGGACGCCCCCGTCCGCCAATCATTTGTGCTTCCATAATGGGCGGACGTGGGCGTCCGCCTGGACTCTTGAGGACTTTTTCAACAAACTCAATCCGAGGCTTATTAACCAAGCGCCTTCACCGCCTTGGTTAACGCGGGCAGTATTTCCATAGCGTCACCAATAATTCCATAGTCTGCCATTTTGAAAATGGGGGCGTCGGCGTCTTTGTTTATCGCCACGATCACCTTCGACGAACGCATTCCCGCGATATGCTGGATTGCTCCGGAAATGCCTGCGGCGATATAAAGCGTCGGACTGACAACCTTGCCCGTCTGGCCAATCTGTTCGCCATGACCTCTCCAACCGGAATCAACCACCGCTCGCGATGCTCCAACAGCCGCGCCAAGGACGCCAGCCAACTCCTCGACCAGAGCGAAGTTCTCGGGCGATTTCATTCCTCTGCCACCCGATACAATAACATCAGCTTCAGTAACGTCAAGTTTTCCGGCAGATTCAGTACGGAATTCGATGAATCGGCTCTTGATTTTGCCTGCTGTTTCAACATTCAATGCGATCACTGCCGGGCTGGTTCCCACACTTTCAGAGACAAGAAAAGCTTTGGGGCGTAAAGAGATCACCACTGGAAAACTTTCGCTGGAAAGTGTAATCAAACAACGGCCTGCATACACCGGGCGACGTACGATCAATTTGCCGCTTTCGACTTCAAGCGCTGTGCAATCAGGCAAGAAAGCCGCGTCGAGCCGTGCCGCTACAACCGGCGCCAGATCCTTGCCGAGAGAAGTCGCCGACATGATGATTACACCAGCCTCCGACGCCTTCATAGCCGTAAGTACAGCCTCGCGGTAAGCTTCCGGTGAGTAGCCGCTGAAATCGGCTCCTTCGACAGTGAAGACTTTGCCAGCGCCGTACTTGCCGAGACTTGCGGCAAGATCGCCCGATGCTTCACCGACCAACAACGCAGATAACGATCCGCCCAACTTCTCGGCGATTCCGCGAGCCATTGTCAGCGCTTCAAGTCCTGCTCCTCGAACTTTTCCGCCTCGGGATTCGATGTATGTTAATACGTTCATTGTTAACTCCTGATCTCTTATAAAACCTTCGCTTCTTCTTTTAACAGTCGCACCAATTCCGGCACGGCGTCAACCCCTTGTCCGACAATTTTACCCGGAGGTCTCTGCGGAGGGTACGTCAACGTGATCACCTCGATCTTGGCAACAGATGCAGTCGCTTCGATCTCGACAATCACCTTCTTTTTTGACGCCATAATCCCTTTAAGCGAGGAATAACGGGGCTCATTAAGCCCTTTTTGGGCTGTGATCAAAGCCGGAAGCGAGGCTTCGAATATCTCAGTGCCGCTTTCGATCTCGCGCACCGCGGTCAGTTTGCCGCCATCGACATCGAGTTTGATGACCGTCGATACGTGAGGAATCTCGAGGAATTCTGCCACCATCGCACCGACAGCTCCGCAATCATCATCGACGGCTTGTTTGCCGGCGAGTATCAGGTCGTATCCACGGTCACGGAGCGCATCGGCAAGGGCTTTCGCTGTACCGAGCATGTCGAGTCCGCCGGAGCTCTTCACATGAATGGCTTCATCGACGCCCATTGCGAGCGCATTCCGAAGCGCTTTGAGGGCTTCATCTCCGCCGAGCGAGACGACCGTCACTTGTCCGCCCGATTTCTCTCGCTGGCGAAGTCCTTCTTCGACAGCGTATTCATCATAAGGATTAAGGACGAAGTTGATTTCACCGGCCGCGATTTTTCGTCTGTCAGCGTCGATTTTAATAGTCGCTTCGGTGTCAGGAACCAGCTTGACAAGTACCGCGATGTTCAATTGACCTCCCGTTTAATATTATTTTTTGGATGTCAGGAGGACGGATCTCCGTATCCGTCCCGACAAGCCAAAAAGTGTTTGATGAACGGGTCCGGAGTCCCGTTCTGCCAACGTTCCTAAGCAACCCTAAATATAGCGCGGCGAGTCGTCTTGCGCAATGTGAGATAATGATTGCATAAGGTCCGTCACTAACTTCATCAGCAGACCACCGATGCTGATTGCTGACAACTTGTCACTTGCCACTTGTCACTTGCCACTTGTCACTTGCCACTTGCCACTTGCCACTTGCCACTTGCCACTAACCAACTATTGCTTTCCAAATCGTTCCAAATTGCTTATATTAAGGATTGTCTTTTTCATGGCGGCAAGCCTCCTCCACGCTGGAGTATCCGCCCGAAGCAACATCTCGAATGAGTTTCTTAATGCAACATACTCCGCTTAAAATCGGTTACCTCGGCGTTGGCAGGTATCTTCCTTCCCACGTCCTTACTAATGAACATCTCTCCAAAATGGTCGATACTTCCGACGAATGGATCGTCCAGCGCACCGGCATCAAGGAGCGCCGGATTATGGGCGATGGCGAGACCGTCCTCTCGATGGCAGTCGCCGCCGCACGGGACGCTATTGTCCGCGCTGGAATCAGCATCGACCAGATTACCGATATTCGCGTCGGCGTCAACACACACCTTCGCTGGCCAAGTCTGGCGACGATGGTTCAGCACGAGCTTGGCATCGACGACGGGACAGCTTCCGATATATCGGCAGGCTGTTCGGCTTATATATTTTGTGTGGATTCGATCTATCAGAAGATGATGACCGAGTGGCTTCTCGAAGGCAAGACGTCTTACGCTCTCGCCATCGGCGTCGATGCGTTGTCGCTCATCACCGACTGGACTGACCGGGGAACCTGTGTCCTGTTCGGCGACGGAGCTGGCGCATCAGTCATTGGCCCGGTCGATAGTGGCGGGATTCTGGCGACAACCACTCGCGCTCAAGGCAAATACGGTGATCTGCTCTACCTGACGCCCTATATCAAACCAATGCTCGATGATCCCGACCAAATGACCTTCCGCGAACGAACCGGCTCGAACGAACCGCTTATTTACATGGAAGGCCGCAAGGTCTTCCCGGTAGCCGTCCGCTCGATGATGTCGGACATTAAAACTGTGATCGAGAAGTACAATCGCATCTCTGGAGAAGAACTGACTCTCGACGACATCGAGTATGTGATTCCTCACCAAGCCAATCACCGCATCGTCTCGGCGGTTGCGGAGGGCTTGAAGTTGCCGATGGAGCAAGTCTATTCCAGCGGCGTTGTAAACTACGGCAACAACTCAGCGGCGTCGATCCCGATTGGTTATGTCGAACAGATCGGCAAGCGCCCCGGTGCGTTAGAGGTTGACGTTGCATTCGGAGCCGGTTTCGCCAGCGGCGCGATCCTAAGGCGAAACCCCGCGTAGGGGCCGTTTACGAGCCCCACCATTATCGTCCGCGTAGGGGCCGTTTACGAGCCCCACCATTATCGTCCGCGTAGGGACCGTTTACGAGCCCCACCATTATCGTCCGCGTAGGGGCCGTTTACGTGCCCCACCATTATCGTCCGCGTAGGGGCCGTTTACGTGCCCCACCAACCAAAACAACCGTGAGGCAATTCGAATGAACTCCGAAATCCAAAACCCAAAATCCGAATTAAAAGACACCCGCCTGATCCGCGAGATCACACTGCGGAATATCCTCTCCTTCGGACCGGATACGCCTCCGCTTGAGCTTCGCCCATTGAATGTGCTCATCGGGGCGAATGGAAGCGGGAAGAGTAATTTGATGATAGCCATTGGTCTGATGCGCGACACCACAAAGGACAAATCTACAGCTTTGCAGAATGCAGGCGGTTCACTTGACCTTATTTGGAAAGGAAAAACCGAGGACTCGGCTTCAATACAAATGAATATTGATTTAGGAGTTTTTAATCATGTTTCTCACCTCCTGCAATTTTCAAAACCACGATCATCATCGGATATTCGTATTCAAGATGAAGAAATTAAAGAAGCAGTCGGGCAACAAAAACCTGAAGGCAAAATATATTATAATAGAGATTTAACAAAACTTACAGTCAAGCTTTCCAATAGTAATCTCCCCCCCGATTTGGTGACTGGTGAAATCGATTTTTCCGCACTGGATAGGCCGGAAATTTGGACGAAGAATCCTGAACTATTTATGCTGAATGATGCTTATAGATCGATGCGCATTTTTCGAAATTGGGACTTTACGGATTTACGTTCTCCTCAACCTGCTGATTCTCGAGGCGATGAACTATCTGAGGATATGTCAAATTATCTGATGTATCTCAGCAGAATAATAGTCATACCGGAAGTTAAAAGAAAAATCATCGATGCAATGAATGAACTATTCGAAGGTATGAATGATATAACTATCCTTACACAATTTGGTCATGTACAATTGTATCTTACTGAAGGCAATTTATCAGTCCCCGCCACTCGGTTATCGGATGGAACTCTTCGCTATCTGACTCTTCTAACGATCTTGTTAGATCCCGATCCCCCTCCTCTAATTTGCATCGATGAACCGGAACTTGGACTCCATCCCGATGTCCTAATCCGACTCGCAAATCACCTCATCAATGCCTCCAAGCGAACCCAAATCATCGTCTCAACTCATTCCGAAATCCTTGTGGATGCGATGACAGAAAACCCCGAAGACGTCATAGTATTCGACAAACATGACGGCCAGACTGAAATGACCCGCTATGATAAAGACGATTTGAAGGATTGGCTTGAGGACTTTCGTCTCGGAAGACTCTGGGCCAAAGGTGTCATAGGAGGTAACCGCTGGTGAACCTCAAGAAACACCCAAAACACCTTGAACATACTATTCTCGTAGAAGGCGGGGGCGACGGAACCGCTGATCGAGAGTGCAAGTACGCTTTCGCAAAGCTTATCGAAAAGCTGTTCGATAAAGAAACAAAATTTAGGCCAACATTTATCCCGTGCGGCGGGCGTGAACAAGCATACAAACGGTTCAAAACTTACCATAGTAAAAAACGTGAAGGTGAATACATCGCTATGCTCATCGATAGCGAGATCACTATCGATAACGAGAAGTGTGGCTCCGCCGATTCGCTTGTGCTGAACGCTTGGACTCACCTTCAAGAGGTTCCCCTACGAGAACTCGGAATGTCAGCAATGCCGCAACCTACTGGCGCTCAGGATGATCAAGTATTATTCATGACTACGTGTATGGAAACCTGGATCGTAGCAGATCGCGATGCTATCTCAGCATATTTTCACCCCAAACCGCTACACTACATTAATCTGAGTTCGCTTCCATCTTTAACAGAATTAGAAACCAAAGACCGCCACACTATCCAGAAATCGCTCGAAACTGCAACTAAAGACTGTTCGAATGCCTACAAACATGGTGAGAAGGCAACTCGTGCCTATAAATGTGTCGGCGAACTCAACCCCGACACTCTTGAACAGCATCTCCCCAATTTCAAACGAGTCCGCTCTATCCTGAAGCAAAAACTGGTCGCCACCCCTTGAAACGCATCTTCCTCCAGACCCACGGTTGCCAGATGAACGTCCACGACTCCGAGCGGATGCTGGGACTCATGCAAGCCGACGGCTACTCCGTCGCCGAGTCTTCCGCAGACGCCGATGTTGTCGTCATTAACACTTGCGCCGTCCGCGAAAAACCCGAGCGGAAACTCCTCGCCGAGCTTGGCAACTTGAAGAGACTTAAAAAAAATAACCCCGATCTCATCATCGGCGTCTCCGGCTGTATGACGCCTCGCGACGGCGACACCATCCGCCTGAAAGCCCCTCATGTCGATCTACTGCTTGGTCCCCGCTCGATAGCTCGTCTGCCTGCATTGGTGCGGCAGGTCGAACTTCAACGGCTCAGCCTCCCCTACGGTCACTCGCCCGACCGAATCGACGCCGTGGATATTTTCGACGATCCGACGCCTGTCACCCCCGTCCGGCGCACCTCGACCATCGCCGCCTGGGTTGACGTCATGTTTGGCTGTTCGTTTGCCTGCACATTTTGCGCAGTACCCTCGGCGCGAGGCCCCGAAGTCTCCCGCGCCCCAATGCACGTCCTCGGTGAAATCGACGAACTCGTCCAGCTTGGCTACAAAGAAGTCACCCTCCTCGGCCAAACCGTCAACGCCTACGGCAGAGATTTTCACTACCGCGTTCCGTTGACGCCTGCCCTCGAGAAGGTCACTGACGACCGCGAGCGCACCGACTTCGCCTGGCTCTTGCGCCAGATAGATAGCCGTGCGGGAGGCATCCGCGTCCGCTTCACCAGCCCTCACCCCCAGCTCTTCAACGACCGGCTCATCTCAACCATCGCCGAACTCCCTTCGGTCTGTGAACACGTCCACCTGCCACTGCAATCAGCCGACGATACCGTCCTGAAGAACATGAAGCGCGCCTATAACTACTCACAGTTCAGATCGATTGTCGATAAGCTCCGCAAGGCTGTCCCCGACATCGCCATCACTACCGACGTCATTGTCGGATTTCCGGGCGAAACCGCCGAGCAATTTCGAGCCACTCTCAACTCATTCGAAGAGATTGGGTTCGATCAAGCCTACATGTTCATCTATTCCCCCCGCCGCCACACTGAGGCGCATGACTTCGCGGGCATGATTCCGAAAGAAGTCGCCACTGCCCGCATACAGGAGCTCGTCGAGACAGCAAATAACTTATTCCGACGCAAGAATGAAGCATTAGTCGGATCTGAATTCGAGGTGTTGGTCGAGGGCGTTTCAGAAAAGAACACTCGAAAGCTGACCGGCAGAACCCGTCATAACAAAACCGTTGTTTTCGAAGCTCCCAAAAGCTTGATTGGAAAGCTGGTTACGGTCAAAACTGAGAAAGGCTTTATGTGGGGATTTGAAGGAAGGATTTCTGATTTCTGATTTTCAACTCATTATTGACAAGGACTATATTATGACCGGAAGCAAACAAACTTTCGACGAGATGGAAGTTTGGAAGACCGCCAGGTTATTGACTCACAAAATCTATATGACTTCCAATCAACACGGATTCGAACGGGATTGGACACTGAAAGATCAGATACGACGAGCTACAATATCTATCATGGCAAATATTGCCGAGGGATCTGAAAGAGGATCAAATAAGGAATTCGTTCACTTTCTGGATTATTCTATTTCCTCATGTGCTGAAGTCAAAAGCCACCTTTATATCGCACTCGATATGAAGTATCTTGATTCCCTGCTTTTCACTGAACTCATTGATCAAATTAATAGTATATCCAGACAAATTCGTTGCTTGCAGAAATATCTTCGACAAAACGACGATCACCCTACAAGATAGGGCTTTCAGAAATTAAAAATCAGAAATTAAAAATCCTCATCGCGCCACTGGACTGGGGTCTCGGTCATGCGACCCGTTGCATCCCGATAATTCGGTATTTGCAAGAGACCGGTAGAGCGGTCGTCCTCGCCGCTGACGGCAGACCCCGCCTGTTACTCGAAGCCGAATTCCCGGATTTGCCTGTAATTCCATTCCCCGGCTACGATATCCGTTATCCCATTGATGGCGCGATGGTCGCCGCCATGGCGAGGCAGTTCCCTAAAATCCTCCGCGGAATTTGGAAGGAATATCGATGGCTGAATAAGTGGGTCGAACAAGAACGCCCGGCGCTGATCATCTCCGACAATCGCTTCGGGCTCTTCCACAAGACTGTCCCTTCAGTCTATATAACCCATCAGCTGAATATCAAAACCCCGCCAGCGATAGAGTTCCTCCAACCCCTATTTTCAAAACTTCACACAAGGGTTATCGAGCGCTTCAATGAGTGCTGGATTCCAGACTACGAAACTTCGCCCGGACTTGCCGGCGAGCTTTCCCACGCTTCCGTCCTGCCTCGCAATGCCAAATATATAGGCCCTCTCTCTCGCTTTGAAAAAAAATCGTCGCAACCTCGACAGATCAATCTTTACGATGAAAACATCGACTTGCTCGTCATCCTCTCTGGTCCTGAGCCACAACGGTCGATATTTGAGGAGATAATTCTGGCACAACTACCCAAAACCGGACTGCGGGCATTGGTCGTCGAGGGGAGATCTGAGGAGGATTCAGACGAGTGGGTTACCGACCGAGTAAGGGTCGTCAGTCGCATGACGTCACTCGACCTAAAAACGGCAATAGAAAAATCAACCGTCGTCCTCGCTCGACCCGGATACAGTACCGTCATGGACATCGCCGTTCTCGGAAAACCAACGATCTTCGTCCCGACGCCGGGACAAACCGAGCAGGAATACCTTGGCAATAGGCTTGCCACCGATTGGGGAAGCGTTGTGGTCAAACAGAATGAATTCGATTTAAAACGGGCTTGGAAAGAGATTCAAGGATCAAATTATCCCATTCCTGTGACTGGAGAATCCATATCGTTCATACCCCATCTCGAAAACCTTCTAAATAGATAGCCCACCATGAACTCCACGTTCGAAATACCCATCGGCGCTTTTCAACCGGGATCAACTATCCTTCATGGTATCGACCCACGCGCAAAGATATTGACACTTTCCGCAGTTCTAATGGGGATTGTGTTGACCGATAATTGGCGGGGGCTTTTGTGGATTACTCTGTTTTCTATCGTGACTGCCCTAATGACCGAAAAGACCGCACGGTTGATGCATGACGTCTGGAGTTTCCGAATATTCTTTTTTTTTACAATACTTATGCATCTCCTTTTCGACCGGGGAGGAACACCTCTCCTCCACATATACAAATTTGAGGTCACCAGCGCCGGTCTTAACGACGGAATCTTCTTTTCGGTCAAAATCGGCTTAATGGCAATGCTGGGCGGATTATTTTCACGCACAACCCATCCATCCGACTTATCCAAAGGGATCGAACTGTTGTTGCCCTCCAACGGCCGTGTTGCAAGATTTTTTGGCAGGCCAGGAATTGTGATAGGGTTAGCGCTTCGAATGCTTCCGACAATCCTTGCCGAGGCCGAACGCATCCGCACGGCTCAAATCGCCAGAGGGTTGAAACTCACTAAAGGCGGAATATTTAAACGCATCAGAAGCTTAATGCCCCTCATCGGACCACTCCTTACAGCCACTCTACGACGCGGCGACATCATACACCGAGCGATGATCAGCCGAGGTTTCGCTCTCGATCAAAAGCGAACCCCATATATTACTCTTCGAATGAACTTTACTGATTGGGGGGTTCTTACGGGCGGGGTCATTTTTTCGACCATGGCGGTCATGTTATGATCGAAGAAAATTCTCAAAGTTCGCATCTTCGTTTCAAAATGCTGATCGAATTCGATGGCACCGATTTTTCTGGCTGGCAACGGCAAATTAACGCCAAACGGACCGTTCAGGGTGAAATCGAAACTGCCTTGACACAAATCCTGCAACAGAAAGTATCTGTTATCGGTTCCGGCCGCACTGATGCCGGAGTTCACGCGATAGGACAAGTCGCTCACGTCGATCTGCTCGACGTCCATATTCCTCTGAATAGACTCCATCTTGCACTCAACAGCTTGCTCCCCAATGATGTGCAAGTTCTCAAGGTTGAGCTAACATCTCCCCGTTTCCACGCTCGGTATCAAGCCATAAGTCGGTCTTACGGTTACCGAATCGAACGCCGCCATCGCCCGACGTTGCGACGATTTGCCTGGACGCCGCCGTATTCATGGGATGATGAGATCATCAGAACTGCGGCTCAGATGCTGGTAGGGCGTCACAGTTTTAAGTCATTCTGCCTGCAACGTCCCGGTGAGGAGGAGTACCATTGCACTGTCAAGGAGGCAAATTGGGATTCAGACAACAACGGCGTGAATTTCTTCATCACCGCAGATCGCTTCCTGCACAAAATGGTAAGGGGATTGGTCGGAGCGCTGATCGACGTCGGTAGGGGAAGGTACAATCTGGACGATTTTCAAAAGCTTCTTCTTGAACCTGAACGGAATGGAGCCGTCTGGGTGGCTCCACCACAAGGGTTGACACTTCTGAAAGTTGAATATCCTAAAGATATTGGCAAAACGCCGTAGGGGCGAATCGCGATTCGCCCCTACAACCCCTACTAAATTTCAGTGTGCTGTCTCATGCCTCGCATGACACGTCTCTGCCACATGGAGGGCGGGTTTAAACCCGCCCTCCATGATTTTTACACTCCATACCACGTCGCCGCTTTCTTCTCCAGATACCGCATCAGAGCGTCTGAACTAAGCGCCTTCCCCGTGACAATCCGCGTCAGATCGGCTGATTTGTGCCGCTTGCCGTGTGAGTGGATGTTGGTACGGAGCCAATCAAGAAGTGGTGCGTAGATTCCCTTGCGGAAATTATCATCCTGATCTCCGATGTCAGCGACAGCTTTCTCGTAGAACTGGGCTGAGTTGAGATTGCCAATCGAATAAGTCGGGAAATAGCCTATCAATCCCGCGCTCCAGTGGATGTCCTGAAGACAACCATGTGCATCATCGGGCACATCAAGCCCGAAGTAACTCTTGAACTTCTCATTCCATGCGGCTGGAACATCGGCTGGTTTCAGATCACCGTTCATAAGAGCTCGTTCAAGCTCGAAACGAAGCAGTATATGTAGATTGTAGGTTGTCTCGTCAGCCTCAACCCGTATAAATGATGGTTCGACACTGTTGATTGCGAATACGAAAGAATTTAGAGATACATTGCTTAACGCCAAGAAACGCTTTTGAGCCTCCTGATACCACATCTGCCAAAATGGCAGACTTCGCCCAACAATGTTCTCCCAAAGACGCGACTGTGACTCATGAATTCCAAGCGAGACCGCTTCTGCCATCGGCGTTCCAGCATGTTCGGGAGGCAGGTTTTGCTCGTAAAGGGCATGTCCCGACTCATGTAGCGTCCCGAAAAGCGCTCCGTTGACGTGATCGGGTACATAGCGGGTCGTAATCCGAATATCTTTCGGTCCGAGGGTTATGCAAAACGGATGTGTAGTCTGGTCGATACGACCGCGGGTGAAGTCATATCCAATCGCGGTTGAGACAAGCTTCCCGAATGCTTCCTGGTCAGCAGGCGGGAAATTGCGATGAAGCACATTCGTGTCCGGCTTCTTGCTCGACTCCGCGATGGCTTTCACCAGCGGAACCAGCCTGTCTCGCAGATCGCCAAGGACTTTCGCGACCTCCGCAGTCTTTGCGCCCGGTTCGTATTCATCAAGAAGAGCATCGTAAGGCTCGGACTCCCAGCCGAGACAATCAGCCTGACGGCGCTTCAGAGCGACGATCTTCTCCAGCCAAGGTCGAAACGACGCGAAATCATTCTTTGCGCGAGCCTCCCCCCAGACCGACTGAGCGAATGAAGTTGTTTTAGAAAGCTCAGAAACGAGATCCTCTGGCAACTTGCATTTATGATCGTAATCCCGCTTCCATTCTCTGACATTGACGTCGCGGGGTGAGTCTGCCTTACCAAGACCGGCGGCGGTCAATTCACCAAGAAGTTCGCCGATGTGCTTGTCTGTGCCTTTCTTATGTCGCATGACCGCGAGATAGGAAATCTGATCCGACCGGTATTCGTGCGCCGCGGTTGGGATGTAACAACGCTGGTCCCATTCGAGAAGGCTTTCGATAGAACTGAGCAGGTTTAGCTCGCGCTGGAGCGCGGCAAGATCGTTGTAAAGAGAATCTATGGACATTTCATTACCTTAGATTGAGTCTGTTGAAAAAGTCTGAAAATGAACTGACCAGGTTCAGGCGGACGGCCTCGTCCGCCGCTCGGTCAAGCACGGTAGAATGGCGGACGAGGACGTCCGCCTGAACTCCACATGACTTTTTCAACAGACTTAGATTATATTAATGCGTTTTCAGTATCGGAAATAATCGAGTGAATTGCAATATACATCAATAATGTTGCATAGAAAAATCCGGTCGGTTACAAAACATATCGACCGACAACTTTCGACTTATAACTGACAACTCACCCCGCGCCTCTTGCACCCTTCGGTACAAACTCCTATATTTCTGAGTAGTCGATAGTCACTGGTCACTGGTGATTAGTCACACATCCTGATTATTAATTCTTAATTATTAATTCTTAATTAAAATGAGCCTTTACGACGAGTCTGCTTACCGCTTCTTCGCGGATAACCTTGCCCACGCACTAACCGGCAAGAACATTTACCATGCTTCGATGAGTGACCTCGAGTCCGCCGCTAAGCGTCATGGCCGGCAGACAAACTTCGGGTCATGGGTCTGGAGGTCCTACGTCTCCAGCCGCATCGGCCCCAAAACTGTCTATCTTGGTAGCGAAGCCGTCCGCCTCCCCAAGCCCTCCTCCGGTCAGAAGGACATCATCGCCGCCGCGCCTGATGAACTCAACAAAGTTCTCCAACTCATCCGCAAACTGCCGATGGTCCACATAAAGCGCCGAATGTGCGAGAACAGTGAATTCAACCCTGCCTGCAACCTTTACATGTCGGTCGCCGACCCAAAGAACGTCCGCACGCCATTCATGTGGGCTAATACGATGTCGGATGCAGGCGGTGACTCAAGTCGTCGCTACCCCGGACCCGAATTCACTATGATTCATATCCCCGACGAGCATCAGATCCGCCAGCAAGTGCTAAGCTTGCCTGAATACGGCATTAATATCTGCCTCGGTTCGGATTACATGGGCGAAGAGAAAAAGGGCTTCCTCAGGCAGGCAATGTACCATGCCGACACCCACGGGATGTTAGGGCTTCACGCCGGAACCAAGATCGTCATTGCCAAAGATCAACGCGATGGACGGCTCAAGAAGTACGGGGTATTCCTTTTCGGGCTGTCAGCGACGGGCAAATCAACTTGGTCTTGCCATAGGCTTGGTTTGAATGAAGACCGCGGTGAAGGGACATGGGTGGCTCAGGACGATATTGTCTTTATGAAAAAGGATGGCTCAGCGTATGGGTCGGAGGCGAACTTTTTCGTCAAAACTGACGTCGATCCGTCGCTTCAGGAGGCGATGCACATGTCGCTGACACACAAGAGCGCGTTGCTGGAAAATGTGATGGTCGATCATCTGGGCAACCCTGATTTTCTCGACGAGTCGCTTTGTGGCAACGGTCGTGCGGTAGTGCGCAAGGACAAGCTGTTCGTGCACAGGGGGAAGAAGCTCGCATCGATAGCGTCAGACTCGTTCGACCTGCCGCCTTTGGACGATCTCGACGGGATTATTTTTGCATTCATCACGCGTCGTAACTCGATCATGACCTTTGCCCAAGAGTTGACCCCCGAGCAGGGCGTGCTGGCTTACCTTTGGGGGGAATCGTCTCACAGTTATGCCTCGCAACCGGAAAAGGCTGGCGAGTCTGTCCGCACAGTCGGTACTGACCCGTTCATCGTCGGGCCAAGGGGGCCAATCATCAACCGCTTCCGCGACTTTGTGATGGGTCTGCACGCCAAGTTTCCCGGCAAGGTAAGGTTTTTCCAGTACAACACCGGCGGTATCGGCGAGATTATCGAGTCGATTGAGGGCTCGGCGCGCAAAAAGATGGTGAGGAAGGCTTTGCGAGTACCGATCCCATTGATGGCGTCGATTCAGCGAGGGGATCTTAGAGGTGTGAACGTCTATCAGCAAGGACCGTTCGGAACCAAGGAGATCAGTTCGGTGGAGGGATTTGACTTGTCCGCTTACGATCCGCGCAAATTTTACGATCAGGCTCAGATCGATGGCTTTGTCGCCGACATCATCGAAGGGCGGAAGAGCTTCACGGCGGAGGTGGCTGAGGAAGGGCTTGACCCGGAAATCGTGAAGTTGGCAGAGAGGTCTTATGACATCAAGGGTGTGCGCACCGAAGCGAAAGTATGGCCGGTGGACGTAGCGCTGGCGTCGTCGCCAGCAACTCTGCCTCCATTGCGCTCGAGCTTCAGCAATAATGGAGGCAGTAACTACCGCCCCCCGCGTGAGGCGTGGAAAAGATAGATTAAGGTTGAGGTTAAGGTTGAGGCTAAGGTTGAGGCTAAGGTCGAGGTTAAGGTTCAGGTTGAGTCGTCCGTGGCCTGTCCAAGGAGGACGGATCTCCGTATCCGTCCAGTTCGGCGGGGCTCCGTACCCGCCACTCCGTACGACAGGCGGGGACGCCTGTCGTACGCGGCAGGGTGGGACGCCCTTCGCACTGAAGACACGCTGAAGCGGTGAACTCTCAGCCAATGCGCTGGCGTCGAAGACTTAAAAAATAATTATTGGAATCTCAATGAAAATCTATACCAAGACCGGTGATCAGGGTGAGACCGGTCTCTATCGCGGCGGACGTGTTGCCAAGGATTCGCTCCGAATTGCCTCTTACGGCACGGTCGATGAACTGAACAGCCAGCTCGGCTGGGTATTGACCCTTCATATCAGCGAGGACGCCGAGCGGTTGCTTCACCAAATTCAGCACGACCTCTTCGCCATCGGCGCAGACTTGGCGACTCCCGAGGAGGCGGTCAAGCCGGGCGACAAGGTCACCAGACTTTCTTTTGACGCTCAGTTTTTTCTTGAAGAAGCAATCGACCAGATGGAGAAAAACCTCGAACCACAACGCCATTTCATCTTACCGGGAGGCTCTCCGACTGCGGCGGCGATTCACGTGGCGAGAACTGTCTGCCGCAGGGCGGAACGGGGAGTGGTGACGCTGGGGCGTTCGGAGGCTGTATCCCCACAAGTAATCATCTACCTGAACCGCCTCTCCGATTTTCTATTTGTGTTGGCACGAGAGCAGAACCGTCTTGCCGGGGTGAGTGACGTGCCTTGGGAGAAGTAGTTTGATCCCTATAGCTTCCGCTGCCGACCCGCCGCGGTCGGTAGCTAATTTTGTGTGGTGTCGCCCGTACTTGACTTCGCAATTTACGCTAATTATGATAAAAAAATTATTTAGAATTCTCTTGACAAACATCCAACCGGCGCCTATATTAAAAACGGTTGTCAGATGATGACCCGTCAGGAAGTGAATCGCCTGTTTCAAGTTTGTCAACTTTTTCTTATTGATTATGCCGAAAATCAAACTAACGAAAGAAACTCTCTCCAGTATCTCTGGAGCTTAAGCCAATAAACCCTCGCCGGAGCTTGAAAGCCACCCGGACGAGGGTTCTCTGTTTTTTTTGATAACCCGCTGTCAGCCCGCCGCGGCTGACAGCTAACAATAGATTGTGGCAAAAAAAAGCCCGGGCGCGCCTTTCAATCTCTTGGCAGAGTTGGCACGCCCGGCAGAGAGGAAATAATAGGACTCCTCCTCTCCTAATTTACAAAGATGAGTCCACAAATGCAAGAATTAGGAGGACGCAATGAAAAGGTTCGCTTTGTTGATGGTTGCGCTCTGTCTCTTTGTCGGGATGAGCGGAGCGGCGTGGGCTATTGAACATGTCGTTCATGTGGAAGACGGTTTCGGTCCAGTTGCAGGAGTAAATATCGATATCTTCATCAAAACAGGACCAGGTGCAAATGATTGGGATCACCAAATTGTCCAAACAGACGGCTTCGGAGATGCGATCTTGGATTGGGAACCAAACGCCAATGCAGTATATTGGTACGCGATTCTCGATGCTCAGGAGAGTCCAGAAGCACCACTAAATGATTGGATTCAGGAGGCTGAATACCCCGATTTCGATATCCTCTGGATAATCGAGTAAGTCGTCTCACAACGTACCGGGAGGCGCGTAACAATCGCGCCTCCCCATACAACTAATCAGGTACTACTAATATGAACATTAAATCTTCCAACTTACTCTTAACATTGGTCGGAGTAGTAGCATTAATTACCAACACTTTCGCCCAAATACCACGTCAACAATGGGTTAGGACTTATGGCGATAATCTTGGCGCCAAATTTCACGACGTTTACCTAACCACTAATGACAGGTTGGCTATTTGTGGTGAACAAAGTCACCGGATTCCAAACGACAACCTTTTTCAAGCCGATTGCTGGGTAGTAATCACCGATCTGAGTGGAGAATCGCTATTTGAACTTGTCTATGGTACAGAAAATGATAACGAAATTACTACATGTATCATAGAGACTGATGACCAAGGTTATATTATTGGCGGTGTGAAATATCCAGCCGATGGGAGTGGTAATGCTCAAATGTACGTTGTTAAGCTATCAGAAGAACTTGAAGTGGAATGGGAAGGAATGTATGGCGCAGACAGAAATGAAGGTGTTAATGCACTTATAGAACTAAAAGAAGGAGGATATTTGCTCGCCGGAGGAACAGCTTCATTCGGAGATCCTCAAGGTTATCTTGTTAGAATAACAGAAAATGGTGACTTAATTTGGGCTGAACACTATGCTGCTGGCGGGAATTCTAACTTCAGTTCAATGCGCGAAACTGATGGAGACGTTTTGATCGCTGGGCGGGGATTTGAGAACGGTATCAAAGGATGGCTACTAAAGGTTGATGTGGAAAGAGGCGAACCAATATTCAGTAGGTTTTGTCAACCATCACATGTTCCAGATGGATTCTTATCTCAAGGATTCTTCACTTCTATTATTAGTTGCAGAAATGGCGAATTTCTACTTGGAGGTACTGCAGGTCGTTATCCGGCGCTCCTTTATTGGTTTTATAGAATTAACGCAGACGGGGAGCGAATTTGGGATCGAATCGCTGAATTTGGAGAAGAAGGACAAGCTTTCCCGAGATATGTCCAAGGACTTTCGAGGATGCCTGAAACCGGATTTTGTGCAGTTGGTAAGCAAATGGGAAATCAGCAAAATGGCAATTATGGTGGAGCCGCATTTAAACTTGAAGAAGGTGGTAATCTGAAATGGAGGAGATACTGGGCAAATTATCCTCTTGATGCACCAGTAATTGTATCAAACCTTGAGTCGGTTGTTGTTCTTCCAGATGGAGGGATAATTGCCGTAGGCACTGGCCATTCTCGCGACGAAAACGGTAATGGTATAATAATTAAGCTTCTGCCGGAGCGCTCTGCGCCTGTAATTATTTCGCAGTCTCCTGATGACACAGTTTTCTTCGCGCTAATAGGAGATAGTATTTCGTTTGATGTTGATGTGGTCGATTTGCAGAACGACTCAATTCTATATGAGTGGCGCTTGGTTGGCGATGTGGTATCGACCGATACCCTGGTTACGGTACTATTCGACCAAATAGGTGACTATACGCTTGAATGCTGGATCTCAGATGGCGATCAAGCAGACTCAATTCGCTGGCACGTTACCGTCACCGACCTCTACATCCAATCCCATTCCCCAGACACACTCAACCTCACCATCCGCCGAGGAGTAGCCGTTGATTTCTCCCTCGATTCCGTAGCCGCCGTCGGCGGTATCGACGACATGCA
>CAYHEC010000012.1:0-6198 GCA_964355675.1 uncultured Caldithrix sp.
GGCTGAAGCCCCCCCTCCAAGAGAATCTTGTCCGAATTGGCGTCTCAAGCGAATATTTCAACGAACTCAGGAGTGTCCGCCCTCCAAGAATTGTGAAGGTTAAGACTCTCCTCAATTTATACTCAACTGATCGTTGAAACAAGGCGAATCGGTTGCGCGATGAGATTATTTTGTGCGTGGTTTCACAGAAGCTAATGTTAGTGTGGTACAAAGTAGGCAGGTAAACCTTTGCGCGGCTTGGCTGATCTTGTTATATTTGGTACTTGACAGGCTGAATCAGCCGTCATAACCCCCTTTAGTTTACAATCCCTTTTAGATCAACTCACGGAAATTTAAGTATGAATTTGACTCCCGGAGAACGGGTATTCGATCGTTCGATAGAAACGGAAATGCGTGATAGTTACATCGACTATTCTATGTCGGTCATTGTCCAACGTGCTCTTCCAGATGTGCGCGACGGCTTGAAGCCAGTCCACCGTCGCATCCTTTTTGGTATGAATGAATTAAACGTCAATGCCGGTAAACCCTATAAAAAATCCGCCCGTATCGTCGGTGACGTTATGGGTAAATATCATCCGCACGGAGATCAGTCGATTTATGACGCTCTCGTCCGGATGGTTCAGACGTTCTCGCTACGGTATCCACTTGTCGATGGGCAGGGGAACTTTGGCTCGATAGATGGTGACAGCGCCGCGGCAATGCGATACACCGAAGCGAGGATGGAAAGACTTGCCGAGGAGATGCTCGCCGACATCGATAAAGAGACGGTTGCGTTTACGGGAAATTACGATGATACACTGAAAGAACCGACTGTTCTGCCAGCCAAGTTCCCCAATCTTCTGGTTAACGGTTCTTCGGGAATCGCTGTCGGTATGGCGACCAACATACCGCCTCACAACCTTGGCGAGGTGATCAGCGGTTTGCTGGAACTGATCGATAATCCGCTTCTGACCCCTGATGATCTTATGAAGTGGATCCCGGCCCCTGACTTTCCAACCGCCGGGATCATCTATGGTATGGCTGGAGTGCGCGACGCCTATCGCACGGGCAGAGGCAGGATCGTCATACGCGCCCGAGCCGTGGTGGAATCTCCGAAGAACGCCCGCGAGCGAATTGTGGTGGTTGAGCTGCCTTTCCAGGTGGATAAGTCGCGATTGATTCTGAAGATTGCCGAACTCGTCAACGATAAAAAGATCGAAGGGATAGCCGACATCCGCGATGAGTCTGACCGCGACGGAATGCGGCTTGTTCTTGAAATCAAGCGCGACGCCGTTCCTGAGGTAATCCTCAACAACCTTTATGCACACACCCAGCTCCAGACAACGTTCGGAGTGATCCTTCTCGCGCTGGTTGGTGGCGCACCGAAAGTCATAAACTTAAAACGTGCGTTAGAGGAATACCTCAAGCACCGTCATGATGTTGTCACCAAACGACTGATTTTCGACTTGAAGAAGGCTCTTGAACGGGAGCATATCCTCGAAGGACTCAAGATTGCGGTGGATAATCTCGACGAAGTTATCTACATTATTCGCAACTCACCCGATTCAGCCGCCGCCCGCACCAATTTGATGCAGGGACACCGGGCATACATTGAGTTAAAAGAGAAGCGCGGCGACCAGGTCGCTGTCGAGACTCACAATTATTGGGAACTGACCGAAATTCAGGCTCGCGAAGTCCTCGACATGCGTTTAGCGAGACTGACCGGTCTGGAACGACAGAAGATCATCGATGAATTGGATGCCGTACGGCGAGAAATTTCCAAGTTTAGAGAACTTCTTGGTCCAAACGTCGAGGTCGAACGCCTCGACCGCATCTTTGAGTTAGTCCGTCACGCTGAGGATGACCATGCGGCCGCCGCCGCCCTTGTCGAGCGCTTCCATTATGCAAACGATCAGGCTGTCGAAGTGGTGGTAAGTTTCAAACGTCGATTAGCGGTGATCAAAGAAGAACTGCTCCAGATCCGCGAGGAATACGCTGACGAGCGTCGCACGATGATGGTCGAAGACCCGGCGGAGTTCCGTGTCGAAGACATGATCGCTGAGGAAGAAGTCGTCATCACCGTCACCAAGGCTGGTTATATCAAGCGCTTTCCGGTATCGGGCTATCGGAGGCAGAACCGTGGTGGGCGAGGCCTTTCGGGGCATGCTCCTCGTGAAGAGGACGTCATCCAGCATCTCTTTGTTGCTTCGACACACAATTACCTGCTATTCTTTACCAATAATGGGCGGTGTTACTGGCTGAAGGTTCACGAGATACCGTCGCTGGGAAGAGCGGCTCGCGGGAAGCCGATTATCAACTTGATCGATGTACAGCCGGGCGAAAAGATTGGAGCCATGGTTAACGTCAAGAAATTTGACGATGACAATTTCGTTTTATTCTCGACCCGAAAAGGCATTGTGAAGAAAACCCCTCTTTCGGCTTATGGCAATCCACGCAAGTCGGGGATTATCGCGATCAGCATCGACGAAGGAGATGAATTGGCAGGTGTCGATTTGACTGATGGGACTTGCGACATCGTGCTGGGAGCATCGAACGGCAAAGCTGTACGATTCCGGGAATCGGATATACCTCCACATGGTCGTTCAGCACGAGGGGTGATCGGGATGCGGATAGAGGAGAAGGAGACGATTGTCGGGATGGTTGTGGCAAGGCGGGAGGGGACGCTGTTAGTCTGCGCGTTGAATGGCAACGGCAAGAAGTCACCGCTTCACGAGTACCGCCTGACAAAGCGCGGCGCTCAAGGGGTGATCGCTATGCGCACGACAGCTCACACCGGACCACTGATCGCGCTGATGGAAGTGACTGACGCGGACGACCTGCTGATTATCACGACCTCCGGGATGGTGATTCGGCAGAACGTCGATAAGCTGAGGACGATCGGCAGAGTGACGCAAGGCGTGCGGTTGATCCGGCTTGACGAGGGCGACAAGATTCAGGACATTGCGCGGGTCGTGCGGGAAGAAGACGTCGATCCTGATGCTGAGGGTGGTGATGAGGGGATGGTGGGGCCGGAAGAGCAGATGGAGCTCATTGAAGGATGAGGGATGAAGGATGAGGGATGAACTGAAGGCTGAAGGTGGTTTGTCATTCCCGCGCAGGCGGGAGCCGAAGGCCGCGTAGCAATCCAGACAAGTCAGAGCGAAGGAGAAAAGAAATGAAATTCGAATACGATCCCGAAGCTGATGCGGGCTATCTCCAAATACTCGATGGCAATGTAGCAGATACGCGAGAGATTGCTGATAACCTATACCTTGACATCGATGCGGAAGGACGAATACTTGGTATTGAAATTCTCAGTATGCGAGCCGGGGGGGCAAGATTGGTCAAGGAACAGGAAGTGGCAGTTTGAGATTTGAAAATAAAAAAGGCACTTGTCCGATCTGCGGTGGAGACCGGCAGCCGGGGACGACGCTCTTCTCTGTCGATCTTGGACATGGCGTAGTTGTTGTGCGCAATGTTCCGGCGTCGGTCTGCTCGCAGTGTGGCGAAGCGCTCCTTGACGACGCGATTGCTGGTGAGCTTGAACGAATCGTTGATGACGCCCGCACTCATAAGCGGCAGGTGGAAGTCTTGGAAATGGGGTGACGCCGCCAGGATGGCGGTAGGGGAGCGCCGGCGGGACGCCGGTAAATAAGATTATAAGTCGATAGGAGGTACTTTGCCATCCGTTACAATATCGTCCAGAAAGCCTGTAGTGGTTCTGGACGTCAAAGAATATGAGGCGATTCAGGATCGCCTCGAGCGACTCGAGTTCCTTGAGAGCAGGACTCTGAAGAAAGACATCATCGACGCCCGGAAAGCTTTGCGAGAGGGCAAGACCATTTCGCTGGCTAAAGCGAAGGCAAAGATACTTGAAAGTTGAACTTTCACCGAAAGCAGAGAAGCAACTCGATAAACTTAATCGTGATCCAGAACTTCAAGCCCGCTTGATAACTGCAATGGAAGGCTTGGAAGAGAGTCCTTTTGCCGGAAAACCTTTGGAAGGCGAGCATAAGGGTTGCAGGTCGCTTCGTACGGGGGAGTGGAGAATTATCTACGAAGCTGATATGTCAAACGAGATCGTGTTGATAATTCGGATGGGGAAACGCAGCGAGGTTTATCGGTAACGCCGGCATTCTGGAGGCAGGGAGCACCGGCGGGTCGCCGGTAGATTAAAGGAGGGTTAAAATGAAACGGTTAATAACGTTTCTTATTCTGCTTGCAGTAATACTGTCGGCAACGGGAACGGCTGTGGCGCAGGATTCCAGCGGAGTGACGCGGGTGGGAAGTCTATACCATAATTGGAATTGGGCATATTCAGTTGCGGTACAAGGCCAATATGCTTATGTTGCGACAACTACTTCTGGAGTTAGTATTGTTGATATATCTGATCCAACCGCTCCATTAGAGGTGGGTGTTTACGATCCGCCTGGATGGGCAAGAGGGATCGTCGTACAAGGCAATTATGCCTACGTGGCAAATTGGAATGATGGAATGCTGATTCTTGATGTCAGTGAGCCGACTGATCCTCAAGGAGTTGGAATGTTCGAAGCGCATGATAGAGTTTTCAATGTTGCGATTGATGGTAATTATGCATATGTAGCTGATGGCTATTCCGGTCTAAGAGTTGTGGACGTAAGCGACCCTGCCGCCCCTCATGAGGTCGGTGCATATGATCCCCCACGAAATGATCAAGAGGGTCGAGATGCATTATTTTGGGATGTGGCAGTTTCCGGAAATTTCGCTTATGTTGCCGCAGGTGATAGTGGATTTAAGGTCGTGGATGTTTCCGATCCGACATCTCCAATTGAAGTAGGAGCCATCATATATCGTGGAGAATCATCAGCGGTTTCTTTATCAGGAAATTATGCATACTTGACATACGGTGAAGGCAAGGTAATAGATATTTCCGATCCTACAGATCCTAGGGAGGTTGGTGCAGGCGATGTCAATGGAAACTCTGTAATTAATGGTAACTACGCCTACTGTGGCGGCGAAGATTTAACAATCGTAAATGTTAGAGTTCCATCCTCGCCTCGAAGAGTTGGTACATGCATCACACCGGGTACAGTTTACGGCGTTGCAGTTGCGGGGCATTACGCGTATTTGGCAGATCAATATCGCGGCCTACGTATAGTAGACATTACCGATCCAACCTTGCCTGTAGAAATTGGTGCATACGATAAGCATGTAAATCTATATGCATTCGCCATAATGGGGAATTACGCCTATCTTGCTGATGGTGATAGCGCACTTCGAATTGTGGATGTGAATGATCCGACTCAGCCACATGAAGTCAGCTTTGGCGATAGGGGCGGCGCATTCGACGTAGCGGTTTCTCGAAATTATGCATATATAGTAGATGGCTACCGCAATCTCCGCGTCCTGAACGTGGCAGATCCAGAAGCGATAACTTTTACCGGCGGTATAGGGGTCTTTGATGCGGCGCTCGGCGTCGCCCTTTCAGGTAATCACGCGTTTGTTGCAGCAGATGAAGCAGGACTTAGAATCGTGGACGTGAGTAATCCAGCTTCTCTTCGGGAAATAGGCTCCTTTGATACTCAAGGTAATGCCTTGGATGTTGCAATTTTGGGTAATTATGCTTATGTGGCGAACGGAGACAGTGGTCTTCGTGTAATCAATATTTCCAATCCAGCATCTCCACGCGAGGTTGGATCATGCAGAATTCCCGATGGTGCTTCCAAGGTTGCTGTGCTGGCCGGCTACGCATATGTCGCTGCCAATCAAAACGGCGTAACGATAATAAATGTGGCCGATCCGGCCGATCCATGGGAAATCTATTTCATCAATACTGAAGGAAGCGCATTAGAAGTGACAATCTCTGGTAATTATGTCTATGTTGCTGATGATTCAAGCGGTCTTCGAATCATAAATGTATCCGATCCGGCAGATCCGCGTGAAGTAGGTTATTACGATACTCCGAACCTCACTCGCGGCGTCGCTGTTGGCCAAGATGGATTGGTATATATTGCAGAGGATAGAAACTTTGGCATCTACGACTGTTCCGAAGCACTTTCCACCGGTTCGGATGGCATCGTCACTTATCCTTCATCCTTTATCCTTTCCCCCGCCTTCCCGAACCCCTTCAACGGGACGACGACGATCAGGTTTCAGACAAGCGGGGACGCTTATCCTACGCGCCTTGCGGTCTATGATCCCCTCGGCAGGTTGGTTGAGGAATTGATTCCATCGGGAGGG
>CAYHEC010000012.1:6298-97586 GCA_964355675.1 uncultured Caldithrix sp.
CTCGTAAACGGCCACGGAGAAGGGCTCGTAAACGGCCCCTACGCGGGAGGGGAGCTCGTAAACGGCCACGGAGAAGGGCTCGTAAACGGCCCCTACGCGGGAGGGGAGCACTCGGTGACGTGGAACGCCGCGGGGAAGGCGTCGGGGAGCTACTTTGTGCGGTTGCAGGCAGGGGGGAAGGTTGTAAGCCAGCCGGTGATATTGGTGAAGTAGGGCTTTGGGCTTTGGGCTTTAGGCTTTGGGGGGATATTATTGTCGCAGGGTGAGACACCCTGCGACAGAAAAGAATAAGGTGACAGACAGGAATGTCTGTCGTACTGACAAGCGGAGACGCTTGTCCTACGCGCTTGGAGGGCGGGATTAATCCCGCCCTCCATGAAGAAAACATTAACCAAACAAACGAGTTAGCTATGGCTCGAGCTATCAGAAGAAGGCGGTCGAAAACCCGCACTTCACTCATCAGAATCTCCGATTCGACCGTTCATCGTCTGTCGAAGTATTACCGTACACTCGGCTTGTTCAGCGATCAAGGGATCAAGACCATTTCCTCAGATCTGTTGGCAAACCACAACGGCGTTACTGCTGCTCAAGTCCGCAAAGACCTCTCCTGCTTCGGAGCTTTCGGACGGCGGGGACTTGGCTATAATGTCCTCGACTTGAAGAAGAACATCGGCACGATCATGGGGTTGGGCAAGACGTGGAAAGTAGCTCTCGTCGGCGTAGGTAACGTCGGCCGGGCTCTCTTGGAATATGACCAGTTTCACCTGCACGGATTTCCCATCAAGCTGGCATTCGACGCCGATCCCACGAAAATCGGCAAAGAATTTCACGGCATTCTCGTCCGCGACGTCTCCAACCTCGAAGCTGAAGTGAAACGCGAGAAGGTCGAAATAGCTGTCGTCGCCGTACCAATGAGTTTTGCCCAGCACACTGTGGACAGACTCGTCGCAGGCGGTATCAGGGCGATCCTCAATTTTGCCCCGATCAACCTGACCGTTCCGCCGGGCGTTTTTATTCGGCATGAGAACATGGCTATCGAAATCGAAGCGCTGGCGTTCGCACTTACTAACCCGGAACTTGTCAAAGGTGACTAAATCCACTTCCTTGAAAAAGCTAAACCTTGTTATAGGCATCGTACTTTTTCTCATGATCCCCAACGCGTTTGCAGTGGAAATCACGATTCTCTATTGGGGTGATCGTTTCGCTCGTGACTTCCCAGCGAGGAAATCTGCGGAAGACACCACGCTCGTCGGAGGTGCGGCACAGCTTGCCGGGATGGTAAAATTGTATCGGGACGCAAGCCCCGATGTATTTCTATTTGTGGCGGGAGGGGATCTGTCCGGTACTTTAGCCGCTTATGAGTCAAAGGGGGCGACTCCGGCGAAAGTTCTGGGAAAGATCAGACCCGACGTTTATGGTCCGGGAGTTGTTGATTTCTGTTTTGGCAGGAATGAACTTAAGAAAGCCCTTACCAAAGGGAAGATCGTGTCCGTGCTGAGCAATGCCTACATTGAGCAAACCGGGCAATATCTGCCGCCCGATATCATCGTAAAATCTGCTAATGTGAACGTTGCCGTAACGGCTGTCCTGCCAAGTCGATTGCCGGAATTAGTTCCTCGAGATGGCGTAGGAGACCTGACTTTCTCCGATCCCTTCAGTACGACGCGAGAGTTTGTCAAAGCGCGGCGCGAGAATTCTGATCTTCTGGTCGTTCTTTCACAACTTGGCCGGGGCTTGGACAGCTTGCTGGCGGCGTCGATACCGGGAATAGATCTGATCATCGAAGGCCATTCACGAGTTCCATTTAAAACGCCGCTTGAGGTTGGCAAAACGATTATTGTCTCGTCTGGTCCGCGGGGAATGTATTTGGGAAAGGTGAAACTTGAAGTTTCACCCGATGTTCATCTGGTAAGCCTGGTCGATAACGAATTATTGCCGGTCGAGTCGGGGGTGATTCGCCCCGATCCGACAGTCAAGCGAACAGTGATCGAACTTGAACAACGCTATACGCGCAAGAAGGGCAAGAAGATCGCTACATTGTTGACAAACATGAATATCGATCGTGATGGCCCTTCTAATTTACCGCAATGGACGGCTGATATAATGCGGCAAACTTCCAGCTCATCAAAATTGGCGGTCGTCAGCAATCTCGACTTTGAGCGTGGCATTGAGCGAGGGGATCTCTATGAATATGATTTATTCGAGGTCTTTCCCTTCGATGTACCACTTGTGGCATTTCAAATTAAAGGTTTTGAAATTCGGCGCGTGATTGAGCGTCAAGTTTCCAGCCGGATACCGTTTCTGACTTGGAGTGGACTCAAGGTATCGGAAGAGGGAGGAAAGGTATCGGAGATTATTGTAGATAGTGAAGGCATCTTGACAGATGACAGCGAATATGCGGTAGTTACTAACGGCTTTCTTTGGGATAGATTTAAGGCGGAAACTGGCCTTGATCCTGAGGTTCGACCGATATTCATATTCCCGGTTACTCAACGGCAACTCATGCTCGAGACAGCTACCCGGCAACGTATCATCTCGGCGCCTCTTGACGGTCGTTGGACAATCAGGTAATTGGAAAGATGCGCATCCATCTGTTCATTCCCTGTCTGGTCGATCAAGCCGCGCCGGCGACTGCTCGAGCTACTTACAGAATTCTCGAACGGTTGGGGCATGAAGTAATATTCGACCGCCGTCAGACGTGTTGTGGTCAAGCTCTTTTCAATGCGGGGTTTCGCGCGGAAGCTCGCTCGCTCGCAGAAAAGTTCATCAGCATTTTTTCAACAGCCGAAGCGATAGTAGCTCCCAGCGGATCGTGTGTTTCAATGGTTTTAAACCATTACGGGGAACTTGACTTGACCGGCGCTCTTCGCGATGATTATGAGTCCCTTAAAATGAGGGTTTATGAGCTTTCACAATTTCTTTCTTTACACGGATCAATCCCAAATGGTTTTTCCAAATTTCCTCACGCGGTAGTTTATCATCCTTCCTGCCATCTAACCCGCGATCTCGGAATTAAGGATGAACCGGTAAAACTGCTCGCACAGATCGAGGGAATCAAACTTGTTGGTTACGATCTACCGGTCGAATGCTGTGGGTTTGGAGGTGCGTTTTCGGTCAAATATTCCAAGCTCTCCGAACGCATCGCAGATCGTCGTGCGGAAGCTCTCGCGGGGGTCGGTGCGGATATTATTTGTGGCGGTGATGACTCATGCCTCGGCCACCTTCGGCAGTCGTTGCGACGGATAGGCAGTCCAATCCGGGTGATGCACTACGCGCGAATCTTGGCAGTGGACGAACAATGAGTCAGATCAAGATTGCGGTGCGGAAAGCCTTGAACGATGCTCCGCTTGGCAAGGCTGTCTTGAAGAGTTGCGAGCTCTCAACTTCTAAGAGAAATGCGGTAATCGCCGAACTCGATGACTTCGAAGACATTCGCACGCACGCTAGAGAGGTACGTCAATTTGGTATCGACAACCTTGATCCGTTGATTGCTCTGTTTACAAAAAATTTCGAAGGCGCTGGCGGAGTTGTCCACCAAGCGGCAGATGACAAGGAAGCGTGTGGGATCGTTCTGGATTTGCTGAAACGCCGAAAGGCGCGGCAAGGTATCAAATCGAAGAGCATGGTTGCTGAAGAGATTGGTTTGGGTGAAGCGCTTGTTCATGCGGGTATCGACGCCATCGAGAGCGATCTGGGCGAATTCATCGTCCAGCTTGCCGGAGAACCGCCTTCTCATATTACAGCTCCAGCTCTACATCGGTCACGGCAATCGATTGGGAAACTATTATCTTCCAAGCTGAAATTTCCCTATACCGATGATCCTGCGTTACTCACGCGAGAGGCGCGCGGTCATCTAAGGAAGCGTTTTCTGACTGCGGACTTCGGGATCGCGGGAGCGAATTTTTTTATTGCCGAATCGGGTCATCTGGTACTTGTAGAAAATGAGGGCAATGGCCGGATGGGCTTCACTACGCCACCGCTATTTATTGCGGTAACGGGCGTGGAGAAGGCGGTTGGGTCACTGCTGGATCTTGCTCCGTTGTTGCGTTTGCTGGCTCGAAGCGCGACGGGACAGCGCTTTTCGACCTATACATCTTTAATTCGCCCGACTCGTCCGGAAGAAGATGGTCCCTCTGAGATGCACGTGGTGTTGGTTGACAATGGCAGGCGAGACGCGCTTGCTGATCAAGAATTGCGGGAAATGTTGCTTTGTATCAGGTGCGGAGCATGTCTGAACATCTGCCCCGTCTATAAATCAGTCGGTGGTCATGCTTACAAGTCAGTTTATCCGGGGCCGATGGGGGCGGTATGGTCAAATCTTATCGGAATTCCGTCAGCCGAGAAAGCAGAATTACCTGATCTTTCGACTTTGTGCGGGGCTTGCCGGGATGTTTGCCCGGTCAACATCGACATTCCGAGAATGCTTTTAGAACTTCGCGCACGACGTCCGAAGGGAGTAATCGAAACTGCGGCCGCTGGGGCTTGGAAGTGGACAATGAGCACTTCTGCTCGTTATGAGACGGGCGGTAGAATGGCGCGAATGGCAGGAATGCTTCTTCCGAATGGTTTGCCGGGAGGGTGGCTTAACAGTGGCGGAAGTTCATTTCGCGACGAAATTCCGGATACTGATGAAGAGCCTTCAGATGAGTAAATCGCCGGATGAATTGTTGCGACTATTCCGAGAGTTTCAAAATGGACTTTCAGCTGAGTACATCCCCTGTCAGGATTTAGAGGACGCCGGGCGGAAATTAAAAGCGATAATGGTTGCGGAAGACTGGGACAAGGTAGTTCTGGGAAGCGGGGTTCCTGATTGGGTTCGAGAATCTTGTGGGGATTTTGCGGAACTATTGATCGATGGCAACAATGAAACATCAAGCAGTGATTGGGTTCGCATAGCCTCGAAAGCTAAAGTGGGAATTACTCATGTCGAGGCGTTGATCGCAGATACGGGCACGCTGGTCATTCCATCGCGCGTCCGTGGAGACAGGGTTGCGAGTTTGATTCCGGCAGTGCATATAGCCTTAGTTTTTGGCTCTGTAATATACGAGACTTTGTCCGAATATCTTTCGGTGGCTGACCCCGGTTTAACACACCAGTTCATTACTGGACCCAGTCGCACCGCTGATATTGAGAAGACGCTCGTAGTTGGGATTCATGGTCCAATGAGACTGTTGATTTTCGGTCCGGATTAGGACAATGCTTGGTTTGGCAAAGCGGTATTAGAACGACCTTGAAAGCGAACTTACTCAACAGGTGCTCCCGCCCAGCGAAGCTGTGCGGGCTACCCGCTCCAAGGTGCTCCCGCCCAGCGAAGCTGTGCGGACTACGCGCTCCAAGGTGCTCCCGCCCAGCGAAGCTGTGCGGGCTACCCGCTCCAAGGTGCTCCCGCCCAGCGAAGCTGTGCGGACTACCCGCTCCAAGGTGCTCCCGCCCAGCGAAGCTGTGCGGGCTACCCGCTCCAAATAGATGCTTCTGGCAGACGAGGGCGTCTTCCAGCGGCGCTACACAGGCGAACGTGCTTGCCTGATGCTCATTGCGGGCATTATTTTATAGGTTACGACGTGAACAACGTCCAATTTTAGAGGAACACGAGAAATTACAACTTTTCTTAACAGGTATAACGTCCGCTTTCCGCATCGAATCAGTGCCTTTGTGTCGATATTGGCGGCGTATGGTTATCTTGCCAGCGGATGCACCCAACCGGAAGGCACTATCGGTTCGGGAGTCGGTGGCGGACCCGAAGGCGTCGAAGGGCGTATAGTTTGCCAAGTCCATTCGGATACCAGCTATCACTTGGCGAACGTAGGAACCGGCGGCAGTGCCTATCTATACGTTGGCGCTTCGAATGGGATCACCTCCGAAGCGGCATTACGGTTTAACCGTTCCAAGACATTTGATATTCCGGGAATAATTATCGATTCCGCTCACATCGAAGTGTCTTACCAAGGCGGGATTGGCATTGGAGCTATTCCCGCTGTTGAGGCGAGCCTTCTCTATCATCCCTGGATCGAATCGCATCCACCAGCTCGAAGCGATCTGGTTGGCGGAAGACTCCTGCCTGCAAGCTTGGCTACCGGAGGTGATAGCGGCAGTTTCCATTATGCTCTCGATACTGCTGAGGTAAATGCCTGGTTCAGAGTAGTGGACAGCAGTCGTGTCGACACTGGTTGGAGCGATCCCGGCAGACCCGATACTTCATTGAGTATTGTCCTGCGTAATTCAAATGCTATCGACAAGCTGGTTCGCTTTTGTTCTCGATCAGCGAACGATTCTTTGCGTCCGCATCTGACGATCTACGCCACCTTTCCGGACAGTGGTGGTATTGGAGATACGGTTAGGGTCAGCCCGAGTGGAGATTTATTCCTTGCCGAAGATTCCAATCCGGTTGTTGCCGGAAGGCTTTGCGTAGGAGGCGGCGCCGCGTTAAGATCAGCTTTGAACTTTAATCTGGATGGGCTCTTTAGTCGGCATGATACCAGCTACATCGTAGTCAACCGGGCGGTTCTGAGGCTGACGCGGGACAGAGCGCTATACACCTGGGCTCCGTTTACAAAGTCGCTTTGGCCATACCAGATGACTTCCAAACGCTGGATGACGGAGCTCGACTCGGCGGAATTTTCCGGGTTCGTTTTAAGTCCGACGGCAGTGGACAGCACTTTGGATACTTTGCAGTTAATCGTCAGCGGGCCGACGGTCACTTGGGCACGGGGAGACTCGACAAACTTTGGACTGCTGATCGAATCAACAAGTGAGGGATTGGATATCGACAGGATTGGTTTTTATGATTCGTCTGATCCCGACCCGTCAAAGCGCCCCAGATTGACAATCTACTTTACGGAGCTGAAACGATGAAAAGGATTAATAGTGCACTTGGAGGACGGGCACTCCTGTCCGCCCGAAAGGTAGTATTCAATTTGGGCAGGGCGGACAAGAGTGTCCGCCCTCCAAGAGACATCTACTGTAATTTTAGTCCCGTAATATTTGCGCTTGTGATTCTTCTTTCAGCTTCCGTCTCAATCAAGGCTGAATCATCACTCTCTTCACTTGGGTATGGCCTTCAATTTGACGCGTCTTCGGCTCGGAGCGCTGGAATGGGGCTCGCCGGTCTTGGGATTGCCGACAGTCTCTCTCTCGATCTTACGATGCCGGCAAATTGGGCAGGACCTCGGACGGCTCGATTTGGCTTCAACTCCTATGCCGTTCGCGAAACCGCAACCGACAATGGCGGGACTGACGCCAGCGACAATGGTGGCGTCGGAGGAGTCGGATTTGTAGTTGCGGTGGGGAAGACCTCATTTCTCGGGTTCTCAATTACCCCGGTGACTTCGATGGACTATCGTTGGAAATCGACGGGGGTGGCTTCCTGGTCATCGACGCTCACGAGGAGACAGGGGCAGGGCGGGCTAAGCCAGGCATTGGTCGGTGGATCTATGCAGATCAATGACAAATTGCGTCTGGGACTTGCGGTGCGGCCAATTTTTGGCAAGGTCGAACGGCTATGGAAGCTTGACTATCCGAACGGCGGAGGGTTTTCTGCGTCACAGACGATCTCTGACCGGTTCTCCGGAATTGGAGTCTCACTTTCTGGTCGTTGGTATGAAGAGGACTGGAATTTCGGAGCGTTAATAAACACGCCGGTATCAGCAAGCGTTCAACGCCAGCTCGTCATCGGCGCGGGTGGATTGGCGCAGGTTGACAGCACTTACGATCTTGCTGAGAAATACGACCTGCCACTCGATATCGGCGTCGGTGTAAGCAAAAAATATAATCAACATTTAGTAGCTATCGATGCATTTCTTCATAACTGGGGATCAGTTGAGCCGCCTTCGATAGAGGGTGGGAGGTTCGAGAATAGCTACAGGCTATCCGCCGGGTGGGAGTGGTCGCCTGATTACAGGTCAGTGAGTTCGTTCTGGCAGGAGTGGAAATATCGGGCAGGCTTCACCACCTCGAATAACTATGGTATTTCGGCGTCGGGGCATCAGGCTGGCAAATTCGCGCTAACCGGTGGATTGGGAATACCTTACGCGAAAGGCAGGTCGCGGCTTGATCTGGCAATAGAGTTCGGTTGGGCGGGGAACGAAACTGATGACGGAGTAGCGGAGCGAACGCTTGGTGTTACCGTCGGTTTCAATCATTCGGAGAAATGGTTTGTCGGGCGGCGGGGGAAATAGTTTAGGTAAGCGCTCCTTGGAGGGCGGGTTTAAACCCGCCCTCCAAGAGTCTAAATAATTGGAGAATAAATGCGTTACGCATTGGCGTCAGATCATGCAGGCTATCAGGTCAAGGAGTTTATTAAGCAACGACTGCTCGATGCCGGGCATGAGGTTGTCGATTACGGATCGAAGTCGGAGTCGCCTTGCGATTACCCCGACTACGGCCGACCGGCGGCGGAGGCAGTCTCGCGCGGGCACTGCGAGCGGGCGGTGCTGGTTTGCGGGACGGGCATCGGGATGAGCATTGTCGCTAACAAGGTTCACGGGGTGTTGGCGGCGCTATGCTTGAACGGCATTCAGGCGGAGTTCTCGCGGCGTCACAACAATGCGAACGTGTTAGTGATGGGAGGCTGGCTGACCGGCAAGCTGATGGCGGAGGAGATCCTTGATCGGTGGCTGAAGTCTGAGTTCGAAGGCGGAAGACATGCACACAGGGTGTCGAAGATCGAAGGCAACGGCGGGACGCTGGGAGGGTGAGGATGACAACACTAACAATTACATCCAATAAACCGGTCGTCGTGATACCGGTAGATGAGTACGAAGAACTGCTCGAACGACTCGATATCCTCTCGAATCCGAGCTTGATTCGCGATATTAAGCGAGGATTGAAGGAATTCGAGGAGGGGAAGACGGTCAAACTGAGTGAAATTCGCAAGCGTGAGCGTGGCGTGAATGGAAATTGAACTTACTTCCAAAGCGCTGAGACAACGCGACAGATTAAAGCGAGCCCCGCATCTATTTGAACGTATCGAGGTAGCGCTCAATACAATCGCCGAAAATCCTTATGATGGAAAACTACTCGGCGGCGAATGGGAAGGTGTGCGGTCATACCGGGTTGGCGAATGGCGAATTCTCTACAAAGTGTTTGAAAAGAAATTGTTGGTTCTTGTCCTGACTATTGCAGATCGGAAGGAGGTTTATCGGTGACAAACAATAAAGATCGAAGGCAACGGCGGGACGTTGGGAGGGTGAAATGACGCAAAATAATGGATTTTCGTATTTGATTGAATCTAAGGACAAGGGGAAAGAAAAATGAGGTTAGTCGCTTTTCGCATCAGGGCTTTCAAATCCATTGTGGATACTGGATGGTGCAAACTATCTGATAGCGACAATATTCTTGTGCTTGCAGGACAGAACGAGGCTGGCAAGAGTGCCATCATCGAAGCGCTCGCGCTTTTTGAGAATGGTATGCCTCCAAATTTCGACCGTATGTTTAGGCATTTAGATGATACACCCATCGTCGAATGCACATTTCGAATGGACGATAGAGACGTAAGCTCAATGGTACAGGAGTCAGGGTTCAAGGAGTTAGGCTCATTTCTTCAGCACAACTGCGAATATACCGTTATCGCGAACGAGAATGTTGAGCAAAAGAAGATCGAGTGGTCATTGAACGACAGCTATGTCAATCAACTCAAGACTTGGCTTGAAAAGGAGAAGTCAAGTATAGAGATTTGGTTAGCAACCCAAGCGGGTCAAGACTTTGTCTATGGGACACCAGAGGAAGCGGAGAGTGTTGACGAGGAACCTACTAAGGCTGAAGCGAGTCCAGCCCACACAGAAGAAGCGATCCCTGATGGAATCGACAATTCGGATGAGTCTTTACAGGTTAACTACTCAACGGCTGTGATTGAGGTTCAAGACGCAATCGAGGTACTGCTGACGAATTCCTATGGAGAGTTCATTGTATACAATTCTTTCAACGATCTCCTTCCCGGTGAAGTGAATGTCTCGGAAATTGGGGTGCATCCCGCAGTGAGGGATTTTGAGACGGTGTTTAATGTGAATCTCGGAGGCTTATCTAAGCGCGATCCGCGAGCCAGAGAACGCGAACTACAGCGTATTGTGGAATCTTCAAGTGATGATCTCAATATGTATTGGACACAGAAACTGGATGAACACAGCCGTTATAATATTCGAGTTGACTTCAGTGAAATTGGCCCTTCAATAAGTGACCCCAAGGTCACTTTTATGATAGATCGCGGTGACAGAAATCCTCTCTTCATGGAACAAAAGAGTAAGGGCTTTAGGTGGTTTAGTGCGTTCAATTTGCGACTCCGAGCCCATCAAGTACGGAGAGAAGAGTTGAGCAGGCACATCATTGTGATTGATGAGCCAGGACAAGGTCTTCATGAGAAGGCTCAGGCAGATGTGAAGCACGTTCTCGAAGAACTTGCCAATCAAGGAGCGCAGATAATTTACTCGACTCATTGTCCTCAGTTGATCGATGTTTCGGGTACTGGATTATGTAAAATCCGTCTCGTGACAAATCGATTAGGCGAAGGAACAAGAGTCTGGACTCTTGCGCAATTCACCTCAACTGAACAGGGAGCCGCACGCGAGACTCTCTCACCCATTGTCCATGCAATGGGACTTGTGGACATCTCAGCCCTCGTACCAGCTACCGACAGTTGGGTAGTAGTAGAGGGAATGAGCGACCATTTTTATTGGACAGCTTTCATGAAACTACTACGAAGAACAGACGGTATTTTCTTCGTGCCTGCACTGGGGAATGGTAATATCCCCGGTCTTGCCTCTATGTTGATCGGGTGGGGGAAGCAATTCAAAGTTCTTTTTGACGATGATGGGGAATCAAGTTCACGCAAAATTCATAACGCGCTTAGGAAGAATCTCTTTATGGAAAATGTGGAAGAAGCTGACCGGTGTATAAAGAAACTGAAGGAATGTCACGGTATTGAAGACATCTTTGAACGAGACGATTTTCTGAGATATGTTCTTCAGTCGCCTAATGTCGCCGAAGTTCCAAATGATCGTAATTCAGATCTCGCTGGCGAGCGAAAGGATATCTTGAGTCGTCAATTTCTCGCTTTGGTTGAAAGGGGAGAAATTGAGTTTTCCGCCTTCTCGACGATGACGCAAGAAAGAATTACTAAGTGGTTTGACTGGATAATAGGATAAGAATTGGATTAGAAATGCCTTGGCCTACTGACCCCCTCAACTTCCTTGAACTCCGCCGTCGCATGCGCGAGAATGGCGATCTCGCTCATATTCAGCACATGCTTCATAGTGCCGAGCTAATCGGAACCGCTGTTGATGGCAAATCCAAGTCGGAGGTCATGACGGAGATGCTGTTATACAATGGAGTCTTATTCAGCCTTCAATCGATGGGAACCGCCGCTGTCTATGTCAGTCGTTTTTCGCGTCAAAGATTTCCGGCAGTTCCTTGGAGGCGAATAATCAATATCCGCAATAAAATTGTTCGCAATTTACTTGAACCGGACTATGACGAAATATGGAAAATTATTCAATCTGAATTACCTCAATTTAAAGACAATCTCAAAGAAGTAATTACAACCTTAGAAGCTCAATAAAATCTCATCCCCCTCATGCACGACAATCTAAAATCGTTCGACCCTGAAATCTTCGCCGCGATCCGCGAAGAGACAGTCCGGCAATCTGCCACACTCGAAATGATCGCCTCTGAGAACTTCGTCTCGCCCGCCGTTATGGAAGCTCAAGGCTCGGTCATGACCAACAAGTACGCCGAAGGCTACCCGCACGCGCGCTACTACTCCGGCTGTCATAATGTCGATATCGCCGAAACCCTCGCCCGCGACAGAGTCAAGCAACTCTTTAACTGCCGCTTCGCTAACGTCCAGCCTCACTCCGGCAGTCAGGCAAACATGGCGGCTTATCTGACCCTCGCCAAGCCCGGCGATACTCTCATGGGGCTAAGGCTCGATCATGGCGGACATCTGACTCACGGGTCGGGCGTCAACTTCTCCGGAAGGCTTTACAACATTGTCTCTTACGGTCTTAACCCCGATACCGGTCGCATCGATTACGATCAGATGTCCCGGCTTGCCAAGGAATTTAAACCCAAGATTATCATCACCGGCGCGTCAGCTTATCCGCGCGTGATAGATTTTCCCAGAGTGCGCGAGATTGCTGACTCAGTTGGAGCCTACCACGTATCTGACATAGCTCACATAGCCGGACTTGTTGCAACCGGAATTCATCCGTCGCCACTGCCTTACGCCGACATCGTCACCTCAACCACTCACAAGACATTACGGGGGCCTCGCGGGGGACTGATTTTGTCTGATGTCGAAGGCGGTGAGTTTCTCCTTGCCAACATGCCCAAACCGAAAACTCTTGCCGAAGCCATCGACGCCTGGGTTTTCCCCGGTGTTCAGGGCGGACCTCTGATGCATGTTATAGCGGCAAAGGCGGTTGCATTTAAGGAGGCACTCGATCCTCAATTCAAGGTCTATCAACGACAGATCGTCAAGAACGCCGCGACGCTGGCTGATGTGCTGATGTGCAATGGATTTAAGCTTGTGACTGACGGGACAGATAATCATCTGATGGTGGTGGACTTGAGTCCCAAGGGGTTGACTGGCAAGGCCGCCGCCAACGCGCTTGAACACGCCGGAATTACCGTCAGCAAGAGTACCGTTCCCAACGATCCGCAGAAGCCGTTCATCACTTCAGGTATTCGCATCGGTACGCCGGCATTGACGACTCGCGGGATGAAAGAAGCGGAGATGAGGCTTATCGGCGGGTTTATTGCCGAAGTGCTTGGAGGGTTGGAGGAAGCGTCAGTTATTGTCAAAGTGCGGGAGAAGGTGGGTGAATTGGCGGTGCAGTTTCCACTTTATAAAATACCAGAATAAATAGACTTCTTGCGAAGTAAATATCTTATTCTTCGCAAATATTTCCACAATTCAGAGGAATGACAATGAAGTTCAACAAATTACATTTCAGCTTAATCTCGATATTGCTTGTTGGGACGATCTATTTCTTCCCGACAATGAGCCGGGCTCACTGCGACACTATGGACGGCCCGGTCATCAAGGCGGCCAGGGAGGCTCTTGAGACCAACAATGTCAACCTGATTCTTATATGGGTTCAACAGGAAGACGAAGTTGCGATCAGAGAAGCATTCGCAAAAGTGTTGGCAGTTCGTAAACTGAATGCCGCCGCTAAAGATCTGGCTGACATGTACTTCTTCGAGACTCTGGTACGCACTCATCGTGCAGGAGAAGGAGCGCCTTACACCGGCCTGAAACCTGCCGGGCAAGACTTTGGACCGGCCATCCCAGCCGCTGACAAGGCTATAGCAAACGGAACGCTCGAACCATTACACAAGCTCATCGTGGAAAAAGTCGAACATGGATTGCACGAACATTTCCAGCGAGCCCTTCACGCGAAAAACTACAAGTCCGACGATATCGGTGCTGGGCGCGAGTTCATCGAGGCTTATGTGCTTTACGTTCACTATGTTGAGCGACTTTACGAGGCGGCAACAACCCAAGTTGAGAGTCATTCGTCTGAAAAACGAGCTGGAAGTGAAAATCACGAAGGTCATTGACCATCGACCATCAACCATCGACCATCTATGAAATGCCCTTCCTGCAACCATCCTGAAGACAAAGTGACCGACTCCCGTGAGATCAAAGAGGGAGCCGGAGTCCGGCGTCGGCGGGAATGTCTTGAGTGCGGATATCGCTTCACTACTTACGAGTACGTCGAAGCTGAGGCGCTCATGGTACTGAAAAAGGACGGCCGCCGCGAACCCTTCGATCGGGAGAAACTGCGGCGTGGCATTCGAATTGCCTGTGCCAAGCGCCCAATATCCGCAGAAACAATTGTTCAACTATCTATAGAAATTGAGGATAAGTGCCATGAATTAGGTGCGCGCGAAATCCCTGCGGATAAGATCGGGGAGATCGTTATGGCAAAACTCCGACCGATCGACGAAGTGGCTTATATAAGGTTCGCTTCAGTCTATCGCCGTTTTCAGGACGCGGGCGAGTTCCGTAAAGAATTGGAAAGCATGTAATATGTCCCATTCCGGTCAGCCTGAAGAGTATGATAAATTCGAGAAATTCGTCCAGAAAAAAGTTCCGCTCGAACAAACGGTTTCGACCAATAACGTCGAGCCGAGCAAGTTTGAACAAAATAAGACCGAGTTTGCCAAAACTCTAGAATACCTGAAGGATGTCGAAACCGGTGAGTACGCGTCTGACCCCGACTGGAAAAAGTTCAAGCAGTTTCTGCAACACGAAGCTGATGCCGAAAAAAGCCACAATGACTCTGGACAAGGGAAATTATCGCGCCTGCCTGCCGGGGTTGGCGGGCTGAACTGGGGAGCCTTCATCTTAAGTGTTATTTGGGGTGGAGTGATGAAGGTTCCAGGGATGACACTGCTCGGCTGGACTTTTTTGATGTTGCTACCAATCGTCGGTTTTATTTTCCCATTTTATCTTTTGTTCAAGGGCGACGAAATTGCCTGGCAGAGTCGTCGCTGGGCAACGGTAGAAGAATTTCGTACCGTCCAACGGAAATGGACGCTCATCGGATTTGCACTTGGTGGAGTTGTTATATTATTTGTCATATTGATTGCTCTTTGGATTTATCACATGATCGGATCGCTTTTAGGAGCATGAACAGCATTCTGTTATATTAACGAAGGCGTTTTGTAGTGTCCCAACATTCCTTGGAGGGCGGGTTTAAACCCGCCCTCCAAGAGAAGCTATAATGTGTACTCCCTAATACATGGAAAGCGGCTTTTCAAGCCGCTCAAGTAGATAAGTAATAAGAGAGGTTTGAAAAACCACTCTCCATAACTCTTTCTCATACAAAAAATATTTCACAAATACTTCTTATAAACTATCACATCCTATGGAACTAATCCTCTTTATCTTCGTAGCGGTCGCGGCGATTGTATCTGCTTTGATGGTTGTCGCTGGCAAGAACCCGGTTTACTCGGTGCTCTTTCTGGTTTCGACCTTCTTCTGCCTTGCCATCCTCTATGTGATGCTTGGTGCGCCATTTGTCGCCGCTCTGCAGGTGATCGTCTATGCCGGGGCGATCATGGTGCTTTTCCTTTTCGTAGTGATGCTACTTAATCTGCGCGAGCCCCAAAGTTGGGACGTCACCGGGCAGATGCGCCGCTGGATCGGCTTCGGGATGGCGGCGGCAGTTTTGCTGGTGATGTTTGTTGCGGTTAAAGGAGTTTTCGATCCGAAGGCTTCTCTTCAAGTAGAAATGGGCAGTGCCGCGTCGATTGGCACGGCGCTGTTTACGAGGTTTTTGCTACCGTTTGAAATCGCCTCAGTTTTACTTCTGGCGGCAATTATTGGGGTGGTGACGCTACTGAAACGAGAGAATAACCCCAAGCCAGAAACGAAAGGAGGGGAGGCGAAATGAAACCAACTCTTGAAATGTACCTGATCCTCTCGGCGGTGATCTTCGCCATAGGCGTTACGGGAGTCCTGACTCGCCGCAACGCGCTGATCATCTTCATGTCGGTTGAGCTGATGCTGAACGCCGCCAACCTGACGTTGGTTGCTTACAGCCGCTTCCTGCCTGACGTTTCGGGGCAGATATTCGTCTTTTTCGTGATGGCAGTCGCCGCGGCGGAGGTTGCGGTCGGGCTGGCGATTATCGTGGCGATATTCCGGCAGAAGGAGTCTGTCGATATCGATAAGGTGAATTTGATGAAGTGGTGAGCTATGCCTGAACTGAGTCGATTCTTCGGGATCATTGTCTCAATAAATCCGTTGGATCATACACCTCCACATTTTCACGTTAGATATCAGGGATGGAAAGCGTCTATTCGAATCAACGATTTCGGGCTGGAGGATGGCGATCTTCCGCCAAAGCAGTTCGGCAGAGTTGTCGAGTGGGCTAAATTGCATCAGAAGGAGTTGGCGGAAGCTTGGCGATTGACCAGAAAAGGCCAACCTGTGGAGAAAATTGAACCATTGAGGAAGTAATTTGTTAATAGACGTCATCGCAGTCGAAGCACTGCCAAATTTTCAACTTCATATAACCTTTGAAAACGGGGTTGAAGGGATTGTCGAATTCAATAGATTAACCCGATTTACTGGGGTATTCTCGCCACTGAAAGATCCTGAGTACTTTGCACGCGTCTCTGTTCACCCGGAACTGGGAGTTATCTGTTGGCCGAACGAAGCAGATAGTGATTCGGAGGTCTTGTACTGGCATATCACCGGAGTGAAGAGTTGGGACTGGAAACCAGGTGAGGAGCCTGCGCGAGCTGGAAGGCTTATAAACGATCCCAACGGCGAGATCAGGAAATCTGCCAACATCAGCAGACGGACGCTTGAACTTGTCGAAGCCTGATCCCGACACCCGCACTCGCGCCGATCTTGAAAAAGAGCGTCGATATCGACAAGGTGAATTTGATGAGGTGGTGACCTATGCCTGAATTAAGTCGATTTTAGGCATAACAATTGCCATGTTCTACAATGACCGTCATCAACCGCACTTCCATGCAAAATACGGTAATTATGATGCATCATTCGAGATCGAACCATTTCGACTGATGAGGGGGTACTTACCTCCCCGAGTGCATGGATTTGTCGTAGAATGGGCGATGGAACATCGTGAAGAACTGCAAGAAGATTGGGAACGTTGCCGTCGGGGATTCCGCCCGAAGAAGATTAAACCTTTGGTATAAAAGATGATCAAGATAACAAGCGTCGAATACGATGGCGATTATCGCCTCAAGTTGCTGTTTGACGACGGCGTTGCCGGGGTGATTGACATTGCCGAACAAGTATCCTTCGAAGGAGTATTCAGACCTATGAAGAATCTTGACTTCTTCAAGCGCGTTCGTATCAACCGGACTTGGGGAACAATCGAGTGGCCCGGGAAGATTGACTTTGATCCGGAAGTGCTCTACGAAGAGATTACCGGAAAAGTACCGGTGAGTAGTCGTGAGGAAGCCAAGCTTGCCCACGCCTGATGACGCCCGCACCCGCGCCGACATCGAGCCGATCTTGAAAGAGATCGTCGAGGTGCTGGTGCGCGAATATAGGCTTGTGGCGAAGGAAACATGGATAGATTAGTGGAAAGAGTATGAGGAAATCGGAAATCTTGACTATTGTTATTGCAATACTTGCGCTTCTCGTTGCCAGCGGTGGGCTATGGTGGACAATTCGAAGCGATAGACAAAAGAACAAAGTAAATCAGGGTCTTATGGCAATTGAGAAGAGACCTCAGATTAGAATTAATCTTGATTCGGATAGCACCTCGATAACTTTGAAATATGAAATGCTAGTTGTGAAGCCAGTCGATGAGCATGGCAAACCAAAGACAAACGATACAACAAACGTATTTGTATCTATCTCTGCTCATACAAGAGTCAAAGTACGTTGTGACAATCAGAATTCAACTTATACCGCGAATATTAAAAGAATCGTAGCATGTTTCAGCGCGAATCACGGGGAAATATTGAGAGATATCTTGTTGAATCGCTATAAGGATACTATTCAATTAGACGATAGAATATGGTTTGAAAGCAAATCTGATTTCAATCCGACTCAGATACAGCCGAATTCGAGTCAAGAATTTACGTTCATCGTTAATGATGGCGGGTTCGATCCTAAAGGTAAATTTGTACTTCATGTAATGTTAGTCTATGAAAATGAATTTGGAGTTCTATACGACACCTATAAAAAGGTGGAAGTAGGACTTAAGTTTGAGAACATTCAATCTAATCTTCAGAAGCTCTATGAATTGTCCTCAATCACTAAGGGCAATACAATTCCAGTGAGCTTTGAGTCCCCGAATCCAGTAACTTTTGATCAACCATCATACACGACCTATACTTATTCATCAGATGAACGCGAAATGGCTATTGCAACTTTGCGCCGATTATTCAGCAAAGAAACGAATCGGCATACAGGTCACTGAGCAATTTCTTCCACGAGACCTCCGAATACGTCGATATGAAAAAGGTTGACCTTCACGGCAACGTCATCGGCTTCTCTATCCTGAAGGTCAGCGCGTCACAGTAACTGCCGTTGTCAGTCAGTCTAAATTTAGTGAACAATGGATAAAACCATCACCATTCGCCCGCTTCACGACCCCGTCGCTGCCAAACGCGATCTGGAGTTCTGGCTCAGTAAAACACCGGCGGAGCGCGTAGATGCCGTCGAAATTCTTCGTGAGTTCTATTATGGACCCAACATCCGATTGGAAAGAGTTGCTCGCGTTGTTAAACGCTCGAGGAGTTAACTATGTCATCGTTGGCGGTCACGCTATGGCGCATCATGGCGCACCACGCCTGACCGGCGATCTTGATATCCTAATCTGGCGCTCTCCAGAAAATGCTAAGAGAGTCTTGCATGCCCTCGCTGAGTTTGGCTTTGGATCCCTGCAGATTTCAGAAAATGACCTCACGGATGATGATACGATTATCCAACTCGGCTTCAGCCCCGGTAGGGTTGACATCCTGACTTCCATCTCCGGAGTCTCTAACGAAGAGGTTTTCGCAGAGAAAGTAGCAGGTGAATTCAAAGGGGTGCCTGTTTATTACGTAGGTAAGAGCCAGTTCATTTCGAACAAGAAAGCTGTTGGCAGATTACGCGACCTCGCCGACATCAATGCTGTAGAGGGTAAAAATTGACAGGCTGTTTAGCTGCCTATGGTTCCGGCATGTGCGAGAATACAAATACACTCCTCCTCAAGCCCAATGCCCTTTTCGCCGATAACCAAGGGGCGGCAGGCGGAATCTGTCCGCCACAATACTCGTTTTTGAAGCATGACTTCAATTCTAACTTCTAACTTCTAACTTCTAAATTCCCTATGACAGTAATTGTCGGATTCCTGTTAGTCATCCTGTTCGTCTTTGGCGGATTTGCTGTCTCCGGCGGGTCGCTTCTGCTTATCTTCCAGCCTTGGTACGAATACGTTATCATCGGTGGGGCGGCATTGGGCGGGCTGGTCGTCAAGTCTTCCCCGCGCACGCTGAAGCTTGTTGTCGCCAAGACCATGGGAGCCTTCACTGGCAAGTTGCCGGGTAAGACGATGTATATGGAAGCGCTGAAGCTGATCCATGATCTTGCTTATCTCGCCCGCCGGGAAGGTCTATTGGCGCTCGAGAGCCATATTCAGACGCCCGCGCAATCGACAATCTTTTCAAAGTACCCGCAAATAAGCACTAACCCTCATTTGCTGAAATTTCTAACAGACAATCTCAAAATAGTCGTCGTCGGCGGTACCAACCCTTCCGACCTCGAAACTCTGATGGACACCGATATTGAGACCAATACCGAGGAAAACGCAACTCCTCAGGCTTTGATCAACAACGTGGCTGACGCATTGCCAGCACTTGGAATTGTGGCGGCAGTGATGGGTATCATCAAGACGATGGCTTCGATTGCTGAGGGGCCGGAAGTCGTTGGACATAAGGTCGCTTCAGCGCTCGTCGGCACATTTCTTGGAGTTATGTTTGCTTATGGTTTTGTAGGGCCATTGGCAACCAATATCGAAATGGCAAACCTTGAAAACAAACGCATACTTGAGGTTTTCAAAACCGGCATTCTCGGAATTACTCGAGGGATGAACCCGAAACTTTCAGCGGAATACGCCCGACGGGCGATTTACGATGGATTAAGGCCGACATTCGAGGAGTTGGAAGAGGCGTTGAAGGGATAAATATGAATGAATCAATTAATCCCGAACATGGCGGGGAAGGCGAAGGGCATTCGCGGCACAGGCGTAAACACGCGGTACATTCAGGCCACCACGGAGGAGCTTGGAAGGTTGCGTATGCTGATTTTGTGACGGCGCTATTAGCGCTCTTTATTGTGTTGTGGGTTTTAGGGCAGGACGACAAAGTCAAGCAAGCGGTTCAGGCATATTTCCGCGATCCGACCGGCTACAGCAAAATTGGAGGCGTTCCGTTCAGTGTAGGCAAGGGGGCGACAATCTCTCCAGCGGCTGGAGCAGTCAAAGCGGCAATAGAAAGAAAACTCGAAGAGGATATTGGACATCTTCAGGAAATGCTTGAAGAGACCGAAGAACTGAAGAAGTTTTCCGACCAGATATATTTTGAATTGACTGATGAAGGGATTCGCATGGAATTTCGTGATGCGCCTAAGTTTAGTTTTTTCCGTGTCGGATCGGCGCAAGTATCGCCGGAACTCGAGGAGATATTTCGAATCTTGACGCCTGAAGTAATCAAAATGGATTATCCTGTTGTAATTGAAGGGCATACGGACGATAGGCCTTATGGGAATAAGGATTATACAAATTGGGAACTCTCTGCTGATCGAGCCAATGCCGTTCGTCGGATTATGTTGAACTTTGGGCTGTTACAGGAGAGGGTCTCCGAGGTCCGCTCCTATGCATCGACAAAATTGTTGAAACCAGCCGAGCCGTTTGCTGAGGAGAATCGGAGGGTATCCATCCTGCTGAAGAGTCCACTTGTAAAGTTTGGAGCCGGCGAATCGGTGATTAAATAGGGGTGGGTAGTCTGATTGATTGGATTTATACTGCAAGAGCCGCTTCATCTGGAGCGGCTCTTTTGTGTTTTGTTGCTGGTGAGGCGAACAGCTGTTCGCCTCACCGGATCAGAACAACCTTTCTGGTCGAAACGTCTTGATCGATCTGGAGGCGAACGAGATAGACTCCGGCAGGGACTGAGGAGGCGTTCCAGGTGACGCTATTCGTTTCTTCTGCCGACCCCCTGTGGTCGGCAGAACTTCTTTCCGTCAACCGCAGGGGGTTGACGGAAGAACTACCATCCACAAGCCTCGCTACTTCCCGCCCGGAGAAGTCGTAAACTGCCAACCGCGTAGGATAAGCGTCCCCGCTTGTCGAAAATTTGATTGTCAGCGTCGAATTGAACGGATTCGGCGAAACACTCAGGAGGACGGATCTCCGCATCCGTCCGGCCTCCACGTCGTTCACGACCGAGTTCGCCGCCACTCCTCGGATCGGCAGATCAATCACCCCTTCGTCGCGGTCGTTGGAGGTGATCCTCAGCGTGTCGAGAAACTCTTCAGGAGCCTCAGGGCGAAAAATCAGGGCGAGCTCAACCGATTCACCCGCCGCAAGGCTTGCCATGTCGCCCCCCCAGCCAAGAACCCAAAACGACCGCCCCAAAGCCTCTTCGTCGATGAAATAGCGCAAGTCCTTCTGATCACCGCGATTGCGGATCGAGAAGATGAGCGTGTCGATTGAGCCGACCGGCGTTTCCGCAAAGGCGAACGAGTCTGCCGAGACGGCGATGTTGGGCTGTGAGAAGAAGAACGGCCCGATGTCGGCGATAGTGGAGTCGGGGTCGAGAGGGGAGTCCGGGTCTCCGGCGTCGATGCAGGGGGAGTCCGCGGTGAGGAAGAAGTAGTCGGGGTAGTCGCCCTCCGCGACAATGCGCGGGTCGAGGAAAATGTTACCATAAGCATCGCACGAATCGCCGTTGCGGTTGAGGCGGTCGATTTTCCCCAATTGGGTTAAGGTATCTAGTCTTCCATTGGATAGGTAGAAGGCATTATCTTGGTCGCCGAGAAAACAATTATATCTAACCATTCCAAAATCTAAGGAATCATTACGACTTCGCAAAAGGTAACTTATTCGTGGATTAATAAAAATCGTGTTCTTGATCTCTATGTTTCCATTTGCGCGAATCACTCTATAATCTTTGAATGCACAGTGATCAAAGTGAATGGTGTCCAAGTCGAATGCACCCGCGTGAATTCTGAACTCCTCACCCCAAACTACACATTTTTCAAAAATTGATGTAGCGCGAACATCTATTGCCCATTCAACATCCTTAAAAAGACAATCTCGCACGATTCCGGGAGTTTCAAGATATAAGCCTCCAATGCTTTCCTCTATTATGCAATTCTCCATTAAAAAGCCCCGGTCGTCCGATAAGAGTTCTATGAAATATTCTTCAGAATTATCATCGACAATCATGCGATTAAATCGGCAATACCTTAATATCATATGACCCCAATGCATGCCTAAATGTGCACTAGTTCCATTCCTCAATGGTCGGAAATAAGCGGGGGCACCAGCTGATCCATTAATAACTAAAGAACCATTTTCATAACTGTAAATACTAGCATCATAATCAAGAAACACCTCAACTCCCGCCAAGATTTCAAGTTCGGCATTCTCACGAATTCTAAGGCGTGCTTCCCTTTGCATTATGTAAGGACTTCCATCTATGTCCCAAACCCCTTCGATGTCCCCCGCTTCAATCCATGTTGTATCAGCAAAGCCAATTGAGAAAAAAGCCAATACTAAAATTAGTGCGGTCGATAGATTATTCACTGCAATCTCCTTAAATAGATTATGGGGAACCGGTAACTACCGGTTCCCCATAAAGAAATTGTTAACGAAGTGCTGTGAATTTGGAGGTCATCGACTTACGCTCACCCGATGGTGTGGCAAAATCGATTCTACAGAAATAGGTTCCCGATGTGACCGGGTTCTCTCGCATATCGTTACCGTTCCAAGTCCAGGTAAAATACCCCGCCCTTGGTTGTTCGATCTTCTGCTCCTTCACCAGACGACCCGATGCGTCGCTGATCGTGATAGTGATCGTACCAGCATCGGGTAGCTCAAACCGGAGCGAAGTATTCATATTGAAGGGGTTGGGGTAGGGAGCCGAGACCGCAAAAGAAGTTGGGACAATCGCTACTGACTTGCCGAAAGAGATATTCGCCGATGTGTAAATCTGGCTGGGAGCCGCGTCCAGCCCACCGAAGATATCGAGAGTGTCTGGGCCAAACAATGCATGTTCAGAAACGCTCCAATACTTTAAGAGGAACAGATCACCATTGCAGTAGCCGTCCACAGCCTCGGTTGTTGGATCATCGCGCCAAATCGCCAAACCCATCGGAATTTGACCGTCATAAACCGCCGCCCCAATACAAACACCATCTCGGGTGAATACTGCCAATTCGTCACCCGACGCGCAATCTACTCCCTCTACCGAAAGACCGGTAATAAGCAGAGGGTGGAAGTAATCGGTTCTTGCCGCAAGGATGAAGTATTCCGGTTCTGAGGCGACCACTGGAGGCAGATCATCATTGGGACGCTTCGGTGCGGCTTGTTGGACTGAATAATCGAGTGTAGTATTATTGTCCAGCGAAACTTCAAAGCCCTCACCAGGTTTACAATCAGGAATATTATTGTAATAGTCGGGAATGTAGAATTGACCGACGCCATTCTTGACCATATTAAGATTTCCAGCCTCTTCACCGTTCACGAGGCTGAAGAAAGCTTCTTGAGCCTCGAGGATATCTTCGGGCAAGTAACCAACCCAGTTCCAACCAGCATTGAGGGCGATTTCAGTGTCGATATGCAAGCTTTTACCGAGCATGACCAGCGTGCTGCCTGCCGACATATTGACCTTGTATCCGGCAAGAGGATTCCATGAAGGAATGTTGCAGTTGGCTGGATTCTGAGAGCCATCCCAAGTTTGATTGGCAGAATTCTTCAACGTAGTAATGTTGCCATCGGGAACCTCTTTCCATGAAAGTAGAATTCCATTTTCGTCATTGAGAAGATTATCGGCGGTGTGGAACGGCTCAATTCGTGACGATATCATGCGCCAACCAGAAACGAGCGCGATGTCCTGACGTTTACCGTAAACAACCGCATTACCACAGTTTAACTCTCCGTAACCCATTTCCTCATCTTCCTCATTTTCATGCTCATCCCATGCTCCATACGGATGGGCTGCACCGAGTGCATAAGGCGCTTCTCCTGACCTCGAGGCCGACACGCATAGGATCTCTATGATGTTTTCTACCGTTAGGACAAGTTCATCAGGGGACTGCGCATGCGATAAAAGTAGTGCTGCCGTAGCAGATACTTGCGCGGCCGCGGCAGACGTACTATTTTCGAAGCAGTGAACCACATCCGCCTCTTCTTCAGGATCTGCTTCGATTTCGGCGTTCAATAAACCTGTATAGACGCCGGTAGTATAGACGACGTATGGGTCTGGGGGGTCTTCCTGTGCGGTCTGGCTACCGGGTGCCATTATGGCAAGTTTCGGCCCCGTTGCAGAGAATGCGTCCCCTTCGTCATCTTCACTTAAACCGATTGCCATCACTAATTCATGATTGGCTGGGTAGAACATATCTCCTTCAAATTTACCAGCAGACGCTATGAGGAGAATTCCCGCATTGCTGGCTTGTACCAAACGGTTATTGATACCCAGAAATGATGTCGTTCTGAAGCTCATATTGATGATATCAACCTCTGCATCATCTATCAGGTAGCCAAGGCCCCTACTAACATCTCTATTGTCAAATTGACCAAAACCTCCGACGATGGTACCCATTTTGCAACAGACGATCTTCACAGGGTTCTGTGGATCTTCCGGGTTAGACCAGTCTCCGCCCGCGATTCCAGCAAATTGGTAGCCATTATTACTCATCGCGCCAATAATTCCAGCGACCTTAGTGCCATGCTTACATTCAAATACGCCGTCACCCATATCGCCAACTTCGTGTGGTCCACCCTTTGGATTTGGGCCCCCTGTTGTTGCATTCCAGCCGATCAGGTCGTCAACTTTATCATTACCGTCGTCGTCTATCTCATTGAGATCATCAAGATCCAGATACCATTGCCCGTCAACTTCGAGCAATGTTCCATCGCCATCCACGTCTTCATCAAGCTCTCCGTTGCCTGTGTTCTGCCATATATTGCCGCCGAGATCGGAATGACGATAAAGAATCCCACTATCCAATATTCCTACCTTGACTTCACGCGTACCGACGCCAATATCCCACGCTGGACCAGGATTGATGCTGTTGTCGAAATTGTCACCGGCTAGAGTTACAAGGTGCCTCTGAAGAAATGGAGACTCAGCGTCGTTAACTGCGGGATCGTCTGGCCAGCAGTAGAATCCGTAGGTGTTGTTTGATCCCTCGTCCACAAGCGGGGAATCAAGGTACGCGTCCATGAAATCGAGCGGGTCGGGAGCGGGGGAGTCGGTCGATTGGATTACGACGCAACCATCATCGAATGTCTCGACTATCTCGCCTTCGAGGGAAGTATTAAGGGCGTCAATCTGATTTTGTGTGGCGGTACTTTCGAAATAGACGAATATCTCCGTCCCTACCACCCGGAACGTATCGCCTTGATAAACCTCGAACCACTGACTGGAATACTGTGTGTACTCCCTGCCATTGAACGTGACCGCATAGCTTGCGCTAAACGTCACAAACAGGAGCGCGAGTAGCGCGAAGCTGATTGCGCTTGAACGCGGGGGGGGGGGTGATTTCATAACAAACATGGGAAACCTCACTAATGATACGTACGTGATTTATTGTTACGGTCAGCCGAACTCGGCTACCGATGAGTTATCCATGAATAGTAGAGGCTTAAAAACCAAAGCACTTCTATAATATAAGCCACTTGAATCAAAAGTCAATACTTCACCGTAATTTTCATAAAATACTTTTGCCCGATTCCGACTGTCGAAAAAGAAAGCGGTTAACTAATTGGGATCTACGGCGGTCTTGCTTTTGTTTTGTGTTACCGGTGAGACAAAAACAGGAAGGGCGGCTTAAAAAGCCGCCCTCCAAGGGATAGATTCCGGCTTTCGCCGGAATGATGAGAGAAAAGGGATAAATTCCGGCTTGCGCCGGAATGATGAGGATCCTAATAGGTCGTCAGCCAAAGGAAAAGCCGTCAACGGCAAAGCGTTGACGGCTTTCTCAGAAGGTGACAGGCAGAGACGCCTATCGTACGGATGAAGGTGACAGGCAGGGACGCCTATCGTACGGATTAAGTTGACAGGCAGAGACGCCTATCGTACGGATGAAGGTGACAGGCAGGGACGCCTATCGTACGGATTTTAGTAATCCATTCCACCCATGCCACCCATACCTCCACCAGGCATCTGGGGCATACCTTTATCTTTTTCAGGCTTCTCATAAATTACAGCGTCGGTCATCAGCAACAGCGACGAAACCGAAGCGGCGTTCTCGAGAGCGCAACGGGCAACCTTGGTCGGGTCGATGACGCCAGCCTTGAGCAAGTCTTCGAAGACTTCGGTGCGGGCATTGAAGCCGAAAGCGCCAGTACCAGCGCGAACTTTCTCAACTACCACCGAACCATCGTGGCCGGTATTGCGAGAAATCTGACGGATTGGTTCTTCAAGCGCGCGGCGGACGATTTTGACGCCAAGCGCCATATCGCCAACCAGTGTGAGCTTGTCGAGAGCGCCCTGAGCGCGAAGCAATGCAACGCCGCCGCCGGGGATAATGCCTTCTTCGACAGCCGCACGCGTAGCGTGGAGGGCGTCCTCAACGCGAGCCTTGGTTTCTTTCATTTCGACTTCGGTCGCGGCGCCAATCTTCAAGACGGCTACGCCGCCGGAAAGCTTGGCAAGACGCTCTTGAAGCTTCTCGCGGTCGTAATCGGAGGTGGTCAGCTCGATCTGCTTGCGGATAGACTCACAGCGGGATTTGATGTCTTTCTTTTCGCCCATACCTTCGACGAGGGTGGTGTTGTCCTTGTCGATCTGAACGCGCTTGGCGCGACCGAGGTCACTGACAACTGCGTTCTCAAGTTTGAAGCCAGCCTCTTCGGAGATGACGCGGCCGCCAGTCAGGACGGCGATGTCTTCCAGCATAGCTTTGCGACGGTCGCCGAAGCCGGGAGCCTTGACGGCGGCGACTTTCAGGGTTCCGCGAAGCTTGTTGACGACGAGTGTGGCGAGGGCTTCGCCTTCGACGTCTTCGGAGAGGATCAATAAACCACGCCCCATCTGAGCGACCTTTTCGAGCACGGGGAGGAGGTCTTTCATGAGACTGATTTTCTTGTCGTAAATCAGGATCATCGGGTCATCGAGAACGGCTTCCATATTGTCAGCGTTGGTGATGAAATAGGGGCTGAGGTAGCCGCGGTCAAACTGCATACCTTCGACGAGTTCGACGGTGGTTTCAGTACCTTTGGCTTCTTCGACGGTAATGACTCCATCTTTGCCGACTTTTTCCATAGCTTCGGCGATCAGCTTGCCAATTTTCTCGTCGTTGTTAGCTGAGATGGAGCCGACCTGGGCGATGTCGTCCCAGTTGGCGCCGATTGGACGGGATTGAGCCTGTAGTGAGATGACGACTTCTTTGACGGCGATTTCGATACCGCGTTTCAGGTCCATCGGGTTTGCTCCGGCAACGACGTTGCGGAGACCTTCCGCGAGGATCGCCTGGGCAAGAATGGTGGCGGTGGTGGTTCCGTCGCCGGCGACGTCCGAGGTCTTTGAGGCGACTTCGCGAACCATTTGGGCGCCCATGTTCTCAATGGGGTCTTCGAGTTCGACTTCCTTAGCGACGGTAACGCCATCCTTAGTGGAGAGCGGTGCACCGAATTTCTTGTCGATCAGTACGTTGCGTCCCTTGGGGCCAAGGGTTACCTTGACTGCGTCGGTCAGTTTGTCAACGCCGCGCTTCATTGCTGTGCGGGCGTCGAGATCGTAATGTATTTCTTTAGCTGCCATTTAAATAAATTCCTTTTTGTGATTTAGGTTGTGCTGTAAGTAGTGCCGATTTAAATCGGCACTACTGGCACAATTACTTGACGACTGCCAGTATGTCGTTTCTTGAGACGATAAGATACTCGACGTTATCGATTTTTACTTCGGTACCGCCGTAGCGGGCATAGACGACTTTGTCGCCGACTTTGACCAGCTCGGAAAGTTTCTTCTTCGTTTCTTTGTCATGGGCAACATCGTCACCGATGGCGACGACTTCGCCGATCTGGGGGCGTTCTTTGGCGGTGTCAGGAATGATGATCGAACCGACCTTGCGCTCTTCCTGTTCGACGGGCTTGATAAGTACCCGTTCATCAATGGGTTGAATTGTCATTTGGAATCCTCTGTTAGGTGATTTTGTTTGCTATTTCAGTACGACAGGCATTTATGTCTGTCACGTTATTGAATTTTCAAATGGTAACAGGCAGGAATGCCTGTTGTACTACGAGACTAAACAGGCAGAGACGCCTGTTGTACTACGAGACTGAACAGGCAGGAATGCCTGTTGTACTACGAGACTAAACAGGCAGGAATGCCTGTTGTACTACGAGACTGAACAGGCATGAATGCCTGTTGTACGGGAGCCTTAGTCCGGCTCGTTTTTCCTTCATACGCGGTGATACGAGTGGAGGTTCCCGGAAATTAGCACTCTATTGCGTCGAGTGCTAACAAGGCATAATATAGTTTGGAGAAGTCGGTTTGTCAAGTGACAGAAGAGGGTATTAAAAACGAAGGGACGAAGAGTCTAAGAAGAATCTTCGTCCCTTCGTCTTTTCGTGTTAGACACTTATTTTAGCAGTACGGTCTTCATAGTCTGAACTTGTGAGCCGGATTCAAGCCTGACCAGATATATCCCTCCGGGCAAACCTTCGGCATTCCAGACGACGGCCTTTTCTTCTGCCGACCCCCTGCGGTCGGCAGCATTCGTACTTTCCGTCAACCGCGGGGGGTTGACGGAAGCAGTCTGCCCCGTCCACAAATCCTCCACCAACCGCCCATCCAGTCCATACACCGCCAATCGCGTAGGGGCCGCTTGCGAGCCCACCGAATACCGTATGGTCGTAGAAGAATTAAATGGATTGGGGTAGGCGGAATGCAGAGTGAAGAATGCAGAATGCAGAATGTCGGAAGGGACGCCAAGGACTTCGGTTGCCTCAATGGTGATTTCCGGCTCGTCGGGATCGTCGCTACTGATTGTGAAAGTCTGATTGGATACTGCTCCTTCAGCCGGACGGTAAAAAGCCCAAAGTGCGCTACCAGAATTAGGTTCAACGACGATTTCACGACCATCAGCTTGACGGATCGTGATACTGCTTCCCTCTTGACTCTCAGTGATCCGGAAGGTTAGCGGCGTCCCGCCGGTATTGGCGACGATGACGAGCTGGCTGTCGATCTCACCGAAGGGCAGGGCTCCGAAGGCAAGTTCAGGCGGATAAACTTCGATATCCTTCTGCCGGTAGTAAAACGCCCCCATGTCGGCTCGTGTGCCGTCGGGATCGAGAGGTGAGTCGGGGTCGCCGGCGTCGATGCAGGGGGAGTCGGCGGTCAGGGAATAGTCGCCGTTGTCGGAATCGAGGAAGAGAGGGTCGGTGTCGATGTTGTTTTCAAAAACACCCCTGCCCACCCATTGGATCGAGTCGTTGCTACCTTCAATATCACTGTATCTAATTAACGCAGTGTTTTTGACACTCAGGTAAATTTGCGGCTGGGGATTTGAATAGAAAACCGAGTTAGTGATGATAGTGTTCGAGTAGGCGTAAAGTGCATTCCCTTCCCATCGAGAATCGTTTCCAACCATGGTAACCCTGTTCAAGGTCAGACTTCTCATATCCTGCCCGAAGAAGCCGCCACCTTGTCCATCCGAATAATTTTCCAACACCAGAACGCGTTGCATCTCGATTGGAGTATCGTAACAATAGACGCCGCCACCTTTTTGATCAGCACGATTGTCGCGGATTACTGAATCAGTAATCCGACAATTGATATTCGATGTACGGTAAAAAATACCACCACCGAATTCCCCCGCTTGATTATCAACGATCTGACAGCGACTGATATTCAACGACGATGAACTGGTGACGTAGATCCCGCCGCCCCAATTACCCGCAACATTTTCTGTGATGAGCATATCAATCAACTCACGCGGGTTGCCAGCTCGAACTTCAATACCACCGCCGTATTGTTGCGAGCCGTTCCTGACAGTAAAACCTCTCACCGTTGCGCCGTCTGAACCTTCTACCAGCCGAATTCCGCACCCTTGATGTGCAGGATCAATCACGGTCGAATCGATGTAGGCGGCATTACTGGTCATGAGAATAAGTGATGAGAGGAAGATCGGGTGGTTAACTACCAGAAGTTCCCAGTACACCCCCGGTTGCACGAGCACCGTATCCCCGTCCTGCGAGGCGTCGATCCCCGCCTGAATAGTCTGAAAATCTTCCGGGACGTTAAGGATGCGGGCGTAACTGATTGAGTAAAGAGCACTAAGTGTGACGAGTGTGATGATGATGCGGTTCATGGTGACTCCATTATTTCATTAAAATAGTTTTGATGGTGCGGGACTGGGATCCCGATTCAAGGCGGATGAAATAGATTCCCCCCGGCACGCCTTCGGCATTCCAGACGACGGAGTGAAATTTGGAATTTGGAGTTTGGAATTTGGAGTTGTCGAATAGATTTTCAACTAAGCGGCCGGATAGATCATACACCGCCAATCGCGTAGGGGCCGCTTGCGAGCCCATCGAGAAGCGTATCGTCGTCGTCGAATTAAACGGATTGGGGAAGGCAGAAATCAATCCGAATTCTGAAGGTGCGGGCGTTTGATCAGGCTCAATCGAGTTCGGATCGAGGACAGTCATCCATACCGGCACGATGACAACATCACCCAGATCGTCATGGGAAAAGAGAACTTCTCCTTCATATACGCCTGCCTCGAAGCTCCACGTCTCATCTTCAGCGGTTGTCCTGAGAGTTATTTGCATCTCAAATTCCTGCATTGCATCGGCTTCGCCATGATCTGGCACGATGCTCAACCATTCGTGGTTGGGGCGAAGCTGATAGACGTCGAGTCGGTCGCCCCCCATATTTGCCGGACGATTCATAATGGTCATCAACACAGCGCCGTGATACTTGTCGTAATCGTCACAGATATACAAGCTCTGAAGTCCCGCGCCTCCTCCTTCAATCGAAAATGTGTGGACAAGAAGTGTATCTTCGGTGTGGGTATTGAGCTTGTAGAGTCGTGAGCGAGGGTCGTTGATTCCACCCGGACGATCGAGAATGTAGAGGTTCGCATCGTCAGAATCGTTTTTCAGCCAGGCAAGCCCATAAATGCGGAGACCATTCCGATTCAGAGTCCGCCCCAGGCGATTTGCATGAGGGTCAAAAGCGACGATATTTGTAGTTGTGGCGGCGAGCCAAAGAATCCCCTCAGACTCATCATAAGCAATGAATTGAGTCGGTTGTACCGGATCGGCCCAGGCATACTCGGTTCGACCTCGTGTGGAGATGCCATAAAGCGAGTCAGAGTTTGCTCCCCAGAGATATTCACCATCCCATTCCACATCCTTGTACCCGATGTCGGAATATCCAACCTGTGGAATATTGCCTACTAATTCTCCTTGGCGATCAAGGATATAAATGAGATTAGGGTTGTCGCCATTTGAGCCTGAAACATAGAACCGTTCGCCGTCGAAGGTGACGCCCTCGATATGGTTGTCGCCAGTAACTGCCCCAATGCCAATTGAATCACGGATATCGAAGGGTTCGAATCCCGCGCTTCCATGAGATCTTACCGATGCTGACCAAACCATGGCAGTACTCCCATTGTTTTGGGCAGTGAGAGATATCTGGGTGAAGTCGCCTGAGTCAATTTCAGCGAAGAGGCTGTCACGGTAAGGGAGGAATCGAGCGGGCGCAAGACCGATCTCAATTTGTAGAGAATCTCGCACATACACAAGTGTGTCAATATTCGCGGATATGTAACCGTAGGCGCTGAAATTTAAGATTACCCGAGTGCTGTCAAACCTACCTGGAACGGGATAATTCCAGATGCCGAGGCTGTCACTTGTGGCAATAAAACGGTCGGGGGTGGAAACAGTCACGCCACTTATTGACTCATTGGTCTCCATATTGTACACCTCCCCGCTGATCCATGCTCCAATCCTTGGGAATGCGAAAGCGCCCATATCAGCCGGAGTTCCGTCATTATCAGCAGGGGAGTCCGGGTCGCCGGCGTCGATACAGGGGGAGTCTTCAGTGAGGCGGTAATCACGATTGTCCGGGTTATGGAAGAGGGGATCGGCGTCGATGTTGCCATCCAACCAAATGAAGTCTGCGAACTCATTTCGTAAGCCAATGGCGTCCTGTCCGCCCTCAATGTCAGAGTAGGATACAGTCACTCGAGAGATAAATTCTTCATTCAAGCCCCAGAGTCCGAAGACAGGTTCTTCGTTTGCATAGATGATTGAGTTGACAAAATTAAGACGCGAAAAACCGAATCCTTCCTCAGGGTTGAGTGTTAAAGTGATTGCTGGGAATTCGTCGGTTGACTTGTTGTGGCAGATGGTGAGGTTCTTCATCATCCCTCCGGCAGTGCCGGTGAAATTAAGGTATATGGCTCCCCCGCCATTTGCGCTCTCGTTATTGGCAATCAGCACATAATCGAAGACGAAATCAACGGGAAAATCCCCGTAAACTCCGCCGCCAATATCGGAAGCAACATTATTAATGATCTTCACCTGACTTAACAATGGACCAGATGTGAACATGGCAATCCCCGCACCTTTCGGCGCTCGATTATTACTAATAATAGTCGATGAGATGGTTGGTGTGCCAATAAAAGAATAAATACCTCCACCAGAACCTAAGGCTTCATTATTGATAACCTTCAAGTGTGAAAGAGTTGGGCTGTTGGGTCTCGCGCCAAAGGCAGGGTCCCCGCAATGGATTCCTCCCCCGTAACCACCCCTGCCATTAGTTATGGTGAAACCGTACAGTGTGGCGCCACTATTCTCACTTTGATCAAAGGTAACTACAGTGCCGCGGCGATTTCCATCGATGATCGTAGAGTCGATGTAAGTTGAATCGCCTGTTATGATTGCCAAGCTGGCGACTGTTACATTTAGTCCATGATAATCAATATTTTCACTGTATCTTCCCGGTTGAACGATGACGGTATCGCCGTTGCGGCTGTTGTCGATGCATTCCTGGATGGTTCGAAAATCAGTCGGGACAATGCGGATACGCGCTTCGACGTTGGGAAAGGTGAGTAACAGAATGGCTGTCGCGGCGAGCGTGCTGGCGAGAAAGGAAAGCTTTGGCATGGTGATACCCTATAATTCGTGCTGGACGGAACGAGTGGCGAATAAATTCGCCACTACGTTAATTCTACGAGATGTGTGGCGAATAAATTCGCCGCTACCTTGAGACCAAAGATTACTAGTGTGCTGTCACACGTCCCGTGTGACAGCATTGTGCCTTGTAGTGCGTCGCACGAGACATGCGACGCCACGAAGACGCTGTTGACGCGAATTATGCGACATTACAAGCGTGACGCGATACTAGTGAAAAGTCAGGCATTTCTACTTTATAAGAAGCGCTTTAGTGGTTTGCGTTCCGCGTGAAGATCGAAGGTTGATCAAGTACACCCCCGCTGGCAATCCCTCCGCTTTCCAAGTTATGGAATATTCACCAGTAAGGGCGGGTTTCCAATCAGTTGCCAAGTCCGTTACCAGCCTTCCATCAAGGCCATAGACTGCCAAACGCAGAGGTACAAGATCTGGGGCTCCAATCGATAACTTAATGATCGTTGTTGAGTTGAAAGGGTTGGGATATATCGACATCAGTCCGTAATTAACGGGCGCTACGAATTCGTTATCGGATTTTATCACTTCCAGATAATTCGCTCCGACAAGTACATTTTCGTCGCGAGCATAAACAAATCTGTTAAAGGTAGAATCGACGACGAACAAGGAGGGCGTTTTCTGTGTATGGCCAACTTCAAACCCAAGTGGCGTGACATAGGTTCGGAAATGGTCGCCTCCATCGGTGGTCGCGATAAATCCTGTTGATGTAACTATATAACCAGACTGCGAATCGAAGAATTGGAGAGTATAGAGGTTATCCTCTGTTCCGGTTAGTTTTGGGCGCCAATTCACTCCGCCGTCGTTGGTGCGGAAAAAGACACCCTCATCGGCGGCGACAAATCCGGTGTCAGGGCTAACAAAACATAATCCATTGACATCAACTCCAGCCACACTGACGTCCTCCCAGTTTTGTCCTCCATCGACGCTTTTCAGTACCGTTCCCTGATCCCCGCCGAGATACCCGACGTCATAGTTAACGAAAAATACTGTATTAAGGCTGATGTCCTCAAACTGATGCACTCGATTCCAGTATCCCCCCCCATCTTGTGACCTGTAGATTTGATTTGGAGTAATATAGAAACCGACTTGATGATCGACGAAGTGGAAATCTCTTACTGAATCGGCAATGACATTGGGATTGGATTGAGCCATGACTATTTCACGATAGAAATTGTCGAGAGAATCGAGGAAAAAAGCGCGCAGTAAATTTGGCAGGATATAGAATTTATCGACACCGATGAAGACCCGGTTGTTAGGAGCGCGCATATATTCCGTCCAAGTATTTCCACCATCCTGGGTCTGGTAGGTGATCATTGGGGCATGGTCGGAGGACTTGATAAAGCCAAGGTTTGAATCGAGAAAATATACGTTACGAGCGTATGCCACTCTCGACCTGACGACCAGTGAATTCGACCAGAAATTCCCATTATTGATCGTGTAAACAATCCGGGATCGATTGCCGACGGCAAAGCCGGTAGCGCTGCCCAAAAAATCGACCGCGATAAGCCGGTCGCCGACGTCACCGAGATCTTCGATGCTGGCTCCATGATTGCGAGACCGGTAAATACGAGATCCGATGATATAAAAGGTTGAGTCGTTGACGACGTGGAGATCGCTGGCAGGCTCCGCGACCGAACCGAGGGGATGGTCGAGGTCATTGCGGTAGAGGATAGAATCTCGAAGCATCAGAAAATTGCGTCCGCTTTGAAACGGTTCGATATCGATAATCAGATTCGAATTTTCGATTATCCTGTCGTTTTCATAATAAACGGTCGAGCTATTCCAAATGTAGGGGAAGTTTAATTTATTGAGTCTGGAGAACGCATCGCTCGGCTCAATTAAACTCGACCAGACATTTCGGTTGCGATCGAAACGGCGGACTCGATTCCATGATTCACCTTCTGATAATTTGGTTAGAAGATAAATATTTCCTAGATTTTGAGATAAATCGAGAGAGTACTCAGTTCCGAGAGTCAGATCATAAGTCCAAGTAGCGCCTCCGTTTGTACTCCTCAGGCATTTCCCACCGCCAACGGCAAAACCGATTTCGGTACCGGGGATAAAAACCATGCGGTCAACGGTGGCGATAAAGAGATCTGGAACGGCTGATTGCCGCCATGATTCGCCGCAATTTTCGGAATAGGCGATAACGCCAAACTCACCACCGACGACGATGCGATTCTCGTCGATGAGAGTCACACAGGTGAACGATCCTCCGAAGGGATCGGGATTGCGCCATACCCAGCCATCGGCTGTTTGGAAGGGCGTCGCGAGGGAAGTAAGGGAACAGATCGTAAGCAGAAACAGGGATGCGACCATAAAGCGTTTCATTGTGCACCTCAGTTCGAAAGGATGTTAGTGATATCTTTTATGAATGAAACATTGCTCAGGAAGGTGATGAGTTGCGAATCCACGCTACCCCGGCTGACCGAACTGGCAATGGTTTGTGAAGCCTGTTACATACCCTATAACCTATACTCATTTCATCAAAAAGTCAAGTAAAAGTGCAATTTGTTCCTGATTATTTGTGTCGCAGGTCTATTTCACGAGCAAGAGCTTCCTTGTGGCAGTCTTTTCTGGAGTCGTGAGTTTGCATACGTAAATGCCAGCGCCAAGGCCTTCGGCATTCCAGACGACGGAATGCTCACCAGCCCCGCCCTCTGCGGCGGGATGGGAGAATTGACCGGCGGCGACGCCGGTGCTACCAAACAAATCCGCCACCATCCTGCCCGAAAGGTCATACACCGCCAGCCGCGTAGGGGCCGCTTGCGAGCCCATCGAAAAACGTATCGTCGTCGTCGAATTGAAGGGATTCGGATAAGCCGAGTGTAGAGTGAAAAGTGAAGAGTGAAGAATGTCGGAAGGGACGTAGTCGGGGCGCTCACCCCGGGCAATTATAGTGACTTCGTGTTCGTCGGGATCATCAGAATAAACAAGGACGGTCTTTTCCAGTGACGCGCTCGAATCTGGCCGGATAAAGAACCAAAGAGTCAGCGCCGAATCGGGCGCAATTTCAAGCGGAGGATCAAAGTAACCTTCAGGACGGACAGTGATACAACTCATATCCAGTAAAGGCGGGATCGAATCTATGTGCAGTGGCGTTAGGCCTGCGTTGCGGATCACTACCGGCAGGCTGTCGAGTTCCCCCCAAGGAACTGGAGGAAAGTGTAGTTCGCGCGGCTCAACCTCAATATCCCGCTGATGAAAGTAAAACGCCCCCATATCGGCTCGTGTGCCGTCGGGATCGAGGGGCGCTTCCGGGTCACCGGCGTCGATGCAGGGCGAGTCGGCGGTCAGATGGAAGTCGCCGTTGTCGGGGTCCGCGAAGAGGGGGTCGGAGTCGATGTTGCCATCGCCCCAATCGAATTGGGGATCGCCATCTAAACGAACAGCGTTTTCGCCATCCTCAATATCATTATAATCTAACGATGCAGACAGACCGGCTGGTTCGTCTCGGGCTATCACAACGAGTTCATCTTGTTCACCGAGCAAAATAGAATTGGAAATCATCAACGTGCCGGAAGTTCTCTCGTCCATTCCTGATGCAAATAGCACCAATCCACCCGGCCCCGATCCGATTATCGAAACTTGATCAAGAGCAAACGAGCCGACAAAGCCTTGATCAAAATATAAAGAAATCTGGGGTATTTGCCAGTCTTCATACGCTTCAGTCGGATTATTAGCGATCACGCTACGGCGCATAACAAAATTGCAGTCTCCGATATCAAATACGGAATATCCAGGCTGATTGAGAAATATTTGGCAATCTTCGATAACAATTTGACTGGAGAAAAAAGAGAAAATGCTGCTTTCAAGACCACCACTATTATTAGTAAATTTGACCCGTCGTATTGTAACTCGTGATCCCCATGCACTCATCGCCACACCCTGCAACTGCCCCTCGTTGAAAGTGTCTTTGATGATCAAATCCTGAAATAACGCGCGACATCGTTCTCCAGTTATGATCGCAGTTCCAGATGTCTCTCCGCCATTCCCCCCATTTTGGATCATTAGGCCGCGAACTTCAAATGAAATGGGGTCGTTGCCCGAATCAATGACTATTCCCATGCCTGCGGCATCTATGGCAGTAGAATCAATATATGAACTGTCACCGGTGACCAGTAACAGACTCCCAAGGACTATATTCTGTCCTGCCAATACGAGTCTCTCTTCATATGTCCCCGGCTGTACAAGAACCGTATCCCCGTCTCGTGAGGCATCAATCCCCGCCTGAATCGTCTGATAATCCTCCGGGACGTTGAGAATCCGCGCCTCAGCATGACCGAAGGCGATGAAAAGGATGGCGGTCACTGCGAGTCGTCGGCTGAGCCAAAGTAACTTACGCATGATGAAACCCTCGTTGAAAAGTGAAATTGTCGGGCAATGGTCAAATAGATCGAAACCTGATAGTCTGTGCTTCGGAAGATGCACTAATTCAATTTACAATGAGTTTGACAATAAAGCAAGAGTTCAGAGCTCACCGCTTTGACGTGGGCTGGGGAAGGACAACGGATTTAGCGGATTTAACGAATTTTCCGGACATGTTGAAACGGTAAGCACGGTAAGCTCTGAACTACCATAACCCGCCGAGCGAAGCTCGCCGGGCTACACGCACCATAATACTTTTCCACTTTTCCACTTTCGCACTTTCGCACTTTCGCACTTTCGTACTTTCCCTTGCTAAATACTTGCGCAAGTGTTATACTTAAGGCTATGAAATCCAGAAACCGCACATTCAGGCGAGTTGGGCTCAGCGGCACGCCCCCAGATCAGGTCGAGGTGAGTCAAGCAAGACGCTTAACCTACGCGAGTCAAGCGAGACGCTTAACCTACGCGCTCCTGTTGATGTTAGCATCAACAATAGCATCGGCATCGCCTTTTCCGTACCACCTGCCACCGCTGAGTAGCTCATCGGTCGGAGCCGGTATGGCGACGCTTGCCGAAGGCGACGATCCTTCGACTATTTTCTGGAATCCGGCTGGCATCGCCCTGATGAACCAGATGGCGGCGCAATTGACGCTCACCTCCTTCGATGGCGGCAAACCTGCCTCGTGGTCGGTGCTGATTGCCAACAGCGCTCAAGGTGGAGCCAGCCCGTTCGGACTTGGTTTAATCCGAAAGGTTTCATCAAACAAATCAGGAGAATTCAAGTCGTTCGAGGTGCTCAACCCGCTCGCCTATCGAGGCAACCATAGCCAAATGGCATGGGGCTTTACCCCCAAGTTTGTCGCCGAAAACTACGGTGAAAAATGGGTTTACGGGATGAAGCTCGATCTGGGAATCTCCTTGAAGACTGAGCGAAAATCGGGGATGGTGCTGGCGTTTGTCATGCAGAACTGTGCTGGAAGTAATCTCCGGGCGTTTCAATGGGACAGTTGGGGTGGACTCAAATCCGGCAGTGAAGACAACCGCCTGAGGATGTACTTCCAAGTTCGCCTTGACAAGCCGTTCAAGGTAAGTTATCTGTCTGAAAATTATCGTATTGGGGCACGTCTGAAACCGGAAGATCCTAAAATGCCGGAAGTGCGCGCCGGGCTGATCCGCGAGCGTGGAGTAGTTCAATATACAGCCGGGCTAAGCTATCCTATCGCCAAGCGTTCGAACTTGATCGAGTACGCAATCATCTGGAATCCAGAGGAGAAAGAATCATTCGCCCATTTTCTGACTTACGGATACCATATTCAAGGCGGAACTCCATCAAAACCTGGCACTATGTCGTGGTAGGGGCGCATTGCAATGCGCCCCACAACTTGCAACTAACAACTCGCTAACCCATTTGAGGTAAAGCTTGTATCTGGAACGTCTTAACATTCGCGGCTTCGGCTGTTTAAGGACATCGGTCAGTTTTGCTACTGACCGAGTCAATCTTGCTGTTGCCGACAACGAGACCGGAAAGTCAACTCTGATCGCGTCCATTCTCGCCGCTTTCTACGGAATTGTCGAAGACTTGCGCGATCGTCGTGACAAGCGCCCACACCGCCGTCATGTCATTCCCTGGGAGAATCCTGACGAGTTTGGGCTTGAACTCGACTTTTCGAACGACTCGCGTAAGTGGCGGATCGAACGAGATTTCAACTCGGGTGAAGTCCGTCTGATCGACCGCGATACCGGCAGAGACCACGCCGCAGACTTTCATCGCGGGCGAGGAACTTACATGATCGGCGAAGAGTTGATCGGACTGCCGGTCGATGAGTTTTTGAAGAGCTTTTACTTGAAACAGGAAGAGATACTCGAAATCCGCGAATCGAAAGGGCTGACACATTACATTCAGGGAGTTGCCACTTCTTTGGAAGGCGGGACATCATCCGAGCTTGCCATTCAGCGGTTGCGCGACGCCCGCGACAAATATCCCTTCGAAGGCAGTCGTGACGGGTTGAAAATCGAGACAGCCACAAAACGACTCCAGACTGACCGAGAAAGCTGTCTTATTGAAATTGAAAAACTTGAACGTGCGCGCAACGAGGTCGAGCCTGAAGCGGAACGGCTGATCAAAATCGAAGCAGAGGTCGAACTTCTTAGAGTTGAACGCGAGACGGCCATTCGCCAGGGTGATATTGCAGATATTCGTGAACTTCGTCAATTAATCGACGCTCAGAAGAAAAAGCGTGAGGAAATCGAAGCTCTCACTAAAGTTGCGGAGGAGCTGAAGAATTATGAATCGTTCCCGTCCACCAAGTGGGAGCAACTCATCAGTCTGTCTCAACGAGTAAATGACCTCACTACGCAGGCGATTACGCTTGAGGCACGCCTGAAAGACGAAGGCGATTTTCCCTTGTCCAAACTTGAGTCCGACCTGCAAAGCCACCGGGATCTTGCTGGAGTCACCGAAGGCGAAGCCCGTGACCTTGAGTCATGCGTGACACGTCTGAATGACCGCCGGGAAAGGCTCGACCAGGCACTGATGATAAAAGAGAAGTTGGAGAGGGAACTAAAAATAGGCGGCGTCGATAAGGAGCGTTTTACGAGACTGCAAGAGATATTTTCGGGATTAACGATAGATGAACGCCGGTTCATCGAGCGCTTTCGAGCCGCGTATGCTGAGGAAGATGCCCTCTACCGTGAACTGAAAACTCGCCGGGAGTGGAATGAGCGAGAACGGGGCTTGCTTGTCGCCCGGCAACAGAAGGTCATCAACACGGCGCGACTCTTCGGCTTAATGTCTGCGATGATGATCCTCGCCGGCGGGACGCTGATTCTGCTAACCAGGGGAGAGTGGCTGGGGCAGGTATTGGCAGGATTGGGAGTCGTATTCGGAGCAATTGGGGCAATAACGAGAGGGATGGCGGGGAGTGGGGATGCAGGGACGCTGAAGAAGTTAGAAGTGGATATAGCTGACGTGATCAAAGGGGAGGATGAGTCTCACGCCAAGGTTGAAAAAATTGGCAGAGATTTGACTGAAATTGCGAACCGGCTCGGATTTGAAGGCGGGCATGAACTACTGGCAGAATATTTCCAATTTGATGAGATGAAGGATAAAATAGAACCTCTGATTAATACAGAGAAGGATGCAACTCGATCCAATGAAGAATTCAAGTCAGCTCTTGGACAGCTTGCCCCGTTCTTTTCACGCGCCGGGGATAACCTGCCGGACGGTGAAAGTGCTTTGGATGCGGCGAGGTATCTATTAAGCCGGTATCGAGAGGTCGTGAAACTGAGTGCAGAATTTAAGGCTGTAAAGGCCAAGCGTGACGAGATTGATTCAGAATTGACAAGAGTGAAGCGGGATTGTGAACCGAACAGGCAGACTTGCTATGAAATTCTCAGAATGGCGGGCATCGAAAAAACCGAACCGCTGGATGAAGCGGTCGAAAAATTCAAAGAAGGCCTGGAGAGTTATAAGCGTTACAATGACGTCGCAGTCGAGAAACTGCCCCGTCTCCAGAAAGAATTGCTTCCAACAGTCGATCTCGCCGCTAAAAACGAACGTCTCGCACAATTAGTCGCTAAAACCTCGATAGGCGAATCCGCGCCCGAACTGGAACATCAAAAGGAGTACTACCGCGACCTTGCTGAACAGAAGGCTCGTGAGGAGGAAAGGCTTAGGCTTTCAAGGGAGGCGATCTCCCGTCAGATCGTAGTGGCTTATGACCGCTTCCAGTCGCAGTACCCCGATCTCCGAAGGCGTGTTGAGGAGCTTGACGACAAGATCAATCAGGCTGAAAACTTCAAGGCTGAGGTCGATATGGCGGTGCAGATCATGAACGACATCTCGCGCGAGGTTTATCGTTCGTGGGCGGCGGCTCTTTCGGAGGAGGCGGCTCCGTTCCTCGAAGCCCTTAATCCGAGGTACTCCGACTTGCAGTTCCATGAGGATTTGACCTTTGTGGTGCGCGATAAATCCGCCAACAAACTGCTGACTTCCGCTGAGGCGGAGATGATCCTTTCCAGCGGCGCTCGCGACGAGGTATTCCTTGCGGCGAGGCTGGGGATAGCCTGTTACCTTGCGAGGGGGGCAAAGGGCTCGATGCCGATAGTGCTGGACGAGCCATTGGCGGCGGTCGATGACGAGAAGTTCATCTCGGGCATGAGGTTTTTCCTGCAACAACTTTCGACCAAGCACCAACTTCTGATCTTGTCCTGCCACGAGGAGCGCCATCGCTGGCTTGCCGGACGAATACCGGTGATATTCGAAGAGAAGGTGCATAAGTTGGTGCTCAGATAGGTTAAGGTTAAGGTTGAGGTTGAGGTTAAGGTTAAGGTAGAACGGGCGTCCCGCCCGTTTGGGCTGCTGCCGCCCTGCCGTGGTTGGCAGTACAGATCTTCTGTCACCGCCCTGCCGGTGACAGCCTGCAAGCCATCAACCCTCTGAGGTTGACGGGCAAAACGATAAGAGAGAATCAAATGTTGACAGACTACATACAAGCCGCGCTAAACCACGCTGGCTACGAACAGATGGAAGACGGCAGATTTTTCGCCACGATTTCGGGACTGAAGGGTCTTTGGGCAGATGGCGATACCATCGAGTTGTGCCGAAAAAATCTTATCGAGACATTGGAAGATTGGATTTTTATCAGCCTAAAGGAAGACCTACCGATACCGAAGATAGTAATAAATTGATGGAATGGAAAGCGACAATCCAATCCAGCTTTTCTCGTGGAGCGGTCTATTTCACTAACCACGCCAAGCATGAAATGGAGGTTGAGGAGTTCGGCGTCATTTCTACATCCGAGATTATTGAAGCGGTCGATCATCTCGAGGTTTTGGGAGATTATCCGGACGATACTCCTTATCCAAGTGCGCTAATTTTTGGAATTACAAACACAGGACGCCCGATCCATTTTGTTTGTGCCTTTGATAATGACGAAGATTATCTCACCATCGTGACAGTTTATCAACCCGACCCTGACCTTTGGGTCGATTTCAAGAAAAGGAAACGACAATGAAATGCGTCATCTGCAAAGGAGACGATATTCGCCTCAAGCAAGTCAAAGAGGAAATGACCAGCGGGACGGATATCATTCACGTATCGGTTACCGTCCCGGTCTGCCGGACTTGCGGTGAGCGGTATTATGACTTGAGGACGATGCGGTATCTCGAAGAAACAGCAAGAAAACTTCGCGATAACGAGCTTGAACTTCGGAAGGTCGGACTGGTGTTGGAAGCAGTTTAACCCGAAAAAAAGGAGACCCAAAATGAAACCGTTATTCGTATCGCTAATGTTAGTGGCGGGACTCTGGGCGGGGGAAGGATTCGGGCAGGTGGAAGTCGAATGGGAAAGGACCATCCAACACGGCATTAGTGATCGTTTCTATGATATTACTTTACTTGATGATGACGATTTCATATTGACTGGCGCCACCCACCTTTCTGTTCCAGCAGAGGAACGGACATTGGTAATGCAATTAGCATCCAGTGGGGAGGAGATATCGAGGCGGGAATATGGTCGAGACGATCAGCTCAGCCTCACTAAATCGTTACGAACGTCTGATGGCGGGGTATTGTTGATAGGCAGAATCGGGGATTTCGCATGGGATGGAGCTGATGCACTTGTGATGAAATTCAATGGTGATGGCGACAGTCTTTGGAGTCGAACCTATGGCGGTAATCTAAGTGATTGGTTTAATTGCGCTCTCGAAACCGATGGCAGTGGATTCTTGCTCTGTGGCGGCACATTTTCATCAGGGGCTGGAGGGAGTGATTATTGGCTGTTAAAAGTTGATGAAACAGGTGAAGAGGTATGGTCTGCCACTTACGGTGGTCGCGGTGACGAACAAGGTACGGCTATCGCCCGGGTTGGGGAGAATTACTGCATTGCGGGAAGTTTTAATCCTAGAGGGATTGGACCGAACGATATCTACTTATTTGCGATTAATCAAGACGGTGACAGCCTTTGGTCTCATCGATATGGTGGCCAGGGGAATGAACAATCTTCTTCGATGGAATCAACTCACGATGGGGGGATAATTATTGGGGCAACTACGACATCGTTTGGTTCCGGAGGTGCGGATTACTGGCTATTAAGACTCGATAGTAATGGAGATAGTCTTTGGTCGAGAACGTATGGCGGAAGCGGAACTGATGAGTGTTACAAAATTATTGTGTGTAATAATGGCGGTTATGCGCTTGCTGGGAACAGTGAATCCAATCAAGAGCGAGAATACGATTTTTGGTTAATGCGAGTTGACGAAAGAGGCGACAGTCTTTGGTCAAGTTACTTTGACGGGGGTGGCAACGAATATTTTGCCGGTCTTACACAGGATGCAACCAGCAGCTTCATCTTAGTGGGCTCCACTTTGCCGAGGGGTGAAAATAGCTTGGGATGGGTCATCAAAACCACCCCCGACCCTGTGTCCGTCCGATATCCGTTCTTAAACCTTGAACCTTCAACCTTTAACCTTGTCTCCGCCTTCCCGAACCCGTTCAACAGTACGTTGAACATTCGATTAGGTCTCGATAAATCGGCCCCTACGCGGCTGGAGATATTCGATCCGCTGGGAAGAAGAGTGGCGGATTTGATTCCCGGTGTCGGGCTCGGCGGCCCAACCTACGCGGGAGAGGGGCGGATAGTCTGGGATGCGACCGGGATGCCTGCGGGAAACTATTTCATCAGCCTTGAGACCCCGCAAACGACATCGATGAGACAAGTGACCTTGATTAAGTGAACGCGCCGGGAGGATAGGCATTCCTGCCTGTCATTCAATCTTGGGAGGATAGGCATTCTTGCCTGTCATCAAAAACGTCAGACAAGAATGTCTAATCTCCCGAACAAAGTGAAAGAAACGCGATGCTAACACAAACTCGAAGACATTTACCGCATTGGGAGATGCAGGGGGCAGCATATTACATCACCTTCAAGTTGAAAGATGGACACCTGACAGGTGAAGAAGTAAGAATCGTTCTCGAGCATATAAAGAGCGGACAGTCTCGATTCTACCTACTAGTTGCTGTTCAAGTTATGTCAAATCATGTCCATGTGATTCTAACTCCCAAAGATGGTTTCTCGCTGTCTCGAATTCTAAAGGGCGTGAAGGGTGTTTCTGCAAAACTTGTTAATGAATATCGTGGCCAATCGGGATCTCTGTGGGAGCAAGAATCTTATGACCGTATTATAAGGAACCAGATTGACTTCGATGAGAAACTCAATTATATGTACGAAAACCCTCTGAAAGCAGGTATCGCAGAACGCCCTGAAGATTATCAAGGGTGGTTTCTACAAGTGTAAAGTCTCGGGAGGATAGGCATTCCTGCCTGTCATCAAAAACGTCAGACAAGAATGTCTAACCTCCCGGATCAGTCGGAGACAGACAAGAATGTCTATCCTCCCGGAAAATAACGAGAGTTCTATGTCCCGTACATCCCTAAAATTCCTCCACCTCGCTGACCTGCACCTCGACCGGTCGTTCAGCGGTGGCAAACTCAAGCTCCCCTTCGACAAAGCCGAGCTACGTCGCCGCGAACTGCGCGAGATCCTCGGCCGTGCCGTCGAGACCGCTCGCTCTGAGAACGTCGAAGTCATCCTCATCCCCGGCGACCTCTGGGAAGAGGAAGAACTCTCCCCCGAAACCGTCCAGTATGTCCTCGAACGGCTCGGCGCGGCAGGAATCCCGGTCATTATAGCTCCCGGCAACCACGACTGCCACTCACCAGCAAGTCATTACTCAAGCGATATCGTCAAAGTTCGCTTCGGCAAAGAGTGGCCGAAAAACGTCTTCATATTTCAAGATTATGAGTTGACGACCGTAGGGGCGTATTGCAATACGCCCCTACCGGGACTGGAAGATGTCGCGATCACCGGGCTGGCCTATCACTCGAACCTTGCCGTCCAAGGCAGAAAGCTTGCCGAGAAAATCTCGCGCGCCGACGCCAGCATTCATCTTGCACTCATACATGGATCACGCGACGATAGTCTTCCCCCTGGTAAGATGAGAACCCTTCCCTTCAGCGATGCGGAATTGCTTGCCCAGCCGTTCGACTATACTGCACTTGGTCACTACCATAAAAGAAGCGAGGTCAAGAATGCACAGGATCGGATTGTCCATGCCTATCCAGGCTCGACGGCGGCGCTTTCTATCGATGAGGATGGCGAGCACGGCGTCCTTGTCGGGACAGTTCGACCGGGAGGAGCGAACCTCGACGAGTTGAAATTCGTAAGGCTGGATCATCGTCAAATTCACTCAATGAACGTGGACGTGACGGGATTATCACACGTTCATGCTGTCGAAGGCAAAATCAAGGAACTCGTCGCCGAAAGGAATGTCACTCAAAATGATATGCTGTATATTGAGTTGACAGGCTCCTACCCCCAAGGCAACCGGATAGGCTTAGGCGAAGAATTTCTGCGTGGGCTCTGCTGGCACTGTCGGGTCGAAGCCTCAAACGTATTGCAAGAGTGGGCGTTGAATTCAATAGAGGCGCTTAATCCACGCACTACTGAGGCTCTTTTCCGGAGCCGTATCCACAAACATATGGAAGACGCTGGCGACCGTGGTGACGATGCTGAAGTGAAGCGCCTTCAAAATGCAATGTTTTACGGCTTGGACGCACTCCACGGCCGGTCGATAACTCCCCGGCGGATATAATCTTGATGAACAGTTCAGATAAAATCAACCCGAACATCGGTAGAGACGATGAGGCAGGTTCCAATCCTCCGCCTTTGTTTGTGAAACCAAAAACAGGGCTATTACATGCTTTCAGGCGGAACCTGATAACCGGAACGTTGATTATTGGTCCAATCGCACTCACGATTTACTTGCTTTACCACCTTTTCTTGTTCCTCGACGGGTTTTTTGCTCGCTTTATCAATTTCCTTCTTCGACAAGGTCTCGGTCTGGAGATATTCGGCACGGCGCCAATTCCCGGACTCGGTTTGATCGCACTACTGCTTCTTGTACTGTTGACCGGATGGGGGGCAAGGAATGTCATTGGGCGCTGGGTAATCAAACGAAGTCAGGAAATTCTCGATCGAATACCGCTGGTCAATAGTGTCTATAAGACTTTCAACCAGATTAGCGAAGCTCTGTTTTCTGGGCGTAAGGACATGTTCAAGCGCGCCGTTTTGCTTCAGTATCCTTGCAAAGGCATTTACTCCATTGGCGTTATCACGGCTGATAACATCGGTTCGCTACGGCATTATTTACCGGAAGATACAGTAAGTGTCTTCATCGTTACCACACCGAATCCCACCACAGGATTCCTGATATTTGTTCCTTATAAGGATTTGATTGAGCTGAATATGCCGGTAGAGGACGCGCTAAAGATCATTATTTCCGGGGGTATCGTTATTCCTGCTGAAAAAATTCCGGAACAATTTCAATGACCTGCCGAGCCTGCCATGTTGCAGGCAGGTTTTGCCTGTTGATAATTGTAATATTTCCTCCGGTAACCGTCATCGCAGGCTTTTCAAACGATGTATTTGCCAATCCAATCGTAATTACCGTTCGTTCCTTGAAAGGGCTTGACTTCGACGGATGGGATAGTGAGATCAGCGCCGACAATGTACTTATTGGAAGAGGCAAGGCATCACTCGATGAGCGACTTAAAGTACGTTTCCATCGCGTCTCCGGGTATCAACCGCAATGGAAGGTTGATCACTCTCTCCGGTTTCATTTTGACCGCCCTTTTTCCTCTTCCAACGGATTAGTGTTCGCCTTATCCCGTCAGGAATATCGAGATCAATCTACCCGCCGTTACCAAATCGGTAGAAACGCAATCACTCCATTATCGCCTTATGATCCTACGATAATCAGCATGGAGAATCACTTTATCAATTCTGATGATGATATAATCCGCAGTACCAATTTTGGAGTTGGGGGCAGGTTGAAAACTGAGAACGGAATAGAATTGGAGGGATTGCTCGGTCCGGTATTTGACCATCGAGCCGGGGTTTCGCAAGAGGGGATCAAATACGGTTTTAAATTTGATTTCGATACCGATAGTATTGCTTGGAAGGGTGATGGCTGGTTCAGTCATTTTGGGTCGGGGGATGATCATAACGTGAATTTGGAGGCTGAGGGGAAGTACGGTCTTAGCGATGCGGCTTTGGATTGGTTTACAGTCAGATACATGACCGGGAGTCGAAGGGAATTTTTAGGTATTAGCGGTGATATCGGTCGCCGAGATGATAGTCGTGTCGAACTCAATAATGACTTGACGGTAATTATTTCGGAAATGATGAAATTTGATTGGAATAGTAACCTTACTAACAAGATGGCGCAAAGCAGAAATCAAATTTCTGGAAGGCGGGACCGAGAATTCAACTGGCAAAATAATTTAGAGGGTGTTTGGTCTGCGTCGGGTAAATTTGTCCTATTTACAAGCGGAATTGATATCCAACAACAAGAGTATGCCGGAGGATTGACTCAGGGACGAAACAGTCGGCTACAGATTATGACCGGGTTCGAGACGCCATCCATGGATAGCAGTATCGTTGAAGTTGGAGTTTCACGCTACCGTTTCGATACCCCCGACGAATTGGATTATAATGATCGAGATGAACTAAGCTGGCATGTGGGTATTCGATCCGGTACACAAATCACCTCTACGGTGGGAATACGTGGGGGGGTTGAGGCGAACTTGAATCATTTGGTCTATATTCACCGTAGCAGGAGTGGTGAGAATCGATGGACAAGACAATTTACTTTATTCAGCGAGGTTCCCTGGCAGGATTACCCGATCACAAATAGGGCTCGATTTGCTGTTTCAGCACACTACACGGATTATGATTTTTTGCCGTTCGATCTGACTCGCAGTCGTCTTTTCAGGACATTTACGGCAGTCGATACCTTCCGATTTGATGCTTCGCGGGGTTGGGGTGGAGAAATAGCAGGCTCCGGGCAACTTAACGATCATGGGCAACTCGACTGGTCTGAATGGATAGAAAATGTTTCCGAACGAGGTTACTCTTATACGGTAACAATACTACCATATAGAAAAATCAACAATTCAGAGATTGCGCTCGGATGGTTGATGCACCGTCGTTCTTCAACTCTACTTCAAGACGGAGACAGCCCGAAAAACGGTGAGGATGTGCGATCTCGCGGACCAGTTGCGAGGGTTTATATGAAGCCCTCAAAAAGTGTACGGCTGGAATTTCTGGCCACTTTCTTAACGATAAGTCAATTAGGTAAACATTCGGAAAATCAGCCAGAGATGAACTTTACATTTACATGGACGCTGTGATAAATTTTGTAGCATTCCTTGGAGGGCGGGTTTTAACCCGCCCTCAAGGGCGGACTGAAGTCCGCCCTCCAAGGTTAGAATGTAAGAGCGGACTGAAAGTCCGCCCTCCAAGAGAACAATTATCATGTATCACTCTCGCTATTATTGCGCTCGCTATAACAATTTCAATATCGTATGCAGAGAGTGTGAGTGATGAATATCCAATTATATACGGGATCAAGGTCGTAGGGAATCACGTCACTAACGAAAACTTCATTCTCAGGGAGATGAGACTCAGTTCCGGCATGAGTGCCGATCCAGAATTATTGGAAGCTGATCGGTTGCATTTGCTTTCTCTGGGGATTTTCAATATGGTTGAGCTCTCCATTGTCACGGATATTGGTCGGGCGATTGTGCTGGTCAGAGTAACCGAGCGCTTCTATATCTATCCGTACCCTATACTTCAGTATGACCCGGCAAATCCATCCCGGCGCATTTATGGCATTATAGTAAGTCATAATAATTTTAGAGGATACGCGGAACGTCTTTCGTTTGGATGGTGGGATGGCTACCAAAGAGGAATGTATCTTCTGCATAGCGATTCTTGGTTTTCCATCGGTGGTAAGTACGGTCTTAAAACCCAGATATCATTCAACGATGTCGAGATCATCGCTCCCGATGGGATCACCTACCGCGCCGAGACGGAGTCGTTTTTGCTCCGACTGCGCAGACGTCTTGACCGCGACCGATGGATAGGACTTGAATCCGAGTGGGAAGAACGCGCCTCTAAAGGATCGTTCTATACACTGTCAGCGAACGGGAGAGACAGACTGTTAGTCGGGAGGCTTTATTACGAAGCCGATTTGAGAGACTATAGTTATTATCCACGTAATGGATATTATTTTTCAACAATTCTAAACGCCAATAGAACCGTCGATACTTCTCATACCTTTTATGGGCAACAAGCTGATATTAGAATTTACAAATCATTCGGTCGCCTTACTTTAGCAATGCGTGGTGCGGGGCAAATAACCCAAAAAAAGCTTCCCTGGTATCGTCAGTTGGAACTAAGTCAATCGGAAATTCGCACAAATACTCCGCTTGGTCTGAAGGGTTCAAGCTTTTTTGCCGCAAATTTAGAGTTACGTATTAATATCATCCCCTTACATTATTTTAGTTTTAGCGAAATTCCAATCGCTGGTAAATACCTACAGAATTTGAAGTTCTCGGTTGAAGGACTATTGTTTGTCGATCGTGGCTATATCAAGTATATCGATACCCATAAGGTTGCTGATTTCACTGCTTGCGGGGTGGGGTTGCAGTTTCAACTGCCTTATATCGAAGCGGCTCGGGCAATCATTGGCTGGGATCCTGAACGAATGAGTCATCCGACGATTATTTTAGCAACAGGAGTGACGTTTTAAGATATGCGCGAGCCATTCATACTCTCTTCACCCCCTGATACTGATGGATTCCTCTCTCTACCTGACGAAGAAATCAACCATCTGACCAAAGCGCTCCGTTTCGTGGTGGGTGACCGGTTCGTAGCGTTTGATGGGAAAGGGATCGGTTGGCGTGCAGAGATTGTCTCGATTTCTAAGAAGAATTTCACCGCAAAGGTTATCGAAGAAATTGTTCCCGAGCTTTCGAGTATTCGGATAACAGTCGCGGTCGGGGCAGTAAAGGGTCCAAGGATGGAATGGGCGGTAGAAAAAGCGGCTGAACTTGGCGCATCGAATTTTATCCCCCTCAGAACTCGCTATGCTGTTGTCGAGCCGGGTGAGGGGCGCGCTCGTCGCTGGAAGAATATTGCCGTTGCCGCGGCTAAGCAGTCACATCGTTTGACTTTGATGGAGTTTAGTTTTTCCAAAGCGATAGCCGACATACCATTTCAAAATTACCAGCGCATCTGGGTTTTTGATCTGACTGATGACGCAATTTCGCTGAAGAAGGTTTCTACACTTGAAAAATCCAACCGAATCGAGCAGAACGAGGGTATCCTGCTTATAATTGGGCCGGAGGGCGGATTTTCCGAAGAAGAGCGCGAGTTTTTCCGAACTATCGGCGCCAAGTTCATTTCACTTGGATCACATCCACTCAGAACAGAAACATCGGTAGCCGCTGGGCTTGTTATCGCCAAAGCTCATTTTGGGCAGAAATGAAATTTACTCTCACTTCGCTTCTTCTGATCATTCGTCCTGGGAACGTAATAATAACCGGATCGACAGTGTTTGTTGGTGGGCTGATTGCTGGGGAGAGTGGAACAATCCATATATGGGGTCTTGTACTCGCATCGATTTCGGCGGGATTAGTTGCCGCTGGCGGCAATGTATTCAATGATTTCTACGATATTGCTGTCGATCTGGTCAACCGTCCGGACAGGGCTATACCGTCGGGAAGGTTAAGTCGATCAATTGCGGGTTTATGGGGATGGGTGTTGACTGGCGCCGGATTGGCGATTGGGTTTTGGGTGGATGTAAGTTTAGGGATTATGGCGTCTGGTGTGGGAGTATTGCTTTGGTTATATAATAAGATACTGAAACGAACATACTTTTGGGGCAATCTATCGGTTGCGGTATGTGGGGGTGCGGCATTTATCTATGGTGGATTTGCTGTAGGAAAGATTTCTTCATCTTTTATACCGGCAATCTTTGCATTTTTAATCCATCTGGCGCGGGAGATCGTCAAGGACATCGAGGACATTGCCGGTGACTTGACTTCTGGAGCTAAAACAATTCCGATTGTTTCCGGAACACGGGTGGCGCTGATAATTTCGGCAGTTGTACTGATAGCGCTCGCGCTATCGACGCCGTTGCCCTATTATTTAGGAGACTACTCGTCAAAATATCTGATTATCGTTACCATAACAGTTTCGCTTCCGCTACTGGTAATCTCGACATTCATGATCAGGGGATTATCTTCTGCTGGTGTAAAGCGAATTAGCAGTATCCTTAAAATAATTATGATTACAGGACTTGTTTCACTCTATATTGGTTAAACTGCCGATTCCAGAGATCGTGCTCGCATCGACTTCACCGAGGCGTAAGCAGTTGCTTGAACGGATAGGACTGTCGCATATAGTCATTCCGCCGAGTGTCGAAGAACTGGTGCCGAAATTTGGTGAGTGTAAAGTTACGGCGCTACAGAACGCACGTTTGAAGGCGGAATCTGTTGTTGCTGTTGCAGGCAGTCGTGCGGTGCTGGGAGTCGATACAATTGTCGATCTCGATGGAGAGCCACTTGGCAAGCCGATGGATCCTTCAGATGCGATCTCCAAATTGACTCAGCTTTCAGGAAGAGATCATTTTGTACACACAGCGGTTTTCTTTGTGGATGATAGTAAACATCTTTCTTACGAAATAGTTGAGACTTCACGGGTTCGTTTTCGAAAGCTTGGTTCAATGGAGATTGAGTCTTATGTTGCGACTGGTGAACCGCTTGACAAAGCTGGCGGTTACGGTATTCAAGAGCGCGGGGCAATGTTAGTCGAGCGAATCGATGGGTGTTTTTTTAACGTGATGGGGCTACCTATCGCTCGATTTTGGGAAGTAGTACTTCGCTGGATGAAAGACAGGGGCACGCCGCTGAAAGGGTGGTGATCTTGCCTTGGAGGGCGGGGTTTCAACCCGCCCTTTGGACGGACGGAAAGTCGGTCATCCAAGAGCAACTATAAATGTACCAGTCAAAATGATTTTTGCTGCCGACCACGGCGGGTCGGCAGTGGGATATAAGTTTTTCCATCAATTCGCGTGATTTTACTGAATGGATTCGTTACACGTACAGAACGAAAGATGAAAAACCGTCAAACAAATTTTCAACCCTGCAACGACTACTCAGAAACTGTAGTAGCTCGATTGTTAGAAAGATCACCCGGCGATCCTGAGCGGACTCGGTGGGAGGCTCATGCTGACCTCTGCCCAATCTGCGAAGAGGTTGTCGGATCTGATCGGGATCTCATTACTGACATCAGACGATTGCCTGACCCGGCGCCGGTGATGGTTCGTGCGGCTGTCATGTCGAGAGTTTCTGGTCGGCATAAGCCGCGTTTGCTCCGAACAGGCGATCTGGCTTGGGGAGCTTCCGCCGCATTTGCAGGCGCGATCCTTGGGTTGGTGTTGGTTTGGAGCGGTAGCGGTGGAGTGACAGCCAATGGCATCTCGAGTAGCGGAGATGATATGGCCTCGCTTAGCGTCGTTGACGAATTCGATACCTTTATCGCCGATTTGTCGATCACACAGAGGGAATGAGTAAATTGCTGACTCGAAACCGGGTAATCGGAACACTGCTACTGATTTCATGGACTTTAAACGTGGCTTTGGGAGTAGCGCTTTATTTCTCGAATCACCCCCGGGCGTTTCCTCGACGGCCTTTCGGACATCAATTCGGACATTCAGGCGACGAGACAGCTCCTCCGCCCGGAATACCACTTGAATTCCGCGAAGCATTACGTGAGGGGGTTGACTCACTAATGGACGAGCAACATTGCATAGCTCAAGAATTGTATGCGACGTTGGTCGCCGACTCGCTTGACACAACCCGACTGCGATTGCTCACCGATTCTCTCGGTGAAATGCGCTGTCAAATTCAGAAGACAATGATTTCCAAAATAGCGGGATTGCACGATAAGCTTTCGCCTGAAGAGTGGAAGAAGATTTGCTCCCGCATGGTCGGCCGGATCGGTGGTGAAAGGCATGATCGCGAATTTCGCCATCGGGACAAGGATTAACTTAATTTCACTCACAACAGGAAACAGACAATGAAACGAATTCTATTCATGGCTCTTGCGTTGATTTTGATCAGTGCCGGAACCACACTTGCTCAACACCCTAAGGAAATGGGAGCTCCGATGCCGGGCATGATGCCGCCAGGACATCCTCCGATGGGCATGGCAATGGATGACGACGAAGACGGAATGAAGCATTGCATGATGGGCATCGGTTTTACCGATGAACAGCAAGCGAAGCTTGATAAAATGCGTCTTGAGGGTCAAAGAACGCAAGTCGAGAAGAAAGCTCAAATGGCGGATCTTCAAGCCAAACTGAAGCTTGCAATGACTGCAGAGAAATTCAGCCAGAAAGAGATCGACGACGTCGCGGCCAAGATGGGGAAGTTCCATCAAGAAGCGATTCTCATGAAAGCCAAACACGTTCGGGAAGTACGTGAAATGCTGACAGCAGAGCAACGGATCAAGTTCGATCAGAGCATCCTCGACGGTAAGATGGGACCCGGTGGGCGTAGTCCCGGTTTTGGGATGGGTCACGGTATGGGAAAAGGGCACGACTGTGGATCGGGTTGTGACGACGACGATGACGACTGCGACCACAAGAAGAAAAAAGGCGGGAAGGACTGCGATTAATCCTCAATAGGATAAGCCGTCAACCGCACAGGGTTGACGGCTTGATTCTTAAGGTGTCAGCGCCAGAGGGCTGACACCTTTTAGTAGCAAGACAGGGATCTTTTCTGTCGCGTAGAGCGGGATTCCAATATAGAGGTCGATTCGGAAATCGACCCTACGCGAGTAGCATAGATTCCACTCCCACCGTTGTTAGAGGTCGATTTGGAAATCGACCCTATTCGAATACAGTTTTCCTCGCATCGAATAGCTGTACAAATAAAATTTCAAGAAATTGGCACTCCCCCTTGCCCTGATGGTATTGTTATCGTAGTTTATCTTTATGAACGATTCCAATGATAACAATACCAAAGGTTCGAGAAGAATCGCCCCGGCTCTTGCCGAAAAGCTCGCCCTTATTCCTGATCGACCGGGGGTATATGTTTTCAAGAGTTCCACCGGTCAAATCATCTACATCGGAAAGGCAAAAAGTCTTCGTTCGCGTGTGCGAAGTTATTTCACCTCCCCGGACGATGGCCGCTACCAATACCCGCGTCTTGTGGCTTCGATTCGTGACCTCGATCTCATACTGACCACCAGTGAAGTCGAAGCTCTGAAAACCGAAGCAGACTTAATTCGCTACCACAAACCTCGCTTCAATGTCGATCTCCGTGACGACAAGAGCTTTCCATTTATCAAAATCACCCGCGAACCATTCCCACGTGTATTGTTGACCCGCAAACCTCAAGAAGCTCCCCCCGGTGACATCTATGGCCCATTCACTGACGTAAAAGGCACTCGTTCGCTATTAAGAACACTGAAAGGCATTCTCCAGATAAGGGATTGCAGTCTGCCATTGACGCCAGAAAAAATTGCTAATGGGAAGTTCAGGTTGTGTCTTGATTATCATATCGGACGTTGTGGCGGGCCTTGCGAAGGTAAAATCGCGGCTGAGGCTTACTTACAAAACGTTCGTCGTTTTGTCAGGATACTAAAAGGCCATAATGAGGAGACTATCGCCGAACTTGAAACTGAGATGAAGGAATTTTCAGCCACTCTTCGTTTCGAGGACGCGGCTTTCGCCCGCGACCGCATCGTCGCGGCACGGCGTTTTGCCGAAAGACAGCCAAAGGTCGTTCCAAACCCAATCGACTGCGACGCGGTCGGGATGGTGCGAGAGGACTCCTACGCGGCAATTTCGGTCATCAAGGTTCGCCACGGCCGAATTATCGGTCAGAGCCCCTTTCACATGGATAGGACAACCGGTCTTGATGAGTCGGCAGTTCTGGAGGCATTTTTAATTCGTTTTTACGAGATCTCTGACTCAATTCCTGACACGATTCTGCTCTCAGCAGAGCTATCAGACGCCGCGCCGATGATCGCCTATCTTTCAGATTTAGCGGGAAGGAAGGTTGGAGTCCTCTGTCCTCAACGCGGTGAGAAGAAGCATCTGATCGAGATCGCGCACACCAACGCAGAGCACTTGCTCCTCGAGAACCGCGTCATGGCTGACAAACGTGACTTTGTACCGCGGTCCATCACGGCTCTTCAGGAGAGCCTGAATCTTTCAACCCCGCCTCAACGGATCGACGCCTTCGATATTTCTCATCTGGCAGGATCTGATACGGTTGCTTCGATGGTCGTTTTCAAAGACGGGAAGCCGCTTAAGTCAGCCTATCGGATTTTCAAAATCAGAACTGTCGAAGGAATAGACGACTTCAGCTCAATCGGGGAGGCAGTTGAGCGCCGATATAGTCGCCTGTTGATGGAGAAGGCAAATGTAGCCGATATCGATCAAGACGATTCGTCGCTCGAAGAAAACGCGACCGAGGAAAAAGCGCCTAAAGACAATTCTTTTCCCGATTTGGTGCTGATCGACGGGGGGATAGGCCAGTTGAATCGCGCTCGCCAAGTGCTCGACAGGCTGGGACTTCCCGAATTGCCGGTAGTTGGTCTGGCGAAAAGATTGGAGGAAATTTACATACCAGGGGAGAGCGAACCGTTATTGCTTAGCCGAAGTTCGTCGGCACTGCGTTTATTGCAACAGCTTCGTGACGAGGCTCATCGTTTTGCCATAACGAGGCAACGGCTTTTGCGCGGTAAAAGACAAGTTAAATCACGGCTCGATGCGATCGAGGGAGTAGGACCGTCTCGAAGAGGGATGTTGTTAAACCATTTTGGCTCGGTCAAGCGGATCGCGGCGGCTTCGCTTGAGGAATTAATCGCTGTTCCCGGAATGAATAAACGACTTGCTGAAGTTATTAAAACAGCTTTGCACGATGGAAAAGCTTAATATGAGTCTATTGAAAATGCCTGCCGCGGGTAATCTGCTGGGCTTCGCTCGGCGAGTTGTTAGCGGTACTTTGTTATCATTGATTTTTCTCGGCTGTTCGCACCCTGGTCGAAATGCCAACACATCCTATATCTACCCTCCCTTTACCAGCCATTGGGGATTCGCGCAATTCGGCAGTTTCGACCTGCGTCTTTTCCTCAGCAACAAAACACGCTTCGACAATCCACAAGGCGTCGCCGTTATTAAACTGAATGAGAGTGACTGGCCTGTCTGTTTTTGGGTCAACTCCGGACAGAATGCCATTGTTTACAACAGCTCGGTCTATTCTCTGGGTCTTCATGGATTGTTAACGCCATGGTCACTGCAAATTTTGCGCAAGGACCTGAACGGTCAAACTATCTTGAAAATCCCCTGGGGGATCACCGTCGACAATTCGGGCAATGTCTATGTCGTCGATCGCGGCAATTCTCGTGTTGTCAAACTTGTATATACAGATGGTGAGCATGAAAACGGAGCGCTGAAACTATCCGATTATATCGGTTCGTTCGGGTCAGAGCCGGGACAATTTCTCGATCCACGTGGAGTGGCGTGGGTTGCACCCGGGCTGATTGCGGTAGTCGATAATAGCCTGAACCGGGTTACAATCTTAAATGATAGCGGGCAGGTCATTAGATATTGGGAAGGATTGAACGAACCGATCTCGATAGCATCTTCGACAGGATCAAGGGAATTTGCTGAATACGATACCACAACTAATTTTCTTGCTGTGGTTGATTCTCTCGACCGGCGGATAACAATATTCGATTTGAATGGAACAATTATCGCTCAAACCGACGCCATGAAGTGGAACGCTCCAATGACGCCTGATCTGAGTTTCGTCGCGATTGACCGCTTCGGACAAGTCCTTATCACCGACCGCAATAATGGCTGTATCCACAAACTGGATCGATACCTTGCATTCCTCACCAGTTTCGGTGAGTCCGGCGGGGGCAATTACCAGTTCGATCAACCGCGCGGCATTGCCATTGATTCCGAATCCGGGAAGGTATATGTGGTGGAAAGAGAGAGAGTGCAGATGTTGTTTGTCGCGGTCGATGTTTCTCAATTTGAGGTGAAAGTTGTCGCCGATTCAAGCTGGCGCGATCTGTCGATTGACTTCCAGACAACCGAACCGGCGCTGGTCGATCTCGATCTGACGAATGAGTATGGGCAGTTTGTGGCGAGGATTATCGAGGGGCGTCTTTACCCGGCTGGTGGCAATCATCTCTCATGGGGGATGACCATCCCTGAATCACTTCCAGACGGAAGACCTTTGCCAGCCCTGCCACCGCCGTGCAAACCGGGTGAGAAGCTTCCTGACGGCAAATATCTACTTAAGGGGACATTCCGGGCGACTTATGGCTCAAAGGATGTTTATTCAAAAGAGATGAGAGCCGAATTTGGCTTAAAGCGGTGAGTGGAAAATCAGGTTTACCAACGGCGCGCCCCAGATTACGCACTGCCAGCCGATTGGGATTTTCAGCCTGTTCAAACCGGCCGCAACAATGATCGAGATCGACGCGACTGCCGGAGCGAGGAGCCGCGCTTCGATCTGGAAAAAACGAAAGTTGTAAGCGACCAATGCCAATACCGGAAGCGCTACCCCCCATAATACCAACCACTTTGACTGTGAATTCCTCAACTTCGTTACTCCCACCACAAACACAATCATACCCATTATACACCAAAAGATCGTAATCAGTTTTTCGGGAACACTCCCCCAAACCTGTTCAAAAGGTTGTACAGCGGTTCTTGCGAGGTAAGCAACCGCAGTGATTGGGTGGAAGATTCCGCCGCCACCAACGAAACCGCATTCTTCAGGGGTGTAAACACTGACGGTAGGAACTATTTCGCCATAATGCGTTAGATTCCAAATGATAAGCGGTATAATTGTTATTATTGCTATCGTCAATGATCCCCAACGCGCTAAAAACGTACTGTTTTGCGGACGCTCCCTTCGGATGGCAAACCAAGTGAGCGGAAGCAACGCCAGCGCCGACATCTTAGCCCAGACTGCAACACCCAACAGTAAACCTGACTGCGTTTGTTTGGTTGTACTGCCAGAATTTTCCCTCATCAGGAGGATGCTCGCAAACGCCATTGCTGACAAGCAAAATAGCATAGAATCATTGGAGACGAGTGAGGAAAAGATCACCAGATTGGGCGAGAATGTTACGAATGCCATTCCCGCCAGACCGCCTCTTGTGTCTTCGAGAACCTTCCCACAGATCCAATAAGCAACAAGTGAGGTTGCAACTCCAAATAACAGCGAGATAAGCCGCGCTCCGTAAAGTCCGCCACCTTCCGTGAACCATTCGCCAAGCTTAAACGCAGGAGCCGCGATTGCATAATAGAGAGGAGGCTGGGGGAACTCATCGATAAGGGGATTAGCATGACTTTCCGCATCAGTCCAAACCGGCCAACGCATCTTTTCGGCAACATAGCGAACATAATTAAGATGCATTGGTTCGTCGTTGTAGCCGGGAAGCGGATTCTCGTCAGGGAAAAGTGGAAGATTGACAACAAAAAATAGCCGAAGAATGAGTCCCGCGGCAAGAATAATCCAGAACGTATTTGGTTGGTTACTCATCGGTAACCAGCAAGCGAAATGATCTTTTTAACGGCATCTTTTAGTCGCAATTCGGGTCGGCGCCGATAGAGACCTTGCTGGAACTCGGTTTTGAACCTGTTTGACCACCAAACGAGGCGCTCACGGCTCATGGTAGGGGTTTCGAAAAGTGGCTCGTGAAGCAGGTCCGCATCGGCGGCTTCATAGTATGTCTGGAGCAACCTCTGTGGGGAAATGTATCCCTTTTCAACACACTCATCGTACATCCTTGTCCCCGGAAACGGGGTAGCGATGAAAACGCCGAGACCATCCAGTGGAAGCGATAAACAGAATTTCAGTGAACGTTCAAGAGATTGATCGGTTTCGCCTGGCATACCAACAACGAAATAACCATTAGTTCGGATGCCAATTTGCCGACAGTATTCGGCAGTCTGTCGAGCCTGCTCCTGATTGGCTTTCTTACCGATGGTCTTCTGCAACATTTCCGGATCCCCTGATTCGATAGCGAGATTGAGCGTTCTGCAACCAGAGTCCCTCATTATTCGCAACAATTCCTCGTCGAAGTCGGCAACGTGGACTCCGTTGGGAGTGTACCAGTTGACCCGACGTGGAAACGATGCCAGTCCCTCACAAATTTTCACGAGACGCTCACGATCGACGGTCAAGCGATCGTCTTCGAAGGCGATCAGTGATGGCTTGTATCTTTGTGTAACAAAATCGACCTCGGCAATGACGCGTTCGGCGGATCTGGCTCGCCAATGAGGTCCGAAGACAGCGTGAATACTGCAGAATGAGCACCTTCCGGGGCAAGACCGGCTGGTCAGAACGGAAAGAACCGTCTTGTGTCGTGACGTCCAGCGGCCTCCGGAGCGGTTGAGGTAGGCTTCGATGTCAAGGAGATGTCTTGCCGGGTCGGGCAGGTCGTCGAGATTCTTGACATAGGTCTTGCGTGGTCGGAAAAGAGGCTTGCCATCCTTGATATAGGCGACGCCATCCAGCCCTTCCGGATCCAATTTTCCGTTTTGTTCCAGCCTGTTGGCGAGTTCAGTGAGGGTCGTTTCGCCCTCACCCACGACAACACAATCGAGATCGTTTTCATTCAGCACATCGACGGGAAAAATGGACGGGTGGATGCCTCCCCCAACCAGTGGAATGCTGGGCAGGCGCTGTTTAAGCGCCGAGATCAGCCGCTTGAACGGCCCATAGCGGGTAGTGAACGGGCAAGATATTCCGATCAGATCGGGGTTGCTTTTTGCGGTAAGTTCGGCGAGATCTTCGGCATCCAGCCCGATGCGCCAGCGTCCATCGGGACGGTTTTGTGGAGGGCTAAGGGTTGCGGCGTCTAAAATAGTGACTTGGTGGTGATGACGTACGAGATTTGCGGCAAGGTAGGCAAGCCCCAAGGGTGCGGAAATCGGTTCGTCCGGTCGGGCGGCCGTTGCGGCGGGCATGATCAGAGTTATCCGCATTGGAATTGCGCTAAAGATCGAGCGTGAATGTCTGACGGAGGAAGTGGCGGGCGCGGAAGTTCTCCTTGAACTTCAACAAGCCCCAAGTCGGTTCGCCCCAGATCGAAGAGATGCCGAAGTCAAACCATTTATATCCTTGTGCCTTCGCCCAAAGGAGTGAATGATAGGTTATGAACGGAACGGGGCGGAATATCTGAGAGTCGGCAACGTGAGCCATATAAAACTCTAATACCGTCTCCTGATTACATATAAAATTCCAGATTACTGTTACCATCTCGCCATTTTTTTCAACGGCGCCCATCATCAAATTGGCGGGGACGAGTTGGTGAAGTTTTTCGATTTCCTGGCGGTTATGAGTAGGAACAACCCCAAGCCCACGGCGATTCTCCTCGAGTATCACCCAGAAGCGGTCATACTCGGCCTGTGTGGGATGCTCGATGATCCTGAAGGTCAAGCCCTCACGCTCGGCCTTGCGGAAGGCAGTACGGCTTTTATTGACGAACCCGTCAAGCAGTAAATCATTATCAAAATCGAGTGGAACTGCCTGGGTAAGTTCAGTTCTTGAAACTCGAAAGCCATGTCTCCAAAGGGCAAAATCGAGCGGTTGTTCGGGGTATTTGTTATAGATAACCGGAGGAGGAGTGATGCGAATCTGGCGGAATCCTTCAGCGCGGAGGTGGTCGATCAGCGATCTAATCAGGTCTTCTATCTGATGATATTGCAAATTTGGAGATATCGCTGGACCGCCATAGGACGCCCCGGGATGCGAAACCCAAATCCGTTCGCCCGCTTCAATTCTCTCTGCGCCGGTTATCAAACCGACGATGTTCCCTTTGCGCCGAAAAACGAGGTGATGATGATTGAACCGACCCTCGGGATGGTAATTGAGAAAACGCAGAGAATGGAAGATAGTCCCAAGAGCGGCTTCGGGCCAAAAAGCTTCCCATTCTTTTGAATCGAACTCAGTTGAAGCTTCGATCCGATGGGTGAAAATGTTGGGAGGCGGAATTACGGAATCCAAGCCGACTTCGTGGTAATAGATTTAATTTATGATATTCGTTCTTAACGCACGTTAAAGCTATGAACTCAGAATGTGCGCTGAAACAATGCGTAATATACACAGACAGCGGGTTGCGATCAAACAGTCGGAGCCGGAAGAGATCGGAAATGTTCAGAATTTGAGTACCATTACGACGCTCCGCCAAGCAAAGCTGTGCGGGCTACACGCTCTTAGTACTTCGGTAAAAAGCACTTGAGACAAACCTCATCCAACGGGCATCCCTTGCAGACGGGAGTTTTCCGGCAGTTATTCTTGGCAAGCGCGATCAGTTGGGCGTGGTAGTCGAAAAATAGGTGCAGGCTTTGCGGTAGGTTAGATTGAAAAAGACTTTGCAGTTCATCGTATCTGCAGGTTTCCTTTACAAGTCCTAATCGTGAAAATATCCTACGTGTGTAGGCGTCGACAACAAAAGCAGGTAGCCCAAGTGCATATAGAATGATTGAGTCGGCAGTCTCCGGTCCAATGCCTCGAGTGGCAAGCAGTTCGGCACGGAGTTCACCTAATTCACGAGGAGTAAGCGGCGGTGAGGGTATTCTTAGTGAGCCGTGATCGGATCCCCACTCGGTTTCATTTTCGTGGGCGAGAGGTCTGACGTCGTCGCCCCAAATATCCAGCCACCAACGGCTGATGGATTTCAGGCGGACTGGCTTTTGAGTATGAAAACCGGTTGGACGGATCAGTTCGATCAAATGATCGATCGGAATGGCAAGTATTTTTGAGGGGAGGAGCGCATCTGCCAATTTCAGATTGGTGATCGCCTTTTCGACGTTTCCCCAATTTGTATTTTGAGTCAGAATGCAACCGATGACCACCTCGAACGAACTCTCGCCAGGCCACCAGTGTTGCAAACCCTGACTGGTCCGCAACCTTCGGTATATGTCGAGAAGTTGGCTGGCGGTCGGTTCAGGTCCGCCAGAAAGGTTCACGCTCCGGTCAGAGGAGAATATTCGGTTTCTTGTATCGATGGATCAATCGCCTTCGGGCGGAGATTACGGTCGATATTGACCATCACTGTCGTAAAGCGAAAAGCTTCGCTGGTGACGGCAGTGCGCGGGTCATATATTGTGACGACTATTCGCACAGTGACACTGGTTCGACCAACTTTGTAGCTTTCGCCGTAAAATTCGACCATGTCACCGACTCTGACTGGCGCGAGGAAATCTATATCCGACATGTGCTTGGTGATCATATTGTCTGATTTGACGATCCTCATGCACCAGATCGAAGCGGCGATGTCTGCCCAGGCGAGCATCTGACCACCGAAGAGAACATCCTTAGTACCGACATGACTTGTCAGACAAAGTTGACGGGCGAGTAATTCCATAGAATTTTTATTATAAGTGACTTGTGAATAGTGTCCGGTGTTGACACTGCGGTAGGGTGTCCTCACCCTGCCGCAGTGTCAGTAGTCACATACCGCAGGGTGCGGACACCCTGCGGCACTGAATCAGCAATCAGAAATCAACAATCAGCAATCAGTGACTGCTTTCGCCAAGTCCACGATCGAGCATCATCAATGCGGGGAAGTGTTCGCCGATGCGCGTCACTTTTTGAAGTAGCGAATCGAACAACTGCTCTTCTTCGACCTGCTCGGTTACGAAATACTGCAAAAACGCGAATGTAGCGTGATCGTTCTCTTTTTGCGCCAAATCTACGAGGTCGTTGATCTGAGCTGTTGTCTTCTCTTCAGCTCGAAGCGCGGCAGAGAAAGCATCTGCAGGAGATTTCCATGATTCAGTCGGTTTTTTAATGTCTGCGAGTGTAACGCGGGCGCGTTGCTCATAAACATATCCCCAGATTTTCATAGCGTGGCTCCACTCCTCACGGGAATGAGCTGACATCCAGGCGGCGAAGCCGTCGAGGTTGATGCTCTTAAAGTAAGCGGACATTCCGAGATAGAGATAGGATGAGGTCATTTCGGAGTTGAGCTGATCGTTCAACGCCTTTAGCATTGTCTTCGATACCATTTCTTTTCCTTGAAAAAAGATTTTATCTTTGTGTGTAATATTATCTGCTGAGTTGTTCAACAGAACTATGTAGTACGATCTCAGCGGTTATTTTATTGATGGTGGATCGACTTTATACGTAAATTTCGATTTTCTTTCTACTGACCGTATAGTACTTTGTTGAGAAATTAAGCGTAACACACACCTCTCATACCGGCGAAAGCCGGTATCCAGTGAAGATATAGTAAATTGAGAGATGTATGGATACCGGCTTTCGCCGGTATGAGAACACCTGATAGTGTTGATTTTCTCAATCTAATACTATAATAGCTAATAGGATCACTACTTACCTGATAATCACCGAAAATAAAATTCCCCTTCTTCCCAGACCTCAGAGCTTAAAGCTCCTGGCAGGCACAGTCACTCTAAGGCATGTTCCGCTGAAGTGTCATGTCGAGGATACGTCGCTGTTTGAGGTTATGGACTGGTTGACGCCATCATTGCTTTCGGAAGCTGAGTTAGCAATCGAGACAGATTCCTCACTCAGTAAAGAACAATATAACCTAATTATTGGAAGCAATGCAAAGGACCTGATAATCATCAGGTCTTCCAGCCGGATTGGATCTCTTCATGCGCTACGCACGTTGTCGCAGTTAATCGCCTTTTTCGGGCGCAATCTGCCAGCGATGGTCATAGACGACGAACCGGCGTTTCCCAATCGGGGAGTCATGCTCGATGTTTCACGGGATCGTGTACCGAGGATGGATGAGTTGTTTCGAGTCGTTCATCAGCTTGCCTCATGGAAGATCAATCACCTGCAACTTTACACCGAACACACCTTTCGTTATCGTGGACATAATGAGGTTTGGAGAGGATCCTCTCCCTTCACTCCCGTACAAATTAGACGGCTCGATAGCGAATGCCAGAAGCTGGGGATTTCACTGGCAGCCAATCAGAATTGCTTCGGTCATATGACGCGGTGGCTAAAGCACCCGCGATATGCGTCACTTGCAGAAACTCATGGCGACTGGGAGTGGGAGGGACGTCTGTTCCCGGGTCCTTTCAGCCTTTATCCATTGGATCCCGGTTCGATTGAGTTGGTTGAAGATTTATTGGGGCAACTTCTTCCGAATTTCAGCAGTGGTTTGGTTAATATCAACTGCGACGAAACGCTCGACCTTGGGCAAGGCAGATCCAAAGAGGCAGTAGCCAAACAGGGCAGTGCGGCGCTTTACTTTGAATTTGTCCAAAAAATTGTAGATTCAGTAGAGAGAAAGAACTTCAGACCCATGTTCTGGGCTGATATCGCCTTGTCACACCCGGAAGAACTCCACAGAATTCCAGTTGGCATGATTTCATTGGCTTGGGGTTACGAAGGGAATGCACCTTTTGGTGATTGGTGCAGGCGGTTGTCGGAGGTTGGCGGCGAAGTGTGGGTTTGCCCTGGAACAAGCTCATGGCGGTCGATAACGGGACGGACGACAGAAAGGCGCGGGAACATCCGCGCCGCGGTTCTTCAAGGTCGAGCTAACGGCGCTAATGGCTTTTTAATGACTGATTGGGGAGATGAAGGGCATCGTCAACAGTGGCCAGTTTCACTTATTGGACTCGCGGAGGCGGCCGATGCGGCTTGGAGCGGAAAATCGGATCCTCCCGACGATGATACGCTCGACCGGTTCCTCTTCGAAGCGCCAAAGCTTATCTTGGCTGGAAAGCCGGCCTCCTCAGTAACGGCATGGCTTCGGGAACTTGGCGATGCAGATCTGCCTCTTAGAGAAATCTATGGCAAGCCGTCAGTCGATGGATCGACTTCACATTTACGCAACTCATCGGCATTATATGTCGAGATGCAAAGGGAAGACGTTACTCGCCCACCAATTTCCGGATTAGTGAACCTATGGGAGGATACTCTATTAAGGATAACCTCTTTAGCCAGATCCGTTCCTGCAACAGATCCGCAAATTTCACAGGAACTATCGCACACCGTTGAGGTTGCCGAATTGGCGGCAACTATCGCACTAATGAGAATTTCACCTGAAACACGGACTGCCGATCCTCGTAAAATTTTGAGAAGATTAGATAACGTTATTAGTGAGCACCGCCGATTGTGGAAGCTCAGATCGAGGCCGGGAGGATTAAACGAATCCGTCAGCTATTATTCTAAGGTAAAACAGCGAGTCGAAAAGGAGTTCTTATAAGCAGAGACAATAAAAAGCGTCGATTAGTCGCAGGATGTATGACCGGAACAAGTATTGATGGAATAGATGCGGCTTTGGTCGAGATCGAAGGCGAGGGATTGGGATTGCAGGCACATTTCGTGAAGGGAGTCTCTGCCTCTTTGGGGGCGCTGGGATCAAGTTTACGTAAGCTTGCGGATGGTTTGCCGTTCAGCGCCGGTGAAATAACTCGAATGGCTTCGGATCTTGGTAGAATCCATTTGGAAGCATTGAGGGTGTTACTCGACGATGCGCGTCCCGATTTGATTGTTCTTCATGGGCAGACAGTTTTTCATAAACCACCGCTCAGCTGGCAGTTGATCAACCCATGGCCTGTGGTGAACGCATTCAAAACAGAAGTAATCTGGGATCTTCGCGGCGCAGATCTGGCGACTGGCGGGGAAGGCGCGCCCATCACGCCTCTTGCCGATTTTATCTTGTTTCGCAATGCTGTCAAGGCGAGGATGATTGTCAATTTCGGCGGATTCATTAATTATACCTATATTCCCGCTGGTGATGGCTATATGACAGACTCCGCGAATGATTTGGATGCGTGGCTTAAGGGAGTTCGCGGCGGTGACGTTTCACCCTGCAACCAACTACTTGATAAAATATCTCGACAATTATTAGGTAAACCATTCGACGATGGTGGCGAAGCCGCCATGCAGGGAAGAGTCGATGATGGCGCTCTGAGCTCTCTCGTCAAACGACTGACGCCATTGAGCACGAACATCCATTCTCTCGGAACGGGAGATGAAGCATTCGATTGGTGCGAAGAGTATAAGGAAAGATTAAATCCGAACGATCTACTGCGAACGGCTTGCGCGGCAATTACGGAGAGACTTGCAAGTGTAGTAATGAAGCACGGAGAATGTGAAATAGTGGTTGCCGGAGGCGGCGTTAACAATCGGACTTTGATAATGGAAATCGAAAACCGACTTCAGCAGAAATTTCGCTCGACTGAGTCGGATGGGATTCCTTCAGAATACCGTGAGGCTGTGGCGATGGGCATACTTGGAGAATTAGCGTCAAAAGGGATCGCCATTACACTTCCGCAAATAACCGGGAGAGTTGGCGAAATGATGTTTGGATGCAGAACTGGAGGTTACAATTAATCCTGTCATTTATATTTCCTACTTGCTGAAGTTCTTTTGATTATGATCCTCATGCCCGCATAGATTAGGCTTTCTGACCGATTAGAGCGGCTTGAAAAGCCGCTCTCCAAGAAGTCTCATCAAGTGACCCGATTAATTGATAGAATTTTTTTTTTAACGAGATTTAGAATTTTCCAAACCTTTGCGGATAAGGCGTCGTATGATATGTCGTTGGAATGCCCTGCGGCATTCTATTGAGAGGATAAGCGCCACCGGGTACTCAATCTCTCCTCAAAAACACTTCAATTCGATTATTTCAATTAATTGTAATTGCAAATGTTTAAGATTGAGAGATTCTTGAGAATATTTTTCATGTTCTATTTTCTTCAACTGATGCAGAAAATAAATGTCACTTTTTCTTCCAAGGTATTGCGAAATTCCTCTTAAATTCGTATATTTCACGACACACTGAGAAGCAGGGAATCCTGTGACTCATCTCACAATACTCGTCTGAATGGGTTTGTATCTTGTCTATAGATATTTTTTCAGACGATTGCGGTATTCGGAATTTTCCTCATTTCACTCTCAATTGCACTACATCTTGCTTTACTCCTCGCACAGCTAACCTGACGAAACGAATTTACGTGCTTGTTTTCCGTCAGCGCAGACACTTTTCAGGCGCTCGTCACTTCCCGGAATCGTTAAACTAGAAAAATTTTCGTTATTTCGACCAAACTAATGCCTTGGCTTTTGACCCACTCTTGCCCTGGTGAACTCGCTCGCATCGGGATGAAGGCTTAAGGGAATGCAACAATCTTAGGAGGCAGTAATGGGTAGAGTTAGCATCGGTCTGGTACTGCTGTTGTGTGTTCTATTTCTCACTCCGCTCTCTGCGGGAGCGTCGACCTCAACTACGGCCGGGGTTATAGGATCACAATCGTCCGCGGGTCTCTCTGCGGCAACAGCGGCTCAGATCACTACAAATTTGGCAATTCCTGACGCCCTGCAAAGAGCTCGGGAATCAAAAGGGCTTGGCGCCCATCCGGTTCCTGCGGTGATCGTGCCCTCGCGCGACCGTCGCAACGATCCGGATGACGCGGGCTATCAGTATCGCGACAGCGATGAAAACGATGGTCCAGCTTATAACTGGATCAACATCGTCGATCGCGACGGCGCACAAAGTTGGCGTCTTGGTGATGACCAAACCGTCCAGACGAGGCTCGGATTCGAGTTCACCTGGTATGGAAACGCCTACCAAGACATCAATTTGTGCTCGAATGGCTGGGTGTCGTTCACCTATCAAGGCGCCGACTACAGCTATGGCGGTTGGGACCGAGTTCCCAATGAAGGCGTTCCAGGAAACTGGATTTCGCCGTTGATGTCAGACTGGTACATGCCTAGCGGCGGTACCCTTTGGTTCTGGACTGACGAAAGTCAGGCAGTGATCACTTGGGAAGACGTCGTACACATCAACAACGATGGATCCAGTGCCTCATGGCAGGCTGTACTGAATGCAGACGGTATGGTTACCTTCAATTACCGGGCTTTTGCTTTTGGCGAAAATGGCAACCCCGGTTTTCTTGTTGGATACCAGAACGCCGACGGCTCGCGCGGCGCTGAAATCGCTCGAAACGAAGATTATCCTACCGCTGAATTCTCAATTGGCGTAGGCAATAATTGGGAACAGTTCGACGGAGCCGCCATCTCGGTAACTCCAAGAGCGCTTAACTTCGGCGACGTTTATGTCGGCCAGACCGGAACTATTGCCGTGACCGTCCAAAATATCGGTGAGGCCGAACTGGTCATTACTGATGTTTCCTGCGACGTTGGCGCTTTCATCCTTCCTGATTTAGGGGGGCAGAATCTTGTTCTTCAGCCCGGTGAGCGCTTCGCTACCGAGGTGTCCTTTGCACCCGATGAAGCGGCAGAATACAACGGGAATATCTTGGTTGACTGCAACGCAGTTAACGGCGATGAGAATGGTAATGTCGTCGTTTCCGCAAGCGGCAACGGAGTTACACCACCATCAGTAAGTATCGCCCCGCAAGCTTATGACGTCGATCTTAACACCGGTGAGTCGCGTGACCTTGGAATTACCATTGCTAACGCCCAAGGCGCCGCTGATCTTACCTGGGAGTCAGAGATTGTCATTGTCGATGAGCCAGAACGTGACGACAACGCACGCGGTCTTCGCGGCGTCGATGGCGGGATCGCCGTTCCTTCACGGGATGATCCTCCTGCGTCTCGTTACTTGTTGATTTGCCAGCGCAATGGCTGGGGATATGACCAAACACGCGTCTTCACCGAATTTCCTGGTGGCGGCGTCGATTATGATCGTATCAGCACCCCCGCTGAAATTGACAACCTGAATCTCGGTGACTACGACTGTATTTATATGGGCAACTACGAGTCTGAAGCTTGGGTTGCTGAGTATAACGCTCGTCGTGCCGTGTTTGAAGATTGGGTTGACAATGGTGGTGCAATTTACCATGCCAATGGTACTAACAACCATAACACCCGTACGATTAACATCGGCGGTTTCCGTTATTACTGGGGTGAAATCAATGGCGACCAATCCCAGAATCCTTGTATCCTCAGAGTCGGTCCGGATGACAACTTCCTGATGGCTTGGATGCAGGAAAATGACCCCATTGGCGGGTTTGACTGGGTAGTCGATGGTCAATTAGCCGGCAACGGCTGTGCACACGGCGTCTTCAGCGAAGACGATATTGCCGCTATCGACAACTCGGACTGGTACCAAATTATGGCGGTCGGCGCTCAGGTTGCTCAGCCGACTATCGTTACCTATAAGTTTGGTCGCGGTTTTGTGCTTGCCTCCACAACAGTGGACGGCTTCCTCCACAACAACCCGCAGGGATACCAGTGGGGTCGTACTGGCGCCGGAATCCTCTGGTACCTCGACTTCCTTTCTAACTACACCGAATGGATTTCGATGGCTCCCGAATCCGGAGTCGTCCAGGGTGGCAGTGAAGAAGCCGTAACCGTTACCCTCAACGCCGAAGGGCTTGCTGAGGGCGATTACGAAGCCGATGTTCATTTTGCTACCAACGATCCCAATAACCAAGACGTCACGGTCAACGTTCATATGTTCGTGACCGGCGCGGCTGATATCGCCGCCGAATGGGGTCCTGGTTTCCCGGACGTGATCAACTTTAACGCCGCCTTTGAAGACGTATTCAATGGCTTTGCGTATTCAATCCCCGTTCAGATCACCAACGAAGGTACTGCCGACCTGAACGTCGATGGTATTGACTTCAGCAGTGACGTCTATTCCAGCCCAGAAGAGGGTGGATTTGGCCTCAGCCCTGGCGCTACCGTTGAAATCACAGTAGTTCTGAACTCGGCGAACTCAGGCGATAACGCCGCAGTTATGTCGATCTTCTCGAACGATCCTGATCAGGGTGAATACCCGATCAACCTCATCGGCGTATCTGGCGAACCGCCGATATTCCAGGTGGATCATGGCTCGATCGAAGATGACCTCTTTACAGGTGAAACTTCCGATTGGCCGCTCCGCGTTACCAACGTCGGTGAAGCACAACTACGTTTCACAGTTGAAACAGAAGTTATCTCCGAACCAGAGCGTGACGAAAACGTTCGCGGTCTTCGTAGTGTCGATGGCAGGAATGCCGGCCCGACCCGCGATCCGCTTGAAGCTCGCTTCGCCCTCTTCAAAGAAGTCGGCGGATGGGGCGACCAAATGGAAGCCATGTGGGCCGCGAACGAAGTTGATATCGTTCAATACAACTCAGGCCAAATGGCTAACTTCCCGATCGATGATTACGACGCGATCTGGATCCGTGAATATCAATCAGACCAGTTCAACACCAACTGGAACAACAACCGCGCTCGATTCGAAGACTGGGTCGATGGCGGTGGTGTGATCTATATGTCAACCGCGACCAATAACTGGGGCGTTGCTCCGGTTTGCGTCGGTGGTTTTACACGAACCAACCAGAACGTCCAGAACGGTACTGTTGCAATTAGCAATGATCCGCAAGCCGACAACTACAATTACCTTGCCGAGCTTACCGGCTGGCGTGGCGGTGAAGTACTGAACGGTAACTCTTACCTTCATTCAACCTACCGCGCGGCTGATTTTGAAAACATAGACAACAGCGATGAGTACCAGGTTTTGACAACCGCTCAAAACATCGGTGACGCAATTGGTATGGCTGTCTATAGTTACGGTCGAGGCTGGGGCATTGCCGCAGGTTCTACCGACTCTTATGAGTATGTTAACCATGCTCAACAGGGTCAGTGGGGCTGGGCTCTGAACTTCATGCCCGTGTACCTTGATTACCTTACCAACACCAGTCAATGGCTGGTAGCCGCTCCTGAAGAAGGCGCTCTGAACGCAGAAGAATGGGTTGACGTTGTCGTCACCCTCGACGCGGCAGGCCTCTTCACTGGTGACTATGTTGGCGAAGTACGCTTCTTCACCAATGATCCAGATGCAAATCCATTCGTTGTGGACGTTGCTCTTCATGTAACCGGCGCTCCCGACATCCAAGTCGGCTGGGCCGATGAAGACGGCTTCCCGGATGTGGTTAACTGGAACGCTCGTTATGCCGATCTCTTCTCAGGCGGTCCCTACGATATGACTGTCACAGTCAGCAACGAAGGAACCGATGATCTTAACATCTCCGATATCTACACCGATCACCAGTATTTCGTCGTCAATGACGATGAAGCAGTACTCGGCGCCGGAGATTCTCAGGTGTTGACTCTTACCTTCGAAGCGCCCGACGACGCCCCCGGTGAATACAACACAACTCTTCACCTTACCTCTGATGACCCCGATTCGCCGAATATCGAAGTCGCGTTACACGCTGACGCCGATCTGCCTCCGGCAATCGTAGTTAACCCGAACGTAATCGAAGAGACCCTTTCGACCGGTATGGCCTTGACCACGCAACTTAACGTAGCCAACGAAGGCGACGCGATCTTGCGATTCACCGTCGAGAGTGAAATCATTTCTGAGCCGGGTCGTGACGGCAGTCGCCGTGCACTTCGCGGCGTCGATGGAAGTAACTCTGGCCCAGTCCGAGACCCCGGTGGTCAACTTGTCGCCCAGTTTAACGGTCCCAACGCCGTTAACCAGTACTGGTCGCCAGTTGGTTACGATATGGACGAAGATATCATGTATCTCTCGAGTTACACCAATAGCACTGTTGTGGAATACACACACGACAACTATGCTAACTTCCGTGAGGTACGTCGTTTCGGTTTAGCAAATCCGATGGACGGAGCATTCTATAACGGCATGCTCTACATCGGCTCGCACGGCAACCAGACCATCACCCGCTTCAACCTCGCCGGACAAGCAGTCGGTCAGATCAACGTTGGCTTTACCTTCTATGGTATTGCAACCGATCAGGAAAATGGACTGATTATGTTCCGTAATTCCAACGGTAACAACATCGACGTCTTCCCGTTGGTTGACGACGGTGCGGCTCTGGGTGGCCGAATCGGTACAATCGGTAACTTTGCTCAATATGTCAACAACTTTATGCCATACAACCTCGAATGGGTGTCGAAGCATCCGGATGGCCAGTTGTGGATCAACAATTCAACCGATCAGCGGATCTATCAGATCGCGGTTAACACCGATAACTGGCAGGCAACCGCTACGGTTCAGAGCTTCCCGAACGGCGGCTCAAGCCAGCCTTACGACGCGGTAACGCACGATGGTCATAACCTCTGGATTGGTGGCTATGCCAACGCAAACTTCCGTATCTACGAAGACGGTATCACCGAAGCCTACTGGCTGTTGTTCGCACCGGAAAGCGGCGAAGTCGAAGGCGACGGCGAAATGGATATCGACGTCACTCTTGATGCTTCCGGTCTTATCGGCGGCAACTATGAAGGCGCCCTGATATTCACCACCAACGATCCTGACGATCCGACTGTCGAAGTTGGCGTCGTCCTGACCGTTGAAGAGGCTTCTGATATTGAAGTGAAATGGCCCAATGCTTGGGGCTATCCCGAAAATAACCTCGATTGGAACGCCGCATTCGCTGACGTCTATTGGGGTGGACCCTATGAAGTAGTCATTCAGGTCAAGAATACCGGCGTTGTCGATCTTGAGATCTTTAGTGTCACAAGTGACGATGCAAACGGCTTCTTCTATCCCCTGAACGAAGGAAACGAAAGTTTCGTCGTTGGCGCGGGCGCAACCCGTCCTGATACCTTGGTATTCTTTGCGGATGAAGCAGGCGACTTTAACGGAACATTCACTATCGAAAACAATTCCGAGCGCATGCCTGTTGTCACATTCACAGTTCATGGTCATGCATTCAACCCTCCGGACGCAGTGTTGAGCGACACGTTCTACGAGACCGATCTCTTCACCGGTGAGACAGAGGACTTCTCCTTTACTCTTACCAATGATGGAGACGCCGATCTTCGCTGGACTACCGAAGTCGTTCTTACCGAACCGGATCGTGACGACGCCACTCGCTCGCTTCGTAGCGTCGATGGCAGTTCCGTCGGTCCATTACGCGACCCGCCCGGCCAATTGCTTGGTCAGTTCAACGGTAACAACGCCGCCGGAAATTATTCTTCCTGCGCCGGTTGGGACTGGGACAGCGAAGGCATGTGGGTAACGAACTACTCCGCCCAAAACGCAGTCCGCTGGGGCCATGACGGCAACTACCAGAACTTCCAGGAACAGCGACGTATCGCTCCCGGAGGTTGTATGGACGGCGCATGGGCAAAGGGTCTCTTCTATCTTCCAGGTTGGGCACAGGCGGCAGTCAACCGCTACAATGAAGCAGGCCAAAACATTGGCGCCATCAATATGCCTTGGGGCGTTTACGGTATGGCCGCCGATATTGAGAATGACCATATTTTCTTCATCAATGGGAACACCCAGCAGATCCATGTTTACGATCTGAATGATGACGGTAATCTTGGTCAGCAGATTGGTATCATTGCCAACCATCAGCAGTACCACGGAAACGTTCCCGCGTACAGCATGGAGTGGGTATCCAAGCATCCTAACGGACAGCTTTGGATGACCAGCTACACCGATGGACGCGTCCATGAAATCGCTGTAAACGAAGAAAACTGGCAGTGCACCGGTGAAGCTCAGGCTCCACTTCAAGTGTTCCCCGGGGCCGATCAGCCCTACTGCGCAGTTGGTCATGACGGTCACAACCTCTGGGCTTCCGGCCTTAACCCCGCCAACATTCGAATCTACGATGACGGCGTGACCGAAGCTTATTGGTATATCTACTCGCCCGAAGGCGGCACACTTGAAAGCCAGCAGGACGAAGATATCTTCGTGACCCTCGATGCAACCGGTTTGATCGGTGGTCAGTACACCGCCGACTTACTTTTCCATTCCAACGATCCAGAAGGTGATGTTGCTCATCAAACCGTCTTGAACGTCACCGGTATTGGTGACATCGAGGTTACGTGGGATGAAGCGGCAGGCTTCCCGAACAATCTTAACTGGAATGGGGTTTATCAGGATCTATATGCCCGTGGACCCTATCCGATTACTGTTACCTTGAAGAATGTCGGAACCGAAGATCTCCAAATCACTGATATCATTGGTGATGATATCTTCACAACCGATTGGAACCCTGACAATCAGGACGTTCTTGCTGTCGATGCCGAAATAATCATTCACGCCATATTCGAAGCTCCTCAAGCTGATGATTATGAAGGAACGATTACCATCGAAAGCACCGATCCTGATGAAGGTCAAATCGATATTCCGTGCCATGCGGAATGCTCCAATCCTCCGCATATCGTTCTGTCGGCAGAAAGTCTGAATGTCGATGACATGCGTACCGGCGACGTTCGTGATTACGAGCTGACCGTTTCCAACGACGGCGATGCCGTCCTCAATTGGGAATTGGACCCCGAAATCACCCAGGAACCAGGTCGTGACGACATGGGACGCTCACTTCGCAACGTCGATGGAAGTGACGCCGGCCCAGTTCGTGACCCCGCAGGTGCATTAGTCGCGCAGTTCGCAGGTCCCAATGTCGCCAACCAGTACTGGTCGCCAGTTGGTTACGACATGGACAACGACCTCGCTTTCATCTCCAGTTACTCAGTTAGCATGATTACGGTCTGGACACACGATAACTACGCAAACTTCCGCGAAGTTCGACGTTTTGGTACGCCGAACCCAATGGATGGTGGTTTCTATAATGGCCAGGTCTATCAGTGCAACCTGAACAACGGCATGATGCTTCGTCGTTTCGACATCGCGGGTAACGCACAGGCTGATATCAACGTAGGCTATCAGGCTTACGGTGTTGCCTTCGATAAGGAAAACGGACGCTGCTTCATCAAAGAGCAGGGTGGCGCTATGCCGATCCACGTTTATGAAATGAACGGAAACGTGCTCGGTCAGCAGATTGGACTTATTCAGAACTGGGCTCAGTTCGTCAATAACAACCCCAATCTTTACCAGCTTGAATGGGTTTCCAAGCATCCGGACGGACAACTTTGGATCAACAATCCCAACGTTGGTTTGTTCCAGGTTGCTGTGAACGAAGACAACTGGAATCCAATCCGCGAAGTCCAACGCTTCAACGTAGCTACTCAGCAACCCTATGATGCAGTCGCCCACGACGGGCACAACATGTGGGTCGGCGGTTACGCAAACAACAATATCCGTATCTACGAAGACGGCGTCACCGAAGCCTACTGGCTGATATGGGATGAACAGGATGGAACTATCGATCCCGATCAATCACATGCGGTCGCATTCCATCTTAATGCAGTTGGCGCTCTTGCCGGTCATTATCAGGCGATAGTTCACTTCCTCTCTAATGACCCGGTTCGTCAGAGCCCAACTCCCGATGTTGACTTCACAGTCGATATGGAAGTCACTGGTATCCCGAACATTGATGTTACCCCTGGTGGTCCGGAAGTTGTCAACGGACAACAAGAAGCCGCGGCTAACTTTGGTATCGTTTATTACGGATATCCAGAGTCGATGACTGTCAGAGTTACGAACGTCGGAACCGACGATCTCGAAATCTTTGACGTCGTTTCCGATAATGATGACTTTAGCGTCAATCCCGACGATTACGACGAAGTCATTGGCGTCGGCGCCTTCATCAATCTGCCGATTAGCTGGAATCCAGTTGTGGAAAACGGCGAAGGCGATGTCAACGCAACTTTGAGCTTCTCGACCAATGACCCACGCTACGTTGATGAAGACGGTGGCTACCCTGTCAGCGTAACCGGAAATGCTCTTGTAGCTCCCGAACTCGTCCTTGAGTCAAATCTTATTGAAGAAGATCTCGACGAAGGCGAAAGTCAGGAACGCATGTTCAATCTTGAAAATGCTGGTGGCAGCCCCCTGATCTGGGAAGCTGAAGTTCGCAATATGCAAGAGCCAGAACGTGACGACAACGGCCGCTCGCTTCGCAGTGTCGATGGCAGCGCCGTCGGTCCATTACGTGACCCCGCTGGTCAATTAATTGGCCAGTTCAACGGTAACAACGCCGCAGGTAATTACTCATCCTGCGCCGGTTGGGACTGGGACAACGAAGGCATGTGGGTAACAAACTACTCCGCCCAAAACGCTGTCCGCTGGGGCCATGACGCCAACTACCAAAACTTCCCGGAACAGCGTCGTATCGCTCCCGGAGGTTGTATGGACGGCGCATGGACGAAGGGTCTCTTTTATCTGCCGGGTTGGGCACAGGCGGCAGTCAACCGCTACAATGCCGCTGGTCAAAACATTGGCGCTATCAATATGCCCTGGGGCGTTTACGGTATGGCCGCCGATGTCGAGAATAGCCGTATCTTCTTCATCAATGGCAATACTCAGCAGATTCACGTTTACAACGTGAATGATGATGGAAGTCTCGGTCAGCAGATTGGTATCATTGCCAATCACCAGCAGTATCACGGTAATCAGGTTGCTTACAGTATGGAGTGGGTATCGAAGCATCCCGACGGACAGCTTTGGATGACCAATTACACAACTGGTCGTGTCCACCAAATTACTGTCAATGAAGCAAACTGGTCTTGCACCGGTGAAGCACAACAGGCATTCGCAGTGTTCCCCGGGGCCGATCAGCCCTACTGCGCAGTAGGTCATGACGGTCATAACCTCTGGGCTTCCGGCCTTAACCCCGCCAACATTCGTATCTACGAAGACGGCGTGACCGAAGCTTATTGGCTTTTAATTGAACCGATGGACAACACGATTGGTGCAGGCGGAAGTGAAGACATCGCCATCACATTCTCAACTGAGGGTGCGATCGGTGGTCATTACGAAGCCGACATCGTATTCTTGTCCAACGATCCTCGTGATACCGATCCCGACAATGATCCGAGGAACGTCCTTACCGTCACCCTTGATATTCACGGGATTTCGGTTTGGGAATCTGATCCACAGGCAATGCCGCTGGTACAGGAAGCTAACATAGAATTCGACAATACCTTCGTTGATGGTGAAAGACCTTACACCGTCACCGTCGCAAATGTCGGTTCGGAAGCATTCGATATCTCCGATGTAGCCATCGAAGGCGCTAACCCGGAAGATTTTGCTACCAGCTTCAATGGCGCAGTGAACGTGCCCACGGACGAAGAAGTCGCCTTTACGTTCTTCTTCCGTCCGACCGAAACCGGTCAGCGTAGTGCGGTCGTTATCTTTACGACCGACGCTATGAACATCGAAGGCGGCGACGCTTCCTGGAATGTTACTGGTTTCGCAGAATCTGGCCCCGATATGTACACTCGTCCGGCTGACGAAGTTCCTATGGAATACGCGGCAGTTGGCGACGATCAGCCCTTCAATACCACCTTGGTAATTGGTAATGGCGCTGGCGATAACCGTGCCGATCTCGTCTGGTCACTCTACTCAGAGCCCGTCGAAGGTCAGCGTGACGCAGTTGTTCGCGGCGTTCGCTCAGTCAAGACTGGCGAAGTCGGACCGCTCCGTGATCGACGCGGTGAACCCGACAATGCCACTTACGAGTGGAGGGATAATGATGAAGCCGATGGTCCTGATTACGAATGGGTCGATATCGTAAATCGCGAGGGTGCGCAATCCTGGCAGATGGGCGATGACGACGGTCGTCAGGTTCAAATGGGCTTCGAATTCCCCTATTACGGACGCAACTCAAGTGACTTGTGGATCTGCTCAAATGGTTGGGTAGCCACAGCACAGCCAGATCGCGGTTGGGTTTATAGCTGGCAGGGCATGGGTAACTTCCCAGGCGCCAACTTCAATGCCGGTGAAATCAACTGCGCAATGAGCGACTGGTACATGCCACGCGGTGGTAACACTTGGTTCTGGTCTGACGCGAATATGGCCGTCATCACTTGGAATGCTGTAGAGCATATCAATGGCGCTGGCGCATGGACGTTCCAGACAATTCTTTATGCAAATGGTTACGGTGTATTCCAATATGCCGAAACCGGCGCACCTGACGGTACTCAGCTTGTCGGTTACCAAAACTGGGACCGCAACGGTGGAGCAAACATCGCCGCCGCCAGCAATGGTTACTTGGTTGAAGGTCGAGCGATTGCTTTCGGACCGCAAGACGTCTGGGGCATTCCCTGGCTGACAATCGATCCGACCAATGGCACAGTTCCTCAGGGTGAAGAACGTGAACTTACCCTTACCTACAATCATGCAGGTATGGAAGAAGGCGATTACTTCGGAAACATCATCATCGAATCAAACGATGCAGATGGTCCTGTTATGACCCTTCCAGTTTCGTTCCACAAGGGTGATCGACCTGAGCCCCCCGGCCCGGTTCACTTTACTCCCATTAATGTTACTGGCGAAAACCACAGTCTGCTTATAACCGGCATTTCCTTCGATGGCGATCCGGTTGCAAACGACTGGGAAGTAGGTATCTTTACACCCGGTGGCGTCCTTAGCGGCTCCGCACGTTGGTTCGGAGAAGCAGTCGGTCCGGCGGTCTGGGGTGCTGATGAAGCATATCCTGATCAGTTCGATGCTGGCGAGACAATGAACCTCAGGGTGTGGAATCCAGCCACTGACGAAGAGTGGAATGGTCGCGCAGTTGTCGAAGAAGGTAACATGGTCTGGCAGGCGAACGGTTACACGGTTCTTGCTGTTGAAGCTTTCAGCGCCAAGACACTCGACGTAGCGTTCCGTTTAGGCTGGAACCTGATTTCGATCAACGTAACCCCAACCGATGAAGGTATGTGGGCAGGCGATCCCGGTCCTGAAATCATTCCGATGATGGCACAGCTCCAGCGTCCAAACAACGGCGCACACCATGTTATTCTGATGAAGAATGAACGCGGTGCGTTTTATGTACCGGAGCGTGGTTTCAATGGTATTGCTTACTGGAACCTTGCTGAGGGTTACCAGGTTCGTATGGATGAAGCAATGTCAGCTCAGTGGGTTGGAGTTCCTAAGGGTGCGCAGGATGATGTTCCGATCTCCCGTGGTTGGAATATGATTGCCTACTTCCCTGATTATTCACTGTTGGCGAGTCGCGCCAGCCGGAACTATGTGGTATCTCCAATCATCGACAATGTTGTTATCGCCAAGGACGGCCTTGGTAACTTCATGATCCCGTCACGCGATTTCTTCAGCAATATGCCGCCATGGCGTGAAGGTCTTGGCTACCAGATCAATGTCAGTGCCGACGTTGTTCTTAACTACCCACAAGCACAGAATCAGGCCGCTGCATTGTCAGTCGATCCTGAGTCTGTCAAGGGTCGTTGGGCCGATGTACCTTCGACCGGTGCAAACATGAGCGTGTTGGTCACCAAGGTATCGGGCGTCGATCTTTCGACTTCCGACCAGGTTGCCGCGTTCAGCCCGTCCGGTCTTATGGTTGGCGTAGGCCGAGTAATCGATGGACAGATTGGTATTGCAGTCTGGGGCGACGACGCCTCAACCCAAGCGGTGGACGGCCTGAAAGACGGCGAAGCGTTCACGCTGAAGTTGTGGAATGCCGCTGAAGACGTAGTTGTCGATCTTAGTTCGCGGGTTATCGAAGGCGACCGCCTTGTCTATTTGACAGACGGTTTCACGGTAATCGACGCGTCTGTAACGACAGCACTTCCGACCGAGTTCTATCTCAGTCAGAACTACCCGAACCCGTTCAATGCAGTGACTCGTGTAGCCTTCGGCTTGCCGGAAGCATCACGTGTGACGGTTCGCGTGTTCGATCTGTCTGGACGTGAAGTATCGACGTTGGTGAGTGGTGAGCTTCAGGCTGGCCATCACAGTGTCGTGTTGGATGGCGAATCGATGGTATCGGGCGTTTACATCGTCAAGATGGAAGCGACGAACTTCAGCGCCGTTCGTAAAGTAATGCTCGTGAAGTAAAGAAGTAGTAGCTCAAGCAGTGGGGCGGATTGCAATCCGCCCCACAGGCTCACTTTTTTCACAGGTAATACTTGTTAGAATCGCATCGCCCCCGCCAATTGGCGGGGGCGATGATGTTTTTGGGGTGAGGGGTTTTCTATCGACTCACTTTACAATAGGCTTAAAATGAGATAGAAAATGTGGAAGTGAATCTGGTCGATAAGTAAACTCCATTCCCTTCCATTCGACAGAAAGACGCCGATTGTGTAACTCGATAAGACCGGCGGCAACATACCTAAGGTGACTCTCTGAATAAACTCGACGCGGAATAGCAAGCCGCACATAGTCTTCGTCGAGAGCAACTCGAGTTACAATATTCTTTTTCGAATCGTAGTCACCAAACATCACCGTGCCGATTTCGCATGTTCTCACACCATACTTACGATAAAGCTCTATGGCAAGTAAGTGCCCGGGCAGATGCTCCGGTAAAACAAGAGGCTTACCGTCGGGATCAGTCCAAAAGGCTCTTCCTTTTAGAAAAACTCCATGACCACCGCACGGTTCCTTCACCGGTACTTCATTATCCTTCAGCCAGCCCCAAAGTTGTCGTACTTGTTCGACCCTTTGCTTAACGCGTCTATCATCGACGCCTTCGAGAATTCCGACGGCAATTGCCTCAAGATCTCTGCCAGCCAATCCACCATAAGTATAAAAGCCCTCAATTTCGACCATGTACTCCCAGGCAAGTCTTTCCAATTCAACGAATCGCGTTGCAAGAAAACCGCCGATGTTTGCTAATCCGTCTTTCTTAGCAGACATGGTACAGCCATCGACGAGCGAAAACATATCCTTAGCAATTTCGGCGATTGTACGATGTTGTTGTCCGATTTCATGTTGTTGAATGAAGTAGGCGTTTTCAGCAAATCGGCACGCATCCATGAAGAACATAAGAGGAGGCAATCCTTCACACCAGACCATATCTCCTGCAGAATAGTGATCGATCATCTGTCTGATTGCTCGCATATTGGCAAGAGAAACCGGGAGCCCGCCGCCAGTGTTGTTAGTTGTCGTAACCATAACCAGCATGACCTCACTTCTTTGTTGTGGATCGGATAGAATTTGCTCCAATAAGTCAAGATTGATATTTCCACCAAAAATGCCGTGATCAAATAGCTCCGGTTTGGTTTGATCGACTACGAGCTGGTTCCGGGTTAGCAAAGAGGCTTTTTTTAACTCCCTTTCGAGTCGCTCCGGTCCCTGCTTTAGAGCAGATGTAGCTTTATCCCTGCCAAGAAGTTCATTACGGCGCGAGAAGTCTTCTTCAGTCAGTTTTCCATGAAGCATTACGTTGGCGGCGGTAGTATCAAAGAATGAATTAATTAACACTCGCCGTCTTAGCGGTCGGCGCGAATAGGCTGAATACTGGTCTGCAAGCGCATTTAATACATGGAATAATATGTTTTCCGAAGCGCGTCCCTGGTGAGTTGGAATTACGTTGAAACTACTGCCGATAACCTGTCGAATGGCTTCGACAAATCGATCGAAACTTACAGTCTGCGCATAGGACTCGTCGCCGAGCATCATTGCCGACCATTGTTCCTGACTCATTGCTCCCGTACCAGAATCGGTAAGTAAATCAATCGTAACATCTTTCGCCGGTACTTTGAAAAGATTGTATTTTGCCCCTACCAATACATCTTCTCGATGCTTGAGCGCGACGGCACTAAGCGGGTCGAGAGCCGGAATTGGTTCGACCATTTTAATTTTAAAGGGTTCAAAAGGGATCTTGTCAGGAGGAAGCATTATTTTAGTCCGAAGGTTAAATTGTAAAGGATTATCAATTTGATAATACCAGTATTAGACGTGCTTGGATGGAAGGGGACGGAACCCTTCCAACCAGTCCTTGAGATTATATCGATAGACTTAAGGTGAGTACGAACTCTTAGGCGACCTTGTTTGATCTTCTGATGTGCTGGACTGTTTTAATCAGTTGTCTGGTTCGATCATTTAAGGATAAGTTAATCATACTAAAGTTGCAGGGAGCTAAAGACAATCTTATATTATAACTATGAAGAAAAATGAAAATATTTTGAACGCGTCCCACGCCTCAATCGATCATATCGCAATTGCAGTGAAATCTATCGAAAACGCCTTGCAGATATATTCTCTTCTTGGCGGAATTCCCTGCGAACGCGAGATCGTAGCCGATCAGGGCGTCGAAGTATTGCCAATCAATTTCGCTGGCGCTCGCATCGAATTGTTGCAAGCACTGAACGAAGAGACTCCGGTTGGACGGTATATCAATAAAAATGGCGAAGGATTACACCATATTGCCATAAAAGTAAAAGATTTAAATTGGTCAATCGAAGAAAGTGTCAAGGCAGGTTTTAAAGTGCTTAATTCCTACCCCCGTAAAGGAGCAGAAGGGCGGATGGTCGCCTTTCTCGATCCTAAGACAACGGGAGGAGTTTTAATTGAATTGACTCAATTAGCGGAATAAATCGATCCCAATATTAAAACGATGGGTTTGAAAACCTGCTCTAAAAGGGATGTTTGGACACTATAAAACGCATAATTAATATATATTTACCGGTATTAAAATCCGGACTTTAATCAACCTTATCAAACGAACTGGATAATTACATGGTAAAGAAGGAATGGGGCTTAGACACCATTGCCGTCCATGGATCGGAAGGAATAGATAAATTTACCGGAGCAGTCGCTCCGCCTATTTATCAAAGTTCTACCTTTGCTTTCAAAGATAGCAACCATGGTGAGGCGCTCTTCAAAGGTGAAGCCGTCGGTTATATTTACTCAAGACTCGGCAATCCGACCGAAGAATGCCTTGAACGAGAGATGGCATTTCTTGAAAGCGGCGAAGCGGCGCTTGCTTTCGCGTCCGGAATGGGAGCGGAAAGTGCACTGATACTGACTTTGTGCGGAACCGGTGACAATATCGTCTCGTCTGCAACCATCTATGGCGGTACTCATGCCATGTACAAGACCCTGCTTCCAAGATTAGGAATCGAAGCGCGCGAAGTAATGGCAAACCATCTCGATGAACTGGAGGCGGCCATCGATAACCGAACAAAGATGATTTTTATCGAAACGCCTGCAAATCCGACGATGGCAATAATTGATATACGTGCCTGTGCTCGACTTGCCCACAAATATGACATTCCGTTGGTAGTCGATAATACTTTTGCCACACCTATTCTGCAACGTCCCCTTGAGCTGGGTGCAGATATCATCATCCATAGCGCTACAAAGTACATTGGAGGGCATGGCGATACAGTTGCCGGGATAATCGTCGGTTCAAAGGCGCTGATAACCAGAGTACGCAAGGAGACGCTTAATCATATCGGTTCGTGCATCAGCCCCTTCAACGCCTGGTTATTACTGAGAGGACTGAAAACTCTCGCTGTGCGAATGAAGAGGCACTGTTCCAATGCAATGCGAGTTGCACAGTATCTTAGTTTTCACCCGCGTGTGAAACATGTCTATTATCCCGGACTTGGGTTTCATCCCGAACACGATCTTGCTCGATCTCAAATGAGTGAGTTTGGAGGGATGCTGGCGTTTGAAATCAAGGGAGATCGGGAAGACGCGAAAAAAGTGATGGATGCGCTTGAGTTATGCATTCTTGCAGTCAGTCTTGGCGATTGCGACACCCTGATTTGTCATCCAGCTTCGACGACTCATTCAAGCTACTCATCGGATCAACTTGCCGAAGCGGGGATCAGCGAAGGATTGATCCGCCTTTCCGTGGGAATCGAAGATCCACGTGATATTTGTGCGGATCTTGGGCAGGCGCTGAAAGCATATTAACCGATAAGAGAGTATTAACTGAGTAATTGTTTCTTGGAGGGCGGACACTCCTGTCCGCCCGCTTTCCTACGCGAATCCGGCTTGGGTCGGACAGGAGCGTCCGCCGTCCAAGAACGAAAATCGCTACAAGTTAATACTCTCATCTGAATTTGACAATTTGTTATATTTACCATTGGAGAGATTAATGGAAAGTGATACTAATTGCGCTTTGTCACGGAGAGTACAGCTTCTCGAGGCCGCCGGACTCAACAAAGAGATGACTCCGGCTGAATCGGAAGCCCTTTCCGGTATCGCTGAAGAGCGCTCATATTCGAAGGGTCGGGTGATCTTGGTGGAAGACTCAAAATCACGAGATCTTTTTATCATCTGCCATGGTCGAGTTTCGATCCGGCTCTCTTTGCCTACTGAGTCAGGTAAAGAAGAAGTCATCTACACCATGCGAGATGGGCAGATATTTGGCGAACTTTCGCTTGTGGATGGGTCACCTCGTTCGGCGACAGTAAAGGCTGAAGAGGATGTTGTCACCTGCGCCTATGAGTATGATAAGCTGATGAAGCTACTGGATGAAAATCCGCGCATCGGATTTCTTCTAATGCGGAACATCGCATCGATAATTTCTCAGCGAGTTCGTAATACCAATATGCTCTGGCGTAACTCATTGATCTGGTAGAGAATATTTATAGTAAATGAGGAATAGTGGAGACGATTTCATCAATTCTTAGGCTCGGCGCGAGCCGTCTGGAGGCGAATGGGTTTGATTCATCGCCTCGGCTAAATGCAGAATTGATGCTTCAGGCGGCTACCGGGCTGGACAGAATTGCGCTTAATTTTCAAGCCAATGAACTGCTTTCGCCTACGATAATCGATAAATATTATTCCTTTCTCGCCAGACGACTGAGCGGTGAACCTGTCCAGCATATCCTCGGGTGGGCACCATTTTTTAGTCACAAGTTTCTGGTTGGCAAAGGTTGTTTCATTCCACGCTTCGATAGTGAATCGATAGTAGCGAGGGTCATCGAACTGATCCAAACCCGCCGTTTTCTATTTAGTAACGAAAGCTCTGGCTCTGTAGAGCAAGTTGAAATACTCGAGCTTTGTTGCGGTTGCGGAGCGATGGGTCTTTCGATAGTCGCGGAATTACCTGATGCCCATGTGGTGCTCGTGGATAGTGAGCCGACTCCGTTAAAATTTGCGAAGCTGAATGCAGAAGCAATGAGACTCTCCGATCGAATTTTCCTGGCGAAACGGGACGCACTTGACGAATTTCCAAGTTCGTGGCACGAGCGATTTGATATAATTGTCGCAAATCCTCCCTATATTTCTGTCACTGACTTTGTATCGCTTCACCGAGACGTTCGCGATGGTGAGCCACGCGTAGCCCTTACTGATGAAGGAGACGGTCTCTCGTTTTATCGTCGGTGGATGGATAATCTGCCTTTGTTACTGAAAAATAACGGTATATTTATCACAGAAATCGGCGATGGGACATTGGAGAAAGTGTTTGAAATTCTATCGGCAGGATTTGACAACTTGCACGTGATTAAAGACCTGTCGGGGATGGAAAGGGCAGTAGAAGGAACTGCCCGTCGAGCAGAGTAATAATTAATTGTTCAAACAATTCAAATATATAGCTCGATTAATTATACCGGTCATTGTGTTGGGTATTCTCGCCTTTTATGCAGGTTTTATCGATGACAATGGGCGAGTTCCGTTATTATTGATTTTTTTCGCCGCGATAACGATGGGATTTCTTCAGCCTAAAGGAAGCTGGCGATGGGTGATCCTGATTGGGGCCGGTGTCGATCTTGCCAATATATCAGGCCATTTGATCGATTCATCGCCGATTCCCGCTCAGTACCAATTGACTTTAAGCAAATTAATGAGAGATATTGTTCCCGCATTAATCGGAACCTACGCTGGAATATTCTCCAGACGTTATTTATTCAATTCGGGTGATTTATCGTATGAAGAAAGTCAGTATCTTAAACTAAATGAAATTGAAGTCAATCTTACTTCACTTGAGGAGAATAATTTACTTGTGCCGTTTGAAGCTCCAAGTATGAGTCCAACAAATAAAATTGTATTATACGATTCTCACCCTGACAGTAGTCAAGACAATATCACTGACAATAAAGTCGAGCTTATAAGCGAAGCTCAATTAGCGAAAGTGAATGAAGAAGAGGAAGTTGAGAAGACGTCAACGGGGCAGGGTGAAAATTCTAAGAAACGGGACGAGGCGCTAAAACGTCTTGAATCGAGGCTTGGACTTAAATAAATTGAAAGAATTGAGAAGTGTGGCCCGTGGTACGAATCCGATACCTAAACGTACTACGATCTGGCCAACACTTTCCGGAATTTAATAATAATCTTTGAGGGAAACCTTGTATATCAAACAGTTAATTGTCAGTATAGCCATCACCTTAGCCGCAATCAACAGCTTTGCTCAAAATTCATCTGATAGCTTGCGCTATCCTGGCGAAGAAAAGCACTTGACCAATGTCAGGATGCTGAGCAACGGCGGTGAAAACGCCGAGGCCTACTTCTCGCCGGACGGAAAATGGATCGCCTGGCAGGGGCGATGGAACGGCAACTACCCAGCTGATCAAATATGGATTGAACCTTCGAGCGGCGGCGAACCGAAGTTGATTTCGACTGGCTTAGGCAAGACCACCTGTTCGTTTTTTGTCCCCGGGACAGATCGGATCATCTGGTGTTCTACTCATAGTTTCTCTAAAGACCCACCGGCAGAACCCGACCGGAAGCTCGGTTATGTCTGGGGACTCGATGAGTATGACGTGTATAGCTCCAAGATCGATGGAAGCGACCTGGTGCAATTGACCGAATCGCCCGGCTACGATGCGGAGAGTGCGGTCTCACCTGACGGCAAATCGATTGTATTTACTTCGGTTCGAAACGGCGACCTCGACCTTTACACAATGGACATCGATGGCAAGAATGTCAAACAGTTGACTGATACCTACGGTTATGATGGAGGTCCATTTTTCTCACCAGATGGGAAATGGATCATTTTCCGCAGTCATTTACCCAAGACGAATCCTGAGGTGAAACGATACCGGGAATTGTTCGAGAACAAGATGGTCGCCCCGGTACGATTTGAGCTACAGATCATGCGACCAGACGGAACAGAGCGGCGTCAGTTGACCGATTTAGGGGTCGCCTCCTTTGCACCCTACATGCATCCTGATGGTAAGCATATAATGTTCTGCACCAATTATGGTCCAAAAAAACCGGGACAGAGAATGCCCGTTTTTAATCTTCATATGATGAACTTAGATGGTACTGGGATTGAACAAATCACCTTTGGAGAAACCTTCGATGGTTTTCCGATGTGGTCAAATGACGGCAATAAATTGATATGGTGTTCTAACCGGTTCGGCCCGACCCTTCATTCGACAAACATTTTTGTTGCGGACTGGAAAAACTGAACACCAACAATAACTCAGATCGAATGCGCATTCTTGCCGCAGACGACGACACTACCGCTTTAAGATTAATCACCTATTCATTAGTGACATGGGGTTACGATGTTGTGACCGCAAGTGATGGTGACAAAGCATTGGAAGAGATTCATCGCGGCGGAATTAATATTGTCCTTCTTGATTGGAAAATGCCAGAATTCGAGGGAATCGATATATTGCGTCGCGTTCGAGAAAATCCTCCCCCAGGTGGCTATCTTTACATGATAATGATCACTGCGATGAGTGCTATTGAAGATATTGTCGCAGGTCTTGATGCAGGCGCTGATGATTATTTGAAAAAACCGTATAGTGAGGACGAACTTCGTTCGCGAATACGCGTTGGCGAGCGAGTAGTCGGTTTGGAGCGAAAGCTTGTCGCCCGAGCGGCAGAGCTTCAGGAAGCGCTTGATAATGTCAAGCAACTCAAGGGATTGCTTCCAATTTGCATGTACTGTAAAAAAATCAGGAATGACCGCGATTACTGGCAACAAATGGAAGGGTACATCCACGAGCACACAAACGCTAATTTTACTCATTCGGTATGTCCAGACTGTCGCGATACAATCGTCAAGCCTATGTTAGATGAAATGAAGAGGAAGAGGGAGGGGTGAGTCAAGGAATCCTGTTTCTGAGCAGATATTCATCCTCTAAATTATTCTTATTACTTCAATTTGAAATAGGCATGCCCGACTAGCGGAAATTTTCCCGGTAATATTTTTTTATTTTGGCTTCGATATCACTTGACTTCGAGGCAAATGTTGCATATATTCTGACGATTGCTTTCGGTCCGAACCGCTTCAGCGTGGTTCCTTACTAGATTATGTCAACTTTAATATATAAGATTGAGTTCCCGCTCATACTTCGGGAGCCTACAGCCTAAAAGCCCACATGCGGAATGACTTTCTTAGACCGGAAAGTCACTCCGGAGGTGGGCTTTTGTGTTTTTTTCACCGATCAGGTGGAGTCTGTGAACAGAATGGTGAACAAATATTAAGTCTATATTTATCTGATATATCGCAACGAAATCAAAGAATCCGAATTTTCTGCCAAGGGCTTTGTATATATATCACGTATCCTTATGTTTATTCCTGGCTGTAAAAAAAGAGTTCGGGCTTGCCCGATAAAAGAGGATAATAAGACTCCTCCTCTTCAAAATATAAAAGCGAGTCTATTTTTCCAGTTTTGAGGTAAAAAATGAAGAAGTTCGCAGTGTTACTGGTTGCGCTTTGTATGGTCATTGGGATGAACGGGTTTGCTTTTGGGCAAACGCTCGTGTCGTTCGACATGTGGGCCAACGGCAACCACCTCCTTTACGAGTCCGAAGTTGACAATTTGTGCGTCACATTCGAGGCTCATAATGGTGGCGCCTTAGCCTGGTCAGGGAACGCAACCGACACTCCCGGTACTGTCTATTATACGTACGTCCCAGCAGTGATAGTATACGACCACTGGCATGTCGTTATCAATGCCCCATGGTGGCTGGTATTTGATCAGGGTAACCCAAATCCCAGTAATGCGGTGGCAGCAGCGACCCATTATTTTCAATGGAACGTCACAGACAACCGGCCGTAGAACCGTAACCTGACGATTGTGGGCGGGGAGATTTAACGATCTCCCCGCCTCGATCCCGGTAATATGCAGTTAACATCGATGAAGAGAGGCGACATTCCTGCGTCGATTTTCTCAATTTGACACAAGTGTGAGGGGTCGGTCCTTCGCCACTTATTTTTTTTCGCCCCAAAATAAACTCCCGATTCGACCGAAAAGACTTGACAAGTGCTTTTTTTTTTGCACATATTAATGTCGGCTCGTCTGAAGCCGACAACCCTCCTTTGGAGCGCGTTGGTTTGCGGAACCAAGATGTAAGCAATTGGGAGGATGAAATGTCAAACAAATTACGAATCGGAGCCCTGATCGGGCTGATTGCAATGGTTGCAATCGTCGTCGGAGTGTTGGTCTGGCCGGTGCCGAAAGATGCAAGGGCGGCATTAATCCAAAGCGCACATTTTGATTGGGGGGAACACGGATTTAGATCAGACGCTGAAATCACGGATGTAACCGTCTCATTCCTCAACGGTAATGCTGAACCTATTGTTGGAGGAGGATCGCTGACATATGAGTCTGGTTGGGGCTTTACTAGCATTTGGAAGGGGGCGTACGATCCGCCTGCAGGGTCTGTTACAACTCGTATTACTGCAACTTCAAACAGTTTGGAATTTACGAACAATCCCGCAACGGATGTTACCGATTGGATCAACGGAAACGTGCTGACGATTGGCGTAGAATAGTCGATCTGTACCCTTCATCTCATCCGCTATCGAGCGCATCCTTCGCGCTCGATAGTGGTGATCGTACCAAGTCAATGAATCAAAAGTACTTCATGAATAAATATATCCTGCCATGCATGTCTCTTTGTCTGATTTTCAGCCAACCCGTGCTGGCACAACCTGATGCAGGATGGACGAGATACTTCCCATCTTCGCAAGGTTTTTACGATATTTTCGCTTGCGGTAATGGAGATCTTGCTGTCTGTGGATCGTGTAGCGGCGGAAGTGGATGGTTTGTTGCGCGGGTGGACCCGGAAGGCGAAGAGATTTGGGCGGTGTCTTATAATGTACAGTTGAGAGCCAACAGCTTGATCGAAACAGACAATGGCGACTTGGTGGTTGGCGGAAAACGTAACGATCAATTTTCAATTCTAAGACTAACCGATGGAGGTGAGGAGGTTTGGTTTCGAAATTATGGCCCCGGTGTCTGCAATGGCGTAATTGAATTGAAGAGTGGCGAAATTGCAGCTACGGGATATTCCAGAAATCCAAATATTGTCAGGCTTGTAATAGTCGAAGAGAACGGCGATCTTACTGTAAATCAAACGTATGCGGGTAATAGCACTCCCATCTGTTTGGGCTTGCGCGAGGCGGAGGAGGGGCTGGTCTTATGCGGCGGTGATCGTGCAGGGAATAGACAATTATGCTGGTTACGAAAAGTCGATTATCAAGGAAATTTTGTCTGGTTCAATTCATACGAAAATCATCTTAATGCCTCGAGTTACAATTTGCTTGTAAGAACAGGTAACTCCGGGTTTGCATTCCTTACCATAGACAACGAACATCCTGGACTTATCAAAACCGATCAAGAAGGCAACCTCGAATGGGCGGCTCCTAATAGTGATTTTCGAGTCCTTAGTGTTCCCGGTCTTTTATATTTTCCAGAGATCGGATATTTGATTGTTGGCGGTAATCTGGCTAATTCAACGCCATTGGGGTTGTTTCTCGATCTTGAAGGCAACCTAAAATGGCAATCAAATTACGAAGATAGAGAAAATCGTGATTATCATCCATTATCGCTACGGGGAGCTGTAATCGGCGTTGAGGAATATGTTTTTGCCGCGGGAACAGCGAGCGTAGTAAATCACAATAACACATTTGTTGGATTGATTTCATGTCTCGGACAAATGCCGACCCGCCCATGTTTAAGATGGTCGCCCTTCGATACGCTACAGACTGTTTTACCCGGAGACACAATCCAGTTTTCGGCGGTCGTGCAAGATGTCTTCGACAGGGAGTTTAACTATGAATGGCTTATTGCTGATTCCTTGGTCAACGATTTTGATACGACCCATACTGTTTTATTTGAACCAACAGGCGTCGTCGATGTTTTGTGTCGAATCTCCCTCGACCAATCAGTTTCCAGCATCCGCTGGCACGTCACTGTCACCGACCTCTACATCCAATCCCATTCCCCAGACACCCTCAACCTCACCGTCCACCGCGGCGCTTCGGTTGACTTCTCCCTCGATTCCGTAGCCGCCGTCGGCGGTAATGACGACGTGCAGTATCTCTGGACAAAGACCAATCTTGATAATCAACAGTCCGAAGAGACCGGCAGAGACGCCGGTGCTACCATTGCTTTTCTCCAATCCGGGAATTACACCGTCGAAGGGTTTGCATACCGTGACCAATCGAGCGACGCGGTCGTCTGGAATGTGTCCGTCAAGGGCGCAATCTGGAGCTTCGCCCCGGAAGACATTACACTTGATGTCTTGCCTGACAGCCTTGTTCGGTTTGAAGTCGTGCCGAGCGAAGCCGATTCTGCCGGATGGTCGATTACGTGGTTGGTCGATGGGGAGGTTGCGCGACTTGATGAGACAGTGCTGGAGTGGCGGTTCTTTGGTGAGGCGGACAGCTGTCCGCCTCACCTCGTGC